>CANRNL010000001.1 GCA_947631965.1 uncultured Clostridia bacterium
AATTTTTAAATAAGTTGTCCTTTTCCTCTTTTGAAAGCTTTGTTAAATCAAGCGTGCTGAATCCGTCGTATTCATACATATTTTTCATCATTGATGTGACGTCATTCTCAAAATTTCTTGTATCTTTGGTTATATCATTGTTAATACAGCTCATAACCTTAAAATTGACCGAGCTTTCAAACATACTCATAATGATTGCCTCGTACATATCTTTTTCCTCAAAGACATAGTCCGCAATGCTTGAAGGATTATCCAATGTGTCCATAGTATCCATCAAAAGCTTCCACGCACCCGTTGTGCCATCCATTCCGCATTCTTTTCCGGCTTTGTGCAGTTCCTGACTCGGAGATTTGGGAAGGTTGAAATATGTGTCCTCCATTGTATTCCCGAGAGTCGATGTTGTAAGGAAATTTGCGCGGTAAATATCCACATCAAAAGCATAGCGGTCTATCACAATATCATATGTAAAGTCCGCTGTTTTTACATTATCGCCGGTAATCCGCACTTTAATTGTAGCTGTTCCCGCAGACGGTTTTTGCAGATATATTGTATCGTCTGCTGCTATGCGATAATCAATATTCCCAATATCATAGCTGCGTTCGCTCACCGTTGAATCCGGAGCAAAGCTGAAACCCTGCGGCAGAGTTATATTCATTGTCACGTTCTTAGCCAAAAAATCATTACGGTAAACGTCGCCGCTGATATACAGATTTTCAAGTATTGCAGTAAGCGTAAAGCTGCTCATATTATAGCTGTCCGCATCTGCGTCATATACAATACCGTAGCCGCCGGAGAATGACGCGGATATTGTCCGCTCAACAGGCGGCTCATACTCACCGACCGTACCGTCGTCTTTCATATAGCTGTTGTAATGTATATTTGCATCGGTTAAACAGTCATTATAGTATCCAATGTCAATTTCATACCATTGAGTCTCGCTCCCGCCGTAATATACGTCTGTTAAACTCGTGCAGTTGTAAAACGCCTCATCGCCGATATTTGTTATACCGCCAGGCAGCGTAATACATGCTAGGCTGTCGCAATAGGAAAATGCCCCATTACCAATGAAAGTGACGCTGTCGGGTATCGTAATGCTCGTTAAGCTGCGACAGTAGCAAAATGCATCATCGCCAATGCTTGTTACGCTGTCGGGTATCGTGACGCTCGTTAAGCTGCGACAGTAGCAAAATGCATCATCGCCAATGCTTGTTACGCTGCCGGGGATGGTAATGCTCGTTAAGCTATAGCATTGGTAAAACGCATCATCGCCAATGTTTGTTACACTGTTGGGTATGGTAACGCTTGTTAAGCCGTAGCAGCCGTCAAACGCTTTATCACCAATGGAAGTGACGCTGTCGGGTATTGTGACGCTCGTTAAGCTGTCGCATTCGAAAAACGCACAGTCGCCAATGCTCGTTACACCTTGTTCTATTAAAACTTCTGTAATATTTGAATGGCTGCCGTGCCAAGGCGCAAAATAGTAATAAGGATAATCATGAACATAATCCATCATATCTCCCTCGCCGCTTATTGTGAGCGTACCGTTATCGTCAAGCGTCCAAGTCACGTTATCGCCGTCCGCGCCACAGGTACCACTTGAAGCCGCTTGTGCGATACACGGCATAAACGCGCACAGCATTGCCATTACCAATACCAAACTCAAAATCCGTTTTTTCATTTATATGTACCTCCCCAATTTATCTATAATGCAAAAAGTGCGCCGCCTAAATCTACAGCGGCGCACTCCAAAAACGCCACCTTGATTTAATGCTGCGACACACTTTCATACAATTACTTGTTCAGGTATGAAAAACCAAAGCGTGCGCTTTCAGCGAAGCGCAAGCCTGAACAAGTATAGTATGTCGCAAGTATAATTGTATCATACTCCACGAAGATTGTAAATATTTTTTGTGGAAATTTATAATAATTCATTCCACAATACTTTATAAATCCGCCGAAACGATTTTTACTTTTATCGCATTATCGTCCATTTCGTCTGCCTGTTCACCTACCGCCAATCTCGAATAATACGCAAGCGTCTTATCCTTCCAATCATCATACTGCTCCGTTGAATAATTCTCTCTTGCGTCCGCCCAATCCTCAAGGAACAGGCACATATCGGCGTTCAGTTCCGTTTTAGCTTTTCCGTCAAATGTAATGGAACATTCCCACTTATCATCTCGCGGCGGGCGCTTCACGTCAATTTCAAATTTCAGTCCCGATATTTCTTCAAGTTCAAATAAAGTTGCCGCAACATCCGCAAACGTGGTTATCTGCGGTTTCACCGTTTCGGTTTTGTAGCCGAGCAAATAAGTCGTGGTAGTGTCAAGAGCCTTTGCAAGCTCATTCAGCATACTGATTGAAATTTCTATCTTGCCGTTTTCGTACTTTTGGATTGTACGCAGCGACTTTCCGAGAATATTCGCAAGCCCCGTTCGGTTATACCCTTTTTCCTTCCGCGCCTGTCCGACGCGCTGTCATAAAATTATTGATTATATTATTTTATCTCACACCACCCATATAGGGTGGATTTTCTTTTTGCTAAATCGGCAGAGACGGAACGGCGTTCAGCGTAAGGTCTGCGACGGAGCCCGCCTTAAATTCGTAATATCCGCAACACGCAATCATCGCGGCGTTGTCGGTACAAAGCGCCATTTTAGGACAGTTAAACTCCATACCGTTCTCCCGCGCCAGCCGCCAGACACGCTCTCTCAGAGGCGCGTTCGCCGCAACTCCACCCGCGAGCGAGATTCTCTCAACGCCGTACAGCTTCGCACAGTCTATAAGGTGGCTGCTGAGCGTATCAACTACCGCCTCCTGAAAAGAAGCGGCAACATCGCTGATGTTTACCTTCTCCCCCTTTTGCTCGGCGGTATGAAGATAATTTATAACCGCGGTTTTAAGTCCGCTGAAGCTGAAATCAAATCCCCGCTCACCCATTTTAACGCGCGGAAAACGTATCGCTTCGGGGTTGCCGCCCTCGGCGCACTTTTGTATTTTGGGTCCGCCGGGGTACCCCAGCCCCATAACGCGCGCGACTTTATCAAACGCCTCTCCCGCCGCGTCGTCAAAGGTACGCGCAAGAGGAGCGTACTCGCTGTAGCTCTTCACCAGAACAATATGGCTGTGTCCGCCTGACGCAACGAGGCATATAAAAGGCGGCTTGAAATCGGGATTTTCAATATAGTTGGCGCAGATGTGCCCCTTTATATGGTTCACGGGGACAAGCGGCTTCTTTGCCGCAAACGCAAGCCCTTTTGCCGCCGAAACTCCCACCAAAAGCGCGCCGACCAGCCCCGGACCGTAGGTCACCGCCACCGCGTCAATCTCGGAGATGGCTTTGCCGCTGTCCGACAGTGCCTTATCTATCACCGCGCTGATGTTCTTGATGTGGTTGCGCGACGCTATTTCGGGTACAACCCCGCCGTACTCCTTATGTATTTCAATCTGTGAATTTATCACGTTTGACAAAACCTCGGTGCCGTCGCGGACAACCGCCGCGGCCGTTTCGTCGCACGAGCTTTCAATTCCGAGAATAAGCATTTCCCCGTCCTCCGTAAATTCATTTTAAAAGTCCGTAACGCGAGTATATCAACGCGTCGGTCACACCACCGTAATATTTGACCCGCCGTCCGCACATTTCAAATCCGTTTTTTTCGTAAAGCCGCTGTGCGCCCGTGTTGTCCTCCCTGACCTCAAGCGTTATATAGTCTATCCCGCTGTCTCGGCACTCACCGAATAAATGCTCCATAAGCGCATCCGCTATCCCGCGCCTTCGGAAGTCGGCGGTCACGGCGACATTCGTTATATACGCCTCGTCAAGCACCTTGTGCATCCCCGCATAGCCGACCACCCTTTCGCCGCAGAGCGCGACAACGTAAAACGCGAGCGGGTTATCAAGCTCACCCGCAAGCATTTCTTCGCTCCACGGGTCGTCAAAGCACTCCCGCTCTATCTCGCTCATAGCCTTTATATATTTTTGCCTTAAAACATCATACCTTATCATTTGTTATCCCACAGCTTCTCAACAAGTCTTTCTATCTCGTCACGGCACTCACGGTAAGCGTCGAGGTCCCCGCCGAACGGGTCGGAAATCTCTCTGCCGCCGCCCGCCGCCTCGGACAGTGTCCTTATCTTGTACCCAAACTGTGGCAGTGCGTCCTTTAGAACGTCTGCGTGAGATTTTGTCATCGTTAAAATCTCGTCATACTCCGCCAGCATTTCGGGCGTGACGCGCCTTGATTTGTGTCCGCTTATATCCGCGCCCGTCTCCGCGAGCGCGTCAACAGCGTTTTTGCTAGCCGAGCCGCCCTCAGCCGCGAAAATCCCCGCCGAGCTCGCCGTGTCGTCCGAGCCGCGCTCCTTGGCAAGCTTATTAAAAATACCCTCCGCCATAGGGCTTCTGCAAGTGTTTCCCGTGCATACAAAAAGATATTTCATATCTATATTCCACCCGCTGATTTATATAATCTGTTTCTTACCGCCGCCCAGTCGTCGCCGTCGGGTATCTGCGGCGCAAATATCACGTCGACTCCGAGCTTGTCCAACTCACGAAGTCCTTTGAACAGCCGCCTCGCCGCGTCCTGCGGCGTACTTCCGAGACTTACGAGCGGCATACCCTCAAATTCAGCCGTGTGGCTCTCAAACGCCATAACTCCGACGTTCTCTCCGCGCACCTCCGACGGGTCGCCGTATATTACCACCCTTGCGCGGGGCGCGTAATGTCGGTATTTCATACCCGGAGACTTTGGGGCTTCGCTCTCCGAAAGTCCGCGCCCGCTCCTGACCTCGCCTATTACGGCTTCTATACGGCTCGCGCTGATTCCGCCCGGACGAAGTATCGTCGGCACGTCCGCGCTCATATCTATAACGGTGGACTCCACGCCCACGCCGCAGTCGCCGCCGCAAAGGATAGCGTCGGCGCGGCCGTCCATATCATCAATGACGTGCGCCGCCGTGGTGGGGCTGGGTCTGCCCGAAATGTTCGCGCTCGGCGCGGCGACGGGTACGCCCGCAAGACGAATCAGCTCCCGCGCAAGCGGTTCGGACGGCATCCTTATACCCACCGTATCAAGTCCCGCGGTCACAACGTCGGGTACCACGCTCTTGCGTTTTAAAATAATCGTCAGCGGTCCGCTCCAAAATTCATTCATCAAAAGACGCGCGGCGGGCGGTATTTCCTCCGCCAGACGCTCGACCTCTTCAATGTCGGCTATATGCACAATTAAAGGGTTGTCGGACGGACGACCCTTTGCCTTAAAAATTCTTTTTACCGCCGATTCGGAAAGCGCGTTTGCACCCAAGCCGTAGACTGTCTCGGTGGGAAACGCCACCGTGCCGCCGTTTTTTAAAATCTCCGCCGCCTCCGAAACCTCGGACGCGCTTAAAATTCTCGTGTTGACCCTCTCAGGCTCAATTTTTCCGCACTCCATAAAATCACGCCTCGTTTTTCAGCTTTTCACTCTGGTCGGAGGCTATGAGCGCGTCTATTATCTCGTCCAAATCTCCGTTCATTATCTGCTCTATTTTATACAGGGTCAGTCCTATTCTGTGGTCGGTAACTCTACCCTGCGGATAGTTGTACGTCCTTATTCTCTCGCTTCGGTCGCCCGTTCCGACCTGACTTTTTCTGTCCGCCGCAACAGCCGCCGCCTGCTCCTCCTCCTTCATCTGATAAAGCCTCGAACGGAGCATCTTCATCGCCGACTCGCGGTTCTTGTGCTGAGAACGTTCGTCCTGACAGGTTATCACAAGTCCGGTCGGGATATGGGTTATTCGTATAGCCGACTCGGTTTTGTTAACGTGCTGTCCGCCCGCGCCCGAACTGCGGTATGTGTCTATCTGCAAATCGTCGGGATTTATCTCCACGTCAACTTCCTCCGCTTCGGGCATAATCGCCACGGTTACGGTCGAGGTGTGTATCCTTCCGCCCGACTCGGTTTCGGGGATTCTCTGAACGCGGTGAACTCCGCTCTCAAATTTAAGCCTGCTGTACGCGCCGGCTCCCGTTATCTGAAAGGATATTTCCTTGTATCCGCCTATACCCGTTTCGTTGGACGACAAGACCTCGGTTTTCCACCGTTTCGACTCCGCATACATAGAATACATACGGAATAAGTCCGCCGCGAAAAGAGCCGCCTCGTCGCCGCCCGCGCCGCCGCGTATCTCAACGATTACGTTCTTGTCATCGTTCGGGTCCTTGGGGAGCAACAAAATTTTAAGCTCCTCCGAAATTCGCTCGATGTTCTCCTTCGACGACTTTATCTCGTCGTCAAGCATTTCGCGAAACTCCTTTTCAAGACCGCCCTCGCGGAGCATTTCCGTTGCCTCGTCAAGCGTGTCTTTATTTTGCTTGTATTCACGGTATTTTTCGACGATAGGCGTTATGTCGGAATGTTCCTTGCAGAGCTTCTGCCAAACGTCGTGGTCGGCAATTACCTCAGGGTCGCTTATACGGCGGCTCAGCTCCTCATAACGTTCCTCGACAAACGATAACTTTTCAAACATTACAACTCTCCTCTTGATTTAGCCTTCAGATACGCGTTGATAAAACCGTCCAAATCTCCGTCCATAACCGCTGTTATGTTTCCGGTTTCATAGTTTGTGCGGTGGTCCTTTACCATTGTATACGGATGGAAAACATATGAGCGTATCTGACTGCCCCAGCCTATCTCCATCTGTACTCCCTGAATATCCTCTATCTTCTCTTTCTGCTCACGCTCCGCAATTTCGGCAAGCTTTGACAAAAGCACGCGCATAGCCATATCGCGGTTCTTGTGCTGCGAGCGCTCGTTCTGACAGGTGACGACTATGCCGGTCGGCAAGTGGGTTATTCGTATAGCCGACTCGGTTTTGTTGACGTGCTGTCCGCCCGCGCCCGAACTGCGGTAGGTGTCCACCCTTATATCTTCGGGGCGAATGTTTACTTCAACGTCCTCGCTCAGCACAGGCGTGACCTCAAGCGACGCAAACGAGGTATGCCGTCTGCCCGCCGCGTCAAACGGAGAAATACGCACCAGGCGGTGAACTCCTTTTTCCGCCTTGGCGTAGCCGTATGCGTTAAGACCGTCTATTTCAAATGTGACGCTTTTAACGCCCGCTTCTTCACCCGCGAGATAGTCGATTGTTTCTATTTTAAAGCCGCGTCTTTCAGCCCACCTCGTATACATACGAAGCAGCATCTCGCACCAGTCCTGTGCCTCTGTACCGCCCGCGCCGGCATGGAGAGTCAAAATCGCGTTGTTTGCGTCGTACTGACCCGAAAGAAGCGTTTCGAGCTTCATATCTTCAAGCGTTTTCTCCACCGCGTCTACGCTCTCGGTTATCTCGCCGAGCAAATCGTCCTCGTCCTCCTCGATTGCGAGAGCGACAAGCGTTTTAGCGTCCTCCCACTCGGAGTACAGAGCGTCAAACCGCTCAATCTTGTCTTTCAGTCCTTTTATACGCTGAAGCGTCGCGCCCGCGCTGTTCATATCATTGTAAAAATCGGGCTCGGCGGTCTTTTTTTCAAGCTCCTCAATTTCGGTTTTCGTCTTTTCTATGTTAAAGTGAATCCCTCAATTCGGTAATGCTGTCTTTCATACCGTCCAGCTTCAGACGATACTCGTCAAACTCTAACATCAAATCACTCCTCTTTCACTCTTATCGGTTTTCTCTTTTCTACGCTTCGTCCTTGCCCAGACAGCAGTTTTTATATTTCTTTCCGCTTCCGCAGGGACACGGGTCGTTTCTGCCGACCTTTGCCTTTTTGACAATCGGCTTTTTCTTTACCGTGCCGTCGCCGCCCGCGCTCTCGCTCGTCGGCTTAGCCACCTGAACGCGCTGTACCTGAGCCTGAGGAACAACGTGAAACAGATACATCACGGTTTCCTCTTTTATCGAGTCAATCATTTCCTCGAACATATCCATAGCTTCAAATTTATACTCAACCACCGGGTCGCGCTGTGCATAAGCACGCAGGCTTATTCCCTGGCGCAGCTGCTCCATATTGTCGATGTGGTCCATCCACTTGCGGTCAACAACCTGCAAAAGCACGACGCGCTCCACCTCGCGCATACGCTTGCCGCCGCTTTCGTCCTCGCCGAAGAGCGCCTCGCGCTCATCATACTTCGCCGCCGCATAATCGGAGATTTCGTCCGCCAGACTCTCGATTGTCATATGGTCAATGTCGTACTCGTTAAACACGAGCGCGCCCTCGTCGACCGCGCCGAACTCCGCCGCCACACTGTCGCGCAGGGCGTTCATATCCCACTCCTCGGCGTGCGGCTTGTCGCCCGCAATTCTTCTGACGATTTCAAGAGCCGTGCTTTTTATCATAGAAAGGATGGTTTCCTTCAAATCCTCGTTTTCAAGCACCTGATTTCTCTGCTTGTATATAATCTCTCTCTGCTGGTTGTTAACGTCGTCATACTGCAAAACGTGGCGTCTGATGTCAAAGTTTCTGCCCTCAACGCGCGCCTGTGCGGTTTCGAGCGTGTTCGATACCATTTTGCTCTCGATTGCTTCTCCATCGTCAAAGCCTACCATATCCATTATGCGTGAAATTTTATCCGACGCGAAAAGACGCATCAAATCGTCCTCGAGCGACAGGAAAAATCTCGTCTTGCCTACGTCTCCCTGACGGCCGGCACGGCCTCGGAGCTGGTTGTCTATACGTCTGCTCTCGTGGCGCTCGGTGCCTATTATATAAAGGCCGCCCGCCTCAAGCACCTCCGCCTGTTCGGGAACAAGTTCCTTTTTAAATCCGTCCTCCAACTCCGAAAACTTTGCGCGCGCCTCCAAAATTTCGGGATCGTCTGTTTCCGCAAAGCCCATCGCCTGATTTATCATCGCGCCGTCGTATCCGAGGCGCTCCATTTCGCGTCTTGCAAGGAACTCGGAGTTTCCGCCCAGCACAATATCGGTTCCGCGTCCCGCCATATTGGTGGCTATCGTAACCGCGCCCCGCTGACCCGCCTGCGCGACTATCTCCGCTTCTTTTTCGTGGAACTTCGCGTTTAAGACGTTGTGCTTAATTCCCTTTTTCCTAAGCAGTGAGCTTAAAAGCTCGGACTTTTCTATCGAAACGGTGCCGATAAGGACCGGCTGGCCTTTCTCGTGCGCCTTTATAATTTCATCTATTACCGCATTGAATTTCTCTTTTTCGGTCTTGTAAATCAAATCGGGCAAATCCTGACGCACAAGAGGCTTGTTCGTGGGAATAACGATTACGTCAAGCGAGTAAATCTCCTGGAATTCTTCCTCCTCGGTCTGAGCGGTACCCGTCATACCCGACAGCTTGTTATAAAGACGGAAATAATTCTGAAACGTAATGGTCGCAAGCGTCTTGCTCTCGTTTTCGACCTTAACGCCTTCTTTGGCTTCGATAGCCTGATGCAGTCCGTCGCTGTAACGTCTGCCGAACATCAGACGACCCGTAAACTCGTCTACTATGATAACCTGTCCGTCGCGTACAACGTAGTCCTTGTCCCGTTTCATAACGCCGTTCGCCTTTATCGCCTGATTTATATGGTGCGAAAGCGTCATATTGTCGGGGTCGGTGAGGTTTTCAACGCCGAACGCCTGCTCCGCCTTTTTAACGCCCGACGGCGTAAGGGTGGCGGTGTGCGCCTTTTCGTCAACAACGTAGTCAACGTCGGTATAAACCTCCTCCGCCTCCTGCTTTGCGTCGGTTTCGACCACCTTCCTGAAACGCAGACCCTTTGCAAACTTGTCCGCCGTTTCGTAGAGGTTTGTGGACTTGTCGCCCATACCCGAAATTATAAGCGGTGTTCGCGCCTCATCTATCAGAATACTGTCCACCTCGTCCACTATCGCGTAAGCGTGACCGCGCTGAACCTTGTTTTCCTTGTAAATTACCATATTGTCACGCAGATAGTCAAAGCCCATCTCGTTGTTCGTTCCGTAGGTGATGTCCGCGGCATATGCCTCGCGGCGCGCCTTGTTGTCCATATCGTGAACTATAAGTCCCACAGTAAGTCCGAGGAAGTTATACAGCTTGCCCATCCACTCGCTGTCGCGCTTCGCAAGGTAATCGTTGACGGTTACGATATGCACACCCTCGCCCGTGAGCGCGTTTAAGTACGCGGGAAGCGTTGCGACAAGCGTCTTTCCTTCACCGGTTTTCATCTCCGAAATTCTGCCCTGATGCAAAACTATTCCGCCCAATACCTGAACCGGAAAGTGCTTCATTCCAAGCACTCTCATTCCCGCCTCACGCACTACGGCAAACGCTTCAGGCAAAATATCGTCGAGCGTTTCTCCGTTTTTAAGCCGCTCCTTAAATTCGGGAGTTTTAGCACGAAGCTCCGCGTCGCTCAGCGCGGCTGTTTTCTCATCGAGCGCCAAAACGCTCTCCATTATCGGCGTTATGCGTTTTAACTCTCTGTCGCTGTAGGTGCCGATAACCTTTTCAATCATTCCTTTTATTCCCATAGCAATCATTCCTTTGCTTTTCTCTCGGCTCGAATCGGCAGAAATCTCCGCCGCCAAGCCATACATTGTTTATTTTATCATTTTTTTATATATTATGCAATACCTAAATTGTCGATAAATACGCGCGCCGAAAAAATATCCTCGGTCTTAGGGCAAACAACAGCCCCGCGCGGGCGCGGGGCTGTTGTTTGTTTTTTGTTATGTGCTTACGCGCGGCGCGCGTATTTTTCCTTGGTTGCCATACCTCCGCGTATGTGACGCTCCTGCTTGTTCTCCAAAAGTACCTCGGCGACCGCTCCGGCAAGGTTTTTGTTTATGGTTTCAAGTCTCTCGGTTATGTCTTTATGTACGGTAGACTTGCTTATACCGAACTTCTTCGCGGCATCCCTCACAGTACATCTATTTTCGACTATGTAGTTTGCAAGCTCTATTGTTCTCTCTTCTATATAGCTTTTCACATACTATGCCCCCAATACTTTTTTATAAGTCATATATATGCGAAAAAGCTTTTGTATATTACCACTCCTCAATTTAAAACGGGCGGCAATTTCGGTATATATTTTCACTCCGCAACACCGAGCGGAGTGCTGAATTTTCACTGTCCTTTTTTACGGACACATAGTCTGATAAAATAGAAGCATAACAAAGAACGGAGGTATTAAAATGTGTTATTTATTAACAGACACCGAATTTTTTGTGGGTCAGGGGCTGCGCGGACGACCGGTCGCCGTAAAAGAAATGGAAAAGGCGCTTAGCTTTAAAACGTCAAGCGCCGCCAAGCATTTTTTAAGATGTATTCCGGGCGAAATTAAAAATTATAATTGGAAAATTTACGATTTGGACGAAAGGGGTGACAAACATATGATACCGGAAATAAGGGAATTCGGTAATCCGACCAAGACTACTGTCTTAGAGGAGGAAAGCTTCGATATTTGCGAGTTTTTCACTCAGGCAATTCAGGTAATGGCTCAGATAGACCGTTTTATTGCAAATATGGCGAGCAACGAGCAAGTCGTTGATATGAAAATTCTCGACGTTCGCCATTACATAAGAGACAGCAGCCATAAGCTAAACGCCATCCAAATGCAAAGACTCGGTTATTATCTTCAAAGCCTCGAAAAAGAACGTTACGATTACAAAGCCAAAAGACTTATCGCAACTATATTCGCGGACAATATCGACGCTCTTAAGGATAAAAACAATATAAACAAAATGAACCATATTATGACAAGCAAGTATATTCCTAAGGTTTTGGATGACGACGATATAGAAAGCATTATCAACAAGAAAAAAGACGTTGAATTTATCGCGTAACAAACACAAAATAACCCCGACATACTTTCGGTATGTCGGGATTATGCTTTTTTGCGGGTTATCGAACCATATTTTCAGCGGCACAAAAGCGTCGCCTTATTTCAGCGCCGCCGTGTAACGCTCAAATTCGGCGCGAAGCGTCTCCGCGCGCTCGGCGCAAAGCCCTCCGTCCTTTTCCTTAGCCGCGGACAAAACCCCGTCGCACGCCGCGCAAAGCTCATTAAGTCCCAACTTGGCGCAAGCACCTTTAAAGTTATGCGCCTTGGTAAAAATCGAGTCGTATGCCTTGATTTTTATCAAATCAAAAAGCTCAATATAATTCTTATTTTTCAAAAGCGCACGCGCCGCCGAAATATAACTCTCCTCGTCGTAATCAAAATTTTCGACGGCGGCTTCAACGTCCGCGCCGTAATTTTTTAAATTCTCGATAATCATAATTCCGCCTCCCGTTTTTTAATTATATTCCCCTCCGCCGCCGTTGTCAACACTTGACGCGGCGGCATATCTTGTTATATACTTATATCGGTTTTTAATTTTTGTTTTTTTAATAGGGTACAAAGCGGCGGAAAGGAGCTTATTATGGATAAAAAAGAGTTTGCGCTGAAAAAGCACGAGGAATGGCAGGGAAAAATCGAGGTAATCTCCCGTGCCGAGGTCAAAAACCGCGAACAACTATCGGTTGCGTACACCCCCGGCGTCGCGGAGCCTTGTCTTGAAATTGCCAAGGACGTTGATTTGTCTTACAAATACACCAGGCGCGGCAACCTTGTCGCGGTCATCACCGACGGCACCGCAGTTCTGGGGCTTGGCGACATAGGACCCGAAGCGGGTATGCCCGTTATGGAGGGAAAGTGCGCGCTTTTCAAGGAGTTCGGAGGCGTGGACGCGTTTCCGCTCTGCGTGCGTTCCAAGGACGTTGACGAAATAGTAAACACCGTAAAATTGATTGCGGGCAGCTTCGGCGGAATAAACTTAGAGGACATCTCCGCGCCGCGCTGCTTTGAAATAGAGCGCCGTCTGAAAGCGGAGTGTGACATACCCGTATTCCACGACGACCAGCACGGCACGGCGGTAATCGTGCTTGCGGGTATGATAAACGCGCTCAAGGTCGCGGGCAAAAAAATGTCCGAGATAAAGCTTGTCGTAAACGGCGCCGGAAGTGCGGGAATAGCGGTTACAAAGCTGCTGATGAGCGCGGGCGTTAAAAACGTGATTATGTGCGACAAAATCGGCGCGCTCTATGAGGGCGCGGAGGGTATGACCGACGCTCAGGCGGAAATGGCAAAGGTCACCAATCCCGAAAACAAACGCGGAACGCTTGCGGATATGCTCGTCGGCGCGGACGCGTTCGTGGGAGTTTCGGCTCCGAATCTTGTAACTGCGGAAATGGTAAAAACAATGGCGAAAGATCCGGTTATGTTCGCAATGGCAAACCCTGTGCCCGAAATTTTGCCCGACATAGCTCTCGAAGCCGGAGTCAAGGTAATGGGAACGGGCAGGAGCGACTATCCGAACCAGATAAACAACGTTATGGCGTTCCCCGGTATATTCAAGGGCGCACTGTCGGTAAGGGCGAGCGATATAAACGACGAGATGAAAATGGCGGCGGCGTATGCAATAGCAAGCCTCATTCCCGACGAGGAACTTCGCCCCGACCGCATCGTGCCCGACGTTTTTGACAAGCGTCTTGCCGAAAACGTGGCTGCGGCGGTCGCAGACGCGGCGCGCAAGTCGGGCGTTGCGAGAATATAGCTAAACGGAGAAGAATATGAATAAAATACTATTCGTCTGCTACGGCAACATATGCCGTTCGCCGATGGCGGAATTTTTACTTAAAGATATTGTAAAACGGCGCGGTATAGATAACAAATTTTTTATCGCGTCCGCTTCCACAAGCACCGAGGAGATAGGCAATCCCGTCCACTACGGAACGCGTGAAAAGCTCGCGCAGTACGGCATATCCGTTGCGGGGAAACGCGCCGTACAGCTAACGCGCAAGGACTACCCGAAATATGATTTTATCCTCGGTATGGAAAAAATGAACATATCTCATATTATGCGAATATTGGGCGACGACCCCGAAAATAAGGTGATGCGCCTGCTCGACTTTTCGGAAAACCCGCGCGATATTGCCGACCCGTGGTATACCCATAACTTCGATAAGACCTACGACGATATTCTTGAGGGCTGTAACGCCCTGCTAAAACATTTGGGATATTGAAATAAAACCTGTTTTGTGTTTTTATAATAAACCGTTGACAAATATAAAATTAAGTTGTATAATAAACATAAAGAGAGGCAAAGCCGTAAGGGTTATGCCATCAGTGGTTATTTAAATAACGCCCAATGGACAGATAACGCGGGCGTTATTTTTTTATGGTCAAAATCAACACTATGAGTGTGATTAAATACATCATAATATATGTATATACCATAGCAATCACCTCCTTTCACGGAGATGACGGCATAACACCCGACGGCTTACTACACCGCCGCTTACAGCTTTGCCTTTTTAATTTTACCGCATTTCCCGATATTTTTCAACGATTTTTGTTATTTGTAATCAAAATGTAATGCAGTGCGTCGAGGGCGCCGCACCGTACATCGTCACGACACACCCTTTTTGCTTGCTTTGCCCTGTTCGGGCAAAGCCGCGCTTTCGGGTATTCGCTCCTCTTCGACAAAAATCTATGGATTTTTGTCGATAAGGAAGACCAGCGAAGCTACTTAGCTTCTAAAATTTATTTTTAAAAGCGTGTATGCGTAGCTTGTTCTGACGCGGACGGCGCCCTCGACGTCCCGCCCCGCGCGGAGCGCGGAAAATTCATCATCACTCTTCAAGTCCCATATGAGAGCGTATGGCGCTTCTTACTTCCACGAGGGTCGGCACGGTATACATCCAGTTAATTTGTTCATCGGCGTTTGAAGTGTTATACGACTTATCCGACAATACGAACGCCGCAAAAACTTCGGGAAAATCCTCGGCAATTTTGTTCGCGGCATATTTGGAAACAAATCTGTCCGTGTACTTAAGCGGCGTTATGAAAATATCGTCTTTGTCCAACTTGCAGAATTTTTCATAAAACTGCTTCAGCATACTCAAATCCGTCGCGCTTTCCAGCTTCTGCTGTCCGTATTCGTCACCTTCAATTTGCGTTCCGTTCCAATTATTGTATTCCATTACATGACCGAACTCGTGTACTATCGTATGAATGAGAGAGTTATATTCGGTGTAATTTCCGTCCTTGTCGGTGTAATCATATAAATCAAAGCTCATAGCATATTTGCTTGCATCAAAATTTCCGTCAACGTCCGTCATCGAGGTCGTTGCAGTAACGCCTTTCAGCCCGTCGTTGATAAATCCGATGGAACTCATATGGTCGAGATACTCCGGAGGGATTACCGATTCTACCGCTTCCCATATTGCCTGCTCCCTGTTTGTAAACGTTCCGTCGGGTTTGCCGTTCGTAACAGGAACTATCTTGCTTGGAGCCTGCGTTCTGTCGCAGTCGATAAACACATCATACCCGCCGTCCTCAAGAGGCATAAGCGTTATGCACTTGAGAGCGTCACGGTATTCCCAGGTATACGCGCCGTAATCCTGCACGGGTTCGCCGTAAACCGCCGAAATCATCTTAATTGCCTCATCCTGCGAGTATCCGGCATCCTGCATTTTTATATTCACCTCTATAAGACTGTCGTATGTATCATACCTGAACAGCGTCTTAAACGGCACGCCGTTTTCAAACCAAACAAGCGAATTGTAAACATATGTCGACTCGGGAAGCTCGCTTCCGTCGTCAAGCAAAACGGGCGGCTCTATGTCGTCGTAACTTATTCCCAAAAGCGACTCGACAAACGGGAGCTTCATACCGAAGAACACCGGCATATCGCGCGTTACGGAATGAACTTTGCCGTAATCCGCAGGCTCCTTTGCGAGCGCGCTGTACTGCGCCTCAGGCGCGGTCAGCACCTCCAAAACCGTATTGTATACGTTTTGGCATACCTCCTGCACAACCGAAACGTCCACGTTTTCCATACGGTCAAGGATTGTATGGTATCCCACGGGGCACATATCCTGACTTATACCCGTCGCGGGTATTCCGACGCGGCTGAACGCGGAGTGGTCGCTCATACCCTCTGTTTTCATTCGATAATTTTTATGATTTATTTCATTGATTGCCTTTGAAAGCGCGGTGTCCACTCCGTTTATTGTGTTGAAAACGGTTTCTCCGCAGTCTATACCGCCGACCATATCAATGTTGATTGCGCCGACGCTCCTCGACAGCTCATCCTCCGAAAGGCTCTGGCTGTACGCAGTGGAGCCCTGCATAAGATTTTCTTCGCCGCCGAAGAACACAATGCGCAGTTCCCTCTCCGAGGACACGCCGCTGAGAAGCCTTGCAATCTCCAAAAGCGCGGACGCGCCCGTCGCGTTGTCGTTTGCGCCCATTGTTGTAAAGACCGAATCATAATGCGCCGAAATATAGAGTATATCCGGATTGCTTACGTTAGCCTTTTTCACCGCGACAATATTTTCGGATGAAAGCTGTTTGTTAAAATCATCATCCGTAAATTCAAACGGAACAGCCGAAACCTCGTATCCGTAGCTTTCAAGCTTCGATTTCAGCATATCGGCAGCCGTTTTGTCGTAACCCGTACCCGCGCCGCGCTTGTATGACGTGAGATTTTTCATTGTGTCGCATATGTTCGCATAGCTTGCGCCATCCTCGCGCTCGGCGTTTTTAAGGCGCATAAGGGCGGTAATGAGTTCTTCCGCCGAGATTGGAGCGTCGGGGTCAAAGGTTCCGTCCTCCTTGCCCCTGATAATGCCCGCTTTGGTCACCGCTTCAAGCGGGGCGCTGTAATATGCGCCGGCGTCAACGTCGCTGTATGTAATCTGAGCGTCGGTTTCCTTTATATCCGCGAAACGCACCATCCTGCCGAGTATCGTCGCCGCTTCCGCTCTTGTTATATCGTCGTCGGGGCAAAACTCGACGTCGCTTTCGCCCTTGATTATGCCCTCCGAAAAGAGGGTGAAAACATACTGCGAATTTGTGTCTTGAAACGGATTTGAAAATACCTCCGTCGGCGTTTGCAGTGTTATGAGGCCCATTTTGTCCAAAAGCTCGCACGCGTATTCTGCAAAATCCCCTCTTAAAAGCGGGGCGGTAAAATCGGCGTCCGCGCACGAAATTCCCGTTTCAAGCGCCTCCGCCACGGCTTCCGCCGCCCATTCCGACGGCGCGCTTTCCGCAGACGCGGACACGGGGATAAGCGTAAGCAGCAAGCTCAAAACGACAAGAACAGCTATAAAACTTGATTTTTTCACTCTGTTATCCTCCTAAAGTAAAATTAAAGCAAAAAATACCGTAAAAGTAAAAGCGACTCCGTATATAAAACGGAGTCGTCTTTTTATACAAAATTATTCCTGTACGCCTACATACTCTGACTTGCCGAGTCCCAATATCAAGAGGAAAATGGGATTGAGTAAAAGCAGACCGACAGCAAATCCGCCGCCTTTTCCGTATGCCTTTGCCAGCTTAACATAGAACACTATGCCAAGGATTACTCCGGCTATCGACAAAACCAGCGAAATTATTACTGCAACCAGATTGTCGAAACCCGACAAAAATCCGGATGCAAACAGCAAAACAAACCAAACCCAAAACATACTTACCTTCCAGGAAAGCTTAAACATCACATATGTAGAATAGATAGGAATGATAGCTTTCCAGCCGGGCTCGCCCGCCTTGGTAAACAATCCCCAACAAGCAATTATGGAGATTATCCACATTATTACTCCAACAACAATCGTAGCTAACATACAACTGCCTCCTATATAAAATTTTATGCCCTGATTATATCACCCGATAGGGTCAATGTCAAGTTTTTTAAACAATTAACGGATTATTTGGCAAAATATAACGAATATTGACCGTATTCCTATATTTCGCAAATATTACAAGCTCCCGCTATTTCATTATATATATCGCCATAACATCCTTTGAAACGCTGACGCTGAGCAAAACGTCGCCCTTTTTGAACGCGCGCCCTATCACGTCTCCTACGTCGTCGGTTTCCTCAAAGCCGTCCGCCTTTAGCTGCTCGATATACTCCTCGCTCTGTTCGGGAGTCATATCCTTAAAAAATATCGCATAGCTTTTGTTTTTCTTGTTTTCAAGCACATAGTCCGGTGTACCGAAAGGAGGCGGAGTTATCTCCTGCGTATATTTGTTCTCAGGCCACTCCTCCACCTTCTCCGCCTCGATTCCGCCCGGATTTAACTTATGGTAAATTATTGCCGAAACAGCTATTACGGCGGCCACGGCAACCGCGATTGCACAAATAATTATGACCTTTCTTTTTTTCATTTGTTCTTCTCCTTTTCTTCCAAACTATTTAAGCTCAATTTCCAGCGGAGAGCCGAGCGGCTTTATATTCTTATCCCACAAAAACGCTTTCGCGCTGTACGCTCCGAGCGGCACATTCAGCTCTATGCTCTTTGTTTCGCCCGCCGCGACCGCGGTATACTGCGCGTCTGTCAGCTTACCGCTTTCATCATAGTACGCGATAATCACAGATGTATCGGTTTTGGCTCTGTCGACAGTCGGCTTGCCACCTTCCAAAAACCAAATCGGCCTTTTGTAAACGCTTACGCCGACATTGTCGAGATACATCTCAGAACCGCCCCGGCGCTCAAAGTGCAACTGGCTGACCGCCACGCTCGTGTCAAAGTCGAATTCAAGATCAAATATCGAGTCGCCCGTTTTGTACGTCCCGGTGGAAGAGATGTACTCGGTATATGGCTTAAACGAGTACGTTCCCTTGCCCGTGTCATAGTTTAAGGTCATCTCCACCTTGTACCACTTTTCTATATCATATTTGGCGTCCGATGTTGGAGTGATCGTCGGGTTTGAGGGCGTATCGTCGTAATCCTCGAAAAATCCCAGATCGTGCTGTGCGTAAACGCTCTTTATCTTGACAGTTTCGCCGGCATCGTTTATACCCTGAAGCATAAATCTCGCACCCGCATTAGAGTCAACTTTGGGATTGGTCACGGTGAAGAAGTCAGCCGTCGCTTTGACAACACCGGCGCTTTGAGGTTTAAAATTTCTGTAGCAATCATTCCAGAACAACGCCGCATCTCCTATGTTTCCGTCAAGAGGTTTCTCCGCCAGATTCTTTGGACCGCTGCCCGAGGGAAAGAACCACTCGACATTGTCGAATTCCTCATCATAAAACGGGACAGCGTTGCTCTCGGGAGTCTCCACGTCGTACTCTCCGTTGATCGACAGCCTGCTGAACTTTGCAGTTGAGAAATACTCTTTTACCGAAACACCGCTTGCCGAGTCGGTCGCAAGACCCACATACATCGTCTCGGGCAGACTGTCATACTCGATCGTCACGGGCTGTCGGTCGTTGTCGGTCCAGTCGATACCCATATTTGAAACGCTGAAAGTCAAGCTGTTGCCGCTTTTCTGTATCCTCATATATTTCGGCATACTCTTGCTGTGCTTGTCGTCGGAATTGTCAACGGCCTCGCCGCTCTTATCTTTGAAATACATTTCCTGAGACGAGCTCTTTGCGCTCTTTCGGGTCAGTATCCTGGCATTCTCGCCGTACTTTACCCAGCCGTCTCCAATCATCGCCATTATGTCGTTCGGGGCAAGACCCGCGCGAACCATAAGTCCGCTCACCTGCTGATTTTCAAACTTGGGTATTTCCTCGACCCTGACGGTCACGTCAAAGTCGCCATTGACCTCTTTATACATAAATCCGCAACTATCGTTCGCCTTTGTGGTTATACGACCCGAACCGCAAATCGTGTAAACGCCGTCGTCGTTCATCGACGCGCCGCCCTTGCCGACATAGCCCTTGTAGCTGCTGTCGCGTATCTCGGTAAACGAATAACTGCCCGACGGTGCGGAAGGCTTTACATACACTATCGCCGTGGTACTCTGAGCCTTTTCACCGAGCGTGTTTATTGCACGGCAAGTCAGATAATGCTCTCCGGCGGGCAGAGACACCTCGGTATCAATAACATTTCCATCGAACTCACCAAGCTTTGTATTTCCATCATAAAGCTCCATCTTTACAACTTCGTTACCGCCGACGGCTATACCGGTCGCCTTGTATTCCACCTTTTCGCCCTCTGTTACTACCGTCCATTCGCCGCCGTTGACCGTCAGATTTTCTATCGTGTTCGACGAAGCCGAAACAGCGGGAGACTGTACAACTATATTCGGATTTGTCGGCGGGGTCTTGCTCATTTCCTCAGTCCATTCGTTGACATACGCCTCTATGACCGAATAGCCCGCAAACTCGCCCTCGCTTATTATGTCTCCCTCGGATTTTCCCGAAAGTCCTTTTTCCTCCAGCCACTCGCTCGGTACCTCAAAGACGCGCGTCTCCTCCTCGATGGGAATAAGTCCGCCCACCTCAGACGCATTGTTTACTATGCGTCCGGTGCCGTTTTTAACGTCGTTTATCACGCGCGCGTCGGTCGCGTCTCGGCGCGGAAGCGTCGCGCCCGCGTTATTCAGAACGTACTCGTAGGCCTCCTCCGCGGGAATTTCTTCAAACGCGTACTCGCCCATATCTATTTTCTCGTCGAGCAGGTCGGCGTTTTGATAATTTCTGACATAGTTCTCGTTTTTGTAGTTTGTCACAAGACTGCCGTTCATATAATTGTCTTTAAAATAAAACTGCGTTTTGGGGTCGCCCGCCTCAAGCGGAGACGTAACGTCAAACACACGCGTTTTCAGTTTGTCGGCGGTGGCGGGTCCCGCCTTGTAGTAGTTGCCTATCCAGTTTATATAGGAGCCGCGCTTCGACGTTTCGGAGGTGTCGTAAGGGTCTGCGCCGTATGCCGAGTTGGTCTGGCCCCAATCGTATATCACGTTGTTTATAACATCGGTGCCGAGCAACTCGCGGTCAAGCCTCGGACTGCGGCTGTCGTGATGCGCCAAAAGATTGTAAAGATAGCTCGCGTTTGTGCCGCCCCATATCGCTCCGTAGCCGTGCGCACCCTTGACGTGGTTGCTCATTCTGAGGCTTTCGGAGCCAATGGTGTTTTGTATGGTGAGATTACTGCCCGGAGTGCCGAGGCTCACGGGTCCCGCATACAAGGTCAGAAGCTCGTCTACGCACCACGAGGTACTGCAGTGGTCGAATATAACGTTTTTGTTAAAGCGTCCGCCCATACCGTCAGGCTCACCGCCGTTGTTGTCGGTCGGGCGCACCTTGAGATAGCGTATTATAACATTTTCCACGCCGTCGCCCAGCATAACCGAACCGCTGGTTATCGTAACGCCGTCGCCGGGCGCGGTCTGACCGAGTATTGTAATGTTGCTTCTGTTTATCGAAATATCGCTGTTTAGCCTGATGTATCCGCTCACGTCAAAGACTATAACTCTGCCGCTCTTTGATACCGCCTCTCGAAACGACCCCGCGCCGGAGTCCGCAAGAGAACTGACGTGGTATACCTCCACGCTCTGCCCCGACTCGCCGCGTGCGCCGGTTGCGTACTTTCCGCCGCCCTCGGCTCCGGGGAACGCGAGGGTGGGGCTGTCCGCAAACACAACCGCGCCTACCGACAATGCCGCCAAAAGCATCAAAATCGTTACGATAATCTTTTTCATAAAAATATTCCTCCTAATATTTATCAGGTTTTCGGCATCTTTGCCGCATACTCCGCCATAACATAGAGTAAGTCGGACAGCCGATTTATATACTTTCTCATTTCGGGCGTTACCTCTATCGCCGCCGCCGCGCGTTCGGCTCGGCGCACGCTTGTCCTCGCAAGGTTTATCGCCGCTTCTCCGCCCGTCGCTCCCGAAACCGAAAAGCCGCAAAAGCCGCCCGAAAGCGCACAGTAGCCGTCAATCGCTTCTTCAACGCGGCGCACATCGCACTCACAGACCGCACATTCGCCGCCCGCAAGCTCCCCGCACACCTCTATCAAACGCTTTTGTATCCTCAAAATATCGGCGCACAGCCTCTCGTCGTCAAGACTGCTCCGCGCAAGCCCCAAAAACGCCGAACACTCGTCAAGCGAACCGAGGACTTCAAAAATCGGACTTGCCTTTGAAATATTCTTTTGACTTAAGGTGTCCGACCTGCCGCCGTCTCCCGCGCCCGTATATATACGCGGTGATTTTCCGTTATCCATATCCGAAATACCTCTTTTTGCAGCCGCGAATTTTACCGTTTAAAATCAACCTTTTTGTCTTTTATTCCGCAGACCGCCGAAAATTTACAATATTTACACGAGTCGTGTTCTCCTATGACTATCGGATTGGGTTCGACTTCGCCGGAGAGTATCTTCTCCGCCGTTTCCTCCGCCTTATGTGCGGCGCAGTTTAGAACCTCGTCAAACTCATATCGGCTGAGAGAGCGCTGCTGCTTGATAAATGCCGCGCCGCGCTTTTCGAGCAGGTTTGCGTCAAGCGCGCCCCTTACCTCCTCGTCGCCGAGTACCCAGCCCTGCGCACGCATATTCTCGCGCACCGCAAGCTCCAGTTCCTCCTCTGTCGGCTCGGACTCAAACCTCGTTATCGGGTCGCTTGTCGCCATATACAGCATAGCGGCGGGTGAAAAGCCCTGCTCCCTCAAAATATCGGTGTAAACAAGCGGCTGAAAACGCAGTCCGCGCGCCGCAAGCTCCAAATCTAGCGACTTGCCCGACAGCTTGTAGTCGGTGACCGCCATATACCGCTCTCCGTCTATCTCGGCGGCGTCGGCGCGGTCGATAAAGCCTTCCAATATTGCGCGCCCGTTCTCGGTTTCAATCACGCGAGGCGGCAAATCTCCGCCCTCGCCTATGCTCATCTCAAATCCGAGCGGACGAAACTCGCTTCGGCTGTAAAAACGCACTATTTCCCACGCCGTCGCGCCCGCTATCCGCTTCATACGCATAACGAGGTATCTGTAATATGACGATGTTTCGCAAAACTCGTCGCCGCTTGCCGCCTTCTCAACAAGCTCCGCGACCGCTCCGAAACATTCGTCTCGGCTTATCTCTCCGTAGTCCGCGCCGCTCTCTTTAAGTCCGCGCAGATAGCCCTCCAGAGCCGCGTGGATAACCGTACCCATATTGCTCGGCTCAAAGCCCGCGCGGTCGCGCTCCCTGACTATAAGTCCGTACTGCAAAAAGTACGCAAACGCGCAGGAATTGTATTTTTCGAGCTTTGAGACTGACAACCGAGCGGTTTCTCCGTACAAAAGCTCCACTTCGGCTTCGGACAAAAGCTCACGTCTGCCGACCCGCTCCAGCATATTTTCAATCTCTTCAAACTTATTTTTAAAGCGCTCGTTTTCGCTGAAATAGTCAAGCGCCGCGCGGGTGATAGGCTCGTCATCCGACGCCCCCGCCGCCGCTCTCGCCGCAAGAAAATCGAGTACTGCCTCTCCGCCCTCAAATTCTTCCTCTTTGGAAAGCATACCCGTCTCCGCTTTAAACATATTTTTTACGTTCTCAAACACAGGCGAAGGGCGCAGATACTTACCCCTGCCGTCCGATATGGGAGCGAACAAAATCAGCTTTTCGCACGACGAGGTAAGCACGCTGTATATGAGCGCCTGTTCCTCGGCGTGACGCATATTCGCGGTGGGCGCAAGCTCCACTCCGAGCGGAGACAGCGCTTCTCTCTCCGCGTCGGAGATAAGCCCCTCTCCGATATATTTTCTCGGAAAAACTCCGTCGGTCACTCCCAGAACGATTACCGCCTTTGCGTCGCTGCGCCTGAATCGGTCAATCTCCCCGACCGTCACGCTGTCAAGCGACGACGGCACAAGTCCCACGCGGCACTCCTTAGCCGCCGCGCCGAGTAACTCGGCAAAGCCCTCAAACGTTATAAAGTCGTCTCCCATAATATCGGAGATTTGTGATATAAGCGTAATCGTGCTGTTCCACACCTGTCGGTACTCAGCCGCAAGCTCGTGCCGTCCGCTGTCCGCAAAGCGCTGTATCTTGTCGGTCAAAATTTCATAGGCGCGGTCTTTCTCAAGCCGCTCAAGCAGCGCATCGCAAATTTGGGCGCACGTCTTTCTGCCCGAAAATGCGCCGCGAAGCTCCGCGATTGGCTTATAAACCGTGAACGCAACGCGGTTTATAAGCTCCATATCGTAAATTTTCTCATTGGGATTATACTCCCACTCTCCCGCTCTGCTCCACATCGCGTGAGACGGGTCGGCGGCTAAAATATAGTTTTCAAATATATCCGCCTCGTCGGGCGAAACCTCATAAAAACCGCTTCGGAGCGCGGTCATAACCCGCTCGTAAGAAAAGCCGTAAATTAAAATTTCGAGCATTGCGTTTATATTTCTCATAAGCGGATTTTGGAGTATGCCGCGCTTCGCGTCCAAGAACACGTTTATACCGTGCCTTCCGAACACCGACGGTATAATTCTGTCGTAATTCTCGACCGAGCGCGTGAGAACCATTATATCTCCAAAGCGATAGCCGTCCTCGCGGCACAGCTTTAAGATAAGCTTCGCTGCGGTATGCACCTCGTCATAGTAATCCCGCGGAGTATACAGTAAAACCGCTCCGCCCGTTTCGCCTCTGTACTCACGCATCGGCACTCTGAAAAATTCATCGCGCAGGAACCTTAGCGCGGGCGCGTTCTCAAACTTGCTTTCGGCGTTTAAAAATACCGGCTCTCCGACCTCAACGCCCTCTCCGCGCGCTATTTCGCAAAGGCGGCGGTAAGTACCCGACGCGGCCTGAAAGTGCGGCTCGGTCGACTGCAAATCGTCCGTGACCAAAGACACGCACACGCCGCACATATTCATAAGCGCTCCGACCGCCTGCAATTCAAGCGGCGTAAAACTCTTAAAGCCGCTGATATAAAGCTCGCCCGTCAAAAAATCGCACTTTTGTATACGCGCCAAAATAAGCGCCAGATTATCCTCGGTATCCGCGCTTTTCTCGTTTATCGCCGAATTGTATTCCTCAAAAATCAGAGACAGCTCCCGCAGTTTGTCCGCAAAGCCCATCTCCGCCGCGCTTTTGCTTTCGGCAGCCGCTTTGAGCGCGTCCGGAGTTACTCCGTAGCGTTTAAACTCCGAAATTGTGTTTACCGCAATTTTCGCAAAACCCCGCTGATGCACGTTTGAAGCAAACACCGACAGCTTTTTTTCAAGACGCTGCATCGTGCGCTGTGCCACAATGTATTTGCCCGCGCCGTCTATGTACTTCATACGCATAGGTCCCGCAAAGCCCATAACCATATTGCACAGCCGCGAAAAGGTCAGCACTTCGACAAGCGTTTGCGCGCTCTCGCCGAGACGCGATATAACGCCGCGCTCGGTCTGCATCGAAAACTGCTCCGGCACGAGTATGAACGTGCGTATTTTATTTTTTATATTTTCCTCGCATTTTCGGAAAATATAATCGGTCTTTCCCGCTCCCGCCTTGCCGTAAACCGCATAAAACATAGCGTACCTCCACGCAACTCAAAGCCTTGCCGCGCAATCTGTTATTTCTCCTATATCGTCAACCGCAAAGTCCGCTCCCGCCTTTTGAAGCTCCTCTCTTGAAAAAGAGGTCGTCACCGCGATACATTTCATTCCGGCGCTCTTTGCGGAGCGCACTCCGTTCAGCGCATCCTCTATGACAACGCACTCGCTCGGCTCCGCCGAGAGAGCCTCCGCAGTCTTTATGTATATTTCGGGCGACGGCTTTTTAGCCGAAACATCATCGCCCGACAAAATAACCTTAAACTTATTTTCGTCGATTCCCGCCGCCTTGAGCGAAACCGTGAGCTTGCGCCTTGTCGCACTGCTCGCTATCGCAAGCGTAATATGCCGCTCATACAGCTTGTCGACAGTTTCGAGAACCGAGGGAAACGTTTTAAGCTCGGTATAGACGGTCTGCTCGTAAAGCTCAAACATACGTTCGAGCATTTCGTCGATAAATTCCTCTTTTTTATGCTTTTTCGCAAGCTCTGTTATAAACTTTTCCTCGCCCGCGCCGATATAAGGCATAAAATCCTCGATTCCGGCGTTTATTCCGCGCTCGGCGAGGGCGCGGCTCGCCGCCGTGGTTATAACCTTCTCGGAGTCTATAAGCACTCCGTCAACGTCAAAAATAACATATTTCAAATTTTTGCCCTTCTTCACTTGACAATTTGTATCATATTTATATATTATATATTAGTATTGCAATTTCTGCAAGATTTTTTCGATAGTTTTCAAATCTTTATTGACACAGACAGGAGTTCATTATGAATTTATATCACGATTCACGCGATATTCGATACCGCTCGCCTCTCGGCGCGGTTGAAACGAATACGCACATAACAATCAAAATAAGGGTACAGGCAAGCTGTGTTTCGTCGGTTATGCTTCGCCTTTGGATAAATGAAACCGAGCGTTTTCTCGATATGCGCAGCGAGGGCGGGGATATTTACTCGGTCGGGTTCGATGCGCCCGAATCCCCCATGCTCCTATGGTACGGCTTTAAGGTTGAGGCGGACGGAGAGACCGCGTTCTACTCTACCGCTCCCGACGGGCTCGGCGGCGTCGGTCAAAAGGTGGACAAGATTTTATCCTCTTATCAGATAACCGTCTACGAGCATGGCTTTAAAACGCCCGACTGGTTCAAAAACAGTATTATGTACCAGATTTTTCCCGACAGATTCTTCGGCGTACAGAGCGGTGCGCCCGTCAAAAAGCGCGAGGAATATGTCATTCACGGAGATTGGTACGACCCTCTCGCGTTTGACGACCACCCCTACGAGTACGGTCCCGCCTGCAACGACTTCTACGGCGGAAACCTCGCCGGAATAACAGCGAAGCTGCCGTATCTGCACGATTTGGGAATAAGCGTTATATACCTTAACCCCATTTTTGACGCATACTCAAACCACAAGTACGACACGGCGGATTATATGCGTATAGACCCGATGTTCGGAGACGAAAAAGACTTCTCGACGCTGTGCGCCGAAGCCGAAAAGCTCGGTATAAAAATAATTCTGGACGGCGTTTTCAGCCACACCGGAAGCGACAGCGTGTATTTTAACAAATACGGCAAATACGGCGAGCATAGCGGCGCGTACCGCGACCCTCACTCTCGGTACCGAAGCTGGTACAATCTGCACGGCGACGGCGGTTACGACAGCTGGTGGGGCTGCAGTAATCTGCCCAATGTAAACGAGATGAACGACGGCTATCTCGACTTTATTTTGCGCGGCGAAAATTCGGTCGTTAAAAAGTGGCTCAGACTGGGCGCTTCGGGCTGGAGGCTGGACGTCGCGGACGAGCTGCCGGACGAATTTATCGAAATTCTGCGCCGAGAGGTTAAATCGGTAAAGCCGGATGCGGTAATAATAGGCGAAGTGTGGGAGGATGCGTCAAACAAAATTGCCTACGGCAAGCAGAGAAAATATTTCTTCGGAAAAGAGCTGGACGGAGTTATGAACTACGTTTTAAAAGACAGCTTCATCGGCTTTTTACTTAAAAGCTTTGACGCGGAAACACTGGACAGACGCGTTATGAGCCTTGTCGAAAACTATCCCGCCGAAGCGCTCTACTCCCTTATGAATATAGTCGGCACGCACGACACAAAGAGAATAAAAACCGTTTTGGGCGAATTTAGCGGAGACGAAAATATGAACCGCGACGAAAAGGCCGCCGCGCGTCTTTCCGCTCCGCAGGAAACGCTGGCAATCAAAAGAGTCAAGCTTATCTCGTTTATGCAGATGACGTTTTTCGGCGTACCCTGCGTTTACTACGGCGATGAAATAGGTATGCAGGGTCTTTCAGACCCGCATAACCGTATGCCGTACACCTGGAGAGTGGTAGACCCCGATTTGCGCGAGCATTACCGCTCGCTTGCGAAGCTGCGTAACGCCTCTCCCGCTCTGCGAACCGGCGGCTTTAAAACGCTCTGCTCAAGCGGCGACGTGTTTGTCTATGAGCGCGGCATATCGGGCGGCAAGGATGCGCTCGGCAACCCCGCAAAAGACGAGGTTATCGTCTGCGCGGTCAACCGCGGAGAAAACGAGGCACGCCTCATGGTCGACTGTGAACAGGTTAAGCTCGGCGTTCATCTCCCGCCATACGGATTTAAACTTTACAAACTTGAAAATGGGGATTTTAAATCTAATTTTTAAAATATCGCGATTTTTTACGCTTCACTAAGCGATTGCATTTTCCCAATGTAGGGGCGCACCGTGTGCGCCCGCTATGCCCGCGCTCTGCGCGGGCAGGTTATATACTTTTCCCCGCGCGGGGAAAAGTACCAAAAGGCGCGTTTAGGGGCTATACCCCTAAAAACCCCGCCGCGCATAAGACTGTTGTCTAAAATGCGCGGCAAAACCCACAGACGGTAAAGCTGAAACCTTATTTTACTGTTTCTGTTTAAGTTTTTGTATGAGTGCATCCACAACGGGCGAACACGGTTCGCCCCTACGAATCGAAAAATTTTTCTATAACATATCCGCAAAAATTAACCGACAAAAATCCGTGGATTTTTGTCGGTTTTTGTATTTAAATTTAGTTCGGGTTACAGCAAATTAATTTTCTTTATTCCACCGTAAACTCTCCGAAGTCCGCGAACGAATCGCCGGCGCAGAAAAGCGCGAGCTTCGCTCCGACCCACTTACCCTCGCGGGCATAGAATATATCGCCGAGCTGCGTAAAGCTTCTGCCGTCGGTGCTGTATAACATTCTGCACGGAGCGGTTTTGCCGTTGGGCTGTCCCATTACCTCGGCTCTGAGATATATCGTCGTTGTTCCCGCATCCGCGAAAGCAATCTCATACTCAAAGGTATCTCCGTCCTCCGCCTCGGTTATTCCCAAATCACTGGGTTCGGCGGGCGAATACTGTTTTACGGCTCCGCGCATATGCGATACTCTGCCGTTTCCGTTGATTGCTATATAATTATAGGTAAGTCCCTCTATGGCTATTCCCGCATAGGTATTCTCGTCTCCGTCGGGAAGCTCCACCTTGACGGTCGCGGTAAGCTGGGGTGCGTGCCAAAGCTGAGTAAGCACGTTGGGCATATTCCAAAGGTGACCCTCCATACCCTCTTTAACTCCCTGACCGTAAAGTCTGAGACTGCCGGGGTTCGCGGTGAGCGAGTACCAGCTCTCCTGCGGGTTCGCCTGCCACTGCCACTGGAGGTCAAGCTCCTCTTTATCGAAGTTGTCGCCCGCAGGTACCGTGGTTATCGGATATGTGCCGCCCACATCGGGCTTTTTATACTCCATAACCGGCTGTCCGCAGTATCCGTCGTCAACACGCTCGCCCATCACAGGCCAGCCGTCCATCCATTGTACCGGCTGAAGATGAATAATTCGTCCGTAAGCCTCAAGGTCCTGGAAGTGGAGGAACCAGCTCTCGCCGCTTTCAAGCTCTACAAGCGCGCCCTGGTGAGGACCGTTTATCTCTGTAAGTCCCATACGAAGAACTATTCTGTCCTCATAAGGTCCGTATATATTTTTGGAGCGCAGAGCCACCTGCCAGCCGATAGGAACGCCGCCCGCGGGAGCGAGTATGTAGTAATATTCGCCTCGCTTATACATCTTCGGTCCTTCCATTGTGGTATGGCTTACCTCGCCGTTAAACACAATGGTGTCCTCCGAAATAATCTCTTTGCCGTCGGGGGTCATCTCGCATATTGCAAGTCTGCTCTTAAATCCGCCCGTGCGGCTCCCCGCATAGGCGTGTACTATATACGCCTTACCGTCGTCATCCCAGAACGGGCAGGTGTCTATCGTACCCTTTGCCGATTTAATAAGCGTCAACTCATCCCACTCGCCGTACGGGTCGTCGGTTGAGGTCATATAATATCCGTAGTCGGGGTCGCCGTAGTAGATATAATATCTGCCGTCGTGAAAACGCATTGAAGGCGCCCAAACGCCGCAGCCGTGCTGAGGTGTGTTATACACGTCGGGCAGTCGGCGCGCCGCGTAATTTATAAGCTCCCAGTTTACCAAATCCTTGGAATGAAGAATAGGCAGTCCGGGAACGAACGTGAAGCTCGACGCCGTCATAAAGAAGTCGTCGCCCACACGAATAACGTCGGGGTCAGAGTAGTCGGTGTAAAGAATAGGATTTCTGTAGTTTCCGTTTCCCAGGTCGGCAATCCAGTTGCCGTGTGATAATGGCATAATAAAAAACCTCCAATTCCAAATACGAGGACATTATACAAAAATTTTTCTCAAACGTCAATAAGTAATTGAATTTTTATCAATATTATGGTAATATAGACTTGGTTTTGATTATAAAATTGTTTAAATTTAAGGAGAGAACGATTATGGATGTTTTCAACATAACTGATTTTGGCGCAAAAAGCGGCGGAGTTTATAAAAATACGGCGGAGATTGCTGCGGCGATAGACGCGGCTTCGGAGTGCGGAGGCACGGTAGTAATACCGCGCGGAATCTGGTTCACCGGACCCATAACGATGAAAAGCGGCGTAACCCTCCACGCCGAGGACGGCGCGATAGTCCGTTTCAGCAGCGACGCGGACGACTATCCGCTTGTCAAGACGGACTGGGAAGGCTCGCGCGCGTTCCGCTGCACCTCGCCGATAAACGGACGCGGTCTGAGCGATATAGCGATAACCGGCGGCGGCATATTCGACGGCGAGGGCGGCGCGTGGCGGCCTTTAAAGCAGATGAAAGTTTCCGAAAAGCAGTGGGAAAAAACCGTAGCGAGCGGCGGCTGTGTAAAGGACAGCCGCGAGGGCGGCGTATGGTGGCCTGACGAGTACGCGGCGGACGGCACGAAAGTTATGAAGGGAATCGATATAGATTCCGCCGACCCGAACGACTACATAAAATACAAGCGATTTTTCAGACCCACCCTGCTCCAGCTTCGCGAGTGCAAGGGCGTTACTTTAAGCGGCGCGACTTTCCAAAACTCCCCCGCGTGGTGCCTGCACCTGTTTATGTGCGAGGACGTAAAGGTGTCCGACATTTGCGTGCGTAACCCGTGGTTCTCGCAAAACGGCGACGGAATTGACATAGAGTGCTGCAAAAACGTACTGATTGAAAATTCGAGCTTCGACGTGGGCGACGACGCAATCTGTATGAAGTCGGGCAAGGACGAGTACGGCAGACGGCTCGCCGCCCCGACCGAGAACGTGGAAATTAAAAACTGTATCGTATATCACGGACACGGCGGTTTTGTCGTCGGAAGCGAAATGTCGGGAGGCGTGCGCGACGTGCGTCTGTACGGCTGCTCGTTTATCGGCACCGACGTGGGTCTGCGCTTTAAAAGCTGCCGCGGCAGAGGCGGAGTTGTGGAAAACATCAGCATATCAGGAGTAAATATGACCGACATCAAAAACGAGGCGATAATATTCACCACCGCATACGACGCGAACGGCACCCCCGACGACAGCACCGAGCGAAGCGAAAAAACGCCCGAATTTAAAAATATAAAAATCGAGGACGTGGTATGCGACGGCTGTAAGACCCCGATTTCGATTGCTGGACTTCCCGAACTGCCCATCCACGACGTTGAGCTTCGCAACATCACCATAAGGAGCGCAGGTCAAATCGAAACCTCAAACTGCGAAAACCTCACTCTCGAAAACGTCGAGATAATATAGTCAGTGTAAAATTATAGTTGGCAAAATAAAGAGAATAGTCCAAAGCTGCACGAAGATTACTATGTGTATGAAGCACCGACAAATGGGGTGGTCGGGCGCAGATGCAAATAATCTTGCAAAAGTGCTGTGTCGGAGGGAAAACAAGAAACTACAGACGACATACCGCAAGACATTTAAGATGGCATTTATTGAACAAGAACTGCTTGCCGTCAGATACAGCATCGGCAGATAGGGATTTCGGACTACATAGCAAGCGCACGAAACCATGCGTAAGCTCAGCAAGGAGATGAGAAGGTGAGCGATTCAAGCATAAAAAAAGATGTTTTCCTTGATCTCAGCATTGAGAATGACGGTTTTGATTTCTCTACATCAATTACTGATGCGATGGCAAAATCGGAAGCGGAACTTGTAGTCTTGAATGAAACGGTGGATTCAATTAAAGGACTGAAACCGGAATGTGATAAGCTGGACTATATTCTAGCTACAAGTTCCGGCGCCTTGTGCGGCATTATAGACGTCTTTTTAGTGGGTAAACCCGGCGAGTCTCCTCTTGGTAATATTACGGATAACTGGTTTGTAGCCAGAACGATGGACTTTGCAAGCCTGTGCCATCCGGATAAGAAGAAGTTTAACAGTCTCGATTCCGCACTGAGATTTTTGGAACAAAAGTTTAAAATTCCTTACGACCAGACCGGACTGGGTGATGCCGGAAGAGCTATTTTTGATTTGACCGCTAAAAACCATCATTTTAAATCCCTTGCACATAATCCGACTTTGCCGGGACTATTCTTCTCGATACTTGATCAGTTCAGCAACACATCACACTTTGTTACAGATGGTCAGCTTATTTCCTTACAGCAGGCAGATGAAAAGTGGGAGCTGCAAGGCGGCAATATTCCGAGTAAATTATTTTGCGGATTTGTAAACTGGATAGGTCATCTGATTTCAGACGTATCCGGTTCATCGTCCGGTGCGGCTAAAGGAAATCGCGGCACAGGACTTCCATCTCCGTTGTGGACGTGGATCAATGATATTATTGCAATTAAATCCAAATTGGGACTTAGCACAACTGAGACGAATAAGGCTATTAACGAGCTGGCTATGAACATTTTTGAAAAGGGCTATGACATCCGTTTCCAGACAACTCAAGCCATACCTGTATTTTTGAACGAGCTTCTCGTTAGACTTATTTACTCAATCAGGCGTCTGTTCAGGTATTTTTCTGAAACCCCCAAGGCGGAGCGCTCCCCTGCACTTATGTGGAAGAAGTGTGAGCCGTTTTCAAATGCCACGGTTAAGCGAATGTTGACTGTTGCGCATGGTACATTCTGTCTGATTGATGTTGGCGATGCGGTGGGTAGATCGTTTGTAGCCGGTGGAGGAACTTTTAATGTTTTAGAGTTTGTTTTACGAATTAATATTGTTGGTGTTGGTCGGTTTGCCATATCACTCTACGGTGAAGCCAGAAGAGCGATTTCTTATAGCCATGCCAAGAGAGAATCTGATTTTGCTTCAAGAGAAATCATTATTATTAAAAATTATATGGAGGGTTTGAAAATTTTGGCCCGACAGTACGACGACAGCCAATTGCTGATGTTTGTCAGTGATTTTGAAAAAAGCGATGCTTATGTAGAGGCTTTTAAAAAGTCGGCGGTTTTAGCAAAACAACGTAACGTTCCGACACATAAAATTTTGAAAAATAAGTCGGACATCGACAAATACTTTAGGAGGAAATGACATGTCAAAGAAATTATCAAAACTTCAAACGGCGCAACAAAAAGCGGAAGCTGCTGCAAAAAAAACAAATCAAAAAATTAATGAACTCGGTAATCATACCAATGCATTGTACACTTCTTTAACAACAATACAGTCTTTGTTTGATCGCATTCGTAATATGCCCGAAGAAAATAGGCTGAAGTATGAAAAGCTGAAGAACATCAGAATAAACTGGAAACAGCAGGTTGAGAAAATTGAAATAGAATACAAAAAGACTGAGGTAAAAACTGCCGGCAAAAGTGCCGTCGGGGTTGGCATGGGTGTTACTGTTGTCACATTGGGACCCACAGCTGCTATGGGTATTGCAACCACGTTTGGTGTAGCTTCTACCGGAACAGCAATATCTGCTTTAAGCGGTGCAGCAGCTACAAATGCAGCTCTGGCTTGGTTAGGCGGAGGCGCTTTGGCCGCCGGCGGCGGCGGAATGGCGGCAGGCAACGCACTTTTGGCACTTGCGGGTCCTATTGGCTGGACGATTGCCGGTGTTTCTCTTTTGACAAGTTGTCTGATGTTTTTCAAGACCAAAAGCGCCAAGCAACGTCTTGAAAATATATATACGCTTATTAGTGACCGTGATATCAAATCATATGAGCTGGCTATTGTTGAATTAAGCGAGCGAATTACAAGAATTATTGATGAATCCGGAAAATTAAATGAAGCCATTGCTAAGATTGAAACATTCGGAACAGACTACACTAAAATGACTGAAGCTCAACAGTATGAATTGGGTGCATATGTCAACTTGATGGAAGCCTCCACCATGTTGCTTGTTAATCCTATCTTGGGTCTACAGCCTAAATATTCAGAGCAAGATTTTGAAAATCTGTGTGCAACTGAAGAGTCCTCGTACTACAAGCTCTATTTCGAAGCTCATAAAACGATGGTCATTTCTATGGCTAATCTACTGTATAAAATCAATCTCGACGATAAGGACAAAAAGTTGCTGGCTAAGTCTTTGAAGAAAAACAAAGAGTTTCTATCTTCTGTTCAGATGACAAAAACGGAGTTTGATGCATATGATATCTCTATGATAGAGAGAGCGTTAAATCACAAATATAACTACAGTACCTACTAAGAAGCGCCTTACTGCCGGTGTTGAACCGGCAGTAAGGAATTTTTTCGTCTATGGTATTCGTAGCAATTATGAGCGTGGCTGCTTTTTGCTATACCCCTGTTTGGCAACTCACTGTCAGTATTGTTTCAATACTGTTTTATTGAAAGCTGCCCAGCGGTGGATTTTAATATGTTTCCCATTTCGTATTTAATCAAAGCAGTACGTTACCCGCTTTGCTTTCACCAAGAAAAAACGAAACTAAAAAGAACGCTAATTATTAGTTGAGAACATTAAACGTGTCTCCAACCTTACATATGTCAATTTTTTGAAAAAATTGTTGAAAAGTTAATATCTTGGTGCTATAATTATCATAGTAAGTTGTATTCGCGCAGGAAATGAGCGTTTACCAATGAAAATAGAATAATTTGCTGAAATTCAGCGCTATGGTGAGGAGGATAATATATATGGCGAAAACCATCAAATTCAACCTCATTTGTGACGAAAAACCCATTCGCACTATTGAGGACTTACAGAATAATTTCTCCATTGAGGATATTCTGGCTTATTTCAACAATAAGCTGCTCCACCGATGGCTTAGTGTACGAGGATATGAATCGGAACTGGAAAAAGTATCTGCCATTACCAGCAGTAATCCGATAGAGGTCATTAAGGAACTGATCCGCATTTTTAATGTTGTTGCTGATAAGGAAAAGGTAGAAGAAAGTATTTATATGCTCAAGTATCTGGATGAGCGCAAGAATCTTTTTGCTATCTATGAGCATGAGAACTATAAGACGAAAAGCATCATTGATGACTATATATCCGGGTATAGTCAACTTGTAGACGGAATCCTTAAAAATCCGAGAAATGCAGCTGTAATTAAGGCAAATATCGCTGAAATTGTGTCTAATTATGCTTGGGTATTGAAATTAGACCATCGACATCTGTTTTATATTTTGTATGAAAAATCCGCCTTAGCTATTATGTGTCTTCTTATGAATGAGCATTCTCGAAAATATTATCTTCCTGTGGAGATTACCGACAAAGACGGTACTGTTATCTTAGATATTACAAAGAACCCTGACAAAAAAAGTATGTTTAATCATATATGTCATATGATAGAAAGCAGGGATTTTAAAACTGCTTTAAATGGAAATCTCCTTTCGTTTTCCGGCATGACAGATGGCTATTGGAAAGATCTTGAGCCAAAAGGTAAGCGCTATATGATTATAAGAATAGAGAACGGCGATTATGTTCGTTCTGCGGGACATTCCGGTGGTGATTTGTCCGTCATCGATATTCTTAATAAATTTGTCATTGTTGATGGCATTGACTACAAGAGTAATTCCGATACTCATGAATTGCTTTACATGGAGGTATAACGGTGAAACGAAGCACAGTAAATATATTGGCTTCCTACATTGATGCGTTGCATCCGATTATTTACATAAATCATTTCGATTTCAAGGTGATTGATGATGCAATTGCACAAGTCGGGGAAGCTGTCAAATACATTGAATTTAATAACGCATTAGGTCTGGTAGATTTCAAAACCAAAAGTCCTATGCAGGAATGCGATTTGGAGCAGTTCCTAAGGCTTACGATGGATGACGGTTTTGAAAATGAAACATTTTTGATTCTCAAGGATATTCACGGGGAACTGAATAATCCCAAGATCATTGCTCTTTTGAAAAAGATTGCGGAAAACACTCTCTATAACGACGATTACAGCGCAACTATTTTTATCATTTCCGAAATTACAGTAATTCCGCGTGAGCTGGAAAACTACATCACCGTGTTTGATATTCCTCTGCCGACTATCAACGAGATTCACACCCTTATTCGTGAGTTTATCGATGACTTGGAGATCGCGGTTGAAGAAGATACCATCAATGACATTGCCCTGTCCTTTAAGGGGTTGAATGAATTCCAGATTAAGCAGATTCTTAATCTTGCTTATCAGGACGGCGGCTGTATAGACAAAGAAGACAAACTCCTTATTCTCAAGGAAAAAGAGCAGTTTATCAAGAAATCCGGCATGCTGGAGATTGTTGCCTTTTCGGAAACGATTGATGACATTGGCGGTCTTGAGAACTTGAAAGAATGGCTTGGCAGAAAGGCAAAAGTCTTTGCAAATTTGGACAAAGCCATTAAGTTTGGAGTAGATATTCCCAAGGGCATTATGATTATAGGTATGCCGGGATGTGGTAAAAGTTTGACCGCAAAAGCTACTGCCAGTCTGTTTGAAATTCCCCTTGTTCGACTTGATGTCGGTCGTTTGTTGGGCAAATATGTTGGCGAATCTGAGGAAAATATGCGTAAGGCATTGAAACTGTCCGAAGCAATCAGCCCTTGTGTTCTGTGGATTGATGAAATCGAAAAAGCGTTCGCCGGAGTCGGCGGAAACGGTGGAGGAAACGAGGTTACAACCCGCCTCTTTGGTCAATTCCTTACTTGGATGCAGGAAAAGGAGAACACCGTCTTTATCGTGGCAACCGCTAATGATATTTCCAAAATACCGCCTGAATTTCTGCGAAAGGGCAGATTCGACGAACTGTTTTTTGTTGATCTTCCGAATGGAGAGGAACGCAGGAAAATTTTGGAAATCCACTTGAAAAAACGCGGAAAATGGAATAAATCCATTGACTCTATTGCATTGATTAGGGGAACCGAAGGTTTTAATGGTGCTGATTTGGAGGCGGTTGTCAAAGATACTATTGAGATGGCATTCATTGACGGCAAGACCAACATCTCAACTGAAGATTTGATTCGTTCCGTTAGGGATACCAAGTCCATTTCCAGTACGATGAAAGATAAAATCACGCAGATAAAGGAGACCATCAGCAAAATCGATATTAAACCTGCAAGTATTACATTGAATAATTACGATGTAATAGGTGTTTTTGACGTTTAAATAAAATGGGGTGAACATAATGACAGATAAAGAGAATTATACAATTCTTGCCATTGATGAGGAGTTGGCTCCACATATCTCCGTGGATGAAGCACAGAAGCTGAAACCAATCCAGAAAAAGTTTATGGAAAGCTATCTGGGACGCAAAGACAGTATACCTGTTGAGGATTGGCTACGTGCTGAAATGGCAGAGAATCTTCCGAACTGCAGTTCGGAAGAAATCGCTCAAATGAGCGATGAAATCATTACTACGCTCAAGGTGCAGGAAGAAAAGAAAGCCTCCCTGGAAAAGGCTATTGCTAACGGTAGGAGTAAAGAATCCTGGTTTGCCGATGAAACAAAAACGGCAACATCTTACCTGAGCGCACAGGAAGCGTCCAAACATTTACAAAGACTGGATGATGCGCTGAATAAAGCGAATGAGTCTTTATACCGCACTATTCACACGCAAGCTGGTACAATCAGCCAAAATTCTCATCTGGATGGATTTATCGCAGAGCAATATCATGCTCAGACGTTTAACTTGAATGCAGAAGCAACCGGGAGTCCTTATCGTGCTAAGGTACTCGAACCTACGGGCAATGGATATGCCAAGAATTCCGTAGATATTGTAATTGTTGATGAAAGCGGAAAGGTTGTTAGCCGCTATCAATCCAAATACTGCAAGGATGCGGAAGCTACTGTAAAGGCGTTTGAACACGGCGATTATCGTGGTCAGCAGAAACTTGTTCCGAAAGGTCAGGAGCAGGATATTCCCCAAAAGGCAACGACCGTCCTTGAAGCGCCTGATGGTACAACCAGCACACCGCTTTCCAAAGGACAAGCAAAGGAATTGCAGGAAGAAGCACAAAGCGATAAATGGAACGACTTGAATTGGAACGAATACAAGGTCAAAGATCTTGCTATTGGTATTGGTAAAAAAGCGGGGCAATCTGCCCTCATGGGTGCCGCTATTGGTGTTGGTTTTGATATTGCACAAAAAGTCTGGAATGGCGAAGAAATCAAAGGAGAAGAGCTGGTTGAAACTGCCATTGTATCCGGTGCCGACTTTGGTATAAAAGCGGCGGCATCAGGTGCATTAAAGGTTGGTGTAGAAAAAGGTATTGTTAAAGCCATCCCGAAAGGCACTCCCGCCGGAACGATTGCAAATATCGCCCATGTTGCCATTGAAAATGTCAAAACCGTTTGTAAAATGGCAACCGGCAAATCAACTATAAAAGAAGGATTTGAGAAGATGGAGCAGACCACGGTGGCTACTGTCGCAGGAATTGCCGCAAGCACCAAAGGTGCCGCTATTGGTCGCGTCATCGGTACGGTGTTTGGTCCTGCCGGTACATTTGTTGGTGAACTTGTCGGAGGCGCGATTGGTTATATGTGTGGCTCTAAGGTGGGTGAAACCGTGGTCAAAGGCGTACAGAAAATCTGTAAAAAAGCCAAAGAAGTGATTAAGAGTGTTGGCAGAACCGTGTCCAATAAAGTACATAATTTCTGTAGCAGAATAAAAAGTTTGTTTAGTTGGTAATGTAGGTAACAATGGTCCCTCAGAAGGCTTATCCTGATGAGGGACAAATTTTTGGATTATATATCGAATCCTAATTTTAAAACAATTGTTATGAGAAAATTTAAAATTCCGGTCGCACCTCATTCCACAAACAAATGTATTCGGTTTCCTGATGATGTGATAGAGGCGGTTGAAAACGCGATAAAGGGCGTGGATTGCACCTTTTCCGCCTTTGTGGTGGAGGCGGTGCGCGTGGCTCTTGAAAATTTAGAGGATGATTCCGAAGAATAGAGAATAAATAATATGAGAACATTCCCAAAACACGCAAAATAAAATTATCGGAGGGGTATATTATGTCGGAAAACGAAAACATTAAAAAATTCTTAGACGCCGTGCGCGGAGGGAAGAGGATGGTGTTCTTCGGCGGCGCGGGCGTTTCCACCGAGAGCGGAATACCCGACTTCCGAAGCGTTGACGGGCTTTACAATCAAAAATACGACTATCCGCCCGAAGTGATTTTGTCGCACTCGTTTTTCAAGTACAAGACCGAGGAGTTTTACAAATTTTACCGCGACAAAATGCTGTGTACCGACGCAAAACCGAACATTACCCACACCACTCTTGCGCGTCTTGAGCGCGAGGGGGTCCTCGCCGCCGTGGTCACTCAAAACATCGACGGTCTGCACCAGGCGGCGGGGAGCAAAAACGTGTTTGAGCTTCACGGGAGCGTACACCGAAATTACTGCGAAAAATGCGGTGCGTTCTTCGGCGTTGACGCGATAACGGACAGCACCGGAATACCCAGATGCAGCTGCGGCGGGGTTATAAAGCCCGACGTGGTTCTCTACGAGGAGGGGCTGGACGACAAGACCGTAAACGGCGCGGTGCGCGCAATCTCAAACGCGGACGTGCTTATAGTAGGCGGAACGTCGCTCTCGGTATATCCGGCGGCGGGACTTATAAAATACTATCGCGGCAAGTCTCTGATTTTAATAAACAAATCAGCCACGCCTTACGACAATCTCGCGAACATTGTCATAAACGACAGCTTAGGCTCGGTAATGAGCCTGATATAAATTTTTAATTTTTGCAAAGGGAGGAATTTACAATGAATTTAAAACAGAAACTGACAGCGGCGGCTCTTTGCGTAGCAATCTCGATTTTCACGGTCGGAAGCGCGGCGGCGTTCGAGTTTCCCGTGCCCGACTGGGGACAGTTACTTAAAGAAAAAGAAGCTATGGTATTAAACAGCGAGCTTGACTTGTACGTTGAGGGTGCTGTCGAGTCCGCGCCCTACTTCGGCGCAAGACTTGAACCGCGCGGAGGCGCGTATATCGGAATGGTTGCCGAAAACTCGGCCGACTTTCAGCCGCTCGGCAGTTATCTTACATACATAGACGATATGAACCAAAGCGACATATATTACCCCGCCAACGAGATGATTAAAAACGGCAATTCCGCCGTTATGGTGGGCTGGACAATAAGTGATATGGGAAACGTTGATTTTGACAAGATGAGGAGTGTGCTGGATACCTTAAATTCGTACAACAGACCTATGTTTATACGCTTTGCAAACGAAATGAACGTGTCGGCTCTCGGCAACGCCCCCGAACAGTACAAAGCCGTTTTCCGCACTGCGGCAAATCTCATACACGAATACCCAAACTTCGCGGTGGTATGGTCGCCCAACGACTTAGGCGGACTTGACCGTCCTTTTGATTATTTTTATCCGGGTGACGAATATGTTGACTGGGTGGGCGTAAGCTGTTACTCAATAAAATACTTTATGGGTAATCAAAACACCACCAGAGAGGACAGCATATACTTTATGAGCGGCGACTACGCGTGGGCGACAAACCGCGTAAAGCCGATAATTGATTTTATGACGAAAAACAACATAAACAAGCCCCTGATGATAAGCGAGGGAGGCGTGCCCACAAACAACAGGTTCGGAGAAAACCTTGAGAGCTGGTCGTCGCCGAGGCTCAGAAATATGCTGTGGTACACCGTTATGAGATACCCGCAGATAAAAATGGTCAACTATTTCAACGCGCATATGGAGAACGAGCCTGAGAGATACGACATTTCGGACTATCCGTATGCAGCGAACATATTCCGCGAGGCGGCAAACAGCGGAGCGTATATAACCGGAACCGACAAAGGCGCGCGCTTCTCGTTCCAAAGAGCGGACAGCGCTCCGGTTTTATACGAGCAGGGTCAGACGCTCAGGCTCTACTCATTCGCATATATTCCAAACAAGCAGGACGTAACAGTAAATTATAATCTGGACGGAAACTGGTATCACTCGTCCTCCCAAATTCCGTACACCTGCAATCTGGATTTATCGGGCATATCCGACGGCGGTCACACAATCGCGATTTCGACGGAGGGCGTTTCAAAGGAATACACCTTTTACAAGCACGGCTCGACCATAAGCTTTATGAACGACAGCGCGCCCCAAGCCGAACAATCGGTAAAGGTCACGCTCGACGGCTCTCTCATTGAATTTGAGGGTCAGCAGCCCGTTCTGCGAACCGACACCACGCTTGTGCCTATGCGCAAAATTTTTGAGTCGCTCGGCGCGGAGGTTGACTGGGACAACGACACGCAGACCGCAACGGCTTACAAAGGCTCGGTAACGATAGATATACCGATAGGCTCATCCGAAATATATGTGAACGGAAAAGCGCGTCCGGTCGGCGCTCCCGCAGAGCTGCTCGGCGACAAGACTATGATTCCGGTAAGAGCGGTTTCGGAGGCTCTCGGCTGCACCGTGGACTGGAACAACGACACTATGACCGTAATAATCAGGTCGGGAAACTAAAAATTAAGCGAATAAAAAAACCGCATCAATCTTGATGCGGTTTTTTTATTCGCCTACCGTGTTTCTTATCATTCGCAGCAACTGTGTACCGTTCGTGCCACCTATGACGGTAAGCCGCTTTATAGAGTGAAGTCCGTCCCACTTTACATTGGCGTAGCTTGGGTCGGAACTGAGCCTGTCGTCCACAAGCACCTCTACCCTGTACCCCGCAAGCTCCGCAAGCGGAACCAGCTTTTCGTCATAGCCGCCGTACGGGAACGCTATTACCTCGCAGGTCTTGCCGAGGTACTTTTCAATCATAAACTTCGACATACGAAGCTCCTTTTGAATGTCCGACTTGCTCATCTTGGAAAGGTCAACGTGCGACAGCGTGTGCGACTCAATGTCTATAAGTCCGCTCTGCTGCATTTCCATCGCCTGTACCCAGCTAAAGTGAGAGTTGTTCACTTTGCCGTCCTCAGCACGCTCTCCGACCGTGCCGGTAACCACAAAAATCGTTGCGGGGAGCCCGTAGCGTTTTAAAATCGGATACGCAATCTCGTAGTTGCTCAGATACCCGTCGTCAAACGTTATCACCAGAGGCTTTTCGGGCAGTTCCTTTTCTCCCCTTACATAATCTATATAGTCGCTCAGCTTTATCACGTTATATCCCGCATTGACAATTGCTTTAATATTGTTTTCAAAATCATTTGCCGAGATGTTGGCAATGTCGCCCGTGCTGTCGTACGACGTTATATTGTGATACAGCAAAATCGGCACTTTGACCTCGTCGCTTTCATCGCTTTTATCCGCAAGCGCGCTGAGCATACCGCACTGAAAAATAAGTATTGACAGTAGCGCGCAAACCGCGGCTTTAAACCATTTTGGAATATTCATCTTATTTACAGTCCCTTTCCGGCAATTTTTATTACTTCTTCGTTATTCTTTGTCTTTGAAATCAAATTTAACAATTTTTCGGTCACCTCGGCGGTGTTTTGGTTGGACAGCGCGCGCCGTATGCTCCAAACCGCCATAAGCTCCTCTCCGCGCATCAAAAGCTCCTCGCGTCTCGTACCCGACTTGGAAATATCTATCGCGGGGAAGATACGCATTTCCTGAAGCTTTCTGTCGAGATGTATCTCCATATTTCCGGTACCTTTGAATTCCTCGAAAATCACGTCGTCCATACGGCTGCCCGTTTCAATCAAAGCCGTCGCGAGAATGGTCAGACTGCCGCCCTCCTCTATGTTGCGCGCCGCGCCGAAAAAGCGTTTCGGGCGGTAGAGTGCGGACGGGTCAAGTCCTCCCGACAGTGTTCTGCCCGATGGAGCAATCGTAAGATTATACGCCCTCGCCAAACGCGTCAGGCTGTCAAGCAAAATCACAACGTCTTTTTTATGCTCTACCAGACGCTTTGCCCGCTCCAGAACTATCTCGGCAACCTTTGTGTGGTTCTGCGGCTCTTCGTCAAACGTGGAGTAAATAACGTCGCCTTTTATGGAGCGCTGTATCTCGGTAACCTCCTCCGGACGTTCGTCTATGAGCAAAACAATCAGCTTTATGTCGGGATTTGCGTTGGTTATGCTGTTGGCAATATGCTTGAGAAGGGTGGTCTTGCCCGCCTTGGGCGGCGCGACAATAATTCCTCTCTGCCCTTTGCCGATGGGCGAAACAAGGTCTATCATACGCATAGCGTAATCATCCTGACCGAGCGCGAGCTTCAGCCTTTCGTTAGGGAAAATCGGGGTCAGTTCGTCAAACGCGGTACGGTGTATCGAAACGTCTATCTTGTCGCCGTTCACCGTCTGAACGTACAGCAGCGCCTCAAAACGCTCTCCCTCGTGCTGCATTCTCGTGTTGCCCACGATATAGTCGCCGGTCTTGAGATTAAAGCGTCTTATATGATTTGACGAAACGTAAACATCATTTTCGCCCGACTGATAATTGTCGGAGCGCAAAAAGCCGTAACCCTCCGGAAGCACCTCCAAAACGCCGCTTTTCAGGTTGGTCTGACGCACGGGGTCGCTGTACTCGATATTGGACGACGCGCCTCTCTCCCGCCTTTCAACCCTGAACGGTCTTTCGCGAACGGGCGCGGCAGTCTCCGTAGGTTCGGATGGCAAATCGGTCTTTTCAGTCGTTTCGCCCGACGCTTCCGCATCGCCGCAAAAAGGCTTCAAAAGCTCCAGCAGTTCCTTTTTTCGATATTTTGTGACCGACTTTATTCCGTTGTCGTGAGCAATCTTATAAAGCTCCGTTATCTTCTTCTTTGTAAGCTCTTCATACAGCATACCATATAACTCCTTCCGTTTTTACTTAACACTTGTATGGTCTAAAAAATTGACAATAAAATTATTGTTGTAAATTTGCGATGCCGCAACCGACTGTGAAATTTGCTCCTCAAAAAATTCGGAGCTGTGAACTGGCTCGATTGCGAAAACCAACGCGGCGGCTATATACAAAATCAACACTCCCTCCGCCGCGCCGAGTATACCGCCGAGCAGCTTGTTGCACTGCTTCACAACGGGCAGCCGCGAAGCCACCTTGCACGCCGCTCCGAGCAGTAAAATCAACACTCGGCACAAAATCAACGTCAAAACAAACGCCAAAAGCGCGGTTATTATATTTGAAATTCCGAGCGCGGCGGCGTCCGCTCCGCTGTCTATGCCCGCATCGACAAAGCCTCTGAAAAGCTCCGGCACGGCGCTCTTGGTTTCGAGAGCGCCCGGCTCGGTAATTCCCGTTTTTACGGCGTTTAATATATATTCAAATACGGGGGTGGTTTTGAGAAACTCGGCTACCGGAGAGTAAAAAATCCATGCCAAAATCGTTGACAAAAACCAGGAACACACCGACACAATCGTCCTTAGTATTCCTCTCTTAACTCCCAAAATACACATTATAACAATAACCGCCGCCGCTATTATATCCAAGACCATATATATTCCTCCGACGCAAAAACCTTGCTACCTGATTTTGACAATGCTGTACTTGCCGCTTCCGCCCGCCGCAAAAACGCGCCGTCCGCCGCCGAACAGACACAAATCCTTTATTTCGTGTTCACACTTTTCGGTGTTTTTCAGCTTTCCGTTTGAGCTTATGTAATATATATCGCGCATAAGGCTTGCCGCAATCACGCCGCCGTCCGACGACAAGTGCTTGAGTTCGCCGCTCGCCTCATAACTGCCCTTGAGCTTACCGCTCCTTGAGTATATTTCGAGCGTCGTGTTGTTTTTGTTATTCATCACGGCAAACGCCATATTATTTTCGTCGTCAATATTAAACTCGGACACGCTTCGTCCGCCGAAACTGACCTCAAATCTTACCTTGCCGTCTTTATTGTAACCGACCGTCTCGCTGTCCGAAACCGTGACGATTTTTCCGCTGTCGGTAAATCTTACCGTACCCATTACGGTATCGGGGCGGGTGGTCTGTCCGAAAAGCTTATCCGCCTTGGTATCCAAAACGACCAGCTTTGACCCTGCGGTGCGCTCGTCCGTTGTTATGAGCGACGCCGCAACATACCTGCCGTCCGACGACAAATCGACGTCGGTCAAATACCCCTCGTTGCAGTGCCAGCGGTATTTTTCTCTGCCCTTTTTGTCGAGCAGCACCACCATTCCTTTATATCCCTCATCATCGCAGGCGACCGCCATATCCCCGCGCTTATTCACGTTCGCGGAAATAATATTGGTTGCCGAGGCATACTCGCAAAGCTGTTTGTCGTCATAAGCGAGATTTATTTTATTGGTGGAAAGGTCTGCTATAACAATATACTTCCCGCGAGTACGCACAAGCGCGTCGGAGCTTGGCACGTTCAGCGACCACTCGGAGTTTCCGCCGCTGTCCACAAGCTGAATTCCCTCCGCCGAAACAAGCAATACATTATCATTATACGGCTTCAGTTCCTTCGGTATAACCTCTCCGAGCTGTGTTTTTCCTCTGCCGGAAGAGGATGATATAAGCACGAGAATTATCACCGCCGCAAGAATCACCGCGCCGAGCAAAATCGCCGTTTTTTTGTTTTTTATATCTTCTGTTCTCATCTTAGTCCTCCGACAGCAATTTGAAATTTTCATAATACACTTTTTTAAGAAACAGTCCGTTCGGCGGCGCGGTGATACCCGCCCGCGAGCGGTCGCATGCTGCTATTATCGACGGTATATCCGACGCGTTGGTCCTTCCCGCTCCGACATACGCAACCGTTCCGGTTATAATGCGCACCATATTGTATAAAAACGCGTCCGCCGTTATTTCAAGCGCCAATATATCGGGATTTTCGGGAAGTCGGTACACCTCGCACTTTGAAACCGTGCGCTCGGTGGTCTTTTGAGAGCCTCCCACCGAAACAAACCCCGCAAAATCGTGCCGCCCCTCAAACGACTTCGCCGCCTTTTGCATATCCGAAAGGCTCAGCGTGCGCGGAATATGCCAGCAGTACCTCTCAAGAAACGGGCTTCGCTTCGCGCCGCTGAAAATATAATAGACATATGTCTTTCCCTTTGCGCAAAAACGCGCGTCAAACCCATCCGAGACTTCCGCCGAGCCGAGCGCGGCAACGCTCGAACACGGTAGCTTGGTGTTAAGCGCAATCCACATTCTGTCGGGCGGAACGGCGCTCTCGGTTTTAAAATTAAAGACGTATTCAAGAGCGTGTACGCCCGCGTCGGTGCGGCTGCATCCGGTAACGGCAATTTTTTCTCCCGTTATCTCGCCGAGAGCCTCCTCCACCGTCTGCTGAACGCTTATTCCGTTTTTCTGCCTTTGCCAGCCGTGAAACGACGAGCCGTCATAAGTTATTTTAACCGCTATATTTTTCATGGTAAATTCCTCAAAACGCAAACAGGAAATTTGTCGCAAAAACCGCCGCGGTAAACACCGCGAAAATCAGCCACGCAAACGCGTCTCTTCTGCCGTACTCCAGCTTATTGAGGCGCGTTCTGTTTTTGCCGCCCCGATAGCATCTGCACTCCATAGCCGTAGCCAATTCGTCGGCGCGGCGGAAAGAGCTTATAAACAGCGGAATTAAAATCGGCACCATAGCCTTTGCGCGCCGTACCAGATTTCCGCTGTCAAAATCCGCTCCGCGCGCACTCTGCGCCTTGATTATTTTGTCGGTTTCTTCCAAAAGGGTCGGAATAAATCTCAGCGCAATGGTCATCATCATAGAAATCTCGTGCGCCGGAACCCCTATTTTCCCGAACGGGCTGAGCAGGCGCTCCATACCGTCGGTGAGCAAAATCGGCGACGTGGTAAGCGTCAGGAGAGATGTACCCATAATCAGAAACAGCAGTCTCAAAACCATAAACACCGCAAAGCGAAGTCCTTCGTCGGTAATCGTAAAAATCCACCAGTGAAAGATAATTACGCCGCCCGACGTCAGGAACAGATTAAACAGCGCGGTTATTAAAATAAAAAACATAATCGGTTTAAGCCCTCTGAGTATAAAGCGCACGGGTACTCTCGCCATAGCGCAGCAGCTTATCACAAAGAGCGCGAGGACCATATATCCGACAAAGCTCTTTACAAAAAACACAACCACGACATAGACAAGTACCAAAAGAATTTTTGTTCGCGGGTCAAGGCGGTGTATGACCGATTCGGCAGGAAAAAACTGACCTATGGTAATATCCGTAATCATCAGCTCACCCCGCCTTCTTTTAAAGCCGAAACAATTTCTCTTTCGGCCTCTCTGATTGTAAAAATTCCCTGCTTCAAAGACGGGATTTTTTCACGAAGATTATCTGTTATCTTAGTGACCTGAGGCACCGCAAGACCCATTTTTTCAAGCTCCGCGCCTCGGCTGAACACCTCTCTGACCGAGCCGTCCATCGCCAGAGCGCCCTTGTTCATAACGACAATTCGCTCCGCCAGCCGCGCCACGTCCTCCATACTGTGCGTGACCAAAACTACGGTCGCGCCCGTTCTCGCATGCATATCCTTAATTTTAAACAAAATTTCATCTCTGCCCGACGGGTCCAGTCCTGCGGTCGGCTCGTCAAGCACGAGTATTTTCGGTTCCATAGCCAGAATACCCGCGATTGCGGCGCGGCGTTTTTGTCCGCCCGACATCTCAAACGGCGACTTCTCCAACGCCTCGTCGGACAGCCCGACCATACTCGCCGCAAACCTTACGCGGCGGTCTACTTCATCCGCCGAAAGACCCATATTGCGAGGTCCGAACGAAATATCTTTATATACCGTTTCTTCAAAAAGCTGATATTCGGGGTACTGCATAACCAGACCTACCTTAAAGCGAATGTCGCGCAGAGATTTAAGCGTGCCTATATCAACTCCGTCTATTAAAACTCTGCCCGACGTGGGCTTTAAAAGACCGTTAAAAAGCCGGATAAGCGTGGACTTTCCCGAACCGGTATGCCCGATAAGTCCAATAAATTCGCCGTCCTCTATTGTTATATTAACATTTTTAAGCGCCTCTTTTTCAAACGGGCTGCCCTTTTGATAAACGTAAGAAACATCTTCGAGCTTTAACATATGCGTATTACGCCCTTTCTCACTTATTTCCGTGCCTGCGTCATCAAACGCTCGATTTCGGAAGTACACTCTTCCGCGTTCAAAACATCTGTTTTTATATCAAATCCGTCCTTTGACAAAAGGTACGCAAGCTCGGTTGCCTGCGGAACGTCAAGACCGATTTTTTTCAGCTCATCCACCTGCGAAAATACCTCACGCGGCGAAGCGTCGCGCACGATTTGTCCGTCGCTTATAACCACTACGCGGTCGGCGCGCACCGCCTCATCCATATAATGCGTTATCAGTATTACCGTCATACCCTCCTCGCGGTTAAGGCGGGAAACCGTGTTTATAATCTCCCGTCTGCCCGACGGGTCGAGCATAGCGGTCGGCTCGTCAAGCACTATTACGTCGGGCATCATAGCCAAAACTCCCGCAATGGCAACGCGCTGCTTCTGTCCGCCCGAAAGGTGGTGCGGCTCGCTTCGCCGAAACTCGTACATTCCGACGGTTTTAAGCGCGTAATCCACTCTTTTCCGTATTTCTGCGGGCGGAACTCCCATATTTTCGGGAGCAAACGCCACGTCCTCCTCAACTATTGTGGTGACAATCTGATTGTCGGGGTTTTGAAACACCATTCCGACGCGGCTCCTTATATCAAAAAGCCTGTCCTCGTCCGCCGTGTCTATCCCGTCCGCCAGCACCCTGCCCGACGTGGGCGTAAGTATCGCGTTCATCAGCTTCGCAAGCGTCGATTTGCCCGAACCGTTATGACCGAGAACAGCCACAAACTCCCCTCGGCGCACATTCAGGTTTATATTCCTCAAAACCTCGGTCGTCTTGCCCGTCTCCGAATTTGAGTATGAGAAGTTAAGATTTTCAATTTTAATTATATCGTCAGTACCCATATAATCACCGCAGTCCCGATTTAATGTCGGCTTGATTTCATCATAATTTTAATTTTTTGTCCATCTCGCGGAATAGCCGCAGGGCAGAACCATATTTCCGTTTGTTATCGGAAGCCCCACCTCGTCCGCCGTGGTTTTTCCTCCGAACCGCTTTTCCACCGTCAGACGCATAACATTTTTGAGCGCGCTGCACGCAAGTCCGGTGGTGTAAGAATTTATAAGGAAAAACAGCGGATTTTCGCTGAGAATGTCACAGCACATTTCGACCAAGCCGAAAAGCTCGTCCTCAATTTTCCACACCTCGCCCGACGGTCCGCGTCCGTACGAGGGAGGGTCCATAATTACCGCGTCGTAACGCCGTCCACGTCTGCCCTCGCGGGCGACAAATTTTTTCACATCATCCACAATATATCTTATCGGACAGTTTTCCAGACCCGAACGCGCGGCGTTCTCCTTTGCCCAGGCGACCATACCCTTCGCCGCGTCAACGTGGCAAACGCTCGCGCCCGCCTTCGCCGCCGCGACGGTTGCGCCGCCCGTGTATGCAAAGAGGTTTAGCACGCTGACGCTGCTCCTGCCGCTGTTTTTAATAAGCTCCGAAAACCAGTCCCAGTTCACAGCCTGTTCGGGGAACAACCCCGTATGCTTAAAGCCCATCGGCTTTACGCCGTAGCTCAAATCGCGGTACCTTATCTCCCAGTCGGGCAGACGTTTTCCGTAGTACTCCCAGTGTCCGCCGCCGCTTGAGCTGCGTATATAACGCGCGTCAGCCCTGCGCCAGAGCTTCGACTTTTCTCCCTCGGCAACGCTCCAGACTATCTGAGGGTCGGGGCGAACGAGTATAACGTCGCCCCATCTCTCCAGCTTTTCGCCGTCCGACGCGTCTATTAACTCGTAATCCTGCCACTTGTCCGAAAGAAACACCGCCCGCACTCCTTGTTTTTAAACATATTTATTTTATTGTACCACTAAATGCCATACCGTGTCAATTTTTTATTTTGGTGCGCGTCGTCGTCGCTACCCGCCCTTTACACTTCGATTTTTGTCGGTTATTTTTTTGTTCCGATTTAGCTCGGTGCGTCGAGGGCGCCGCACCCTACAATAAAACACGCGCCGCAGACGCGTAATCTCCCAAAAAGCGGCTTGCGCTTTTTGGGAAAGAGGAGCAAGTTTCCCATAAAAGCGCAGACGCACGCTTGCGGGCGACGGAGCATAAAGGGAAACTTGTGACGATGTAGGGGCGAACCGTGTTCGCCCGCTTGCGGATGTACTTATACGAAAACTCAATCAGAAACAGTAAAATTGGGTTTCAACTTTACCGTCATTGGGTTTTGCCGCGCATTTTAGACATCAGTCTTATGCGCGGTAGGGTTTTTAGGGGCAAAGCCCCTAAACGCGCCTTTTGGTACTTTTCCCCGCGTAGGGAAAAGTACATCACCCCGCCCGCACGGAGTGCGGGCAAAACGGGCGCACGCGGTGCGCCCCTACATTAGAAAAATATAATCGCTAAGTGTAGCACGGAAAGCCCTCTGTCAACTTATTTTTAAAATAGGTTGACAAATATTGTAAATCGGTGTATAATTCAATTATTATTTTTGGGAAAGCGGGGCGGCAAGCCCTGCGGAAACGGAGAACTTTTATGAACAGACAAAAAATTCATCAGCTTGTATTTATCGCACTTATGACCGCCGTAATATGCGCGGTCGGACCGTTTACCGTTCCGATTGGCGCGGTACCCGTCTCAATGACAATTCTCGCGATATTCTTTGCGCTGTACGTCCTCGGCACGAAGAACGGTCTTATAAGCTGTCTTTTGTATATACTGATAGGCTTTATCGGCGTGCCCGTTTTTTCGGGCTTCGGAAGCGGTGCGTCAAAGGTGCTGGGTCCTACGGGCGGATATATCTTGGGCTATATCTTCCTCGCGTTGATTGCGGGATTTTTCATAGACCGTTTCCCCGAAAAACGCCTTATTCCGTTTTTCGGTATGCTTGCCGGAGTGGTCGTATGCTACGCCTTCGGCACGGCGTGGCTTATGTATCAGGCGCATATGACGCTCCCTCAGGCGCTTTTGGCGGGAGTTATACCGTTTATTCCGTTTGACTTGCTCAAGGCGGCGATTGCCGCCCTGGCAGGACCTAAAATCCGCAAGGCGGTCTCAAAAGCCGGACAATAAAACAAGCGCGGCAATAGCCGCGCTTGTTTTATTGTTTTCTCCTACTCCGTCGTAATAACGGCGGTTCTTGCGTCGTTGTCCCACTCGATGTTGTAGCCTAAGTTTTCCGAAAGGAAGCGGAGCGGAACAAAGGTTTGGTCGTTTATCAGACGCGCGGGCACGTCTGTTGTCTCGGGTTTTCCGTTTACCAGAGCGGTCGTGTTGTCGATTGAAAATTCAACTTTTCTCTCTTGTCCCGCTTCGCCTATCGTCGCGATCGCGCTCTGAGTGTCGTTGTTCCAATCAACCTCCGCGCCAAGCTGCTCGAACAAAAAGCGCATAGGCACCAAAATTCTGTCGCTCTCCATAACGGGCGGCTGTGAGAAGCCGAGGATTTTGTCGTTGAGCAAGACATACGGCGCGTCCTCTATTTGAGTGATTTCGCTGTATATGTCTTCTGTCGGCACTTTTAAATACCAGTCCGAAGCAAATGTCATAATAATATTGTTTTCAAGCTCATAAACACAGTCGAAATAGTTACAATATCTTTCTTTAATAATATTTTTTACTTCGTCCGACAATTCTATCGGTTTAAAATATATATTATCGTTTGACAGATACAGCTTATCGATATATAAATCTCTGTCGTCCAATTCACATACGACAAACCAATCTCCGAGTTTCTCAATATTACTCGAGAAGTTATGCTCGCTTTCATATACTACGGGCAGCGGTTCTCTTTCATAAATCGATACGCTGTTGTTAAAAATGCTTGCGCGGCTGTTTGATATCGGAATCTCATCGCTGTCACACACTTCCCAGTTTATCATATCCGCGGATTTTACCGTGACAAAGTTTATCTTTTCGCGCATACTGTTTCTGTCAATATACGGGTCATAGCTTCTTTTGTAATAATATTTTCCGTTCTCGGAAACTCCTACCAATTTTTCGGCATATTCACAATAAATCACACCGCCGCAATATCCGACTTTTTCTATACTTACACCGCCGCCGAAATCCTCCTCGCGCACAAGATTCATTTGTTTGTCATGAATCAGCAATGTTGTATAAGGTACATATGCGCCGGCACTTATCGCGCCCGTTTTCTCTACATCAAACGCCAAATAATAATCATCTGTAATAATATATTCTTTTCCGATGATTGCTTTTAAATTTTCATCATACGGCACAGGATTGGTAGCCACATCAAACTTATTGTAAACATACGGAACTCCGTTTATATTATATATCCTCGCGTGCAGCTTAAATTCTTCGCTATCTATTTTGACTTTCTCTGTTGCAGGCGCTTCGCCATACATAAACTCCGCCTGAGCAAAAGCGGCGGTCTGCAATACCATCACCAATAACATTACAAGTGCTATTACTTTTTTCATATTGTTCACTCCTATTTAATAAGCTCCGCAAAATCGAGGATATATTTATCCGAGAGCTGTTTAAGCTGTGCCTGCTTTTCCGCGCTGTAACTGTCAAAAACTCCGACCGCGTACATACCCGCCGCACGCGCGCCGAGTATGCCGTCGGGTATGTCCTCAAAAACGGCGCAGTCGGCGGGCTTAACGCCGATCTTGTCCGCGACATACAAATATATATCGGGAAAGCCCTTGCCGCGCTTTACCGCGTCGGTCGAGGAAATGCAGTCGAACAAGCCGTATATACCCGTATTTTTGAGCGCGGGTACCGCGAGATGCTCCATAGTCGCGGTGGCAAGTCCGAGCAAAATTCCGTGCGCCTTTAAATATTCCAAAAACTCCTTCGCGTGAGGCTTGAGCGGCACCGAATTGGAATACCTCTCGTGAGCCATCTCCGTCCACTCGTCAATCAGACTTTGCGGCTTTTCGTCAAGTCCGAACCGCCCGATTGTATATTCGGCGGTGCGCCAAAAGCCCATAGGCGCGACCGTTTGCATATAATCGCTCGGCACGGGCGAAATTCCGCGCTTACTTAAAAATTCAATATCTATGCTCTCCCAGACTCCCATAGAGTCAATCAGCGTGCCGTCCAAATCAAAAATCGCGCATTTGCAGTTGTGTTTAACGTCCATATTTAAGAAAAGTCCTCCCACATAATCAGCAGAGTGCCGTTTTTCACCGAAATTTCCGCGTCGCCGCCGACAAAGCTGTTGCTTACTCCCATCGGGAAATCGCGCCTTAATTCGCCGTCGCTCAGCGAGTACAAAAGCCCCGTCTCAGTCACCCCGCGCGACACCTCGTCGAGCGAAAACACCGACACAGTTCCCGCGTCGCGCCGCGGCAGACGAAGCGAGCCGTTTTTTATCACGGCGTACACCTCTCTCATACCGACAAGACAGCCGAACGCGCCGAGCGACGCCAGGCGGCACAGCGCCTGAATATTCGCAACGGTATGGTCGGGACGTTTTCCGCCCGTACCTCCGAAAATATAAAACCTTTTAAAACCCCGCGCAAGACCCTCGTTTATCGCAAGCATCGTATCGGTATCGTCCTTTTTTATCGGGTCTACGCTTATTACGTCGGGCAGATTGGGAACAAAGCCGAGCGAATCAAAATCGCCCACGCACAAGTCGGGAACAACTCCCGCCTGTTCCAGCGCGCCGCAACCGCCGTCCGCCGCTATGACAAAATCGCCGTCCTTGGGGCAAAACGCCTCGCGGTTAAAATCTCCCGCTCCGACTATATAGCAATCGGGCATAACCTATACCCCCAAAATTAAGAATTTATTAAATTTACATTAATTATAAATTAAATTTTAAATAAATTCAATAAAAATGTTGTCGAAAGCCCAAAAACGTGATATAAATAATAGAAACGAAAAAATAAACCAAAAAACTTAAGAATGTGAATTTCGTATGGAAAAATTAAAGAAATTTGTAACATCAAAAGCGTTTGTAAATACCGTTATGTGGCTGATTGCCATTGCGCTCGTCGTTATGACGGTCTGGTTCGTCGCACACTTTTGGAGATACTTCTCATCCTTCGGGGACGAACGCTCGCGCGACGCGCTCAAGGACGCGATTTTGGAGTACCGTCCTTTTGATATGCTGATTCTTTTGGCTATCCAAATCGTGCAGGTCGTGATTGCGATAATCCCGGGCGGTCCCATCGAGGTCGTGGCGGGGCTTATATACGGCACGTTCGGCGGCGCGGCGCTCGTGCTTGCGGGAACAATTCTCGGAAGTATGTCTGTTTTCAGCCTTGTGAGATTTTTCGGTCATAAGCTCGTCGAAAGGGTTTTTGCAAGCGAAAAGCTCTCAAAGTTTAAGTTTCTGAACGATACCAAACGGCTGGAAATAATAATATTCATCCTGTTCTTCATACCCGGACTGCCAAAGGATATGCTGACATATATCGCGCCCCTTACCAAGATAAAGCAGCGCGATTTCCTCATAATAACCACGATTGCGCGAATACCCGCCGTGGTTTCTTCGACCTACATAGGCTCCGCGCTGGACAACGGAAAATTCCTAAATTCGGTAATTATGCTCACGGTCATAGGAGTGCTGGGCATACTCGGAATATTGCTCCATAACAAGTGGCTCGATAAGAAAGGCAAGACGTCGGGCAAATAGAAATAGACGAAAGCAATAAAATATTGACAACCCAAAGATTAAGTGTTAAAATATAGCTTGCGTGCCCGAGTGGCGGAACTGGCAGACGCCCGGGACTTAAAATCCCGTGGAGAGAAATCTCCGTACCGGTTCGATCCCGGTTTCGGGCACCACGCCGCACAGTATACTGCGCTAATCAAAAAGCCCTGATATTTCAGGGCTTTTTGATTTATGCTCTTGATTTCTCCGCCAATTTATCTAAGCTCACGCCGAGGGCGACGGATATTTTATAAAATGTTTCTACCGAAAAATTATAACGGGTTTTCTCGCTCTCTATCTGACGTATAAAATCGTGGGAAAGTCCAACCGCTTCCGCAAGCTGTGCGGAGGTCATACCTTTTTCTTTGCGATATTTTTTAATGTTCCGCCGTATTATATCGTATATTGATTCGCTGTATTCCAAATTTCCCATAATAATTTATACCTCAAAAAAATTATATCAAATCATTATTATTTTGTATGTTAGGTATTAGCTCACAAGTTTTTCTTGCATTTTATTAAAATTTGTGATAATATGGTTTTTGTTAGGTAATGGCTAATAAAATATATAATACCTCCGAGCGGGTTTTTTGAAACACAAATATTTTAAGGGGTGAAAAAAATGAAAAATGAAAGTAATAAAAACGACTGCAAAAATCAAGCAACCATATTTGAACAAATACGCGATGAATATGAAAAAGCGCGAGAAGAAGAACGGTTAGCTCTTGTGGAATATTTAGAAGAACATTTAAAGAAATGCAAAGACTGTGAGTTTTTATATGTTATAAGCAAGAGTAGAGCAGGAAAAGGAATAAAAAACTATACAAACAACGGAACAATAGCCGAATTCAATCTTAACAATTGGAAATGGGTCGAAGTTAAATCGAAATATAATACTTTTGATTGTATAATATCGTTAAATATGATAGATGCAGACCATAAAACAGGGGCTTTTCACGCATTGTATGACAGAATCGGCCTTATTATTATTTCATCAGATAAATTCCCGTATAAAAAACATATTTGTACGAATATGGATTTACCGTTAAACGACGAAAAGCGAGAGTGCATTTTTGAATTACTTGTTAAAGAGTATTCTTTATATGCGAAAGGATAATGTTAATAAAATTTTAAGGAGGTCATTTAAATTATGACAAAAAGAAATTATTTCAAATTGTTTAAGGTGATGGCAATCGTAGCTTGCTTGGCTTTGATTTTCTCACAGTCTGCCTTTGCCGCAAATAAAAACTTCGACTATAAGGTAGATAGTAAATTTACCGATGTAAATGAAAAAGATTGGTTTTATGAAGCAGTTTCAAAGTGTGAAGACATGGGGTTGATTCAGGGTTATGGAGATGGCACTTTTGGCCCTAATGATCCCATTACCATGCAGCAGGTATGTGTAATCTGTGAACGTTGTATAATTCTGCATAGTTCGGAAGATGGTACTATAGATCAAAGTATATTAGCTGCTAATGATTTTAATTCAGATTTTACGCAACCCATTGTTAATGCTGAATATTGGGAATTGGTACCTGAATCTCATTTTTCAGGCGAAATAGGAAGTAGGTTTTTTTATTTTGATGATTATGCACAGAATGCTTATCGCGAAGAAGCACTTTCTTGTTTCTATAGATCCTATAATTCGAGTAATTTCGATAATTATCTTGATTATTATTATTATGTTGCGGACAAGACAAGACCTACCTATAATCAGAATCCTACGATACCCGACTATAACGATATAAGAGATGTGTTTAAATCGGACATCTATGAAGCTTATAAGCTCGGCTTCGCCTCCGGCTATGATTCATCCGGTAACTTTAAACCCCAGAATGAAATCACTCGTGCCGAGTTTTGTCAGATGATATTTAATTCGGGTATTGTTGAGATGGAACATGCCAGGTTTTACATGGATTGGTAAAATTCGTGTAAAATAAATTGGTTTTTCACGGAGAATTAGTTGAAGCGTTAAAAAACTTATCTGAAATTTTACATACGCAACCCGCCCGAGGCAAAAGCTTCGGGCGGGGTTTGTTTAAATAAGCTTTATATAATTTTGTCTGCCGTAGAAAAAACGAACGCGTATATAACAACGTCATATTTCATACTTTTCTCTGAGCGCATCAACCGACTGCTTCGCTGTTATGGTTCGATTTTTGTCAATCGCGCTTTCTCCCTGCTTGATTTTTTCGTAAATATCATTCATATAAGCTATTTTTTCATACGCCTCTATGCTCATAATGACCATCTCCGTAACCGTTCTTCGTTATAAAATCGGCTTAAAACGCTTCCGCGAAGCGGTGGAGTATTGCCGCCACCTCCGCGCGGGTCGCGGTTGCCTGCGGGTCAAACGCGCCGCTGTCGCGTCCGTTTATTATTCCCGCCTGCTGCGCCGCGTGTACCGCGTCCTTAGCCCAGCCGTTTATTGCCGCCTCGTCGGTGAAGTCCGCCGCGTCCTTGGTCTTGGGCAGTTCGGTGCCCGCGAGCGCGGCAAAGTTTACTATCATTACTGCCATCTGTTCTCTCGTAACCTCGGCGTTGGGAGCAAACATATTTTCGCCCATTCCGTTTACCACGCCTGTGCCGCCCGCCCACGCAACCGCGTCGGAGTACCACATACCGTCGGGAACGTCGTCAAACTTCATAGGATTGTCGCACGGGATATTCCACTTTTGGTCGACCTTATCGCCGAGCCTGCTCAAAACCGTGACGAACATCGCACGGGTCATATTTGAGTACGGCTCGAACGTCGTCGCGCTCATACCGTTGAACAGACCCTTTTCGGTCACATAGCGGATGTCAGCCTCCGCCCAGTGTCCGCTCACGTCGGTAAAGCCGCCGACCGTCGGGGTGCTTCCCGTATTGTCTCCGCCGCTGTTACTATTGGTATTGGTGTTGCCTGTATTTCCGGTGTTTCCCGTATGGAACACGTTACTGCCGCCAAGGCCGCCAAGGCCGCCCGTGCCGCCGCCTGAGCCGCTGCCCGTGCTGCTTGTCGAACTGCTCTTTGTGGTGCTTACCTTTACGTCGTCATACGAAACCGGATACATTGAGCGGTTGACAAGCGTTACTTCCGCTTTCTTTCCGAACGATACCTCGCGGGTTGCCTTCAGCGTCGCAAGACTTACCGTTTTTGTTCCGTCAAGCAGGTCGGTGGAGTCAATGTACAGCGTTACGCTCCCGCTGTCCTCCTTTACCACGCCGTACGACGAGGAGCTTTTCGGCGTTATCGTGAAGGATGCGTTTTGGGGAGCCGCATCCAGCGTAATCTGCGCCGAATAAAACGCGAAGCCGACATTTTTAAGTCCTATCGTGGCGGTCTTACCCGACTTATCCAGCGTAATCGATACTTCGGGCACGCTGTCCTCCGCAAACGCGGCAGGGCATACCGCAAGCGCCATACAAAGCGCGCATATAATCGAAATTATTTTTGATGCAATTTTATTCATACGTTTCCACCTCATTTCAATATAATTTCGGGCATAGAGTCCTCGGAGGGCGAGCTTATCCAAACGGTGTCGCTCGTCAAACGTCTGCTGTCCGCACTCTCTATCGTATCGGTGCGATAAATCTCCGCCTTTATCCACGCGGGGAGCAGACTCTCCGCAGAGCAGTCGGGCACCTCGCCCTGAAGCTCCGCCTCCGCCTGAACGTCGGGTACGAATATGAAGAAGCCGTCGCTTATATCGCTCACTTCGCCGTCATCGGGTATCTCCGCGAACAGCAGGCTGTAACCGTCTATAGCGCGCTCGATAACGCTTTCCTCGTTCGTTTCGGGATTTACCGACGTAAACCTTCCGTTTACCTGAATTGTGTTGTAGAGCGGGTCGCCTCGGTAAGTACCCGTAACTACCAGCGTTCCTGCCTTTATTACTTCGTCCTCACCTTCGCCGTACATATAGTCGTCTTTGAGGTATCCGACCGCCGCATCCTCGTAAAATCCTATATCGTCGCCCGCGTAGCTGATAAACTCAACCTCGGCCGTTTCGGGTACGCCCTCCACGGTGATTTCCTCCGCGTCATAGGTCCAGATGCGGGTATCGTCGCTCGCCGCGCCCGGCTTATTAAAGTACGCTACATAGTAGCCCGCGTCGGGCGTTTCGTTTTTCGTGAAGTCGCCTCTCTTTGCAACCGCCGAAACGTTTTCGCCGTCCTCGGTGCGGGTTATCGTCACCGTAAACTCTCCGCTTTCGGGCGCGTTTGTGATTTTAACGCCCGAAACAGCGGTGCGCTCGTTCATTACCGCGGTCAGACCGTCAGCCGTCTTTGTAACGGTGTACTCCGAGGGGTCGACGGTGTCAACATACGAAACACGCACCTGTCCCGCGTCTGCCTCGTCTATCATATTGCCGAGCATATCGTATGCGCTTACGGTGTACTCAAACGCTCTGTTGTTTGCCGAGCCTATCAAATCCGTGTATTCGCCGCCCGCCTGAGCCGAAGCGTTCTCGCCGTCGTTATAGCGGACAAACGCTATCGTCCTGCCGTTTCGCTTTATCTCAAAGCCCAGGACAGCCGCCTTATCCGCAGTGGTTGAAAACGTGAGATTTACCTGCTTTTCGTTGTCCGCGTCAAGCGTCGCCTCGGCGGTCGTTGTGCCGCTGCCCGTTGCGCCGCCCGACAAGCGGTAACGTCTCGACTCGTCGTTGAGATACTGTATGCTTCGCTCCTCTGCGGGATATGCTCCAAGCTCGGATTTTACCTCATCGCTCAGAACCATTCCCCAGCTTGTGAAGAAGTCGGTCAGATTCCTGTTTGCTACCTTGCTCGCGGTCAGCGCAACTTTCTCGTCATATGAGCCTTCCGCGCCGCCGCTCTTCCATTCCTTGAAGAAGCGGTTGTAGAAGCCGAGAGGCGCGTCGCCGTCGTCATACGCGAGGTGGAGCTGCCAGTACATTCCGAGCTGAACAAACACATCGTTCGCCATTCCCGGGCGTCCTTCGGCAACCTTTTGATAAATGTCTTCATACTTGTCTTCAAGCTCCAGACGTGACGGGAGTATGTTTTTGTCGCCGTCATAGGTCTGCATAAGAATTGCGTAAATATTGTTGGTTATCTCGGCTTTTCCGAGCTTATCCATATTGTGTCCGACCTCGTGGGCAAGTCCCCAGCCGAACAAGCCGTTTGTCTCCGCGCCGTCACCCAACATAGATGTGGGTCTGCCGACCACCGTGCCGCCGACCGAGCCGAAGCCTATACCGATATGCGCTCCCGCCGCGTACATAAACGCCTTAGCGAACATACGCATATATCTGATATTCTGTCGGGACTGCATATCGCTGTTTTCAAGAGTATTGTCGATGCCCTGCGTGGTGTTTGCAACGTGCATAAACTCCTCCCACGCAAGCACATTGTTATAGAGGGTTTCGGCGGCTGCCGCGTTGTCCGCGCCCGTCGGCTTTATCGCCGACAGCACCGGCGAAGCCGCAACCGACAAAAGTACGTTCGGCATAGAAATTTCGGTCGAGTTGTAAATTCCCGTCTCGGTCATTCTGTACGCCTTGGTGTGCGCCTCAAGCTCCTCAACGTAAGCGGATATTCTCGCGCGCCTTTCGGTATCGTCTATGCTGTACCAGTCCGAAAGCTCAAGAAGCGGAACCTTCGTCACACCGAGGCGTATATGAAGCGAAATCTCATCCGCCTTTGAGCCGGAATACCTGAGATACAAAGCTCCGCCGCGCTCGGACGTCTGCGTGCCGAGCTTAGGAATATCTATAATGTTTCTGCCGTTTTGCAAAGGTATTCCGCCGCCCTGCCAAGCGTTTGCCTCGGCAAAGTACTGGGTCGGAACAAGATATACTTCTTCGCCGTCGGGTATATGGGCATATATCGTAACCTTGGTCTGCGGCTTGTTGGTTCTGACCGCATAATCGGTGGCATAAGCGACCGCGCCGAGCGGCTGAAGGTCGCTTGCCGACTGCATATACTTCTCACTGTCGGGGCTTGTGCTGCGAGACTCTGCTCCGAACTTAACTATTCCGAGCGCCGACGTGTCTCCGCCTAGCAGCGCCTCTGCGAGCGAAAGCTCGTCAAGCAGTGCGTTTTTATCGACGTAGTAGCCCGCGGCGTCGTTTGCACGGGCGCGGAGCGCCTCTATCTTTTGAAGCGCCGCGTCTTTATCCGCCTTTGCCGACTCCGAAAGCTCAGTGTATATGTCGTTCGCAAACAGCTCTCTTACTTCGCCCTCCAAATCATCCGCCTCATAGAATGCGACCTCCGAAAGGCTCACGCCCGTCGGCGAGCCGTCCCACTGGGCTATGCTTACCGCGAGCTTCTTTACCTTGGTTCTCTCAAAGGGCAGTATCATATATCCCGTTTCGTTGGAATTTATCGGTATCGCCTGTCCGGACACCACCTGCTTTTGGTTGCCCGCCTCATCCCATACGGTTATGCTGTACCTGTCGAGACTCCTGCGGTAGTTGCCGTCAAGCCTCGGTACATATACCATATAGTCCATTTCCTTTGCCTCTTTAAAGGTAAAGGTAAATTCACTGCTCTCCCAGAAAACGCGCGCCGTCCAGTGGGTCGCGTAGTCGCCGTCGGCGACGTTGTGAACGTCAAAGCCGTTCGGATATTCGCTCAGCCATACGTTGTTGGGGTCTGTCATAACAATATCCTCTATGTTGCTGAGGTCTATCATATTCATAGTGGGTATTTCGGGAGCTTCAAGCTCGGTTTTCTTGGGCACGCCGGTTGTCAAATCCGACTTCGGGCCCTCGCCTATATCGTTGCCCGCTATGACATACAGCTCGTACTCCACGTCGTTGGTAAGTCCGCCTATCGAGGTCTTGGGCTCGTAAATTTTGTCGCCCCACTGCGTAAAATCTTTATCCGAAGCCTTTTTATAGAAAACCTTATAATATGTCGCGTCCTCGGTTGCCTTCCACGACAGTCCGAGCGCGCAGTCCATCGGAGTTACTACTATCATATCGGGCTTCAGCGGCGGCGAGGTCGGCTGAGGTATCGCGCTGACCGTTTCGGAGCGTCCGCCGCTCCAGTCGCCGCTTATCGGAACCACGTTAAAGTGGTACGTTTTAAGATTTTTAAGTCCTGTAATGAGCGCGGAGTTTGTGCTGACCGTAAGCTGCAGTTCCTCGCTCTCGCCTTCCATTCTGTAGTATACGGTGTAGCCCGTGATGTTCGGGAATTTATCCCATGTGAGCATAACGCTCTCGTTTCTCGGCTCAGCCTTTACGTTCTTAACGCTGAGCGACTGAAGCACGGGATTTTCGGGTACTATATCCTTGAGGAATTTTACTTCCTGAATTACCGCAAAGGTAGGCGTTCCGTCCTCGCCCTCCGCCTTGGTAACGTTTATTACTACCTTCTTTACCGCAACCCGCTTGCCGAGCGGAATTACGACGCTTCTCGCCGACGAATCAAAGACGCTCAGGAGCGATACGCCCTCAGGTATGGTTTCGTCAAACGCAATACTCTCGGTAATCTCTTTTCCGTGTCCGTCCTCATAGGTAACGTCCGCAACGCCCGCCGTTATCGCGCCCGCAGCATCGGGCGCCACAATTTCTATCTGCTCCATTTCGGTCGCGCTGTTGAACTCTATCGGTATGGCAAGCTCTCCGCCCTCGCTCTTTGAGGTGACGGAAACCGGATTTTGGTTGTTCTCCGCAAATATATCGCTTATACTTCCCTCTACATTGACATAATCGTTTATAACATCTGTCTTAACCGCCTTCTGAGCGATAAGCGCGGTGTCGAAAATCTGCGCGTCGCCCGTGCCGTCTATCTGGTGGTTAACGTACGCGAGGTCTACGATATTGACCTCGCCGTCGCCGTTTAGGTCATAAACGCCGAGATTGTCCGTCTTTCCAAGCTCATCCGACATCAAATCGCGGTCTTTTTTATTCACCTTGCCGTCGCCGTTTAGGTCGCCTATCGAGAATGTGTCGCCGCCCGTGCCGACTATCACCTGACGCGAGTAGTCGTCTATGCTTATGACGGGGGTCTTGTACGGAACGTATCCGTCTCCCTTAAACTCAAAGCTGTAATCGCCGAGCGGAAGTCCGGGAACGGTTATGTCGAGATAGCCTATCTCCTTTTCGCCGTTCATAACTCCGCCTTCGGTATTTTTCTTTGTAACAACCGCCCTGTCGCTTATCTCTCCGCTAACGCCGCCGTCAAACGGAATTTCGCCTATCGCGCTTCCGTTTTTGTCATACAGTGTAACATTGATATTCTTCTCCCGCACAGTCGCAAGAAGCTGCGGATAGTCGAAACGCAGCGTCGCGTGCAGTGAACCGGTTATATCCGTGTTCTGCTCATCCGCCGCGAAAACCGTCGCGGGAACGGTTGTAAGCGTAAGAGCTGCACTCAGTATCGTTGCCAATAACCTTTTCTTGTTCACAATCATTCCTCCTTATTTTTAATAGCCGTTAAATTCGGCAATAATATGCTTACTATTATTTTACTTATTTTTGGGGTATATTGTCAACGTACGCAACAAAGATGTTACACGTTCGCAACGAAAATTTAATATTTCAAAAAATGTTTATTCGCCGTATTCGGCGGTGAGCATTTCGCGGAGGGCGGGAGAGTCAATCAGTGAATGATAGGTAAACATTATTTCGCCGTCTATACGAGGCTCGGCGCGGTTCCTCTCTATCTGCGCCTTTATCTCCTCCACTCCGCGCTCGCCGTACCACGCGCTGCTCTCGTCGCTCTCCTGCGCCGCCTTATACGCCGCCATTCCTATGTAAAGCTCCGCCGCCGTGCCGTCCGTCACATCGCTCCACCAGTCGCACAGCGTCGCGTAGTCCGCAAGCTCAAAGCCTATGTTCCAATATATCTGAGGCGCGATATAATCCACTATTCCCTTCTTCACCCAGCCGCGCGAGTCGGCGGACGCGGCGTAATAACTTTCGTTGCCGCCCTTTGTGTCGCTTCCGAGCGGATTGGAAGAGCGGTTTGCCCACACTCCCGCCGGACTTATGCCGAATTTGGCGCTCGGCTTCTTCGCCTTTACTGTATCATAGATTGCGCTCACGAGCGCGTCCACGTTTTCTCTGCGCCAGTCCTCGATGTTTTTGCCGTCGCCGTATTTTGCAAACGCCTCGCTGTCGTCAAACTCGCCGCTCGGATAGAAGTAATCGTCCATATGTATGCCGTCCGCGTCGTACCGCTCCAAAATCTCCGAAACGCCGCTTACCACAAGGTCGCGGACCTCGGGAAGCCCCGGATTTAAGTACAGCTTGCCGCCGCACTCGACCGAAAAGCCGTCCGAGAGCGCGGGATTATTTTCCGCGAGTGCGGCGCTCTCCGCCTCGTCCGACGATACGCGGAAAGGATTTATCCACGCATGAAGCGCAATTTTTTTCTCGTGCGCCCGCTCGATAATATATTCGAGCGGGTCAAAGCCGTCGGGCGGCTCCGCGCCCTGCCTGCCCGTCAGATATTTTGACCACGGAAAAATGTCCGACTTATACATTGCGTCGCAGGCGGGACGAACCTGAAAGAAAATCGCGTTAAAGCCCATATCCGCGGCGTTTTGCACGATAGCGTCAAGCTCGCTTTTAAGCTGAGCCGCGGACAGTCCTTCGGCGGACGGAAAGTCTATGCCGAACACCGTCGAAACCCAAACACCGCGCATTTCGTCGCTCTCGCCCGACACCTCTCCGCTAGAGCGCGGGCAGCGCGAATTTACCGCAAACGTCAGCGCGACCATAACAATAATCGAAAGTATTTTGAAATATAAAAATTTTTTCATAATTATCCCCCTCGGCACTGCTTGTTTCCCGTTTTTAATGTTATGCGCCCGATAAAACAATAATTCCGCGTAATAAAAAATCAGCCCGCCGAACCGACAGACTGATTTTTAATAAACTCGTCGCAAGTTTCCCTTTTTGGTCGTAGAGGCGAACCGTGTTCGCCCGTCGCGGATGCACTCACGCGAAAACTTAATTAGAAACGGTAAAGTAAGGTTTCGGCTTTACCGTCATTGGGTTTTGCCGCGTGTTTTAGGCAACAGCCTTACACGCGGCGGGTCGCCAGGGCAGAGCCCTGACCGTTCTTTTCGTACTTTTCTTACGTAAGAAAAGTACATAACCCGCCCGCGCGAAGCGCGGGCATTACGGGCGAACACGGTTCGCCCCTACATCGTCGCAAGTTTCCATTTACGAGATTACGCGGCTTTCGTTCTTTTCTTGCTATCAAGAAAAGAACATAAAAACCTAATCAACATGCATATTTATCTTGCCGAAGTCAAAGTCCTCGCTCACGTTTTTGCTTATGTTATGCTTCGTCGCGGCTTTGAGAAGCACCGAGCGGTTACGCTTTGTAACGAGCGGGTCCTCGATTATTCCGGGTCCGCCGATACAGCCGTAAGCGCACGCCATACCCTCCAAAATATCCGCGTCGAGCTTACCCGCCTTGAGAAGCATAAGCATCTTTTTGCACTCCTCCGCGCCGTTGCACCGCTCGACCTTGACCGGCTTTTCAAAGTTCTTTTCCTTCAAAACCTGTCCGACCGCCGCCGCAACGCCGCCCGACACCGCGAATTCCTTACCGTAATATGTGCCGTCGTCCTCTTCGGGGTCCGGCTTTTCAAACTCTATCTCCTTTGCGTCGAACATTCCCAAAAGCTCCTCGAACGTGAGAACATAGTCGGCGTTGTCCGATATTCCGAAATTCTTTATTTCGTTTTTCTTCGCGATACACGGACCGATAAACGTCACCGAGCAACCCTCGTACATCGCCTTCAAATATCTCGAAAGCGCGGCGGCGGGAGAAAGCGTCGTTGACATATTCTCAAAGACCTGAGGGAAGTGCTTGATTATCATTTGCTTAAAGGCGGGACAGCAGGACGTGGTAAGCGGCTTGCCCTCCGCCATATGCTCCTCAAGCTCCTCGGCTTCATAGTACGCAGTGGCGTCGCCGCCGAGAGCCACCTCAAAAGCGTCGGTAAATCCGATTTTTTTAAGAGCCGCCTTAATCATTGTCACGGTCACGTCCGCGCCGAACTGACCCTCGATGGACGGCGCAAAAATCGCAAACACCTTTTTCTTGTCCGATTTGGCGGACGCGTCCGCATTTTCGTTTACAAACTCCTCGTGCGTCATCGCGGTTTTCAGTTCCTCGATAACGCTCGTCATAAACGAAAGATCTGAAATCGCGCCAAACGGACAGTCGCGCACGCACGCGCCGCAGTTTATGCACTTGTCCTCTTCGATTTTTGCGATTTTATTTTCGTCATATGTAATTGCGTTGACCGGACACGCCGCTTTACAGGGGCGCACCAGGTCGGTAATCGCGTTATACGGGCATACCTTGGCACATCTGCCGCACTCATGGCACTTTTGCTGGTCTATGTAAGCGCCGTGGGGCGTTATGCTTATCGCGCCGAACGAGCAAGCCTTAACGCACTTCTTCGCGATACACTTCTGACAGTTCGGAGTTACATGAAATCTGCTGAGCGGACAGCCCTCGCAGCCCTCGCGTATTACATGAACTATATTTTCGCCGCCTTCCTCGCCTGCGGGGAGCTTGCCCGTGGCAAGCCTGACGCGCTGACGCACGATTTCCCGCTCCTTAAAGACACAGCATCTGAATTTCGGAGTAATTCCCGGAATGACCATATAAGGAATTTCGTCCTTATGTTCCTCCAGCGTTCCTTCAAACGCAAATTTTGCAACGCACTTGAAAACATCATGCTTTATATTATTGACATCGGAATAATACTGCGCCATATAAATCCCCTCCAAAAGCTAATCAATCGCTATCATTGTAGCATATTATATAAATTTAGTCAACATATCGGCTATAATAACAAATTAACAAAATTTTCTCTCTTTTTGAACAAGCCCCTAAAGGACTTATCTTCTTCATACCCCGACGCGAGCGCGGCAAGCCGCCTCACGTCAACCGAAATATCCGCGTGTCCCGTGACACACACCACCAATCCGCGCGATATTTGAAACACCGCGTTATTGCGCTCTATATTTTCGTCGGTAACCCTTATGCGAATGTTTCCCTCAAAATCCCGCGCCAAAATTTCAAGGACTGTCCGCACATCAACGATACGCATCATCGCAAAGCGTTTGCTCTCCGCTTCGGCGAAGCCGCTCTCAAACGCGGAGCTAGGCGCGGTGATTTTGAAATTCTCCGCGCCAATCTCGCCGAGCAAGCTCTCGGCGGCGCGCGGATTTTCGCACATCATTTCAAAGACTTCGGCGGTATCCGTGCTTTTATCAAGCCGATACAGCGCGTAACCGCCGTCGGCGATAACACAGCCGCCGCCCGAATTTAATATTACGTCCTCCAGAATAAGCCGCCAGTCCTGCCCGCTCCGAATGACAAACCCGTTGAGCGCCGCCGTGCAGCGCCTGTAAATGCCGTCAAGCCGAGAGGCGGTTTCGTCCGAAAGAGCGGCTGTATATGCTCCGCTCCTCTTAAAACGTCTGCCGCGCAGAGTGTAAACCGTCTTATCGCAGTACGCCGAAAAGCCCTGCTTCTCGTAAAATTCAAAGCTGAAAGGCACCAAAATCGCAATCGGAATACCGCGCCGCGCCATCAGCGAAAACGCCTCCGCCTGCAAGCTTTTGTAACAGCCGCGCATACGATATTCGGGGAGCGTCGCAACGCCCGAAATATACGACACGGGAACAGCTTGACCGCAAAGGCTGAGCGTGTACGGCATAAGCTGCATATTCGCGCACAAAACGCCGTCCTCCTCAAAAACAAGAGTGTTTTTCGGGGAGTAGTTCCGTGAAAAATTCCATTTTATAAAATGAGGAGGGTCGTCGAAGCATATATCCCACATATTCGCTATAAGCTTCGTCTCGTCCTCCCTCGCAAGACGTATCATTAAAGCCACCACCGATACAATTATACAATATTTTTTGATTAGGTTCAACTATTTTTGTACATATTTGGCGCTCCGTCAAATTGACTTTGCAAAAACAGGGGTGTATAATAGCGTTTGGAGGGGGTATGTATTATGAAGGTCCTCAAACGAATCGGAGGTAAGGCTTCTTTCTCAAGTCAGGATATGGAGAAATTTGACTTTATACCGAGATTTTCAAAAAACAGGAACCACAGCTTCAGAACGCTGGCAAGCCTCTACAAGGGCAATTACGGTAAGCTGTCCGGCTCGTCGTTTTTGTACTTTATAAAGCATTTGCCCACCCTTTTATTGCCCGCGGTGACCGCGAACATAATCAACGCGGCGACCTACGGCGTCGGAAACAGTATGCGCGTCATAATATTAAACGTGATTTTTATGCTCGTGCTTTTGATTATCCACGTTCCCACAAACTACTTTCACACAAAGCTGTACTCCCGCGCGATAAGATTTGTCGAGGCGGCGCTTCGCAACTCCATAACGCGAAAGCTCCAGCAGCTTTCAATATCGTATCATAACCTTATGCAGTCGGGACGATTGCTCTCCAAGGTTATGCGCGACGTCGAAGCTATACAAACTCTGTCACATCAGCTCTTTATAAATATTGTAAACGTGATTATGAGCCTCGCTATTGCGATAGGCTTCACGCTTTCAAAAAGCGTGACCGTTTTCCTGTTCTTTGTCGCAACTGTTCCCGTGGCGGCGGCGGTAATGTTTTATTTCAAAAAGGATATTAAAACGCGCAACCGCGAGTTCAGGCAGGAAATGGAGCTTACCAGCGCGAAGGTGGTCGAAATGATAGACCTGGTTCCGATAACCCGCGCACACGCGCTTGAGGACTACGAGATAGCGCGTATCTCAAATCAGCTTGTCGAGACTGCCGAAAAGGGCTATCGTCTCGATATAATACAGTCGCTTTTCGGAGATATAAGCTGGACCGTATTTATGGTCTTTCAGGTCATCTGTCTCGGATTTACGGGTCTTTTGGCATACCGCGGCAGTATAATGGTCGGCGACATCGCTATGTATCAGTCATATTTTTCAACCATTGTGAGCCAGATTCTGGCGATAACCAACCTGCTCCCAATCATATCCAAGGGCTTGGAGTCAGTTACCTCCATAGGTGACGTACTGCTTGAGGAAAACGTGGAGGACAGCAAGCACAAAAGAAAGCTCAAGGGCGTTGACGGCAATTTTGAGTTTAAAAACGTCGGATTTTCATATATGGGAAGCGACACGCCGGTGCTGTCCGACTTCACTCTGTCCGTCAAGGCGGGCGAAACCATAGCGTTCGTTGGAGAGTCGGGCGCGGGCAAGACCACGCTTTTGAACCTTATAATCGGATATATGTACCCGTCAAAGGGAAAGATTTTGATTGACGGCAACGACATAACCGACATAAATCTGCAAAGCTACCGAAAGCATATCGCGGTCGTGCCGCAGAACTCTATCCTGTTCACGGGTACGATAAAGGACAACATTACCTACGGCAGAGCCAATGTTTCGGACGAGGAGCTAAAAAGCGTTATCGAGGACGCAAACCTCACCGAGCTTATAGAAAGCCTGCCCGACGGCTGGGATACTCCGATAACCGAGCATGGAAACAACCTTTCGGGCGGACAGCGGCAGCGAGTGTCGATTGCCCGCGCGCTGATACGAAACCCAAAAATTATAATTCTGGACGAGGCGACCTCGGCGCTCGACACCGTTTCGGAGCGAAAAATACAGAGCGCTCTCGAAAACTTAAAGGACGGCAGAACGACGTTTATCGTGGCGCACCGACTTTCAACCATTAAAAACGCCGACCGAATAGCGGTAATTTCGGAGGGCGTATGCCGTGAAATAGGAAACTATGATGAGCTTATGGCAAAGCACGGACTTTTCTATCATATGCAAAATGTTCAAAACGCGGACGCGTAAATAAAGTAAAAAAGAGGCTTTCAAAACGAAAGCCTCTTTTTTGTTTTGCTTTACTCCTCGGAGCGAACTGCCGAGAACTTTTCACCATCCGCCTTTATGGTTATATTGTCGCCCGACTTTATCTTTCCCGCGAGCATTTCCTCCGCTATCATATCCTCGATTTTCGACTGTATCGCGCGGCGGAGCGGGCGCGCGCCGTATATCGGGTCGAAGCCCTGCTTTGCAATCTCGCTTATCGCGCTGTCGTCCACGTGAGCGGTAATTCCGTTGGACGCAAGACCGTCGATAAGAGTCTTCATCATCTTTGACGCGATTTCGCGTATATTGTCCTCGGTCAGCTTATGGAACACGATTATATCGTCCACCCTGTTCAAAAATTCGGGTCGGAACGCTCTCTTTACCTCGGACATTACATTGGATTTGATTTTCTCGTAATTGCTGTCGTTATCCTTTTCGCCGCCGGCGGCAAAGCCGAGCGACTTATCCTCGGTTATGGAACGCGCGCCGAGATTCGAGGTCATAATTATGACCGTGTTCCTAAAGTCCACGCGCTTGCCCTGCGCGTCGGTCAAAATACCGTCGTCCAAAATCTGAAGCAGTATGTTGAAAACGTCAGGGTGCGCCTTTTCAATCTCGTCAAAGAGAATTACCGAGTAGGGCTTTCGGCGTACCTTTTCGGTGAGCTGACCGCCCTCGTCGTAGCCCACATATCCGGGAGGCGAGCCGACAAGACGCGAAACGGTATGCTTTTCCATATACTCGGACATATCTATTCTTATCATAGCGTCCTCGTCTCCGAACATCGCCTCGGCAAGCGCCTTGGAAAGCTCGGTCTTACCTACGCCGGTGGGTCCTAAGAATATAAACGAGCCTATCGGGCGCTTCGGGTCTTTAAGACCGACTCTGCCGCGCCTTATTGCCTTTGAAACGGCGCTGACCGCTTCTTCCTGTCCTATAACCCGTTTATGAAGCTCTTCTTCCAAGTGGAGAAGTCTCTCGCTCTCTGTCTGTTCAAGCGACTTTACGGGGATGCCCGTCCACGAGGAAATAAGCTGAGCCACCACGTCTTTTGTGACCTGAACCTCGTTCGTGTTCGCGGAGCTTCGCCAGTTTTCCCTTACCGAGTCAAGCTCTGCGACAAGCTCGTTTTCCTTATCGCGCAGCTTCGCCGCCTGTTCGTATTCCTGAGCGGTTATGGCCTCCTCCTTCTCCTGCTTTATTCTGTTTATTTTTTCTTCAAGCTCCTTGACGTCGGGAGGCGCGGTAAGCTGATTGAGCCTTATTCTCGATGCGGCTTCGTCAATAAGGTCTATCGCCTTATCGGGCAAAAATCTGTCCGAAATGTATCTCACCGACATTTTAACCGCCGCTTCTATCGCTTCATCTGTAATTTTTACCTTATGGTGCGCTTCGTATTTGTCGCGGATACCCTTTAAAATCTCAATGCTTTCCTCCTCGGTCGGCTCGTCTACCGTGATGGGCTGAAAACGTCTCTCCAAAGCCGCATCCTTTTCGATATACTTGCGGTACTCGTCAAGCGTGGTCGCACCGATTAGCTGTATCTCGCCTCGCGCCAGCGACGGCTTTAAAATATTCGCCGCGTCTATCGCGCCTTCCGCCGCGCCCGCTCCGATTATGGTGTGAATCTCGTCAATAAACAAAATCACGTTGCCCGCCTTGCGTATTTCTTCTAGAGCCTTTTTAAGTCTGTCCTCAAACTCGCCTCGGTACTTCGCTCCCGCCACCATAGACGACAGGTCAAGCGCGACTACCTTTTTGTCGGTAAGCGTTTCAGGGACGCTTCCCGCGACTATCTTTTGCGCCAAACCCTCGGCTATCGCGGTTTTACCGACGCCCGGCTCGCCTACAAGACAGGGATTGTTCTTGGTGCGCCTGCTGAGTACTTGAATTACACGCTCTATGACCTTGTCCCGTCCGATTATCGGATCAAACTTGTTCTCCTTTGCCATCTTGGTCAAATCTCTGCCGAACTGGTCAAGCGTCGGGGTCTTTCCGCCGCGGGCGGGTGCGCCGCCCGAAATTCCCGACGGAGCATCCTCGTCGCCGACCTGGTGATTCAGGAAATTCATAACCGTGTTATACAATCCCTGTAAGCTGACGCCGAGCGAGCCAAGTATTCTGACGGCAATGCTTTCGCCCTCACGCAGGAGGGCAATCAGAATATGCTCGGTTCCGATATAGCTGTGTCCGAATTGAGCCGCCTCGTTGTAGCTAAGCTCAAGTATACGCTTTGTACGCGGGGTCATACCCTCCGGCGGAATGTCGGTCGGCTCGCCGGTTCCGACAAACGCCGAAATTTTCTCGATTATTTTTTCGGCGGTTACGCCCACCTCGGAAAGCGCGCGGGATGCTACGCCCTCGCCCTCCTGCGTAAGTCCGAGCAAAATATGCTCGGTTCCGATATAGTTGTGACCCAAATCCATTGCGCCCTCTTCCGCAAGGTTGAGCGCGGTCTGAGCGCGTTCGGTAAATCTGTTGTTAAGCATTTAAATCATCTCCTTGCTCCGCGTATCCTGCGGCTTTATTTTCTTTGTTCGAACCGTTTAAATCGTCCGAACAGGGAGCCTTTGTAAGCTCCTTTGTTATTTCCGCACGCTTTAAATCTCTTTCGCGTGCGCTGAAAATGTTAAATGTGTTTACTATGGTCGCGGGGAAGGTATGGTACATAACCTCGTTAAGCTTCTCGACTGAAACGTCCTTTATTATTCCGAGAGAGATTCCGAGCCGCACATCTGAAAGGCGCGCCAGCGCCTCCTGCCCGCTCATAAGTCTTGCGTTGGTAAGTATTCCCAGAGAACGCAGAACTCTGTCCTCCGTTTCATATTTACTGTTTTCATACAGCTTTTTGCGAAGCTCCCGCTCCTTTTCGACTATTTCACCGGTTATCTGCTCCAGCTTGTTCCATATTTCTTCTTCGGAAACGCCGAGCGTCACCTGATTTGAAATCTGGAATATATTGCCCGCCGAATTACTTCCCTCTCCGTAAAGTCCGCGCACCGTCATACCCAGCGTTGAAAGAGAGCGGAAAATCCTGTCGGCGCTGTTGCTCATAACCATAGCCGGCAAAAACACCATTACCGACGCTCTCATACCCGTGCCGACGTTCGTGGGGCAGCAGGTCAGATAGCCTATCTGAGGGTCAAACGCAAAATCCACGCTCGCCTCCAGCTTATCATCCAGTCTGTTCGCTTCAACAAGACAGTTCCTGTCAAGCCCCGACGACATATACTGTATCCTGATATGGTCCTCCTCGTTCAGCATAATCGCGGCGCGCTCGTCGCCGCTCAGCAAAAGTCCGGTCCTGCGTGTCGACGATACCATTTCGGGACTTATTATGTGCTTTTCGGCAAGAGCCTGACGCTCGTAGTCGCGCATTGAGGAAATGTCGATAAACTTCATATCCTTGTCGCCCTCAAACGCCTTGCGGCATTTTTCTATAACGTCGCCCTGATTCTTTTTCGTCATACGCGGCGCAAACGGTATCGAAGCAATATTTCGCGCCAGTCTGACCCTTGTGGAGAGTACCACATCGCCCATATTTCCGTTTTCGGTGTACCACATAATTTATTCCCCCCTAAGCTCCTTGATTTTATCGCGTATCTTCGCCGCCTGTTCAAATTCCTGCTTCATAACGGCGCGGTTCAGCTCGGTTTCGAGCTTTTCTATGCGGCGGCTGCGGCTTATCTCCGAGCCCGCTCTGCCGGGAATTTTACCGGTGTGCTGAGCGTTGCCGTGTATCTGCTTAATGGTGTTTGCCAGCCGCGAACGAAATACGTTGTAGCAGTCGGCGCAGCCTATCCTGCTCTTTTGACAAATTTCGTCAAACGTAATGCCGCAGGTCGGGCAGACGTTCTGCACGCCCGTCTGCATATCGGCGGAGGTTCCGCCGAACAGACCCGACAAAAAGTTGTTCACTCCGAACGGGTCGCCGCCGAACGGTAAAAAAGTGAACTCCTCGTTGGCGCACGCGCTGCACAGATGCAGTTCCTCCTTTTTTCCGTTCACAATTCTGGAAAAGTGGTTGTTGGCTTCATTTTTTCCGCATCTTTGACATTTCATAATAAATACCCCCTTATTTATTTTGCGATGTTTACCAAAATATTTTTGAATATGGCGGCCCTCACCATATCCTGCTCCGGACGCTTCAGCGGTATCGCCTTGTCGCCGAGCGCGGACACCACTATTTTTGCCTCGTCCGCGGTCAAAAATCCGTTGTCGTACAAATTTTGAACTATGGCGCGGGCGTCGTCAAACGCGAGCGAGCCGCCTATCACATTGACCGTGTGCATAACGTAGTTTCCGCCGACCGGCGCGACCTGAGAAATTTTAATGTATCCGCCGCCGCCGCGCCTGCTCTCTACAATATACCCTCTTTCGGGTGAAAATCTCGTCGAAATAACATAGTTAATTTGAGAAGGTACACAATTAAAATGATTCGCAAGCTCGTTTCGTTTAAGCTCGATTTCTCCGCTCTCGCTTAGCATATCCTTTATAAACTGTTCAATCAAATTGCTGAGCTTCATCTTTCTCACCTCGTTTTTGACTTTGACTTTCTTTGACCTTTAACAATATTATAGCACGATTTTTCACTATGTCAATAGTTTTTCCAAAAATTTTTTAAAAATTTTTAAATAAAAAATCGACTGCCTTTCGGCAGCCGATTTTCGGTTTTATTCGTTTACTGCTCGGTGTACTCGCAGGAGGCGAGGAGTATATCGTCATACGCCCACGACGAGGAAATATCATCAAAAGGATTTTCAAGCGTCTCGCGGATTTCGTCGGTCATACTTCTTCCCAAAATTCGGTTTATGATTGTGACCGCCTCCGCTCTGGTAATCGCGTTTTCGGGTCTGAACGTACCGTCCTCATAGCCCGTTATTATGCCGCGCTCCCAAAGCGCGTTGATATGCGGTATGCACCAGCCGTAGCTGTCATCGGTATCGCTGAAGAATCGCGCTTCGCCGCTTCCGAGACTGATTCCCATATATTTTGCCGCCATAACCGCAAATTCCGCTCTGGTAATTCGACCCTCCGGACGCGCCGTGCCGTCCTCATAACCGGATATATAGTTCTTCACAGCCGCGTAATTCATATAGTTCGCGTACCACTCGGTCGGGTCTACGTCGGCAAACACGCTCGGATATTTTTCGGAGCCGTCATAGCCGCCGTCGAGGACTGCGAGTATTTTGACAGTTTCGGCTCTCGTTATCGCGCTGTTGGGCTTAAATTTCACCGTTCCGTCCTCGCGGTAACCGTTTATATACGGCTTTACCGTATCGACGTCGGATTTATCTTCGTCGCCGCTCGGCGTCGGCTCGGGTTCTCGGATTGTACCCTTACGTCCGGGACGCGAATCTTTTTCTTCCTCCTTTTGCTCCTCTTGCTCGTAAACCGTAACATAATACTTGCGGGAAACGCCGTATTTGTTTGTCACCGTGTATTCAACCGGCTCTTCCTCCGAAGCGGAGAAGTCCGCCGCGCCCTTGGGCGAATAATCCGCGCCGTCCGACACCCTTACAGTGGGTCTGAGGCTCTTAAGGTCTGTGCCGTAGGGCATTATTATTTTAATGTAATCGTCGCTTAGCTCGGTATCGCCTATCTGACCTTCCAGCGTGAAGCCGAGGATATACGGGTCCTCACCCACAAGATTTATACGGACTGTATATACTGTCTGAGTTAAGCCGTCCGCGCTCGACAGAGTGTAGCTGACGGGTTCGCCGCTGAAATCGATCGACGCACCCGCTTCGGGATATATAACGTCCGAATCATACACTATGTTCGGAACGACCGACTTCAATTTGTCCGCATAAATATACGGTACGTCAATAGTAATTTCCTTTCCGTTGTAACGGGTTTCTCCCTCCTGCAAACCGTCGGGAAGAGTGATTTCAAGCAGATAGTCGGACGTATGCGGAACAACTATCTTATCAAAGTTCTGCTCAAACGTTATCTCGCTTTGTTCAAAGCCGTCCACGGTAAACACAAGCTCGTATTCCTCGTCGATATTTTCGGTGTTGGGCGGCATATCAAAGGTCGCCGCCGCCTTACCCGCCTCGTTGAACGTCACCGTGCCTTCTATCACGGTGCTGCCTCTGACCGCATTGACCGAAACGCTGTCGAAGAATATTCCCTCTATTTCGGCGCGAGCCGTGCCGCCCTTGTTGCTGCGCGGCTGGGAGAGCTTGACGCTCTTTATCGTCGGCGAGCCGTCGCGCGTTACATATACCGTATATGTTCTCGTGCCTCCGTTTGCATCCGTCACGGTGTACTGCGCCGAATACTCGCCTCTCCTGCCCGTGGGGGTAAACGCGCCCGCCGTACAGGTTCCGCCCGTCACTTCAACGTCCGCCTCGACCTCCGACAGGTCGGTGTCATATGGCAGAGTGACCGTTATCGTGCTGTCCTCATCATTTATCTCGCCCGATTTACCGTTTATCTCAAATTTTGTGATTTCGCCTTTAACGTCCTCGATAACACCGTGCGGAACTATTATCTTTCCGACGCTCTGCTCAAACGTTATCTCGCTTTGTTCAAAGCCGTCCACGGCAAACACAAGCTCGTATTCCTCATCGATATTTTCGGTGTTGGGCGGCATATTAAAGGTCACATAGACGTTGCCTTCGCTGTCGATAGACGTGGTTCCCGCAATACTTGTACCGTTTCTGACCGCGTTCACGGTAAGGCTGTCGTAGAACACGCCCTTTATATCCACTCTCGCGACTCCGCCCTCGGAGTCGGTCGGCTGGGTAATCTCGACGCTCATTATCGTCGGGCTGCCCTCTCGGGTTATATATACCGTATAGGCTCTGGAGTCGTCGTCCTTCGCGTGAACCATATACTGCGCCGAATATACCGCTCGTTCGCCGGTCAAAGCGAAGTTGGTTCCCTTTTCAACCTCGTCGCCGTCTATCTCTATAGTCGGCTCCAAGCTGTTCAAATCGGTGTTATACGGCTGTGTTATATGCACGGTGAGGTTTTCCTCGTCTATAACGCCCTCCTCTGCGCCTATCACAAAGCTCTTGATGCTTCGTGTGGTTCTGCGCGGCACGGTTATCGTACCCGCTTCAACCTCGTTGCCGTTTATCGTAACTATAATTTTATACTCTTTTTCCTCGTAGGTCATATTTCTCTCGTCCAGAGATATTAAGCCCTCCGCGTAGCCGCCGTAGCTCTCGCCGTAGCTGAGAATTACGCCGTGGTACTCCTCCTCGCCGCAGACCGCCTTAAATGCCAGATTGTCCGCCGGACCGTTCGGGTCGGTGTCTCTTTTGGGTATAAAGTTACCCTCTATCTCAACTCTGATACCCGATACGTCCGCAAAGGATGTGGGAGGATTTTCGACCGCCGCACCCGTGATTGTGTTCGGGTCCTTTCGCGTTACATTTACGGTATACTCCCTCGTCTCTCCGCTTTCGGAGGTAATTGTATAGGTCACCGGAGCGCCGAAGTCGAGCGCGGTATCCGCCGACGGTTCGCACGTCGCGCCCGCGCTGAACGCTATATTTGCGGGAGTGATACTTCTCAAATCGGTGTTATAGGGAACGGACACGTTTATCGTACCCTTTGTTCCGTCGCTTGAAATTTCTATGTCCGAGGTCGTCACGTCCTCGCTGTCAATCAGGACAAACTCGGTGATTTCACGCGCGTTCGCCTCGCTGGGGCGGATAACAAGCTGATTTTCCGCGGCAAACGGCGAGAGCGCGCCAATTTCAACGGTTATATTATACACTCGGCTCGTGTTGTCGTCGGGGTTTTCCGGCACCGGCAAAAGCGCGGTGTAGAAGTCGCCGCTCGCCGACTTTTCGGCCTGAGCCGTAATTTCGGTGCCGTTGCTTGTATCGCCGCTCACCAGCGTCGCCTTTACAATTATATCCGGACTTCCCGCAATCGCGTTTTTGGCGTTGTCAAGATTTTCGCCGTACACGTTGATTGGTACGTTTCCGGGCTTGCTTGATGTGGGATTCTCAAATTCCACCTTTGTAACAGACGGGGTCGCCTGCTTCTGAGCCGTTATGGTGTACGTCCTCTGCGCCCCGTTTTCAGCCGTTACAATACAAATCAGCGAATTGCTGACGTCTAGCGGTCCGCTCTTATCCAAGGGACTGCTGTGTTCGGTATCGTCGGGAGAGTAGATTGCATACGAAGCGAAAAATCCGTCCAAAATCGTCAGAGTATTTATGACGAACTGCGTTAAATCCGCGTCATACGGCATAGTAACTTCTATCGTACCCGTGCCGTCCTCGTCGTTGTTCGCTATGTTTACGCCAATTTGATTTTCGGCTTCAAACTCGGTTATATCGGTGTTGCTTTCCGTTTTTCGCGGAACGCTTATCTGATTGTCGAACTCCTTGACCGAAAAGTCCTCGCCTATCGAAACCGAAAGCGTATGCTGCGCCATACTTACGGTACTCTCGTTCGCGGGAACGGTAACATCCGCGACGTAGCTGACTATGCCGCCCTTGCTCTGAGGCGTTGCGACCGCGTTCTTCTCTCCGTCCAGCCATACGTTTACAACTCTGTTTGCCTCCTGCTCCGCAGTGACAATTCTTTCAAGCAGCGAACCCGTGAAGGTGACGCTGACCGTGCCGCCGTCGCTCGTTTCGGGATTTGTAAACGCCGCGTCTCTGAAGGAGGGCGCCGCCTCTTTGTATACGCGCACCGTATACACCTTGTCGTGTTCTCTTCCCAAAGCGGATGTTACGGTGTACTCGGCAGACCTGAAGCTTGTCATATCGGTAAAGCGGTGCGGCTCTTCCACGGCGGGAGATACTCCGGTACCGACATACTCTATCTTTGACGCATAATAGTATTCCTGCCAGGTGTGGTCAAACGGCATATATACGCTTATTGCTTCGGTGCCGCTGTCCTCGATAATTTCGGAGCGTACCTGCTTAGAATCTTCGATGTCCGCAAGACCGTCGCCGCTGAGGTCTACGTCGCAGGCAAGCTCAAATTCGCTTATATATGCGGTCGAGGTGTTCTTTTGAACTCTCACGCTTGCCGCAACGGTCGGGCTGAGCGTTTCGCCTTCGTCCAAAGAATAATATACGTCGTAATCGCCGAATTCATCAGCGCTTTTGTTTAATGGGAAGGTGAGCGTAGCCGTGCATCCACCTTCATCCTTTTCGGTGACATATTCACTGTCGGTCGGAGTATCGGTCGTGCCCTTGGGGTAGGCGAGTAACATAACATTTCCCGAAATCATCGAGCCTTCGACGGTGTATGTTATCGAGCCGCCCATATACGGAAGAACCGAAGCTGTGGGCGTTATGCTGTCCACTCGAACGGTGTAGAGCGTGGTCATGGTGTCGGAGCCGTCAACCGAAGCCGTGCCCTTATATACCATACCGTTATAGGTGACCGCCATTTCGTACTCGCCGTCGGGTACAAGCAGATAGAGCGTGTCGTCCTCTCCTATATAATATTTCTTTTCGTTGTATTCGCAAATATACGGTTCATCATCTCCGCGCGTTGTATCAAGCGCGGCGGCAAGCTGACGAAGCGGTGTAGACTTGTCGTCGGCAAGCACGGGGCGCACGATATTCGCGGGCGCGGAGTTGTTCACTATCCTCATATATGAGTTGCTGTCGGTATAAAAACGGGAGTAATCGGTCGAGCCGGTAACCGCCGCCTGACCCGTTCCGCCGACAAAAGCACACGCTACGTCTTTCGCGGTCATAACGGCAGTGCCGAGGCTTATCGCCGAAGCTGCCTCCGCGGATATGTTCAGCACGTTGTTTGCCGCGTCGCCGTCCTTGCCCGTAAACGAAATTGTGCAGCCCGGATTTACCGAGGACACCTGAACGGGCGAACGGTCGGAGCCTGAGAGCGTGCATATTCCGTCAACCGTAATATCCGCGCTCACGTTACTGAGCATAAGCGCATAGCTCGTGACGGCGCCTGTGCAGGATATGTTTACATTTTTAAGGGTTATCGGCGGGATTTCATCTTCGCCGCTGTCGCCCGGAAGGATAGATATAAAATGCTCCGCCGTCTCTCCGATTATAACGTACCCCGCGGCGTTAGGCTCGTAAACCGTGCCGCCGCAGTTCACGCTGTCCGGCTTTATGGTTATATCGTACTTAGACACGTCGAGTATCTGAAGCCCGTTCTCGTCCTTTTCGACCTCGCCTTCGAGCTTCATAACAACTTTATATTCGCGGGCGGTCAGGTCGTGACTGAGTATATAGTATTTTGCGGTGAGATATTCGCCGTCATCATTGTGATATTCTGTCACAAGCGGCGCGTCGCTTTTTCCGCTCGACGAGTTCGGGCGCGCCTCCGCGCCTATATACTCGGTAATCGGAACTATGGAATCTCTCTTTATGTTGTTCGGAACCGACAGCGTGACGGTGTTTTGCGCGTCGTCTATGACCGCCTCACCGGTCTGACCCACTACCGAGAACGAGGTCAGCTTCTTGTCGCCGCCGCCCGCCTGCGCCGTAAACTCATTGTCGTTATTTGCGTTTATACTTGTAAATAGGTAATACGCCGTGTCCTCTCCGTAAACTCGTATCCAGCGTTTTCCGGTCGTGAGGTTGCGAAGATACAGATAGAGCTTGCCTTCCTCGTCCGTAAACGTCTTAATTTTGGAGGTAGTGTCATCCTCGCCCTCGGATGTGACCGAATAGTCTACCGCCGTAACTTTGCTCACTCCTTCGAGGGTGAGAATAACTCGGTAGAGCGGTCTTGCTTCACTGTTTTCGGGCTGTTTTTCAAACGTCGACTTAACGCTTCCGCCATTTATCACTATTTTTGTTGCCTCCGCCGCCGCGCCCGAGCCGCCGTAGCCTATACCGCAGCCCGAACCGGCGCTTTGCGCATAAAGCATACCGCCGTTCATTGTAAACGACATGCCGCCGTACAAGGCAGGGTCGGTGTTTCCACCGCCGCCTATGCCCGCCGCGTTACCCGCTCCGTAGGCATAGACGATACCGCCGTTTATAACCACCTCGCACACATCTGTGCTTTCGGAGTCCGCGCCGATACCCGCTCCGCTGTCCGAAACCGTACCGTCATCCGCTCCGACTCCGTCGCCTCCGCGAGCGGTAAGCGTACCGCTGTTAACGGTCAGTTTTCCAACTCCGCCGATACCCGCGTACTCACCCGACTCTATATCGAGAGATCCGTCGCCCTGTATTATAAGCTCCGATGTACGCGGCGAATTTACGGTGCGTCCCTCCGAGTATATCTTGTTCGTTCCCGACAAATCGAGAGTAAGCACAACGTTGTCTCCGAGGGTAAGCGCCGAAAAGGTCTGTCCGCGCCTGTGCAAATCTATGTTATTTATATTGACGGTGGGGCTTACGCCTCTGACGGTTATTTCAACGTCGGCGGCGTGCGCCGTCCCCTGCTCGATATATACGGTTTCGGTGACCGGTATGCCGGTGTAAGTACGTCCGCCGATACCGCCGGCGGTCACCTTCATGGTGTCCGCACCGTCCTTTTCTATGGTTATATGTCCGTCCGAGAGGTAAACCTTGCACTTGTCGTTGCCCTCAACGGTTATCGTCTTTTGAGCCGTGTATGATTTTTCGTTTATGACTGCCGTAACTTTAAGAGTTATCGTTTCGCTGCCCTCGGCATAGTTTACAACAAGATTTCCGCCCGAAACCTCTGCGCGTGTACCGCTCTCAACAATCTCATAGCTATACGACGAGAGATTGTGCGTCGGATACTCGCAGTCGGATGACGGAGTAAACGAGGGGGCTTTTAATAATATGCTCTGCGAGCCGTCAGTCTTGCTGACGCTCACCGAGTCAGGTATGTCGCTCGGCAGGACAAGCTCCGCAGTGCCGTCGTCACAGGTACAGGAGTCCTGCTCTGACATATTTGTTGCCGAGAGGTAGTATACATAGTCCTCCGGCGCACCCGATGCGCTCTCTATATCCTCTGAAATTTCGGAGCAGTAGAGCAGATATTGATCTCCGCTCTCCGCATTATATATCGCCGAAAATGCGCTTACCTCGCTTGTGACCGCAGGGTCGTCCTCCACGAAAACGTAGAGCTGACCGCGTCCCACGTTATCGGTGTATGTACTCCAGCCTGCCGACTCCTCGGTAACAAGAGCGTCGCGCAAATCAATATCGAGTACCTCCGCTTCGGGCATCGAAAGAGTGACGCGGCGCATACTCTCCGCGCTGTCGTTTACGGGAGTGCCGGTTATTCTGCCGATAACGCTTCCGCCGTTTATCTTTGTAACGCCGTTATTTACTCCTATGTTGCCGGCGGCATAGTTAGAGGTTGCCTCGACAAAGCCGCCGTTTATCGACAGGTCGAGATTTTTTCCTCCGCCGAGCGCATAGCCGTTGCCCGAATAAAGGTAGAGCTTGCCGCCGTTTATCTCAATACGCTCTTCACTCGCACGGGAAAGGGTCGGGGTCGCCGCGCCTATCGCCGAGCTTGAGCAGGTGGCGGACGCCTTTGTGGTCGTGGCGTTGATTATTCCGCCGTTTACAATAATTTCTCCGCCCATTGTGCCGCCGTTGCCGTCGCCTATCGCGGCGCAGGCAATACTGCCCGTCTCGGCGCTGATGTTTCCGCCGTTTATGATGATTTTACCAAAGCCGCCGTATGTGTTGTCATGAGCCTCCGTTGCCGCTCTGCCGCCTCGATTCGCTCCTATCGCCGCCGCATAGCTCGTACTCTTTGCGTTGAGCGCGCCGCTTCCGTCTATCGTGAGTTCGCCTTTACTGTCCGCTGTAGCGTGTACCGCTATTGCGGCAAAGCCTACCGCCAAAGCCACAACGCTGTTGGAGCCGCGCAAATGAAGCGTGAGCTTTGCGCCCGCCTCAACTTTTATCGGAGACGACGATGACGCTTCTATCGTGACATTTTCAAGCGTAAGCTCCGCATCGACGCCGCTTTGTACCGTTATCGTGTTTGCGGTGGAAAGATTGCCCGCAAAATACGCGCCCGTCTCCGAGAGAATACACGGAGCCGAGGTGAGTTCCTCGGTAATATCAGTCTCGCCTGCCGCCGCCGCGAATATCTCTACGCCCTCCTCCGGAGCGTCAATGACATTCGGCAGGGCAAAGGTCTTATAGCCATTTAAAATAAAATCGTCCGGCAGCATAAAAGAATAGTCGGGCTTCTTGCCGCCGTTCTCTTTTTCTGTCGGTTCGCTTGTTTCTTCGGGTTCGCTTGTCACTTCGGGCGCACTTGTCGCTTCGGGTTCACTCGTCGCTTCGGGCGCACTTGTTTCTTCGGGCGCACTCGTTTCTTCGGGCGCACTTGTCTCTTCGGGCGCACTCGTTTCTTTGGGCGCACTTGTTTCTTCGTGTTCGCTCGTCGCTTCGGGCACACTCGTTTCCTCGTGTTCGCTCGTCACTTCGGGCGCACTCGTCGCTTCGGGTGCGTCGGTCACTGGTGCTAAAGCCTCCGCGGACGGCGCGGGAAGCATATCCGAAAAGGACGGAGTGGTGTTCTCCGTCTCGGGGTCGGCCGCTCCGACCGAAATATTAACATAGGCGAAAAGCATTGTCAGGGTCAATAGTAAGGAAACCGATTTTCTTTTCATATTAAAATCCCTCGCTTATGCGCTCGCGCGCTTTTAATCAATCCACGGATAGTATGAGGTAAGCGGCGCGGTATATCGGTTGCGTATAGCGTCCGCGTCGGCGGAGGTTATCTCGCCGTCCTTGTTAACGTCCCATACCCTCGCCTGCGACACGTTCTGCGCCGCGCTCGATACGGGAGAATCCGACAAATATTTGTCGATGGCGTTTGCGTCAAGAGTATTGACGTTGCCGTTGCCGTTTACGTCGCCTATCCTGCCGACGACCATAATATATCTTGTGAATTTTACCTCGTCGTTGTAGCTGTACGTCACCTTATAAAGGTTCGGGTCGCCGCCCTCCTGTTCGGGAGAGCTGCCCGCGACGGTCTGCGTGCCGCTTGCCGTTGTGACCGTCATTCCCGCGTCGTGATAGTCGCTTAAGTTTTTCACAATCACGGTGTATTCGTCGGTATCAAGCTCCTTGCCGTTTATCGACTTGTAAATGTCGCGGTTGATACCGAGCAGTAAAAGCTCCTCGTCGGTTTTGGTGGCGGGAGAGTTGCCCTTTTCTATAGAAAAGCTGTCCGCGAAGCTTATCGTCATTTTCGCTTCCGGATTGGTTATCTCGGCGGTATAGTTGTCGGATACGCGTATCGTTATGGTGTACTCTCCGACCTCGGAAACACTGTTTTCGTACTCCGCTCCGCCCTTTTGATAAACAACGGTGTAGCTGTCGTCAAACGGTGTGCCGCTCTCGTCCTGCGCGGTTATCGTCGCACTGTGCGGAGCGCCGTCATACTCGACCGTAGTGGTATCGGGGTCTATCGTAAACAAAATTTTCTTGGGGTTTATTGTAAGAGTTTCGGGGGTCACGCTTGCGACCTCGTAATTGGGGTCATTGACCTCAACCGAAATGGCGTACTCGCCCGCGTCGGTCGGCAGACTGCCGTCGAGCGGCTCGCCGTCCTTTGAGTAGGATACGGTGTAGCCCTCCAAGTAGCTGCCGCCGTAATGCTCGGTAGCCGAGGCGAGTGTTACCTCGTGCGTGCCCTTATCGTATGTGACCGTCGCGGAATCGTTGTCAAACACAAAGCTGACCGGATTTTTGGCAATCGTGAGCGTATTCGGGACGACCGAAATTTCGGAATAGTTGGGGTCGGTCGCGGTCACGATTATCTCGTATGTACCCGCGTCGGTCGGGAGATTGGATTCATTGTCGAAAGTGCGCGGGTCGCCTTCCTCCGCAAGCACCTCTTTATATGTAACGGTATAGTCCTCGCCCTCCCGCCATTCGGGGTAGGTGGTCGGGGTTACCGTCGCCTTATGACCCTTGCCGTTGTAAAACGTCTCATTATCCGAAACCGAAAACGCAACCGCGTTCGCGCTTATTGTGAGCGTGGCGGTGTCGGTCGCGGTAATGTAGTTGGGGTCGGTCGTGTAAGCTGTGACCGTATATACGCCCACAGCCTTCGGCTTTTCTCTCAGGATGTCGGAAGTGCCATTCTTGCGGTACTCCACGGTATACGGAGTGTGTTCGGGAGATACAACAACCTCCATATCGTACTCCGTGCCGTAAGCTACGGTTTTGTCCACGACCGAAATCGTAGCCTCGTCGCTTTTTGCTACCCTCAGTGATATATCTCTCAGATTTTTCTCGTTGCCTAAAGTCGTGTCGTAAATATGAATTATTCTACAGCCCGGCGCATAAAGGTTTATCGAATATTCGCCCGCCGTGGTAACTTTGCTGAGCTTTTCGGTGCCGTAGCTCGCGGTGTACTCCACATCCGTACCGTCACCTTCGTCGGTAATGCACTCAAATGTCGCACCGTATTGCTCGCCCGCCTTGTATGTGTAATCATAATTCGAGACTATGAACGAAACGTCACGCGGGACAAAGTATACCGAAAAGGTCACGTCCAGACGCTCGCCGAGCGAGTCGGTTATTTTTATTTTTATATCCGAAAATGTAGCCTGCGCCTTGGGCGTTCCGCTTATAACGCCTTCTTTGCTGAGGCTCAGTCCGTAAGGTAATCCGTCGTTGAGCATTTCATAGGTATAAGGCTCCGTGCCGCCCGAAACGACCGTGTTTAAATCGTAGCTGTAATATTGGTACGCCTTACCGTCGGGAAGCGAACGCCTCGAAACCGTTATACCGTCCGCAAAAACAGCCGTTCCCATCGTCACAATGAGCGCGGCGGCAAGAAAAAATGAAATCAGCCTTTTCATAAAAAACGTCTCCCGTATAAATTAAAAAACATTTGTGAATCAAATACCGTGCTGTCCGCTTCAGATTACATTTTTATGTTTATGTCCGCATATTATTGAGTTTATATTTAAAATGTAATTTGAAGCGGGCAGCACGGGGCGGAAACCGCCCCGTGTACTGCCCTTACCGAAAACTCAATTCGGTTTTATTGATTATTTAATGAGCTGTCTCTCATTTACCGCGAGAATAATGTCGTTTTCAGCCCAGTGTCCCGAAATATCGGAGGGTATTATATTCTCAATCGGCGTAGAGGGAGCAAGAACCCTGTTGATTATAGCAACCGTCTCTGCTCTCGTTATCGGAGATACGGGACCGAACGAACCGTCCGCATAGCCCGATATTATACCGTTTGCTTCAAGAGTTGCTATATACTGGCTTGCCCAGTAATCCGCTTCAACGTCGCTGAACAATCCTTCCTCATATGTGAGGAGGCTCATCTTCTGAGCTTTTGCGATAACCGTGCAAACCTCGGAACGAGTTATGGTGTTCTCCGGCTGGAATGTGCCGTCGTTATAACCCGTAAGAACATTTAATCCTTCGAGGTAGCCGATGTACTTCGAGTACCAAGCGTCAGCCGCAACATCAGGGAACGATGCAACATAGCTGCTCGGAATGTCGTCGCCGTAGCTGAGTCTTGCAATCATAGCCGCAAGCTCCGCACGGGTAATGTTGTTATCGGGCAGGAATGTTCCGTCCGGATAGCCCGCCGCATAAGGCTTGGTGTACTCCGCGTCGATTGCGGGCGGCTGAACGTCTATGCTGCCGTTCTGCTCATAGAGCGCGGTAAACGTGGTGTTCTTGGTGATTGCAACCTGAGTCGGGTCAACGATTGTTTCGCCGTCCGTAGACCAGCCTGCGAATGTCCAGCCCTCTTCAGCCGTTACAGACGGTACGTTTGAAGGCTTGCCGTTTATCGAAACGGTTTCCTTTGTCTTAGCGTCCTCGGCAAAGCTGCCGTGAGAACCTGCGCTGTACGATACGGTGTAAGACGTCACCGCACCGCCGCCGACGCCACCACCGCCGCTGCCGGGTCTTGAACCGGTGCTTACGGTGTAGTATACGGTCCAGTCGCCGTTTACGGCATAGTTTTCAATAGGCGTCTGAGTCTCGGTACCTTCTACGTTTTCGAGATAGTAGTAAGCCTTAACATTCTTCGGAGCCGTTACGCCGAGAAGTTCAAGAAGTGCCGCGCTGTCCGCTACCGTTACTTCGTCGGTGTAAACAGAAGCATACTCCGCGCCGCCTCTCGCCGCAACCAGCTTAACGAGATACTTGTGCGCCGTTACAACGGTTACGGACGAGTCGGGAGACTCGTTGTAGTCGTCGCTTCCCGCGAACTTAACCTTAACGTCGTACTCTTTGCCCTGCTCAAGCTCCATAGCTTCGAGTTCTTCCTCGGTCTTGGGGCCTTCGCCGTTTACGAAGTACTGAACAGCCGTTCCGTTGGGCGATACAACGCTCTCCGCAACAAACTTGTTGGTCTTGGGATCAACCGTAACCTGCGGAGCCGCCGGAGCGTCCTGGTCAGCCTTTACAAGAGTGGTCGCAACCGTCTTGGTGTCGGCGCTGAGAACGTAGTTGTCAGCCGCGTCACCTGTCAGAGTAATGCCGGTAAGAACCGCGTCCGTTCCGCTGAGTGCTGCGGTAATTCCCTCAAGGTTAACGGATACGTTTTCTTTGTCCGCATCCTCAACGCCAGCGTTGATAGTTGCCGACTTAACCGTTGCAACTCCGAGCGTTCTGGTTACGTCAAATACCACGTCGTCTATGTTTATGGTCTTTCTGTTCGCTTTAAGCGTTACCGTGGTGGTAAGACCTTCGTAATCAACCGTTACAACCGTCTCACCGTAGGGAAGCGGCTGAGTAATATCAAACGGTTCGCCGTTTACTGTAAGCGTGCAGGCCTCAAGTGAAATAACGGTTGTCTGATTGTTCTCGTCGGTTCCAGTCACGTTTATAGTCGGTACGAGGTTCGGGTAGGTGTACTCTTCGCTCGTAGCCGTAATACTAATTATAGAAAGTTCCACAACCTTGCCGGTCGTCGTTGCGGGAGCCTCTACCAAATTGTAGTTGCCGCCGTCCGCGCCGGTGAGCGAGGTATTGCTGATAGTTACCTCAGCGCTGTCGCTTACGTTGCTCGGGTCGGTAAACGTCCATGTGTACTTGAGGTTTACAGTGTCGCCGCTTATAAGACCGGTCGAGTTGTCGGCTGTAAGAGCCATTTCTTTCTCACCTGTCGCGGGGTCGCCCTCTTTTATTGAAAGCTCGTCGGTGATAGCCGTTACCGTAATGTCAGCCTTGTTTATCTTACCCGTGAGGGTCGGCAGTGTAGTAGTTGAAAGTATATACTTATCTGCGAAGTCGCTCTCGGTTACCTGCGGGTTGCTGATTGTTATGGTTGCCGAGTCGCTCGCGTCCTTGCTTGCAAACGCCGCGTCAGCCGTTACGGTGTACGAATCCGGTTCCACAAGACCGTCTATGCTGTAAGTTATAGCAGCGCCTACGGGAAGAGCCGTTGTGCCGTCGTAGGTCTTTTCAGCTGTACCCTCTGCTTTGAGCGTAACCGTCTTCTTTTCTGCGGGAACATTAATTGTAGTGGTCGAGCCGTCGGGTCCGTTTACGGTAAACGTGTTATCTCCCACAGCGTAGGTGGCGTCGGGCGATAATGCGCTTCCGCCAAACTCAACGCTCAAGCCCTTTGACACAAAGTCGGAATACTGAACCTGCTCGGTATCTCCGTTGTCATAGGTTATTGTAACAGTTACGCCGCTGAGGTCTACGGCGTCGCCGTAGGTCGCGCTCGTCGGAGCGCCCGAAACTGCAAGACTGCTTGCTTTCTTGCCCGATGCTTCTATGGTGAACTCAGTTGACTCAACCGCGCCCTTTACTACCTTAAAGGTATTTGTGCCAAGCGCAAACTTGGTGTTAGCGTCAACGTCTGACCAAGTACCGTCCGCGCCTTTGATTTGAAGCTTAAGTCCCTTGGATTCAAAATCCTTAATGGTGATATTATCTTCCGACGCACCGCTCGCGAGTGTAAGCGCAACCTTAAACTGCTCCAAAGTAGCGTTTTCGAGAACTGCGGTAACGCGCTGTCCTTCGATTGCGCTAACGTCGTTCGTTACGGTAATGGTTCTGACAGGGTCATCCGTTATCGACAGCGTTATCGGACCGGATACAACCGACTGCGTAGAATCGGTTATAACAATTACCATATCCTTCTCCAGCGTGGTGCCTGCCTCTACCTTTTCATAGGTATATGCGGGACCGTCGCCCTTTCTCACATAAAGACCGAAGTCTTTAAGCGCGGGATAGGTGGAATCGTCAGCGATTGCAGTGAGTACGTCCACGTCAGTGTACTCTGTGCCGTCGCTTAAGGAGAACGTCGCCTTAACGCCGCTCGCCAAATCGAGAATATTATCGCCTACCGCGCCCGAAATCGTGCCGTTAACACCTTTGATTTCGGTAACAGTTACCGCAATCGGGGTAAACTCGCCAATCTCAACTATCTTGCCGCCGTAAACCGCGTAGAGATAACGCGCTGTTCCGTCAGGCCACGTCGCGGGCATATCCTGAAGATCTCCGCTTTCCGCATCATCAATGCCGCTGCTTGCCGCATACTTCCAAGTAACGCTCGACGTAACGTCTGCGCTGGTGGAATTGTTGTACTGTGCGGTAACGGTAATTCCGTCATACGTCGGAGCTTTGCCGATGTACTGCTGCGGAATGTCGCCGCTCTTGGTAAGCTCGGTAACGGTAACTTCGGTGACTGTGATTTCGCCGTAATCAAACACATAATCGCCTACAACTATGTATAAGTGCTGACCGTTCATCGCGGCAGTCGCCTTGCCGTCCTCTATCTTGCTGAGCGCCTTTGCGTCTTCCGCAGTCGTCTTGCCGGCTTCGCCGTAATATAATTCTACCGTGTCGCCCGCGCCGAGTTCCAAGTATACTTCTGACTGGTCGGTGGTGTACTGCACCTTGCCGTAATCAAGCGTGTCGCCCGCAATAAACTCTTTCTTCGTGCCGTCCGCCTTAATACCATTCTTGACAGGCGCTCCCGCGGGGAAGAAGTTGACGCCGCTTGCGTCATATTCCATAATGTTAAGGATTTCGTTGCTTGCTTCTACTGTATTTTTGGTAGGTGTGTTACCTGTTGACATCTGATAGTGCGTCTGTGTATCGGTAACCATACCAAAGTCAAGAATATAAGCTGTATTTTCTTCTGCAAATTGAAGCACTTTTGTTCCTGCCGGAATTTCGCTTCCGTTCTTTGTCAATTTAAGCTGGAAAATGGCTATTATATCACCATCATTCGGGATATAGGTTACATCATAGTTATCCACATTATCCCATTTCATATCAAACATGATATTAGCGCCAAGTGCTCCGCTTGCCGTATACTGCGTCTTATCAAGACTATATGAATAGGTATCATCGTCATCTTTATAGTAATACCACCAACCATCTTGTTCGATAGGAGAATTTATACTCCTATTATATGCCGTAGCGTTTGCCGCTGCAGGGCCAAGATAAGTGGTATTAATATCAATCTTTGCCGAAAATTCCGAAATACCAAAACCGCCGGAGTTCTCAACTTCGTCATATGCGTCTTTGATATTGCCTATACCGCTGATTTGCAAACCTATATAGAAAGTATCATTTGCCGATTTGCTTGCCAAATCAAGTGATTCGGGTGCTACGACCTTATAGCCGTACTTACCTATATCGGTTTGCTGTGAATCCTCATCTGTGTCCAGCGCAACAAGGCTTAATTTTGCCTTGGGCTTACCGTCTTTCAGTCCCTGCGGGTCTCTTATCGCAGCAACATTGATAAAATCAAACTGCACCACCAGCGAAAAGACCATCGCAAGCGAGAGAATAAACGATAAAACTCTCTTTACCATTCTCATTTTTTTGCCCTCCTGTTTAATTGTAGTAGTTTATGTTAAGCTTAATTATTTTCGTATTAACGTCTCTCCGTGCGGCGGGAAGCTTCTTCCCGCCGCACAAAATTTTGTGATTACTCTTTATCCCAGCTTATTGTGTTGTCCGCCTTAATGTAAGGATAGAACTGTCCTATACTGGTAAATGAACCGCGAATAGATTTCGTCAGATTAGTAGCATCTGCCGGGTTAACCGCACCCGTATTGTCAAAGTCACATATTCTGTAATAATACAAGCCGCGAGTAACTCCTGTTACACCATCCAGAGGTGCATAAGAATCTCTTATCATCTTATTCAAATTCGTTGCATCAGAAGGATTAACAACCAACGTCATATCCACATCGCCAAGCTCCCAAAGAACAACCACATTTCTCGAAGCTGTTATATCCTCGCCGGTTACCGGGTCGCTGATAGTGTATTCGAGTTTATATACGCCGGGGCGAATATATACCTTCTCAGCCTCAACCGTCGCGGACAACCTGTCGAATGTGTAATCCCCGCTGCTGTCGCTTGCAAAAGTTGCCGAGGTCGCTCCGCCCATATCCGTAGCGTTCGCATGAGATATCTTGCTGACCGTCATCTTTAACGTGCAGCTCGGACTTTCTATCTTATTGCCCTCGGAATCGGTTGCGGTATATCCGGGGTCTACGAGCGCGTCGCCCTGATATATGAACAGCGCGTTGGGGTCTTTGTCCATATTTTTTGCGCCGTCGGGAGCAGTACCCAAAGTTTCGTCTTCGTTCCATGCCAGCGACCAGTATGTGATATTCGTCTTGGCGCTGTTTGGCAGATTGTCGCCCGCGGTAAACTTAGAGCCTTTTCCGTCACCGTCAAACGCTGTCTTCGCCGCGGCTACCTTATCAGCGTCCCAAGAGCCGCCGTTTGCCTCGCTCATTCGCTCGATAAGTCCGTAGGGCGAGTTGCCCGGCTTAAACTCTATCTTCGCTTCAACAAGGCGCTGAACGTGAATGGTGTACTCCTGCTTAGGCGTGTCCGCATTCTTGGGCGTTACGGTTACCTTAACGTCGTTCGAGCTGCCTTCCTTCGCGCCCTCAAGTCCCTCGATGTGGTACTTGCCGTCGCTGGGGTCCTTTTCAACAACATGACCATTGAACTCAACCTTAACGTCATAATCCGGCTCAGCCTCAACCGTTATATCTACCTCGTCGGTATCCTTGTCGGCTCTTACATAATAGTCGGTGTCCGTCTTTTCCTCGGGGTCAAACGGCTTCGCCGTGGTGTAGTTGTCGTCCTTGAGGTCGAGGTCGCTGCCATCGGGCTTGGAAACCTTCAAATCGGTGGCCTTCGGGTCGTTGAGGATAACGTGGAACACGATATTCTCGCCTTTTGCCGCGCCTGCGTAAGTCGGCAGACCGCCCGAACCGTCGTATACCTTACCGGTCACTGTTCCTATCTCGTAGTTATCATCGGTAAGCGTTACCTTAACCACATACCAGCCAACCGTCAGCGCGCTCGCGTCGGTCGCATCCGACGCAACCTCGCCGGCGTCTATCGTCAAATCGCTCGTGTCACTCGGAGTCCACTTGTAGTACTTGGTCTCATAGTCTGAGAACGGTGCGCTCTGAGCGTCGGTCACGGTAATGGTCGGCTCTGCCGCGTTCGTACTCGACGAGGAAACCTTTACTTCCTGCGTGGTTTCGGTCACTGCAACCGTTACGCCCTGCTTAACCACACTAAGAGTGCCGGGGTTAATTACCGAAACCTTAGCGTCGGGGTCGTTGTTGTCAAGCTCCACAACTACCTTATATTCGCCTACGTCCTTGGGAGCGGTGGTATCCGCACTGCCCGCGTCCTGCGAGGACAGGTGGTACTTAAGCGTATAATGCGTCTGGAAGTCGGTCGTAACGTCCTTAGAGGTGTCTGTCAGCTTGTCCTCCTCGCCAACGTTGGTTATGTCGTAAACCTTAACATAGGTCGGAGGTTGATTTTCACCGTTGTATACCGTCTGATTATAGCCGTTCCAATCTCCGGCGGGATTGTTGTAGCCTATATCAAATCTCAGCGTCTTTTCCCAAACAGCGTAAACTATGTCGTCGTTCTCAAATTTCGGGCTGCCCACGGTTACCGCCTGAGACTCCTCCGTCTTATCCAAAGCCCACTTTAAGAACTTGTAGCCCTCTTTCGTCGGGGTATCGGGAAGCGCGGCGAGCGCGTCACCCTTCTTTATCTTCATTTCGGTCGGACTTGCTGCGCCGCCGCCGTTGGTGTCAAACGTAATCGTGATTTCCTGACTGCCGCCTTCGGTGTCAACCGTCCACTGCGCATAAACCGTCGTGTTGGCGTCATTGTCGGGGTCGTTCTTTTCTTGGGTGAATTCGTAGCTTTCGTTTACGGTATCGCCCGTACCGTTCGGCTTGGTGTTCCACGAGTCGAACTTATAGCCGTCTCTCGTAGGCGGATCGGGCATATTGCCTTCGCCGATGGAAGTGTTTAACTCAACGTCCTTGTATGCCGGATTTGCTTCGGTCACGTTGTCGCCGTCGTTCGCGTTGGAATCAAAGGTAACTCTTACGCCTGCTCCTGCGTGCGGACCTAAAACATAGCCCCACTGTGCATAAAGCGTAACCTTGCCGTCTTGGAACGCATCTCCCGCTTTGTCGGCGAGATCCTCAAATGTCCAATCTTCTCCGTCGTTCTTTTCTTCTATGTTAACGCCCGCGCCGTTCTGCTTGGTGTTCCAGCCGATAAAGTCATAGGTGCCATTTGTCGGCTTGGTCGAGGTCAGCGTGAACGTTTCGTCGGGAAGTCCCGAAACTTCGGGAATAGCAGGAGACGCGCCATCTCCGTTAAGGTTATATTCGACGGTTATCTTGTCTGTCCACTGCGCGTAAACCGTTTTAGCGGCGCTTACCGTTGTATCTTTGTCAAACTTGGCTCCGTCGCCGCCCTCGTTCTCGTTCCACTCTTTGAACTTCGAGCCTTCCTTTGACGGCTCGGTCGGCATCATATCGCCGAGCGAGTCTCCGCTCTCAATAGTCACTTCTGTGTATTTATTTTCGGGGTCGACTACGCCGTTTGCGCCCGCCGCCTTAAACGTAACTACTACGGGGTTTGAACCGCTGTGCGTCCAGTGTGCGTACAGCGTCTCGGTGTCGTTCGCCTGATAGCCTGAGTCAAACTTAACCTCGGCGTCGGTGTTCGCCGCGGGGTCTCTGAACCAGCCCTTGAATGTATAGTTGTCAACCGTCGGGTTATCTGTTATCTGCTCTTTATATACCGTGTCGCCCTTGTTGACTGTTATCGACGAGGGGTTAACCGTAGCGTCCGCCGCATCTATAACAGCGTCAAACGTGAGCGTAACCTGCTCGGCTCCCGCCGCCGTCCAAATCGCGAACAAGTCGGTGCTTTCATTAAATATATGAGTGTTCAAATCACCCTGAGTTATTGGCGTTCCCGTGCCGTTCTGCTTGGTGTTCCACTCTTTGAAGGTGTAATTAGCTCTTGACGGCTGAGACGGTGCTTCTTGACCGCTGTTATCCTGTATCGAAGTTTCCGGCTTTAAGGTAAGGCTCTTGAGGTTATTGCCCTTGCCTTCGCCTTGATCGTGATTATAGTTGTCATAGAAGTTGACCGTTATCATCTTTGTCCAAACCGCATACAAATCTCCTGTTTCGCTGAAGTCGGTAGACGTAAGCGTATCGTCGTTGTATGTGGTTGAGGGGCCGCTTTGCTCCTTAGCCCAGCCCGCAAGAACGTAGCCCGTGGGAGGTGCGGTCTTAATAGATTCCAGCTTGCTAAGCTCGCTCTCAGCTATCATATGCGTCGTCGGGTCGGCATAGAGGGTCGCCTCTGTGTCTTGCCCCTGCTTGTCCGAATCTGCGGGATAGTTGGAGTGGAATTTTATCGACTCGCCCTGCTCCCACTTGGAGTAGAGCTTAACGGTGTTGTCGCCTCCGCCCTGCGTGGAGTAAAGCTCAGCTATATTGGTATTAATGTCGACCTTGTTGCCGTAATCGCCGCCGCTCGAACCGTCCTTGGTGTACCAGCCCGCAAAATACTTGCCGTCCGCCGTGGGGGAGTATTCTTTAACCGCTGCATCAGCCGCCTGTATTTGCTCGCTCGTAAGGCGAGGGCTGTCTTCTTTTACACTCTCCGTATGTATAGTGCTTTCGTCTGAAGATGAGCCGTTGCCAACAAAGTTAACCGTGTATGTAACCGGGAAGAAGTTGACGCCGCTTGCATCATATTCCATAATGTTAAGGATTTCGTTGCTTGCATCTGATGTCTTTTTTGTAGGTGTGTTACCTGTTGACATCTGATAGTGTGTCTGTGTATCGGTAACCATACCAAAGTCAAGAATATAAGCTGTATTTTCTTCTGCAAATTGAAGCAACTTCGTTCCTGTCGGAATTTCGCTTCCGTTCTTTGTCAATTTAAGCTGGAAAATGGCTATTATATCACCATCATTCGGGATATAGGTTACATCATAGTTATCCACATTATCCCATTTCATATCAAACATGATATTAGCGCCAAGTGCTCCGCTTGCCGTATACTGCGTCTTATCAAGACTATATGAATAGGTATCATCGTCATCTTTATAGTAATACCACCAACCATCTTGTTCGATAGGAGAATTTATACTCCTATTATATGCCGTAGCGTTTGCCGCTGCAGGGCCAAGATAAGTGGTATTAATATCAATCTTTGCCGAAAATTCCGAAATACCAAAACCGCCGGAGTTCTCAACTTCGTCATATGCGTCTTTGATATTGCCTATACCGCTGATTTGCAAACCTATATAGAAAGTATCATTTGCCGATTTGCTTGCCAAATCAAGTGATTCGGGTGTTACGACTTTATAGCCGTACTTACCTATATCGGTTTGCTGCGAATCCTCATCTGTGTCCAGCGCAACAAGGCTTAATTTTGCCTTGGGCTTACCGTCTTTCAGTCCCTGCGGGTCCCTTGCCGCAGCAGCGTTGATAAAATCAAACTGCACTACCAGCGAAAAGACCATCGCAAGCGAGAGAATAAACGATAAAACTTTTTTTGCCACTCTCATTCTTTTGTCCTCCAAACTTTATAATATATCTTCTAATTTAATTATTTTTTAAAATCATTTCGCCAAGTTGATTTACTTCGTCCAGCTTATATTACCGTCCGCAGTTATATACGGATAAAATCTTTCTATACTTTCATATGCCCCTCTCAAATACTTACTCGAATTAGTAGCATCTGAGCTATTAACCGCACCCGTATTGTCAAAGTCACATATTCTGTAAAAATACAAACATCGGGGTACGCCTTCAACACCATTTAACGGTGTATAAGAGCCTTGCAGCATTTTATTTAAATTTGTAGCGTCAGAAGGATTAATAACCAACGTCATATCCACATCGCCAAGGTCCCAAAGAACAACTACATTTCTCGAAGCCGTTATATTCTCACCGGTTACCGGGTCGCTGACAGTGTATTCGAGTTTATATACGTCGGGGCGAATATATATTTTTTGTGATTCAACCGTTGCGGAAAGAGCGTCAAAGCCGTATTCGCCGCTGCCGTCGCTTGCAATAGTTGCCGCAACTGCCGCACCCATATAAGTTGCGTTCGCTCGCGACATTATGTTAACGGTCATTTTCGTCGTACATTCCGCACCTTCTATTTCGTTGCCCTCGGAATCAAACGCCTTATATCCTGGGTCTACAAGCGCGTCGCCCTGATAGATAAACAGTGCATACGGGTCTTTATCCATATTCACATCATCAGAAGGCGCATCGCCCAATGATTCGTTCTCATTCCACGCCAGCGACCAATATGTGATATTCGTCTTGGCATTATCCGGCAGATTGTCACCCGCCACGAATTTTGACGCTTTTCCGTTGCCGTCAAATGCCGTCTTAGCCGCCGCGACCTTATCAGCGTTCCAGTCGCCGCCGTTTGCCTCGCTCATTCGCTCGATAAGTCCGTAGGGCGAGTTGCCCGGCTTAAACTCTATTCTCGGCTTCAGCAGTCTGCGAATATACAGCGTGTATTCGCCGTTCACGTTTACCACGTTATAGCCGTCGCTCGCGCCGAGGTCGGCAGCATCAAGCGTTTCGAGCGGTATATCCGCGTAGTAGTTTGCGCCTTCGCCTATATAAGACGATGCCGGCGACGAATTCACGGTCACTGCCGCGCCCGCCGTTATCAATATCCTCACCTTATCGACCTCGTTTTCCACGCTGACATAGTATTCCTTTTGCTCAACGCGGAAGCCGTAGGCTCCGTCCTGCGTCTTATCGTGATACATATCCGCCGACTCGTCAAAGCTCTCGTCATTCGTTTCGGGGTCTTCCGCGTTCGGCGTATACTTTACCTTTTTAACATCTATATTTGAAATTGTCGCGCCTTCGGTAAACAGCAATATATTTCCGCTCGGCGCAAACACGTTCTTCAAATTTGTATATTCGGTGCCGGAGTCAGCGTCAAGCCATTCGCCCTCATAGTCTGCGCCGTACATACCCGAACCTATGTCAAACGTCTCAGGTCCGAGTACGGGCTGAATTACCTCCGCGGTACCGCTCAGCGGCACGGCTGTAACATCAAACGGCATTTTCAGAAAATACTGCTTTGTGCCGTCGTCGCTCATTCCGTAAAATCTGGCGTTTTCTATGTCTGCGCCGGTGTATCTTATATTCACGGTACACATTCTCCAGTTTGTACCCGTTCCGACGAGAGGCATCGTCTGCGCCGCGTCCTTATTTATATCCGTATCGGATACCGCGACTATCTCATAATCGCTACTCCACGACGACGCGGTGTTGGCGCCGAGGTTTTGAGCTTCTATTTCCTCCTGCCAGCCGCTTGTGCCGTTATGAGGCTCTATGTAATCGCTGTCGTACGCGAATGACATTTCAAACGAATACACGCCCTTTGTAAACAGCGCAAGGTTCGCATCGTCCATTTTAAGACCGTCGTCCGTGCTGACCGCGCTCACGCCAAGCCAAATTTCGCCCTCCTCGCGCAAAGACGCGGAAGGCGCGCCCGTCGCTTCGGGAGCCGCACCGCTTCCCATATACTCCACGGCAAGGCTTATCTTATTCGCCGCTTCAGCGGACACAGTCGGTATGTCCGCCGCCGAGGGCAGAGATATACACGTCACAGCGAGCGCGGCTGATACCGCCGCCGCTATTTTCTTAGATATGCTTCTCTTGAAATTCGGCTTCCATATCTTAGATTTTTTAAGATTTTCTGTCTGCGCTTTTTGCTCTGTCATATCGGACACACCTCCTTTATTCGGATTTTGTTTCGTTATATTCAGACTGAGTTATATTTATATATCTGTCGCGGTTTTGCCATCCTTTTAATATTCTCTCGATTCCGTTGCTGTCAAGCATACTCACATAGCCGTCCGCGTTGACGTCGAGTATTCTGTGGCGATAAACCTTTGAGCCGGTCGCGAAGCCCGCCACCTTTTCGTTCGCTATGTCCTCGCCGCTCTTGTATCGCTCGCGAATCCTCTTTGCGTCGGTATCCTCGGTCTTTTTGTTAATATTCACATCACCGGGCGGATACAGCACTATAAGCGGCTTGCGCGCAACTATGTTTTCTCCGTTGTAATCCTCATAGATATACTCTAACTCATATATGCCGGGTCGTATTCTGTACTTTTTAAGCTCGCTTATATCGCCGTCGTCGCCAAGCTCCGCGACTTCAACCTTCATATCCGAAAAGTCAGCCGCGTTTCCTGTGCCGACGGGTTTGAGCGTCCTCAGAGTAACCCTCTTGTGCGACAAACCATTCGCGGTAACGTCCTTGCCCAACGAATTTTTAAGCGTTATGTAGCCCGAATCGTACAGTACGCTGTCGTCGTCTTTCAGCACCGTGAACAGTGCGTAGTTATCGGTATCGTAATTCACACCTGTCCACGCCGCCTCGGTATAAGCGTAATCCGCTATCGAGCCGCTCGGCACATAGTCTGCGGATTTAAATATATATCCGTCGTCGACAAACGCCTGCTGCTTCACGCTCTTATCGCCGCCGTCCGCGAGCGTCTTATCTCTCATTATCCTTCCGAAAGGCGAGTTACCGTAAGCAAACACCGCTCTGTCGCTTTCCGCTATCTTTCTGTATACGTTTATCTTATATCCTCTTGTTACTTCGCCCTCGCCGTCTATATCGTTGTAGGTAAAGGACAGCTCGATAACATTCTTCGAGGGTCCGACCTCCAGCGTGAGCGCGCTCGTCTTGTAATAATCGTCGTCTGTGGGGTCGTTTATTGTACCGCTGACCGCAGGCGACGCGGTTCCGCCCTCGTCATATACCGTGTTCTTAACCGATTTTTCGGAGTTTTTAACCTCGTCGGCATCTTTAAGCTTAAACCACAAATTCACGGCTTCGGTATCGTTAGGCACGACTACATAATATTCTCTTGTCGCGGGGTCGAACACTATCTCCTGCCAGCTTTCATCCATAAGCGGAAGCCCGTTGTCCTTGCTCTCGTTTAATTCTTCATTTGCAAGCACATACAGCTCGTCCGCTCTAAGCTTAGCGCCTATCGTTTCGTCGAATACCGCCGTCAGCGTTATATCCTCCGCCGGCATTTCAAACGTTATATCCTCTGCCGTTATATAATCTCCGCTTACATAGTCGTGATATTTGTTCTCCAAATATCCCTTGAGTTCTTCGTTGTCGGTTTTCCAGCCGACGAACTTATAGTCCTCGCTTTCTGCCTTTGCAACAGCCTCTACTTCCTTTTCAGCCTCTTGAGTGTATACGCCGCTTACAGTCTCGGCGGTACCGTAATCGCAGTCCTCGCCGCTCGGCGTTTCTACTTTCATATCTATTTTGTATACCGGCGCCTCCACCACTTCAAATACCAACGGGTCTATCTTTCCCAGAAGCTTATCGGCGGAGTATATCTCCGCGCTTGCGGTGTATTTTCCGACCGGCAGTCCTATCTTCGTGCTTATATCTATCTCCGCGCTCTCCAAGCCGTGCAATATGAGAGGCAGAGTCTTTGTTACGATAAACGCCTCGACATTCCCGCCGTCCGACGATGCGAGCGTCAGCTTTACCGTGATGTTATATATATCTCCTACACCGTTGTTGGTTACTCTAAAGCTCTGTTTCTGCAAGCGGTCGTAATCGTATCCGACCTGCTGTGTGTTATAGACAAAGCTCGTCGGTCTTATAACCAGTCTTTCGGGATTCGCGTCGTCTGTTTCGCGATACTTTATCCTTACCTTTATTCCGCCGTCGTTGTTGACCGTGCCGTAATTCGTATATGCCGCACCGTCCAGCAGTACGCCTTCTACGGTAATAACGCTGTCTGTGTCGTCTATCTCCGACCAGGATTCCACGGTGAACGCGGACAGTCCGCCCGGCTCGCCGCCGTCATATCCGTCATACGTCGTGCCTACGCGATGCTCCGAAAGCGGCAGCTCCACCGTAGTCGGAAGAGAAGAACCGCTCTTTACGGGCATTAACGCCGCATAGCTCAAAGAGTAATCAAAAACATATGTGTTTGCGTCATAATATGTATCGCTGTCGGGGGTCGGCGCAAGATACTTATTTCTTCTCGGATTTGATGTAAACAAGACGGTCGGGGTCTTGACTTTCATCGTGCCGCCCATCATCGACTGTTCTCTGACCGCCGTTATCGAAAACTTACCCAGGCGTTCGCCGAGGTTTATCGCTTTCGCCGCGTTTTCCGCAAGCTCTATATCCGCCGACAGCTTTATCGTCGCGGTGTCGCCGCTGTATGATACCTCGTAGGTTATTCCCGCCGCCGACGTATCTATCAATTCTCCGCTCGGCAGCCTTATCTCAAACTCGGTGTTCTCATCAATATTGGTGCCGTCTGCGGATTTCACTTTAATTTCCATAACGCCGTCGTCGTCGGTGTGTGCGTTTGCGGTTATCTCAAATAACGGAGACGAGCCGTCCTCAAGAACCACAATGTTTCTCTCAACGGTCGGAGCGCTTATACCGCTCACCGTCAGCCACGGGTATGTGCTGCCCAATGACGCCGCGTTTTCCACCATACAGGTTATCGTGTTTACCGTCGTACTTGAAGCCTGCGTAAACATCTGCATATAGTCAAGCGCGTCCTGCGACGGTTCACCGCCGTTCAAAGTAAACGTCTTGCCGCTTCCCGTATAGCTCGATATATTCTGCGCCGGTATACCTCCGTTTAAAAGCACTCTGTCGAGTATCGGTCTTGCCTTGGTCGGAAGATTGAGGTCAAGAACACTGCTCGGAAAGTCGGGCGCGTCTTTTACATATGTAATGCTCTGATTGTCAACATCAAAGCCCAAAAGAGTGACCGGAAGAACATCCACCTGAACAGTCATATTAAATTCCTGCTCTCGGAAGTAATACTTATACGAGAACTCATAGGAGCCGCCCTTGGGGCTCCAAAAGCCCGTGTAGCTGCTGTTCTCCCTATCCCAAGTTATTTTGGCGGGATAGCGGGAACCGTCCGAATAAACGGTTTCCACCACGGTGGCTCTCTCGTTCAAAAAGTCGTATAAATCCTGGTCTGTTCCGCTTTTGTATAAATCATATGCCGTAACCGTAAACTTATCGGAATACGGCTCTATCGAAACGAAGTCGGTCGAAATATTCACGCTGTAACCTATCTTTATGTCGTTGTCGAAGTTTTCGACATAAACACCGTCTTCATTCTGCTCCATATATTTTGCTCGCACGCAGTCGTCCGAATTGCCCGCCTGCGGGCTTCCCTTGCCGTACATCTCCCAAAACGGAACTATCTCGACAAGAGTTTCCAGCTTTTCCTGAGGCAGCCTTGACAATTCCTCGGGGTTCTTGACCAAAAAACTAATCTGACCAAGGGTCACGCCCGTATCGTTGTCGGCGATGATATGGAGCGCTCCGCCGACATCGCCGATATACTCTCCTATTTCCGCCGCCGGAGCAAAGCTCATCGAAAAATATCCGTTGCTGAAATCGGCGCACGAAAGAGGAAGGTTGCGAATAGCTCCCAGACCGGGTATATATGTATATTGGTCCAATATCGCTCCGTCGGGGAACGCATCGGTATTCATACGGAAAAACGCCCCGTCTCGGTAAAAGCTGTCGTCGGATTTTCTTGTGCCGTCGGACGAAGTAAGCTCCTTATTATTCGTGAAGTCCGAAAGCGCGAGGTAATCCGTGTCGTATTTCACGCAAAAGTCAAAGCCCAAAACGTCGATATTTTTAATCGACACGTCAAACAAGCCCTGCACCGTGCTCGACGAGGAATTTACAACCAAATGAACTCCGTCAATCTGCAAAAGAGCGTTGTCATATTTCAAAACGGATATGTCCGCCGAAAAAACGACTGTTGAAATCAAACAAAATATGACAATCGCGCATATTACAGCGTTTTTGCTCAATTTCACCATATCGCTTTTCACACCCTTTCGATTGGATTGTACGATTTGATTGTACTCTCGCCGAAAAACGAAACCCAACCCCGCCTCCTTGTCGGATGGGGCAGTTTTCGCTTGGTTATAAATTATTTCACGATCGGCTTGCGGCGCTTGCACACCGTATTTTGTCGCACGGTCGACTTTACATAGGGCGTAATATACGTCTAAAGCACAATACGCCTATTTAGATTATATAACATCTATAATAAATTGTCAACATTATATAATAAATTTACAAAATTTGTTACTTTTTTGTAACATTTTTTAAATAAAGAAACAGAGCGGAACTTTCCGCTCTGTTTCTTATTCTGTGAGTTCGGCTACGGAGCCTACTTCTCAACGTAGTGCTTAAGCTCTGCCGTGCGATCCCAAGGATAATTTTGCGCTCCCGTAATATTGTCTATTGTTCGGGTAACGCTCTTATAACTGGTTGACATATCGAATGCGTCGGTCCAGCTGAGTATCATTCCGTCTCGGTCAAGGTCGCAGGTTCCTCTGAATACAACTTCACCGTCATAGTGAATCCACATCAGTATCCTCTCGCCTCTGCCGTTCTCGTAATAGCCGTAGGACGCGTATCCGTTTTCGTCTATACCGCCGAGAATTATATCGCTTGAATTATAAGCAATTCCGTTATAGCTCTTGGTGCTGTTCTTAACCTTTTCGGGCATCACGCCAACCGCCATAAGTCTTCTCTCGGCAAGAATCTTAGCCATACCGTTCTCACTCGCATCCTCATCCTCAGCCTCGGGCTCTGCGTCGGTGTTATCCTCTGCCTCATAGCCGTCCGCTTCGAGTTCGGAGTTGTCTGTCTCGTCAGCCTCGACCGGCTCTTCCTCAGCTTCCGCTTCGGGTTCTTCTTCAGCTTTCGCTTCGGGTTCAGCCTCAACCTCGTCTTCAACAGCCGCGAGTTCAACCTCCGCCTCGGTATTTTCGGGCTCGGTTTCAGCTTCGGGTTCAGCCTCAGCTTCCGCCTCGGTTTTGGCGGTATCGCCACTTACCTCGGTATCGGTCTCGTCGCCGCTTGTCTCGTCGGACTTGTCGGTGTCGGGCTTAGTCTCAGTCTCGTCGCCGCTTGTCTCGTCGGACTTGTCGGTGTCGGGCTTAGTCTCTGCCTCGTCGCCGCTTGTCTCGTCGTACTTGTCGGTGTCGGGCTTAGTCTCAGTCTCGTCGCCGTTTGTCTCGTCGGACTTGTCGGTGTCGGGCTTGGTTTCTGCCTCGTCGCCGCTTGTCTCGTCGGACTTGTCGGCGTCATCCGACTCTTCGGGTTCTCCGTCAAGGACTTCCGCATCGCCTTCACTGCTCAGATACTTATCCGGATTATCCAAAAGCGTAAAGACAATTTCATACGACTCAAGCAAGGTGTTATCCATAAACATCGTCATAACCGAGAAGTCGGTTTCGTCTACCACGCCGTTACTGCTGCCGTAATCGGTTACGTTTCCGCTTATACAGGTCTTCGGTCCGAAGTCGTACTCCGCTTTCGCGAAGGTCTTGGAGCTCTTTATATTGCATATCTCGGTGTTGAGATAACCGTCGGTATGAAGGACTACCTTAAACAGTCCTTCCTCCGGAAGCTTGAACTCAAAGTCGGCTCCGAATTTACCGCCTTCGTTGTTGGCTACCTCCATTACGTTGCTGTTGCTTCCGTCGTGGTTTGCGGGCAGCCATTCGCCGTCGTCTTCATCCCACTTATAAAGCGATACGGTACCACTTGCGTCAAACATTGTTTGTCCTTTGCTGCTGTTAAGTATGGCTGTATAAATGGTGCCTTTTACATAGGTCTGAAGTTCGGGTTCTTCAAGCTCGGTGTCTCTCGTTACCGTTACATAGTAGCTGCCGCTCCTGTTACCGCCTACGCCGCTGACAATGTCAAAGGTGAACTTGAATTCCTTTTGGTCGAGCGCAAGCTCAAATTCCTTGGTAATTTCAAGACCCGACATCGTTCCGCTCTCGCTGTAAACCTGCTCTCCGTCAAGAGATATGTTTACGGTCGGGAGGTACTCATCTGTCTTGAGCTTAAACTCGATGTTCTGGTCAAGTGCGTCAACGAGGACGTTGTACTCTATCTGCTCCTTACTGAACGTCGGGTCAAGCAGCTCATATTCGTCGTCAGGGTCGGTATCGGTAACAACCAATCCCACACCTTCGCTGAAGAACGCGGTGTTGGCTCTTACAACCTTTATTACATAGGTGTATGCCGTGTCGTTGTTTTCTCCTACCGTTGCGAATATATAGGAGATATTGTCCTCGCTCAGCTTGATGTTCCAGTCGATATTGCCTATCTGCTTCGCGGTATCCACTCCGTTGTAGGTGAAGTAGATGTCGTCCTCCGGATTGAGCGCGGTCGCATCAAGCTTGAGATATTCCGCAGCCTTGGATACGACTACATCATACGGTCCGGGTCCGCTGAACGAGCCTGCGGTCAGAAGCTCTGCGTCTGCCGCTTTAAGGCTTTCAAGTCTGGACTCTCCGTCCTTGCGAGCCGTGCGGGTAAGCTTAATCTCGTACCTGCCCGTCTTGGTTCCGCTTGCGACGATTACCTTTACTCTCGTTACCGCGTCGTCCGCTTCAAAGAACTCAGCCGGCAGAGTTACACTAACGGGCATTCCGCTCTGAGCGGTTATCTGATTGCCGTCCGCCGTTTCTATAACTATCGTGTCGTCCTCACTCTCCGCCGTTACGGTCAGCGTCACCGTGTTGTCGGTGTAATCCACAACCGCGCTGTATGCCGTAACTTCGGGTTCAAATTCGGGCGTCATCTCGTACAAGCCGTCTGACGGAGCCGTCTCGTCGGTAAGAACGAGGTCTTGCAGTTTAACGGTCGCGAGATACTGCTCGCTTCTGGTCACATTCAAGATGTATTCAACGCTTTCGCCGTCAACCTCAAACTTAACCTTAACCGTCCAGCTCGTATCGTCAAGACTTACATTGAACAAGCGTCCGCTTCCGTTTTCTACGTTTTCGTATTCGCCATCGTCAATGCTCATACTGATTTGCGGGCTCTTCGAGTCGTCGTAGCCGTGAGATGCGAATACCGTAAATTCTTCAACATCCTTGCCTATCAGAACGTCGTACTCCTTAACAAGCGGGTCGTACTCGCTCTGCATCTCCGCGTTGTAGTCGGTCCAAATGTTGGAGAGTATCGGCTTGTCGGTGTTGTATACCTTAACCGTGTACTCGTTTACAAGCTCATAGCCCGTATCGGAGAACTTGGTCGCTCTGAATACGAACTCTGCGGAAGAACTGTCGGCGGGTATGGTCTGAGCAATGTTGCTCGGCAGACCGCTTACAACCGCGTAATCGTCAAGCTCCTCGTTGAACAGTTCGATGTAGGTCTGATTGTCGTTCGGACGAGCGAACAGATATATCGTGCCGCCGTCGTTTATAAGCTCGTACTTGCCGAATACCGTCGGGTCAAATGCGCTCAGGAAGTTCGCCTGCGCGGTAGAGCTGCTGTTCTGGTCCGCCATTATTCTTGTGATATACGGCTCATAGGTGTCGCTCTCGCCCTTGTAAGCATATACCACATAGGACTCAAACGTCGCGTTCGCATCCGCTCCGCTTCTAACCGAAATGTCAAATCTTTCCTTCTCGGTAGACATCGAGAACGTCTCGCCGCTCGGGTCAATCTCCTTGCCGTTTACCGTAACTATGTTGCCGCCAGACGCATTTACATTCAAGGTCAGGCTGCTCGCATCCTCATCGACGTATATCGTCTGAGCGATTGCCGAAGCCTGAATATCGGTACCGTCGAGATGACCCGCTACGCTTTCGTCGGGCGCAGCCTTGAGAACGGTCACGGAGTATCTCTGAATCGTATCGCCGTTCGTTACCGTGATAATTCTTACCGTCTTGTTGCCGGTGAGAGCTACCGTGCCGGTTCCCGAAACGGTCGCGTATTCGGAAGCCGCCTCCGCGTCTATGTCAACGCTCTCTGCATCCGCGTCAACATATACATAGTAGTTAAGCTCTCTCGGTGAGAAGTCGGGCATAATGTCATATCCGTCAACCGTGACAGATGCGAGATCCGCCGAGCTTTCAACCGTGCTCTTGCGGTAAACGCTGAGCGTGTATGCCTTGCGCGGTATCTTGGTGGTGTTGTCGTCGTACAGCTTGAACGTCACCATATTGAGCGCGCCGGCTTTGAGTGCCTGAACGTATGTTCCGTTTACAAGGTTGTCGTTTGCCTTCACGATACCGGTGTTCGCCGCCGCGGATATATCTATGCTCGCCACATTCTGCGGTACGGTCACATAATAGTTCGTAACTTCTCTTGAGAAGCTCGGTACTACCGTGCCCTTGTTGAGCTGCAGCTGAGTCAGATAGTACGGAGTGTCGTCCTTTGCTCTGTAAACATATACGATATATGTCTGCTCGGTCGCTCCGTCCGCCGCCGTAAGCACAACGGTTATCGTGTTCTTTCCTATTTCGAGGTCGATAAGGTCGGACTCGGTTCCGCTTGCAACAATGAGATTGTTAATCTTTATTTCCGCCGCGCTGTCCGAGGTAGGTCTGAGCCTTATCTGCTCGGTGTCGTTTTCTACATATACCTCATATACCTTGGTATCGGTGTTAAACGCCGGTGTAAGCTCGTATCCGCTCGGATAGGAAACTTCAAGGTCGTCGAGGCTCGGAGTTTCAACGCCCGCTCCCGCGCGATTTACTATCAGCGTGTAGTAAGTAACGTTGCCGTGCGAGTTGCTAAGCTGTATTACATATACGTTGTTGCCGTAAACCACGTCACTGAACTTCTTCTCAACTCCGTTTGCCATCGTTTCGACAATTCCGCTCTGCGGAAGTATCTTGATTGCCACATCGGATGCGTTGCTCGGGTCGTTCGACTGCGCCCATACCGTTATGCCCGCTACGTCGAAGTCGCTCGGCACGCTTGCGAAGTAGGTATGCGTGTCTGCGTCGAAATCAGGTATAATCGGGTACTGTACCGCCGCGTCGTCGCGGAGCCTCAACGCCTGCGACAGTGACGGTATCGGCGTTTCGGTCATATTGCGGTGCAGCGTTACGGTGTACTGAGTACCGCCGGTTTCGCCCTTAGCTTTAACCGTAAAGGTTACGACCTTCGTCTCGCCCTCCGCGATGCTCGTGCTGAAGCTGAATGTTCCGTCAGCGGCGGGTATGAGCGGTGTGGTCGTTCCGCCCACGGACGCGTCTATGTCTACAAGGTCGGGAGACTTCGGAACGGGGTTCAATGTCACAGTAGATACATCATAGTTATACGCCAGGTAGTAATTGTGTATCTGACTGTTAAACAGCGGCGTCATTACACCCTTTTCTTTATCGCTGTACTTGATGTCTATAAGCTCGGTCGCGTCGCCGCGGGTCTGCCTGTAAACATTCAATACATATACCGTCTTCGTGAAGCTTACGTCGCTCGCGTCGGTCGCGGGAGCGGTTACGGTAATAACTACCTTGTTGTCTCCCTCAACCAGCGGAATATCCATAGCGTGATTTTCGCCCGTCTTTATCTGGTCGTAATCGCGCATCTCGCTTCTTACCCAAATCGTGGCTTTATTGTTCTCCGCGTAGGTGTGGAGGTTGATGCTCTCCACATTCGTGCCCACCGTCAGCTTAAACGCTCTGGTAGAGGTCTGAGTTATCGCGGATGTGTAGTTGTCCACCGTGAGCGAGTTGAGCCTTGAGCTTTCGCTGTTGGCTATCTCTCTGTTGATTATTACAGAGTAGTAGTACTCCGCCTTCTTCATATTGGAGGTTTCTACGCTTACCTTAATGATGTATACGTTGTCGCCCTCGGTGAGGTTGAGCTGCTGCGGGTCGCCGCTTAACGGATGCGTTTCCGCTCCGCCGTTGCTCATATCGTACATCGTAAGTGTGATGTTCGCACCCATCGAGGTGTTCGGCACGATGGTAAGATACTCATACGCTTCCACGTTGGATACGTTTGCGTAGTAGTTGTAGTCAGTCTCCGCCGATGAGAACGGAGCCATCGTCAGTTCGTGATTTGCCAAGCTTATGCTCGACAGATAGTTGAACTTCGGATTTGTGTTTATCTGCTCGTTCTTGTAGAGTATTATCTTATACTCTCTCATTCTGGTTCCGTTGTCGTTGGACAGAACAGTGAATATTACTTCGGTCGTCGACCTCGAATCAAGGTCGCGGTCAACCGCAGGATGGTCTGCGGAGTTGCCTATCGTAACCACGTTCTTCTCAACAGGACCGCTCTCGTCAACAATCGTGCCGTCCTCCGTGGTGTACTTAACCGTGCTGGTAACCTTATAGTCATCATCAAACGCATCGGATACGAACGCCTCTATGCTTATCGGATGCTCGCTCTCTATCAGCGCACCCTCGACGCTCATATAATACGGATTGCCTATGCTGTATATTTCAGGGTCAAACATCGGTACAAGGCTGTAATATGTGCCGTCTATCGTGATACGGATATCCTCCAGAGCCGCCTCAGCCGCGGGCTTCTCACGGCGGATATTTACAACGTAAACCTTCGTAACCGTCTTATCCTGCGATACAACTTCTATTCTGAACATATTGTCGCCGTATTTGAGGTTTTCTACCTTGTAGCCGGCGCCGTTCTGAGCGGTGAAGTCTATCGCCTGGTCGTCGTAGTAAAGGGTCAGCGACGCATTGGTTGTAGCCAAAATTCTGCTGAACTCAAGCTCGCTCGTTTCCTTGGTTACGTCGATGGTGTATGCAAAGGTCTGACTGCCAAACGCCGGTGTGAGCGCGCCCACGCCTGCGGACTGCACAACGTCGAGAGCTTCGAGGCTCGCTTCGTTGGACATCCTCTTTACATATACCTCATACGACCTCGGATTTGTCTCGTCTACCATAACGATGATGCTCTGCGGGTCTTGATAATGGTTGAGATAGGTCTGCTTGGTGTACTGAGTATCGGTGATGCCGCCGTCGGCATAATCGAATTCGTGCGTTCCTATCTTGACCTTGTTGCCCGCGTTGAGCGTTATAACTCTGAGGTACGGGTCATACGGTGCGTTGTAAGGAATGTATATCTCGTAGCGGTTTTGAGCGCTGTTCCACTTCGCCGCTATCGGGTTGTTTGCCGTAGGTGTGAACGTGTTGCTCTCAACGTCCATATAGATGCTGAGTATGTCTCCCGTCACGCCGATGAGCTGTAAGTTGTAATCCTTGCTGTCAACGCCGAGTACGTCTACGCCGATGTCCACATTTGCCTCGTTCTCTACCGGGTCGGTGAGGGCCAGCGTCGCCTTGTGCGTGTCTGTCACGGTGTCTCCCAGGTGAGTGAGAGTAACGTCCGCTCTCGTATCGGTCGCGGTCGCCACTATCTCAGGCGTCGTGCCGTTCTCGACGTATGCCACATAGGTGTTTGCACCGTCGTAAACAGCGGGATAGCCGTTTACGAGTACGCTTTCAAGCTCTGCCTTTATCGGCTTTCTGTAAACGTGCAGCGTGTAGGTCTTGGGTTCGCCGTCCTCGCTCGTAACAATCACATAGAATACGTTATCGCCGTAGTTAAGCTCTACCTCTTGGTTTATCTCAACCTTAGCCGACGCGAGAGATGCGCCGTTGCCGTCTGTCATAGATACCTTGGTCGATGCGCCCGCATAGCCCCACGCAGCGTGGTCGTGTCTTGCGTGAGCGTAGATAAGTACCTTTTCGGTATCCGACGAAACCTCTGTCGAGTAAACAGCCGTGTTAGCCGTGTAATCGTCGCTGTCCGAAGCCACATAAGGCGGCGTCAGCGTGTAATCCGACAAATTGGTGATATGACGTACCGCAAGCTCGCTGAGAAGCGTGTCGTCTGACGGAACGTGTATATCGAGGTTGTAGGTTCTTATGAAGTGCGGAACCTTCAGATATACCGGAACTCTCACATATTCGGGAGTAACTCCGTCGGTAATCGTGCTGATGTACTGCTTCACATAGCTGCTTATGCCGCCGCTGAAGTCCTCCATACTCAGCTCGCTGCCGTTGCCTATCTGTATTCTCGTCTGATACTGTTCGGGAGCCCAATGCTGGCTCTTGCCGTATTCCTCAAGCTCCTTAGCCGTCGTGTACGCGGTCGCGTATATGTCGTATTCCGACAGACCCGGTCGCGTCTTAACGGTGTAGTTCTCAACCGTCTTGATGAACGAGGGTACAAGCTCAAGCTGCTCGGTATCTTCCGTCTCGGTTACATATACATCATCAAGATATACGTCTACCGGTATATGATGTATAAGCAGCGGATAGAATACCTTGCTTCCGCCAATATCTATCTCTATCCAGAAGTAGTTGTCTCCTGTCTCAACATTTACGTCTGTCTGGAGGTAGCCCTTGTTCGGCGAACCTACAGTCGTACCGGCTATGTTGGTGTTCCAGTAGGACAGCGTTACGTCCGCGTTGGTGTTGGCAGCCCAAATCTTCACGTCTGCCAACGCCTCGTCGCCCGCGCTGTACGAGTACGCTTCAAATCCGGGGTCGCCGAATATTACCGCCTCGACAACCTCGTTGCCGTTTACAAGAATCTCGCCGATATTGTTGTTGACCATTTCGCGCCTTACTATTATATAGTAGGTGTCGAGCAGCATTTCGCTGTCGTCATATACATATATCGGAACTATCGTTTCAACGTCGGTGAGCGGTATGTTGTTGACCGTCAGCATTGAGTTGCCGGGCGATACCTCTCTCATTATGCCGTCGTCGCCGACCTTTATCTTGTAGCTCTTGTTCGGAGCCGCCATCGCGATATTGAACGTAACTTCGGATACCGAGAACGGAAGCTTGGTGGGTCGCTCGTAGGTCGTAGACTCCTTGCCGCCCACACGCTTTGTCATCTCGCCGTTTACCATTACGCTGAGGTCGTATACATGCTGATACCTTGTAATTACAACCTCGTAGTTCTGCGGATGCGCCTCGTCAAGCGGCGAAACCACCTTGACGGGAACAGTCGTGAAGCTGTCGGTTTCAATATCGTTAAGCTGAACGTCATCCATATAAGCCGGAATACGGTCGGTATCCTGAGCATCCTCCTGATTGAGATGCAGTCCGGGATACTCTACCGTCGCGAAGTTGTTCTCAGCCGTTACCTTGAGTATGGCTGTGTCGTCGTCGGGCATATACGGTATGGATACCAGATATGTGGTAAACGCGTTTATACTGGTGTTGTACCATATTACCGTCTGACTTCCGTCCACGATAGTATCGTTTATCGGATAATCTCTCTCGTTGAGAGGCTCGTAATTCTCAGGCGACCTGAGTCCCGCCTTGACCTCGGCAATTCTCGTGCTTTGAGGTCTGTTGACCATCGTTATCTTGTAATCGGTATAGTCGCTGCCTGTTCTGGGCATTACTCTGAAGTAGTATGTCACCGTGGTCAAATTGCCCAGCGAGGTCTGTTCACCGCGAACGCCGTCATTTCCCGCAACTGTCGGGTCGTATCTTTCGCCGTTCGGCGGTGAGTAGCTCGTCTTGTAGAACGATACATACGAATACGGGTCTTTGGTGTATACCCTGGGTCTTACCCACGTTGCATCGGTCGGCAGGTCTACCTTATACTCAATAATGTTATTGGTTATGCCGGATACCATACCCTCGGCTGCTCCGTTTGTCGAGGAGTCGGACTCCGCTACAACTCTCAGAACGCCCGTCTCGGACGAGGTCTTTTGAATTGTAAGCATATAATCCTGATAGTAGCCGTCCTTTGCCTTAACCACTATGTGAACCTTTATTCTGTCAAGACCCGACATACTCGCCTCGGTGGAAAGCAAATCTTCCGTATCGTTTGTGAGCGGAATTTCGGTCGTCTCGTCAACCAGATAGAACGCCACGTCTGACGACATACCCTTCATCTGAGTCTTGATATACGCGGTTATCGCGGACGGATTGATGTTCGCGGAATAGTTGCGCATATACTTGCCTCTCAGGTAGCGTCCGTCGGACTGCTGGTCTCTGTCGGCGTCGGGTATTTCCTCCTCCGAATCGAACCTTGCAAGCTCGAACGAGTACGGGTCGGTCTTTCTGTTGCCGACGCTGATGTCCAAATCGAGGTCGCTTCTTAAGGTATCCTTGGGCAGTCTTGTTATAACAAGGCTCGTGTCCATATACTGGTCAGTCTCCAGAGACGGTGCGGTGCTGATTACGTCCTTAGAGCCGACGCGTATATCTATTGTCTTTGTCGCGTTTATCGCTATACTGCTGAGGTCTACCGCATTTTCCTCGTTCTGTCCGGTCACATAGCCGTAGGTGCCGGGAACAAACTTAATGTATTCCTCTGAATCGTCAGCCACAGCCACGATGTCCGCAATATTCTCGTCATAGCCTATATCTATTGTGAACAGATACGGGTCATTCGCGTCTCTTATCGCGGTTCGTCCGTTAAAGGTTATCGACTTGACTGTCATATTGTTGACAACTCTCGAAACCTTAACGATGTATTCCGCCGGAGCGGTATCGCCCTCATACGCATATACCAATACGCTGTATGTCTGCCAATGTACCTCTACCGGCATCTTGTGGTTGGACGAAGTCGTAAACGTTGACATCTCGGTTCGGTCGTCAGCCTCGTCGAACGGCAGAGTCTCGTCTATAAGGTTGCCGCTCGATACGCCGGAGGACACATCCTTTATCTCTATTCGAGCGGACGCGCTCTCTGCCTGAATTTCTATCGGTACTTCGGTCTCTCCGTACCTTGTTACAAATTCTATCGGCTTATCGGTCGTAAGTCCTTCAACTCTTACATCCTTCTTCTGCGGGTCGTTCGGGTAAACCGCTACCATACTGAGCGCTCTGTTGCTGCTCAGTCGTTCAAGTCTTACCGAGTAGGTTCTTCCCAGTCCGTCGCTCGTGCTGTCGTTCGCGAGCATCTGAGCCTGCGTTCTTATTCTGAAGTGAACGACGTAGCTCTGCTGCGGCTTGAGGTTGGTAAGTCTTACCGTCTTTTCGTGCGTCGAGTAGTTGTACGACCACTGACCGGTGTATGCGTCCTGAATATCAACGCCCGCGTATTCGTACTCCGCCGCAACTTTCATCTCAAGCTCGGTTATGTCGGCGTCTATATCAACTCGGTAATCATACTGTGAGTACGGGTCGTCGCCCACATAATCCGCACGCTTCGCAGTCTCGTTTTCTATATTCTCGTCGGTTATTCTGCCGACCTTGTCAACCCATACGCCGTGAAGCAGCTCGTCATCTTTCTCGACCTTCTCCACTTCGTTGTTTTCGGAGTCGGCAAGATAAATCCTTATGATGTAATCCTGAGGCTTCGCCGAGGAGTCGACCGCTCCCGCTTCGGGACGGATTCTGAACTCAACCTCGTACGGGCTGTACGCATCCTTGGGCAGTATGTCGCTCGACGGCATCTCATACATATGGGATACTCTGTATCTCATACGAACCGAAGAATTGTATACCCAGTCGTTCGGTGCGAGCGCGTAATCTCTAAGCTCCGCCGTGGTTCCCGAAGTATAGGTCGCCGCCTGTACCTCTATCGGAACCTCCGTATCGAGTACCGATTCGGGAACGAACGCCTCGAAGTACGGTATACCGCTCGGGTCGTCGTAATACGGTCCGTATGCGTTGCTGCTGTTTACTCTTACATAATCAACATCTGTATTTACCGAAAGGATGGTTATTTCAAGAGTGTTCTTGGAAACCTTGCTGCCGTCCTCGGAGGTAACCGTGTACGAAACCGTCTTGCTTATTGCGCCTTCGGTCACGGGTATGAGTATACCCTTAATCTCGTCGCCGTTCATTACGGTGTCGTCGTCCGTCTCGCCTATGAAGGACGGATTTCTGCCCGAATAGGTCTGCTCGTTAATGGTTATCTTCGCCTTATCCGAGTTAGCCTTGATATATACCTTTACATATCTTCTGCCGGTTTCGGGGTCAACCACCATTGTTGCCTCGCTGACGGTGAAGTAATCCTTATAACCGGTCGTTGTGGTATCGCCGCGCGTTCTGTATGTGTCGTTTACTGTTGTCTCGGTAACGTTTATCGTGTCGTCCTCGGACATTCTGTAAACCGTAATCACATACCTGTGTCCGTACTGCGGGTCGGCTGTCACGCCGTCCTCGTCAAGGTCTGCTTCGGGATACGAATATACATAAATCTCGGTCGTCTCGTTGTCGCTGAGCGGATTTATTGCCATACTTACCGTAGTATTGGTCGGCTGCGGGTCGAAGTCCGTAAGTGTCAAGTACGTCGGGTCAACCGCGTCGCTCACTCTTACGAGCGGGTCATACGGGCTCGGCGCGTACTCCTTGGTGTTGAAGTAAACCGAGTTCTTGCCGACCGCACGGCTTACGCCTACGCGGTAATATGTGGTGTTGCCTTCGGTATAACCATCGTTGTCCTCCATATTGAGCGTCTTGCCGTCGATGATTATATCTATATCCTTATCCGCGTTCGTGTACTTCTTGCCTATGAGCAAGTCGTAGGTCTTGTAAAGACCAATCTTATCCTTAATGTCTGCCGCGTCAATGTTGTTTGCCGCGCCGACTTGGACTTTAACCATCGTGAAGCCGCCGTCCTCATCACGGAGCGGTATCTGAAGCACGAGGTTTTGGAGTTCTTTCCAGCCCGCGTCGGTCAGAGATACGCTCGACCAGTTTACATCCTCGTCGCTCGCATCAAAGTTCTCGGCACGCTCGTCGTATTCCGCGAACTTCTCTTCGTACTCTGCCATTGCCGCCTCGAATGTCTCGTCGGACGGATACTGGTCCTCAGTCGGCTTAATGGGCTTGTTCAGATAGCCTATTCTTACATAGTTGACGTAAGAGCCGCCGTCAACCGCCGTCGCGGTGACTTTCGCGCTTTCAGCCTTCGGATTTATTCTTGCAATGTACTTCTCGCCGTCAAACTGCGGAGCCTCGTCCACACCGCCGAGTGTGTCGGAAACCAGAATACTCTCAAGACTGAGGTCAAGTATATTCACGTTGATGTAGAATGTCTTGCTCGTGGTTCCGTCCGCCGCAAGAACCGTTACCTGTACGCGGCTGAGGAGGGTTCCGAGTGTTCCTGTGCTGATATGGTAGTTATAACCGGTTCCCTGTACGTTAACCTGAGCGCGCAGAGCCTTTGTAACCGCTTCGAGGTCGTACTCGTTAATGCCGTCGGGTATCCAAAGCTGATACTCGCCGGTCGCACTGTCGTACGTCGCCGCCGAACGAACGGGCGTTCCGCCGTCGTCGTATATTGCCGTTACGCTCTCAAGGTCGGTCAGGTTGCTGTTTCTGTAAATATACAGGTACGAGGTCAGTATCGAGTTGCCGTCAAGAGCCTTGGACTTAACCTGATAGATTGTAAGCTCTCTGTGGTCAAGCTCTTCGTTGTCAGCCTCCCAGATATATCCGTCGGTACTCTGCGGGTCTGCCGCCTGCTCGCCGACTATGGTTATGCTGCCGTCGCTCGCCACGGTGTAGTCAACGCGTGCCGCGCTTACCATGGTAAACGTATCCTGCGCCTGAACATATACCTTGTCAAGAACTATGGTTTCATCAAACGACGCGGTCGCCTCGGTCGGCAGGTCGAAGGTGTAGATAACATCTCCGCTCTCTGTCGTCTCGGTGTTATTTGCATTATAAACCTTGCCGTCGTAGGTCACCTGTACCTTTGCAAGCGCGGGATTGATGCTCTGCCTTGACATATGCAGTACATAATGTCCTTTAAGTCCGTCAGGCGTCGTAACGTCTATCGGAATATAGAAGTCCATAATGCTGAGGTCAAGCTTGAAGTCTATCGCCGCAATTTCGTGAATATATCCGGTGTTGTTCTTATTGTTTATGCTTACGTTTGCGTTAACGTTTGTCGCCTCGGCGCGTATCGCGATGTATTCGAGGTCACGGCTTATTACATACTCGTATACGCCGTTCTCGTCCGCGGTCAGAACCTCCGCTCCGACCGACATCAGCTGTCCGCCGTCGAGTATGTGCGGGTCGACCTTAACCTCACGCAGTCCAGTGAAGTACTGCGAGGGCTTAAGAACCAGCTTATACTCTGCGGTGTTGCCGCGTCCGTTGATGACGGTTATCGTGTAGGTCGTGCTTTCCTTGGTCTGGTCAACCGCCAGAGCCCCGTTTGTCCACGTTCTGCCGTCTTCGTCTATCATACCGCTTTCGGTTATGTCACTGCCCGTAGCGTCGTCAACTATTTTCACTCTGCCGGATTCGGGAGTGATTCTCGCCTCTACGCTTTCGACATTGTCCTTAACCTCGGCGATATAGGTGTTGCCCGTGCGGGTTATCTCAACGCCGTTTATCTCAACTCTTTCAAGATTTGCCGCGTCGGACTCCTTGATAATAACGAGCATATGCTCCTCTTCGGCCGCGCCGGACGCAACTCTGAAGCGTATCTCTGTTCTCTCGTTGATAAGTCCGCCGAGAACTCCCTCAAACTCGCCGATATACTTCGCGCTGTCATAAGAGGGCCACTCTACCGTTACGGTCGCGCTCGGATTCTTCGTCTTAATGTATATCTTAGCCGAATTCTTGGTGTCTCTGATATATACGATATGCTCACATTCGGGTTCAACGCCGACCTCGCTCAAAAGAACCGCGCCGCCTATTGAGAGGGTCTGCATTGACATACTGTTTACTCTGAGTTCGGGCATTCCGCCGCCGGGCAAGTACCATACGTCGTCGAAGTCCCAACCGTCGAACGTATCCATATCCGTGAGGTCGCCTGTGCCGCTGCCGTTCGTGCCTTCGTAGGACGGGTCGTCGAATACCATATCCATACCGATGCCGGACGAGCTGTGCGTATTCTCCAGAGTACCGCCGGAGCCGTTGCTGAGAGTTATTCCCGCGCGATTGCCCGTGCCGGTAAAGCTCGGATATGCGTATGCACGTCTTATGGTGCCGTCGTTGTACGCCGCGATTCCCGCCGCGTTATTGTTGCCGAGTATGATTCCCGATACATAGGAGTCTTCTATAAGACCGCTGTTGCGGTATACCATTCCGCCCGCAGCCGCGTCGGAGTCTCCGCCGACATTGCCGCCGCTTACAGCTACCTGAGAGATAGTTCCCGCGTTTTCGCCTGCCAGAACGCCTACGCCCTCATCGCCTTCAGCCGCCGATACCGAAGCGTCCTTAATCAGGATGTTCTCTATCGTACCGCTGTTGACCGTGAACAGACCGTCTTGACTTACGTTGAGACCTATCATCTTATAGCCGTTTCCGTTAAGGCTTCCGCTAAACTCGCCGAGCGGGCTTATCGTACCGAGCGTCGACATATCAATGTCTGTTACCAGCTCGTAGTGCTTGGTAAGACTGTCTGCGTCGTTGCCGATACTCTTAATGCCTATCGCCGAATCAATCTTGTAGGGCTTAGCCGCGGTGCCGTTGGGTATCGTAAGCGAGGATACCGGAGCATCGTCGCTCTGACCCTTAAGGGTCGGATACTCGCCGGGAGCCGCTATCGTCCATACGTCGTCGAAGTCCCAACCGTTGAAGGTATCTTCCTTGGTAAGGTCGTGCGCCCATACAGACTCGCTGTTTGTAACCGTAATACCTTCGCCGGCAATAACCGGATACGGATTTATGGTGTAAGAGTTCGATATTTCGCCAACGCCGTTTCCGTTGGAAGTTGCGGCTATTCCTGCCACATATCCTTCCGCAGTAACGGTACCTGCGTTATATACGTTTTCTACCTTGGCACTGCTGCCCATCGAACCGACAATACCGCCCGCCGATGTATTTCCGCCATTGGTATTAACCGAAGCAACATCCGCCTTGTTGTAGGAGTTAATGATGGTGCCGTTGTTGTTACCTGCTATGCCGCCTATGTAAATACCGCTGCCCTTAACAGTACCGCTCGATACCGCAACTCTGCTTATCGTGCCTCTGTTGACTCCGGCTACCGTACCAACTGAGTTTCTTCCGCTGATGTTTACGTTTTCAAACTTAATGTTGTCTATGGTGCCTTCGTTTATAACGAACAAGCCTCCGATACCGTTGCCGCCCTCATTGGACATTGTAAGTCTGCGTATCGTAAATCCGTTGCCGCCGTTGCTCGTGAGCGAGCCGGTAAAGGATTTTTGCAATCCGCTTTGTACTGTTCCGATCGGCGTCCACTCTAAGCCGCCGAGGTCTATATCGTTCATCAGAACGTAGTGCGCCGACATATCGTTTGCTATATTCTTGAGGTCGATAGCGTTTCTTATCTTATACGGATTTTCTTCCGAACCGTCGCCCGGATCCTCGGTCTCGCTCGATTCGCCGTCATCGCACGACGCCTTCGCCGCAACGTACTCGTCCTCGGTGCCTCTCTCTGCTATTACAAGCTCAACGCTCGTGCTTCCGCCCTCCTTGGAGATAAAGAGCGCGTAATCCATATAGTCGCCGCTTGCCGAGGTAACTCTTATCGTGAACCTTGTAACGTCGCCGGTGAGCAGAGCGTTGGTAACGTCTACCTCGCCGTTCGTACCCGAAGCTACCAAAGAGGAGCTTTCGTCGTACAAATCTACCTGAGAGGTTATCAGCCATGCGGAGACGTGTATCGTCGCAGTCGAGCTGCCCGACGAAACCGTAGCCGTATATCTGCCGAGAACATCCATCTCGGCGGGCGTACCGTCAACGACTACTCTTGTAAGGCTGAGGTCTCTCGAAATCTTCTGGATAACCACATTCTTGCTGACCTCGCCGCTTGTACCGTCATACGGATAGGTGTAGATTGTGAACGGAACGACCGTTGTCGTGCCTGTCAGGTCGAACAGCTTGGTGTTCTCGGAAAGCACAGGCTCGTTAGTCTCGCTCGCCCTGCCCAAGAGTACCTTGGAAATCTTGCTTCCCGCAACGACCATAACTTCGGCCTGCGTAGCGTTGTACGCCGCCTGGTATACATACTGTCCGTCAGTCTCTTCGACCTTCTGCTTGTTAACATATACCGCCGCTTCGCCGTCGCCGTTTGTGCCCTTTATAATATAGAGGGTGTATTCCTCGGTCTTGCCTTCGGCTTCTATCTCGAAGTGAACCTCGGTTATGTCGTCCGTGAGCTGGATAAGCTCGGTCGCGCTCGGACTGCCGGTCTTGGTTACCAGCTTGACGATTGCGCTGTCGTTGGACGCGGTTACCTTGAGTATGCCGTCCGCCAGAGCGGGTACGTTTACTGCGTATACGTTATTGAAGCCTTCAACCTTATCCGCGGTAACTCCCGCAAATACGACGCTTTCAACACCCGTATCGCCTGTGTCGGCATACGTTATGGTAATCTTATGCTCGTCGCTCTCGGTCGCGTCGTCATAGCTTACTATCTTGAAGCGGAATTCGGTTTCGCCGTCGCTGTCAAGCTCAAGATTTTCAAATATCCTGCTGCTCAGGTGGTCGGACCAAATCGCGCTGTCCTCGGTGCCGTCGCCTATTCCGTCGCCGTAGAACTTAACCTTAGCCATAGCTCCGAGCGGCAAAACGGTTACGTCTACCGGAGCGTCTTCATCAGCCGCTACGGTGTAGTCGCCGTTGCTGTCGGCGGTCAGTTCGTTCTCGTCAACATAAACCTTATCAACGCCGAGTTCTTCGTAATCTCTGTAAATATACAGCGTGTACTTCTGAATAACCTTCTCGGACGAGGACTGTACCGTGAACGGTATTGTCTCAACGTCGCTTATGAGGGTATAGTTTACTGACAACTCGCCCTGCGCGCTGTTGTGCGTGAGCAATCCGGGTATCGTTATGGTCGCGCCGCCGTTTACGGTGCGGATAACTACCCTTGCGGGGTTCTTGCCCTTCGGGTCGGACGGATTTGACGGAATGGATATTTCGTAAATCGTCGGGTTGTTTCTGCGTGCAACCGCCGAAATATCGTTTACGGTCACCGCGTGACCCTCTCCCGCGAGGTCTACGTTGTCGGTCTTCTTATAAATGCTTATCGTGTACTTCTTCTCCGCGTTCGGCGTGAGTACCGTGCCGTCCGACAGTTCGGTATAGAGCTGCGAGCGAACCGTTACTTCAAGCGTCGTCTCCTCGCTGTTTTGGTCGAGTACTATTCCGTCTGTCTCCCAACGGTTGGAGTACGGACTTGTAAGCGTCTGGTTATACGCTCCGCCGATACTTACTATCTTAAGACCGCTGTCCAGACCCTGAACCGTTACGTCTGCGCTTGTTACGTCGTTCTCAACGCTGAACGAATACTTGGTGCCGTTGAATATCGGCGTGCTGTTCTCGTCGCCGTTTACGTCGACATACTCAAGCGACAGGTCATCCGACGCGCCCTTAAGAATGAGGTAATACTCTATGGGAGCCGCCGACATATTCTGCGGCTGGAGCTTAATTCTGAAGTATCTTACAGCTCCAATATCAACGCCCGCGTTTACGGGGAAGGTGTAATCCGTGCCGGAGTGAGCCGTGTAGCTTACGGGGCTGTTTATTACATTGCCGCCCACCGCGTCTACCTCTACAAACTCGGTTATATGCGCGTTCGCGTCGTCGGTGGTTATATCCACGTTCGTGGTGCGTCTCGGCATACTTGCTTCATAGATACGCGAGCCTACGCTCATATCCACATTGTACTCGCCCGCAAGACCCTTAGCGGTCACAATCTTAACAATCTCCGCTTCGGTTCTCGTCTTTCTGAATTCAAGCGCGTAGCTTGCCACGCTGCCGTTCTCGGCGCGTACTTCAATCACATACTTGCCCTCATGCTCGGACGGGTTGAGTACAAAGCTGCCGGTATTCTGAGTTGACCAGCTCTGACCATGCCACTCGTTGTTATCGTCATAGTAGCCGACTCTCATATTGGATGCCGGTGAAGTCTCTATATCAACAACCGCGGAGGTCACCCTATCCGGCTCGTCAAGGAAGAGTACATATGTGTCTGTCTTGCCGTCGCTGTCGTTATCCTCTTCGGACGCGGGGTCGTTCATATACGTCACATAAATTATTTCGTTCGCGCCGCTGCGCCTGTAAACTCTCAGCTTCTTGGGAGTCTGCCAGCTCGTGTTATCCGGGTCTGCCGCCGCGCTCTGAGAGAGAACATATATATCGAACTCAAGATATTCGGGATTTATGCCGTCCCAATCGTGTATGTCCTTAGGACCGAGCGTCGTAACGTGAGTATCGACTATATCGCCCATATTTGTCGGAGCGGGCGAGCCTGCCTCAACCACCATAACTCTCGCATACTGCGAGCTTGTGGTAACCTTTATCGTAGCGTAGACGTCCTCCCAGCTTACACTGCCGTTGTAATACGGCGTCGGGTTGAGCGCGAGAGGCGCTTCCAGACCGTTCACCTCAACGGTTACATCGGTGTCGGTGCTTTGTTTGAGTACTTTCAGCTTATACGTCTTGACATAGCTGCTGCCGTCCTTGGTAATGTCAACCTCATATATTCCGGCTTCGGTTTCGGTTATGCCGGTGAGGTCAACGCTGAAGGTATAGGTATCTACGTCGGGATACTTCGCCGAACCTGCCGCATACGGCGGGTTAACGGGTCTTATCGCGGAAATAATCGCATCCTCGTCTTTGCTGACCGCTTCAAGGATAATGTCGTCGGTGAGGACATTTCCTCTTACGAATACGGTCACTTCGCCGGTGCTTTCCGTATCCTCGTAAATCTGACCCATATAGCTTGCCTTGAGTCCCAAATCCATATCGGCGGGAGTAACTATTATATAGTATGTCTTTACCGAGTTGCCGCTCGATGTGACTTCTACCTCTACAAGGTAGGAATCGTTGCCCTCGGAGCTTTCGTTGTACTTATAGGTCAGCGCTCCGAGCGAGAACTGCTTGGTAACAACACTGCCGTCGGTCGAGTAAGCGCCGCTCTCGCCTGCCGCCTCGAACTTCGTTACCGTCGAGGTCGCGTCCTCCAGCTTAACGCTCAGCGTAAAGTCGGTTGTAGAGCCGCTTCCCTGAGGTACGAATACATGGTATGCGGTAAGCGAGCCTACGCCTACGGTAACCTGATCGTCGTCGCTCTCGTCTACATATGTGAACTTCTTTCTCTCGGCTTCATCGTTCGTGGTCGGATATGATGTTACCGATGTAATTCTTGTGTTGTTATTCTTTCTGTACAGATACAGCTTGTAGGTCGCCGCCTTATCTTCGGAAGAAGCATCCGAAACGGTTACGGTCACTACGGTAACGTCGCTCACGTCAGCTTTGACAAGCTCGGCCTGCTCAATCACAGACGCCTGAGTTGTGTCGGCGCTATTGTCCATTATCGCGCCCGTCTCAACCGCTATTTCAACCGAATAGTTGCTGTCGGTCTTAGCGGCGAGCTTAGCGAACTCCGCTTCGCTCTCCACATAGTAGAAGTACGAACCGTCGGGCTTCTGATATGTGCTGTCGAGAGCGTTGTCGCTCGTCCAGTCGCTGTCTACCCAGAGCGACAGCTTGTAATTGTCGCTGAGGCGCTCAAGGTGGAGCAGGTTCTCATATACGTTGCCCTTGTCGTCATACAGCTTGAAGGATATGTCCTTGGAGTTCGTGCCGATGGGCATTGCTATTTCCATCTCGGCATATCCGCCCGCAGTCCTCTCGCCGTTTTCTATTTGTACCGAATGGCTTGTGCTCATTGAGCGTACACCAACCAGAACCTTCTCCGCGTCGGGAAGAACATTGTAGAAGGTGTAGTTTTCGCCGTACGGCTGTGTAGCGTCACCGGTCGGGTCGTTGGCTTTAATGCCGTTTACGGTTATTTCTTCAACCGCGAGCGCCGCGTCGGTGCCTATTACTCTTATTGTGTAAACTCTGTTATCCTTTGTTCCGTCCTGAGAAGCCGACTTGATAAACTTATCTACCGAGCCGCCGCCCATTATTCCCGTGAGGTCTATCGCCGTCTGAGTGTACGGCGCGCCGTATGCAGCGCTTGCAATCTGTGCGTCGCCGAAGCTCTCGTAAATTCCCGACAACTTCGCAAGCTCGTCGGCTGTCATTACCGTAAAGTCTGCCGAAGTCCAGTTTTCGGGCACTTCAACTATCCACATATTGCTTTCCGCATAGTCGTCCGCCTTATGAGCGTAGTACGAACCGACCTTGACGTACTCCAGATTATCATCATCATTGGTATCTCTTATGATAAGAGTGTACTCCTCGGTGCTGTATCCGTCCGCGCCGGTTACGGTTATGCGGTATCTGCTTATGGGCTGGTCGTGGAGAGCAGTCTCCTCGTTCTCCCACGTTCCGCCGACTACGGTATTGCCTTCTATCGGATTGTAGCTCAAGTCAAACGGTGATGTAGCGGTGTCTCTGCTTATCGCGTCAACACTAACCGATGCGTTGCTGTCCTGAGCCGTTATCTGAATCATCGCGTTGAGCCAGTTTGCAACCTCGCCGTCTCTCTCATAGGTGTAAACCTTGCTTACGGGCTGTACCTCGCTGTAAGGAACCGCGGACGCGCCGTCGCCGTCCTTGTGTCCTACGCGAACCTCTTTAAGCGCGGTGTTCACAACCACCTTGGTTACTTCGAGCGTGTAAGTCGTGTCGGTGCCGTCCTGCGCCACAACCTTTATCGGTATGTTGGTGGGCTGAGCGGGCAGCGCAATCGTATTAACGCGTCTCGCGCCCGTCTCGGTGTTGTCCACGCTGCCTTCGTTCGCGTTGATATAGATGTTCTGTACGCGAGGCGTTTCGGGCGTTGCAATCACGTTGATGTTGCTTACCGTGTTGGCTACCTTAACCTTATACGTCTTGGTATCGGGGTCGTAGGTCGCTTCAACCGTCTTGCCGTTTACTTCTATCTCAACCTTTTCAAGGTTGCTGTTGTTCGACTCGGAGTAGATGCGCAGCATATGAACATCCCACGCGCTGCCGTCCTCCGCTCTTACATATATCGGAACCTCGGCATACTTGCCGTTGGTAAGGCTTACGCCCGTGAGGTTCAGTCTTACGTTATCCTTCGTGTCGCCGTCGTAGAAGCTCAGACCCGCGGGAAGTGCGCTCGGTTTAACGTAAGAGCTGTTCTCATAGATTTGAGTATCTATCGCTATCTGAGCGTTTATATCAGCCGCCTTTGCTCGAACGGGGAGATTTATTCTGCCGTTCTCGGCATAGACCACATAATATTCTTCGCCGGTCGCCGCATCCGTCTTCTCTTCGAGGCTGCTGTCCTCGTCCTCAATCTTGGGCGACTTGACAAACTCTATTCCTGTCTCCGACGTCTTCTTGCGGATTATGAGCTTATACGGCTTAAATGTCACACCGTCCTCAGCCATAACAGCCACGGTGAGCGTCATTTCGCCGTCGTTGAGCGACAGAGGCAAAGTTATTATCTTATCCGCCGTGCTTGAAGCTCCTTCAAAGTCTGTTTCGTCAATATCATCCGCTCCTACGGCGGGGTTGAATATGACTACCTTAGACGTGGTTTCAAGCGTCTTTGCTTCAATGTTGATGTGCTTGTTCGGGTCGGTAATATCCTCTGCGTTTATACCCAGATAGTAGTATACCTCTCCGTCCTCGTCCGTGAGCGTCTTAACCTTGCCCGTGTAATTCGGACTGTCGGCTTCTTCGGTGGGCTGTGCGTCCACGCTGAGCAGAGCCACGTTGCTCGACGCGTAGGTTACCTCAACCACCCATACGTCAGGCGGGTCTATGCCGTCCGCGCGGGTTATGAACAGGTTGAAGCGAACCTTGTTGTTGTCAACTCGGTCGAGATACTCGTTCGGAACGGTAAGCTCTACTATTCCGCCCTGCAGCACGTCTGCGCCGCTTGTGTCGTTCCAAACCGATGTCGCGTACGCGGTCTTGTTCGAGCTGTGGCTTATCGAGCCTGCCGCCGCCTTGGAATATGCGTTGCCGACGTGTACTCTCAGCTTGATACCGTCGTCGGAGTACGGCGACGAGCCTCTGAAGGTCTTTATGGAGTCAAATCTCTCAGCCGTCTTTCCGCCGATTTCGAGACTGTCAACTCTGTTTGTCGGAGGCTGCTTATACAGATATATCGGATACGGATACGGTACCGCCTTAGTGCCGTCCTCCGCCTCAACATATGCGTAAAGCATTGTCGGTCCCGGATATGTTATTGTCGTCTCAGCCTCGTCAAAGTAGGTCGCGTCCTCCGCAGCCGCGCCGCTGTGCGGTTCGGTGGAGAGGGTCACTCTGAGCGACTTATCCTCGTTGCCGTCTGCGTCGGTTCCGACAGCCTTAATCGTCTGCTTGGTGTTGTCGGTTCCGTCCTCGGACGGTTCGAGAGTATACTTAAAGTATGTTCCCGCTCCGTCGCTTACAAGCTCCGCTTCTTTGTCGCCCACGAATACCTTGATATTCGTGTTGCCCGACATCTTAACAATGTCTATTCTGTAAGCCTTGGAGCCGTAGCCTATCGACGGAGGATAAACCGCCGCGTATATCGTGGTCGTGTCGCTGTCGCCGCTGAGGGTTACGTCTATGCTCGCAACATTCGACGAAGCCGCCAGTGCCGCGTTTTCGGCAGAGGGCTGGTCGAGCGCGACGCCCGTCCTCGAATTCGCCTGTGCCGCACGAACGTTTACTCTCGTGAACTTATCGGTATTCTTAACCTTTACAACATATCTGTCGTTTTCGAGGTCGTATGTAACCGGATAATTTCCGAGTGTTATCGACGCTCCGACAGACGCTATATTGAACGCCTCTATGCTGTCGAGTCTCGGATCCGCCGACTCTCTGTAAAGTCGCAGCGTGTAGGTCTTGCTGTTAACTTTCAGCTGAACGTCCATATATCCCTGGTCGTTGGTTTCAATATCTATTGTGTTGTTCGCCTTATTTGTCGCGGGAGTTTCCGAGCCTATCTGAACCGTCGCATCGCGGAGCATCGAGATAAGCGTTACATCCGCCGTCGCGTCGTTGTCGCCTACCGACCATACATACATTTCCTGACCGTCCAGCTTGGTTCTCGGTATATTGCCGCTGTCGTTTACTGATACATACGGCTCGTCTCCGACCCTTATTATGGTCAGCGTGTAAGGTGCGCCGCTAAGTCCGCCCGCGGTAACAGTCAAAGTAACGTCGTCTTGCAGCTTGCTCGGGTCGAGCTTCAAGCCTTCGTATGTGAAGTCGCTGTCCTTATCAACGCTTCTCTGATTGTTCGCTCCGCCTGCGGAATATGCCGGCGAATGAGTTACCGCCGCGACATCCACTACCGGAACAGCCTTAACGTCCGCGTTTACGGTATCCTCCGGAATAACCACTTCGTACTCCAGCGGAGACTTGCGGGTCGCGGTGTATACCGAGCTTCCGCCTTCCGCATCGTACGCCGTAACGGTTATATTGTCGGACATCTGCGTTGCCGCCGTCTGTCTGTAAATCGTAAGGATATGGTCTTTGTAGTCCGCGTCGCTGCTCTGCGGGGTTACTCTGATACCGACCGTCTTGAACGACTCGTCGGCTTTCATTTCAACCGCTTGAACATCATAGAACTTATCGTGCGTAAATACATCCGAGTGGTCGGAGTTAACCTTTACGCCCGCGAGCGCTATCTCGCTCGACTCAAGAACCTCGCCGTATACATACAGCGTCTTATCCTGCGGTTCTCCTTCTTCGTTGATAACCGCGTAATAATTACCCGTATTTCCTATTTCGTACGCCGTTACGACATTACTGTCAGTCGCGGGGTCGGCGTTCTTTAATTTATTGTGTCCTTCCTCCGTCAAATCAAAGGTTTCGGTTTCGGAGTTTTCTCCGACCTTTAACGTCTTGATTGCGGCGTCGTTTGAATATCTTGTGGTATGAGCCTTATACAGATTTACATATCTTATCTGATTCGTCGGCGCGCCGTTTTCATCCGTCACATAGGTAACTACCAGATAGTAGTAGTAATCCTCAAGCAGACTTATCGGCACGTTTTCAAACTCATAGTAGCCGTCCCAGCTTCCGCCCTCAAGCAGCGTGCCTTCCACAAGGTTATCGGTTATGAGCGAGTTGCTGTTCACAAATCCGTTTTGGAAGTCGGCCGCAAAGTCGGAGATTTGACTGTGCGCGGTAATCGTGCCGTCGGTCTTTTTGCCGACAAGGTAAATCTTATCCGCCTTACCTATTCGGCTCTGCGCCCTTACCGTAACCGTCGGCGAATTTGCAACGTCGGAAACTACCAGACCGCTGTAAACGCCCTTCATCGGTTCGATATAAGAGTATACCTGCTCGGTCGTCGTGCCGTCGTCGCCTTCAACCTCCGCAGCCTTAACCTCGTATTCAACATCCTGCGCGATATATTCGTTGTTCGCCGCCGCCATAAGCGCCATCTCGGACAGAGAGGACCTGTCGTAGATAAGCCTGTAAAGGTGAGCGTCGCTCGCGTCCTTGACCTCAATATATGCCGAAGCCGTAGAGCCGGACTTGGTATCGGTAACCGTTACGGTCGCCGTACCTATATGGCTGCCGACTACCAAACCGCTCTGGTTGACTGTCGCAACGCTTGCGGGCTTGCCCTCGGAGTTAAGCTCGTCGCTTATAGCCCAGGTATAGTTTCCTGCCAAGTCAGCGGAGTCGTAGAGCAGGTTGAACCTGTTCATTGTCGCCTCCATCTGCTGCGACATACTCTCATAGAGTATTACGCTTTCGGGAGTGAGCTTAATGTTCTTATCCGAAACAAGTACGGGGTCTGCCGAATCCGCATCTTCAGGATTTAAGAACTTCTCTTTATCCTCGCCCGCTTCGCCGTTACCGAGCTGACCGTTGAGGTTCGCACCGAAGCTCCATACAAAGCCGTCGCTGAGCACAACGTACGAGGATGCGCCGGTCGCCGCAACCGCTATCGCGGAGGTCGAATGTCCGTCTACATTGATTTTCGTCGGCCTATCAACGTCATTACTCTTATTGTCGTCGCCGTTGCCGAGACGACCTTCGTCCGCGCTGCCCCATACCCAAACGCCGCCGTCTGCGGTGATGGCTATGTTGTGCTGCGCGCCTGCCGCCATATCAATGACGTAGCCGCTTGTTGATTTACCGTCAAGGGTGTCCACAACGTCGGCGGTGATATATCCCAAGCCCACGTTTCCGCGTCCGAGCTGACCTTCGTCGTTATGACCCCATGTGATTATCGAGCTGTCGTCGAGCAGCGCTACCGAGTGCGACAGACCGTTGAACGTCTTGATTATGTGTCCGTCAAACGGCTCGCCAAGCTCTATCTTCACGGGAACGCTGTAAATAGACGTATCGTCGTTACTGATTTGACGTCCCGAATTGTCGCCCCAGCTCCACAGGGTATTGTCATAACGTATCGCCATGGTCGAGTTGCCGCCTGCGCCCGCGCTTATTCTTATTACCTTGTTAAGACCGGCTACCTGCGTCGGCGTTCTTACAGATGCGGACTCGCTGCCTATACCGAGCTGACCCTTTTCGTTGCCACCGAAAGCGTATACATAGCCGTCCGCGCCGAGCAGCATGGTGCTGACTTCACCCGCGCAAAGCTGTACTATTCTCGGTATGCCCGTGATAAGCGTCGGGGTGGTAATTATTCCCGCGTTGCCGGTAAGCTGACCGTAGGTGTTGTCGCCCCAGCCGTAAACCTCGCCGTCGTAAGTAAGCGCCAGAGTGTGATGCTCGCCCGCGTAAACCGCGGCGATGTCCTTATCGTTGAGCGAGCTTACGTTTATCGGTGAGTACTCGTCTACAACACTGCCGTTGCCAAGCTGACCGCTTGCGTTATTGCCCCATGTCCAAACTGTGCCGTCCGACTTGAGCGCAACAACGTGGGAGTTACCGCCCGAAATCATCGGTGCGGCATTGTCGTCCTCGCCGATTACGCGAACGAAGCATATCGCCGTCTTGCCGTTCTTCTTTACAACTATATGAGTTATACCTACTCCTACGCCTTCAACCACACCGTCCGAGGTGACTGTCGCTATATCGTTGTTCTTGCTGTCGAAGGTCGCGTTACCCGAACCGAGCGACGATACAAGCAAGTTGAAGTTCTCACCCGAATAGGTGTTAATCTTCTTGGTGTCGCCTATCGGCAGGATTATATTAAAGGTACTTATAATATTTTCGTTTTCGCCTATGAGTACGGGTTCGGTACTCTTGGAATCGTTCTTTTCGGTGTTTGCGCCGAGCGAGTAGTCGCCGAAGCCGTATACGTTACCGTTGGACATATAGTAAAGCGAGTATTCTTCGCCGAGGCTCACGCCGCTTACCGATACGACATTGCCGAGAAGTCCCTCCGCCGTAATGGTGTTGGTGGTGTATTCGTTTGCGGTCGGCGTTGAGTACGACTTGGTGTTGCCCATACCGAGCTGACCTACGGTGTTTCTTCCGAATACATACAGCGGCTCCATATTTCTCGCACCCGCAAACGCGCTGTACGAATTACCTGCCGCAACCGTATTTGCCACAACGTGGTTGGAAACAGCCGCGAATACGTTGCCCGCCTGTTCGCCGCCTCTGCCTATCTGACCGTCCGAGTTGGAGCCTGCCGAATAAACGGTGCCGCCGAACGCGAGAGCAAGTGAGTGATTTGCGCCCGCGGATACCGCAACTATGCCTTCGCTTACATCCGCCGCTCTCGTGGGCATCCAAACAGCCGCCGAGTTATATCCCAAGCCGAGTTGTCCGCTTGAGTTGTCGCCTGCCGCCCAAATGTCTCCGTTGGAGCGGAGCATAAGCGAGCTGTTTGCGCCTGCCGAGACAGCCGTAACATTGTCTATTCCGAGCGCCGTCGGCGTATCTATTTCGTCGCCTATATTGCCCAGACCGAGCTGACCTGCGGTGTTAAGACCCCAAGCCCAAACCTTGCCGTTCTTATCGAGAGCCAACGCGTGTCCTCTGCCTGCGGATACCGATACTATATCGGTAAGACCGTATATCTTGGTAAAGGTGTCCGCTCCCGTCACAGACGACAATCCGAGCTGACCGTGCGCATTGCTGCCCGCAGCCCAAACGCCGCCGTCCGAGTCAACAGCCAGCGAGAAGTCATAACCCGCCGCAATATCCTTAAACGATACTCTTATTCCCGAAACGAACGGTGTTACCTCTATCGGGTCGTCTGCCATATCAACGCCCAACGCGCCGAGCGCGCCGCTGTCGTTGATACCCCAAGCCCACAGGGTTCCGTCCGACTTGAGAGCCAGAGCGTGGTTGCCGTTGGTGACAGCCTTCGGCTCGAAGCTGTACTGTCCGCCGTTATCCTGAATAACTATTCTGATGTATGCGCTCTTATTGCTGTAGCCCTTTTCGGTTGCCGCGAGGTATGTGATACCCGCCTTTGCGGCTGTAACCTTGCCGTCGTCGTCAACCGAAGCTATATCGTTGCTTCCGTCGAGGGAGAACGTGAAGTCGTCCTCGTTCATCTCTACCGTATTCTGCTGATACAGGTTAAAGATGCTGAACGCCGCCGTGAAGTCCTTAACCTCGCCGACCGACATATATACCGTACCGTAGAGCGGGTCTGTGCTGCCCTGCTCGCAGATAATAACCTCGTTGCCGCCGACTATCATCTGTCGGTTCTTGGAAATTGTCGTGCCGTCGCCAAGCTGACCGTAGGTGTTATCGCCGGCAGCCCATACGTTGCCGTCCGAGTCAACAGCCAGTTGGTGATATGCGCCGCTTGCCACAAGGTCAAAGCTCTTGTCCGCACCGGTATTTACTACCTTAGTCGGCGAAGTCTTATCCGTGCTGTCGCCCGTGCCGAGCTGACCGTAGTCGTTCGCGCCCCATCTGTAAATGTTGTTTGTTCCGTCCTCGGTCATAATTGCCGCCGAGGTGTATCTGCCTGCCGATATATCGGTCACGTTGGACAGACCCGCAACCTTTTCGGGAACCGAAGTTACCGTGTTGCTTACGGATGCGTTGCCGAGCTGACCTCTCGCGTTGCCGCCCATCGTCCATACGTTGCCGTCCGCGTCGAGCGCAAGCAGGTGGTTTGCTCCGTGCGCTATCTTGAGGATTGCCGTCTCGGTACCGTTCTCGTGCTTATATCCCATTACCTTGGACGGTGCCGCACCCGTAAGGTTCCATACGTTGCCGCCCATATCGAGAGCATAGCTTCCGCTTACCTGGTAAACACTGTCTATGTTCTTTACAAGCTCAGCGTAATTCTTGTTTCCGCTGTTGCCGCCGAACGAAAGCACCGTGCCGTTTGCAAGCAGTACATATGATGTGTTGCTGCCTGCCGCTACCTGAATAGCGCCGTCTACGTCGTCGCCGTTTTCATACTTAACGGTGTCTATCGCGGGGTCGGTTCTGTCGGTCTTGTTGTTGCCGAGCTGACCGTAGGTGTTTACACCCCACGAATATACCTTGCCGTCCTCTCCGACTGCCAGAGTATAGTTGTCTCCCACGGCTATCTGAACTATCTTGCCGCTCGTTACCATAATACTCTGAGGCGAGCTTACGTCGGTACCGACTGCACCGTTGAGCTGACCGGCGTTATTTCTGCCCCAAGTCCAAACGGTTCCGTCGTACTTCAGCGCCACAGAGAAGCCTTCGCCGCCGTCAACCATCGGATATACTCCGCCGTCGGGACCTACATAAACCATTGCGTAACCAACCGTACCGCTGTCGCTCTTTACGACCTTGAGTACGGCTCTGCCGCTCTTCTTACCTGTTATCGTTGTGCCTGCTTCGTCTACCTCTACAACACTCGTGTCGAGCGACTCAACCGTAAAGTCGTTGCTTGAGCTTCCCGTAACGCCTATGAGGTTGAGGTACTGCGAGCTTGCAACGTCAAGTCCGGGCTTGCCCGCTCCGCCGGTCACAACATTGAACTGTTCGCCTACTTCTATTCTTATTATCTGCGGCTTAACGCTTACAAACGGCTGACCCGCAATCACAGGCGTTGCGCTGGTCGCGTTATCCTGGTTGCCAAGCTCGCTGTAAGTGTTAAGACCGAAGCTCCATACGAAACCGTCCTTATCTATAGATACGCTATGGTTTATACCCGCGTCTATAAACTCAATTTCCTTCGCCGCTTCGGGGTAAGCAACCTTGACGGGTTTGAACTGCGAAACCGCATATTCGTAGCCGGTCTGCAGGTTGTTATTATTACCCCAAGCATATACGCCGTTGTCGGTTATTATGGTGCTGTACGCACGTCCTGCCGAAACGCTCTTAACCTTTCCGAGCGGCTCGTCGTCCGTGTCCAAAGTTACCTTATTGAGGGTAGACTCGCCGACCGTCGTATTGCCGATACCAAGCTCACCGTTATGGTTGTTGCCGAAGGTGTAAAGCTCTTTGTCGGACGATATGAGAAGCGCGTGCGTCTCAACCGTGCTGTCGTTCGAGGACATTCTTACGAATCGTACGTTATTGTACTCGTCGCCGAAGTCCTTGTGTATGAGAACCACGGTTGCGTTCTTGTTCGGAATACTCCATACCGTGCCGTCGCTCTTTAATCCGAGCTTGCCCGAAACCTGAATGATTCGGTCAAACAGGTCAAGCCTTATCGGAGCCGCGCCGTAGCCGTCGTTTCTCGAACTTATATTGCCCCATGCGTATATGTGACCGTTTTCGTCAATCGCATAGCTCGTGGTCTCGCCGATACCTATGTCAGCCGCCGTCGCTCCGTTGGGCAGAGTTATTGCCGTCGGCTTGTTCTGGTTGTTATAGTTGCCCGTTCCGAGCTGACCGAGGTTGTTGTAGCCCCACGTCCATATCTTGCCCGTATTGTCAAGAGCAACGGTATGCGACGCTCCCGCGAGTATCTTAACTATATACTCGTTGCCGGGGAAGTCAAATTCTATCGTTTCGGGTTCTATGCGGTTGTTGTTCGTCTTGTCGCCAAGCTGACCCGCGTCGTTGCGTCCCCAAGTATATACATTGCCTTCGTAGTCGAGCGCAACCGTGAAGCCGTCGCCCGCGGATACCTGCGGAACCGCCTTATAGTCGTCGCCGAGAACGGTTACGTTAAGCGCCGCGTGTTCGCCGTTGTCCGCGGTAACGATTGCCTGAGTAGAACCGGTAACGCCTTCTGCTCTTCGCAATTCCGTTCCGTATACCGACGCATACTCACTGTCAACCACCGAGATTGTAAACGACTTACTCTCGACGTCTGTCATCACGTTAAAGAACTTGTGATATTCGGGCACAACCGCCTCTGCGGGATTAGTCACATCCAGCGTTACGAAATACTTGTCGAGCGAGATGTAGTCGTCGCCCGCCTTGGTCGGGGTAAGACGGTTGGTGGTCAGGTCGCTTGTCGCGGGAGCCGTGCCGTCGCCTATTTGAGTATTATCGTTTGAACCCCAAGTATAAACGTCGCCGTTGTCAAGAATTACCGAGGTATTTACTCTGCCTGCGGAGATTGCCCATACTCTGTCGGTCGTAGCTCCGCTTTCACTGATAAAGCTGTTTATCTTAACCGGTGTAGACTGAACCTGAACCTGAGTGTTGTTACCTATCTGTCCGCGGTCGCCGCTGCCCCACGCATACATATCGCCGCTGTCGGTGAGTATTACGGTGTGGGTGGTCGTCTCATCGCGCATACCGCCGAATTTAATATCGACTATATTCAAACCGCTGAATTCGTTATAATTTTCGTTCAGCTTCTGTATCTCAAATACGCCGCCGTTGCCGAAGTCTCTGTTGAGCGTCTGCGACTGCTCGGTGTTGCCCCATACATACGCGTTACCCTTATTTGTCAGGTATGCCGAGTTGTATGTTCCCGCCGAAATCGCGCGGATATACTCTCCGTCCTCAAGCTCAATCGGAACCTGCTGAACGCTGTATGCGTACGAGTTGTTTATATCGGTCGTTTCAACGCCGAGCTGATAATAGCTGTTGTCGCCGACCGTCCACAGCGTTCCGCCGCCGAGAAGCATCATCGAGTGATTTGCGCCCGCAGCTATGGCAATTACGCTGCTCAGCGTGCCGTTGCCGTTTACGCCCTTCATCGTTACGGGAGCGTAGTGCTGATACGAATCGGTCGTACCCTGTGCAAGCTGTCCCTTGTAGTTGTAGCCCCAAGCGTAAACCTGACCGTCGATTGTCAGCGCAAGCGAGTGGTCTGCGCCCGCCGCTATAGAGGTTATTCTCTTATCGGCCAGAGCGCTTATGAGATACGGTCTTACTACCGCACCCGCGCTCGAACTGCTTATACCGGTCTGACCGTAGGTGTTGCGTCCCCAAGCGTAAACCTGACCGTCCTTGTCGAGAGCCAGCATATGGTCGCCGCCGACCGCTATATCAACGAATACCTTGCCGGTAAGCTCATATGCCGCGCCGCCCGGCGTGGTTATGTAGCTGTCGATACGAGTAGGTGTTGCAACACTGCTTATTCCCGATCCAAGACCCGTCTGTCCGTAGGTGTTTGCGCCCCACGTCCAGATAGTACCGTCGTTTCTGAGGGCTGCTACAAAGTCGTTGCCCGTCTCAATCTTCGGCAAAGCCGCGCCGCCGTCGGTAACGATTATCTGAGCGGATACTATCGTGCCGGTAAGCGGGTCGGTCGCAACTATCGTCGTTCTTCCCGTCTTAAGACCTTCTATTTCAACCGTCACAACTCTGGAGCCGTCCACGTCGTTGGTATCAAGCACCTTAAAGCTTGCAATATCGGGGTCGAGGATTCTCCACTGAAGCGTGTTATCCGAGGTAACGTCAAGGTCAAAGAGCGTGAACTGCTCTGCCGACGAGGACGCCTCTATCTGCTCCTTAACGCTCTTGTCGGTTATTACTATTATTCCCTTGTCGAGAGTTACCGGACTGCCGCCGACAACCGTCGGATAAGACGAATTTACAGTCGTGCGGTTTCCGAGCGAACCGAACTCGTTATAGCCCCAAGCGTAAACCGCGCCCATCTTGTTAGCCGTGAGAGCGTGAACCGAATAGTCGCCGGACTTAACCATCATTATACCCGACAAGTCATCGGTCGCCGAGCTGTTCTGCTTAACCAGATTCGGCTTCGCATCAGTTGCGGTTTGTGCGTTCGCCGTGCCGTTTCCGTGCTGACCGTAGTAATTGTATCCCCATACATATACGTTTGCTTTTTCGTCTCCGGTTATAGCGTAGTGAGTTCTGTAACCCGCGTCCACAAACGATATTCCGGTGAGCGGAGTTCCGTCCGCTTTGTTAGCCCGTACCGGATAGCTGTTTACGGTGTAACCGTTGCCCACGCCTTCGGTGGTGATACCCTCATAGCTGTAACCGGTCGCATATACATAGTTGTCAAACGAGCCTGTCTCCGCGTTCCATTCCATCGTCGCATATATGCCGTGGTGGTCGCCTCTGCCTATGCCGAACACGCCCTTGAAGATGTTGTCTGCGTCTTTACGCATAGTCTGCGGTACGCTGTAATTCGTCCTGTTGCCAAGGCCCAGTTCGCCGTAATTATTGTAGCCCGACGTAAGAACCGTCGCGTCTCTGTTGAGTATTGCGGACGAGTAGCAGCCGATTGCCGCCGCAAACGCGTTGTTAACTCCGACTACCTTGGTCGGAAGTCCGACATATCCTCCGCCGCCGGTACCCATTCCGCCGTAGTAGTTGTAGCCCCACGAGTACGCCGTGCCGTCGTTGAGAATGGCCATCGCGCTGTGTCTGCCCGCTTCAATGTCCACTATCTTCTTACCGTCGGTAAAGCTGTCGCCGAGGTAATCGCCCTGATAGCCGCTCGCGTTCTTAACAAGCATCGGATGATAGTAGTCCGCGTAGGTGTTGCCCTGACCGAGCGCGTTGTAGTAACCGTAGCCCCACGCATATACATGACCGTCGTCGGTCAGCGCATACGCCGTATAACCGCCTGTAGCCACGTCAACTATTCTCTCAAGCGGCGCGCCGTTTGAAAGTGTAACCTGCTGCGGCGAGGACGCGTAAGATACCGAATTGCCGATACCGAGCTGACCTACATGATTTCTGCCCCAAGTCCATACGGTACCATCCGCCTTAAGCGCTATTGAGAAGTCGTTGCCCGAATCAAGCTGCGGGAAGGTGACAAATTCGCTCTCGTTCTCCAGCCTGTCTCTATACTCTGCGGGGAGAACCTGAACCTTAAGCAGTGCGTAAAGTCCCGACTCCTCCTCATATACAACGATGGTCGCTATGCCGACTCCTACCGCTCTTATCGTAAACGTGCCTTCGTCAATCTCTACGATATTCGTATCCGAGGAGATATACTTATATCCCGCAGGCTCCGAAACGTTGTCCTTGAATACGTTGAAGCCCGATACTATCTGCGGCGCGAGATTTCTCGAATAGCCAACATAGGTGAGTATCGTGTTATCCGAAACATCCTTAAATGTTATTTGCTTTATTCCTACTGTTGTAGGATTGTTGTACGTTCCGAGCGAGCCGTTGCCGACCTGACCGCGGCTGTTAAGACCCCAAGCGTATACGTCGCCGTTCTCCTTGATTGCCGCTGAGTGACTGCCGCCCATACTCGGATTTGCGTAAATTATGTTCGTAAACTCGTCGCCCGTCTCAAGCTGCACATCCGTAAACTCAGTCACAGATGCGTCGCTCGCGCCTACGCCGAGCTTAGCGCTTGTGTTGTTACCGGTCGCCTTGAGCGCGTTGTCCTTATTCTGCATAACCGCAAAGGTCGCGTTCGAAGCGCCGACTTTTATCGCGTTGTCTATATCGCTGTTGTGCTTGGGCATACCGTCCGAGTTTACTATTCCAAGCTCGTCGTTTACGCCTTTGCCCCACGCATATGCCGTGCCGTCCGACATAATTGCAAAGCCGCTTCTGAAGCCCGCCGCAATATCCACCGCTCTCTTTTCGGAGGGCAGACTTACCTCGGTCTTGGAGAGCGTTCTCGCATCCAAGTCTTGGGTGCCATGCTCCATATAGGTGTTCGCGCCCCAAGCATATACTCTGCCCGTCTCGGACAGCGCGTAGCTCGTCGCTTCTTTGCCCGCGTCAACACCGATGATTCTGGATATGCCGGTGTAGGTCGGAACATTGTAATAGCCCGAACCGTCGTCTTTGACCTGATGAGAGGTGTTGTTGCCCCACGCGTATACGTCCATATTATCGGCAAGTGCAAGCGAGAATTCACTGCCGCCATTGCCGCCGACCGCTATGTCGGTTATCTTAACCCCTATTTCGTCAAACGCGGTTATCTGCGTCGGCGTGTTAACTCTCGCGCCAAGACCGACGTTAAGACCAAGCTGACCTCTGTCGTTTATTCCCCATGACCACAGCGTGCCGTCCGTCTTGATTGCAAGGGTCGTATAATCGCCTACCGCTATCTTCTTGACGTCGCTCATAACCTTCTGAGGTACGGTTTCAAGTCCGCCGGTGTAGCCCAGACCAAGCTGAGCGTTGGTGTTGTCGCCCCACGCCCAAACGGTGCCGTCCGCCTTGAGCGCAACGGTGTGCTGTGCGCCCGCCTCTACCTGCGGGAATGTGATATAGGTGTTTTCGTCGCTTGGAACTACCGATATGAGGATATAAGCGGAGCTGATTTCCTCTCCCGCGTCGTTATACATTGAAACCACGGCATAGGTCTGACCTACGCTTACGCCTCTTACCAGTCCGTCCGTTTCACCTACTGTCGCGATGCTCTCGCCGTCCGTTATCCAAATCTTAAACTTCTTGCTGTATCCTATCGGCGTTTCGCTTGAGGTGAACAGGTTAAATCCGCCTGCAAGCTCTATTATATTGTCGATACTTACGTCCTCGCCTACCTTTACGATAACCTCTCGCTCGCTCGCCGAAACAGTCGGCTCGCCGCCTATTCTCTGCGCGAGGTTTATCGAGTCGCCCGCGTTTTGCAAAGCGAGCTGACCGGACGTATTCTTACCAACGCTCCATACATAGCCTTGGTCGTCAATATACAAGGTGTGTGCGCCGCCTATCGCCGCCGCCGCGCCTATCGCGTCATCGACAATTACGCCGCCTTCCTTTTGGAAGTCGTAGTACGGCGTGGTCGTGCCGGTGCTGTCGTTGCTGCCTCCGGCAAGCTGACCCGAGGTGCCGAGACCCGACATCTTTATTCCGCCGTCTTTATCTATTACATATATACTCTCGCCGCCGCCAAGCTGAGCCACGTTATCGCGGCCGAGCATTGCCGCGGGTCTGCTTATCGTTGCCAAATTGCTCATGGATATGGCGTTGTTAACATTGTAGCCCCATGAATATGCGGTGGTCGACAGATTCCTTGTGCTTGTGTTTATAGCGTATGTAACCGCCAAACCGCTGTGGTTGCCCGCGCCGATTGCCATCGCGCGTTTTTCAAGCGGTATGGTAGTCAGCGCCGCCGTATTCGACGCCGCGCCGGTTCCAAGCTCATAGTAGTTGTTTTCGCCCATTCCGTATACCAGACCGTTGGACGCCAGCATATACGACGTTGCGCCTCTACCCGCCTTAACGTCGACTATCTTCGACGCGGGAAGAGCAACCGGAGTTGCTTGGATATTGACCGCCGCGGTCGAGATTTGTCTGTACTCGTTCGCGCCCCAGCCGTAAACAACGCCGTCGCCGTCGAGTGCCAGAACAAAGCCTGCCTCGTCGGAGTAACCGCCCGCCGCTATCGCTACTATGTTGCCGAGATACTGTTCCTCGGAGCTTGTGGGCTGAGCTCCTCTGAGTACCTGTACGGGTACGTTCGAGGATTCGGTTCCGCCGCTTACGCCGTTACCGAGCTGACCGTAGTCGTTTCTGCCCCAAGTATAAACCGAGCCGTCCGTCGTGAGCGCAACTGCGGTCTGTCCCGCCGCCGCTATCTTTACGACGTTACTGAGGTCTATCTTTTCGGGATATACCGTAGTTCCGTTATATCCGCCGTTGCCGAGCTGACCGCTCGAATTGTTACCCCAAGTCCAAACGGTGCCGTCCGCCTTGAGCGCAACCGTAAAGTCGGTACCTGCGGCTACCTGCGGATACGCGACGCTCGGTGCGCCGACAGTATCGTCGTTCGGCCTTACTTCAATCTTAACCGTGCCCGTGGTGAGCGGGTCGTCGGCTATCGAAACAACTACATATGTTGTTCCGACGCCCTTTGCGGTAACTTTGCCCGTTGCGGGGTCTATTTCGATAATATCGGAGCTTCCGTCATATGTCTGCCAGATAAGCTCATGATCCACATCTCCGCCCGCGCTTGTGTCAAACAGGTTAAACGCGTCTGCCGACGGCTTGGTTATATCAAACTCATCGCCGACCTTTGCCGAGTAGAGATACTTAGGCATAGCAAGATAAGCCGCGCCGACTCTCACCGGAGCATAAGCGTCGCCTGTAAGTCCGTTGCCGAGCTGGTAGCTGCTGCCGGTACCCCAAGCCCAGACGCTACCGTTTTCTTTGACAGCGGTCATAAACTGAGTTTCGCCGCTCGCAACCGTCATTGTAATAATATCTTCCAAATAACCGGTTTCGGAAGCCGAGTCGCCTCCTATTACCGTGCCTACCGTGCCGAACGGATTAGCCGCCGCATCGTTTCCTCTGCCGAGGGCGGGTATGTTCGCCTGACCGGAGGTCTGAACTCTGCCGACAGAAGACAGTACGCCCGACGGGAATGCCATTCCTGTAAGAAGCGGCACAGCCGTTTCGGTAATCTGCTTAGGCTCTTCGGGTTCTTCATCGGATTCTTCGCCGCCGCTCTCAACCTCCTCGGTGCTTATAACCTCTTCTCTTTCGCTGTATGCTTCTATACGCGCGGGCAAGAGCTGTGCTCCCGCGCTTGTTCCGAGCGCGGTCGCGCCAACGCCGTTATAGCCCCACGCATATACGTTTGCCTCGTCCTCGCCGTCCTCGTCGACGTCCTCCATACCGATTGCCATAGTCGCGTGATGTCCCGACTTTGCGTATATGAACGCCGCGTCGCTCACAGCGGCAACCATCCTGCCGCCGCTTTGCGTGCCGTCGCCAAACTGACCATAGCCGTTGTAGCCCCACGAAACAAGTCTGCCGTCGCTGCGCAGTACAGCCGCGGTATGACCGATGGAATCGGGTACCAGCTTAACCGCGCCCGCAAGCATACCGTTGCGGCTTGTAATTTCGAGAGGTACGGTCTGAACATATGCTCTGAAGTCGGTCGGATTTACAACCGGAGTTCTGTTTCCGTTGGGATAGTTTTGACCCCATGTATATACCGCGCCGCTCACGTCGAGAGCCATACTGTATTCAGCTGCGGCTCTCCAGCCGGACGCCGCAATATCAATAATCGCCTGACTTCCGCTGCCGCTGCCGAGATACGTCGGCTCGGTATCGGTGGATTGATACGTCGGACCCACTACCTTGGTTGCCGTTGCCAAACCGTTGGTGGTAGAGCCTATACCGAGTTGTCCCTGATTTCCGAGTCCCCAAGCGTAAACCTCGCCCGTCTTGGTAAGCGCAACATTATGATATACGCCCGCCGAGATTTTTATAATATCGGTCAGCGGCTCTGTACCCAATTCGGGGTCCGCAGGATTTACCAGCTTCACAACCTGTGTCGGCTGGTCTACCGGCGTTGATGTGATGGTGCCGATACCAAGCTGACCGTAGTTGTTGCCGCCCCACGCCCAAACCGTGCCGTTTGCTTTGAGGGCAATCGTATGAGTTTCGCCGGACTGTACGTCGGGATATGCTATATAGTTCGCGTTTGCGGGTATGACGTTCAGCTTAATAAAGCCCATCGCTCCCACGCTGTCTTTTACTATTATATATGTTATACCTACGCCGACAGCCTTAACTACGCCGTCGTCTCCTACCGTAGCCACCTTCTCGTTGAGCGATCTGAATTTCAGCTCTTCGGGAGAGTAGGTGGGATCGTGTAGCAGGTTAAACGACGAAACCGCCGTAACTCTGCTCAAATCTATTCTAAGTTCATCATCTATCTTTATTGCCGTTGTCGCCGTGTTGTCGTCGGTAAACCTGAGCGTGTCATAATACAGCGCAACCTCTCTTTCGTTGCCTCCGCTTACCAGCGTTGCATACGAAATGCCGAGCTTGGGCTGACCCTGAGAAGACAATACCTTAACAGGCGCGGTCTTATAAGTGTCGCCCGTGCCTATACCAAGCTCGCCGTCTGCGTTGTAGCCCCAAGTCCATACCGAGTAATCCGGCTGAATTGAACCCATGGTGTAGCCGCCCGCAAACAAGCCGTGGCTGTCTGTGAGATATTCTTTTCCGGTTTCGCCGCCCTTTACCTTGACCGCGTACAACTGCCTTGCAGTCGAAGCCGTGCCGTTACCGAGCTGACCGTAGTCGTTCGCGCCCCAAGCATAAACGCTGCCCGTGTTCTCGCCGATGTCTATCGTGCGAGCCGACATATAGAACAGACCTGCCGAAACCTCGGCAACGTCCTCAAGAGGTCTTGTCTCCACGGTCGGAGCGCCGTCCTCCTCTTCGGGAGGTACCTGAACCTGTATCTTAACCGTCGTCGGCTTCGTTATGGGCGACGCCGTGCTGCCCTGCGCAAGCTGACCGTAACCGTTGTAGCCCCAGGTGTACGCTCTGCGCGAAACAATGTTTCCTGTTTCGTCTCGTATCGCTCTGACAGCCGCCGCCGAAATACTCATCGCGGAAATCTGCACCACGTTGTCAAAGCCGTGAATTGTCGATTCATCGTCGTCGGGCGCGGAAACCTTTATCGGTTCGGTGTACGCCCTGTTCTCCGACGTGCCGTTGCCAATCTGACCGTAGGTGTTTTGACCCCAAGCGTAAACCACGCCGTCCTTGCGGAGTGCCAGACCGAACGCGCCGTCAACATAACTGCTCCACGCGCCGCCTGCCGCGATTTGGGTAACGCCGCTCATAAATGCCGCGTATGACTCGCCGCCGAGTACCTTAACAGGCTCAAAGCGGCTCTCGGTCGTGCCGTCGCCGAGCTGACCGTTGTTGTTGCGTCCCCACGAATAAACCAGACCGCTCTCGTCGAGCGCAAGCGCAAAGTTGCTGCCCGCCGCGACCTGAACAATTTTCTTTGTAAGACCGAGCTGCGGGTCGCCCGACGCACCGCCGACAACCTTCTGCGGCGTTGACCAGTACGAGCGGTTGCCGCTCGGCTGACCGTCCTCGCCGATAATCGGCTCGCCGGTCGCGTTACCAAGACCCAGCTGACCGTAGGTGTTGTCGCCCCACGCGTAAACCTGACCGTTGGTCAGCACCGCGATGACAAAATTCTTGTGCGAGCCGTCGTACGTTCCGCCCGCCGCGATACTTGCAACGTTCGTGAGGTACTCGGTGCCTGCCGCGCCGCCCTTGACCTGAACGGGGATGAGCGAATTCTCGGTCGAGCCTATGCCAAGCTCACCCGACGAATTGTAGCCCCACGCCCAGAGCGTGCCGTCCGCCTTGAGCGCAACGGTGCTGTACATCGTCGAAACGACCTTCGGCGACGTTACATACTCTTTTTCTTCTGTGCTTTCGGGACGGATTTCCACTCTTATGAGACAGTGGAAGCCCGTCTCGGTGTCCTCTATAAGTATCGGCGCAATGCCGTACTTGCCGTTATCGTTCGGGATAATCCTGTCATCCTCGACCGTCGCCATGGTCGGGTCGAACGAGGTTATGCGGATATGCTCCGAGCCGACTTTCGCCTCGCGGTCCTCTTTTAACAGGTTAAATCCGTAAATTGTCTCCTCGACGATTTGCGACGTGTCGATAACCAAATACTGATCCTCGGTGATAGCGTGCGCGCCCGTGAGCGACGCGGGCATCGGCGAAGCCGTGTCGTATGTGCGCTCAATCGCGTTTGTACCCTTGCGGTGAACCGAAGCGACGTCGGGATTTAAGTTTGTCGTGGTCGGGAAGCCGGTCTGCACAGGCTCATAACGCGCGGTAAACGTGCCGTCGCCGACCTGACCCGCCGCGTTGTAGCCCCACGAGTAAACCGAACCGTCGGTCAAAAGCGCCGCGCCTATGTAGCCGTCCTTCGCGCCCGCCGACTGCGTGAGCGTCGTAACATTCTTCGGCTCGCTCACCTCCGCGTGACCCGCTGTGTCGCTCGTGCCTATGCCGAGTATTCCATAGTAGTTCGCGCCTCGCGTCTCCGCGGTGCCGTCCGCCTTGATTATCGTCGATGTCGTATATGAGCCTGAAACCAGAGAATCATTACCATTATACAAGTGCCAACCGGAAGCAACGCCTACACTGCCAAGCGACGTTCCTACCGCACCGTCGGTCACCTTAACAGGTGCGGGGTTTCTCCTTTCCCCATTGCCGAGGGCGCCCCACTGGCTGTCGCCCCAGCCGTAGACCTCTCCGTCCGAAGTTACCGCCATGCTTGTTCCTACATATTTTCCGCGCCATGCATAGTCATTATTTACAGATGAATAACTACCCGTTGCGGATACCTGAGCGACGTTTTCAAGATAGCCGCTTGTGCTTGTGTCCTGCGCGCCCGCAAGTACCTGAACCGCAGACGGATAGCACGAATTACCAAAACCAAATCCTGAACCATTTCCACCCGCCGTATTATATACATTATTACCTAACTGACCAAACTGCGCGCTGCCGAACCCGAATACCGAGCCGTTCTGAGTGAGAACTATCGCATGGTGCCTTGCCGGAGCTATCTGAACCACGTTCTCAAGTCCCGCGCCGCCCGACGCGCCGCCGAGGACAGGGGTCGGATATACCGCGTTCTGATAGCTGCCTATGCCGAGCTGACCGCAGTCGTTATAGCCCCACGCACGCGCGGTGCCGTCCCGCATTATTGCGAACGACGAATACGCGCCCGCCGCTATCGCGACCGCCTCGCCGTCGATATCCACTTTTTTGGGCGTGGTGTAATATGTGGTCTGGGTTTCGTCTATTATCTCGCCGGTCGCCGAGCCTATGCCGAGCTGACCGTTTGCATTGTCGCCCCATGCCCAGACGTTACCGTCTTTGTCGAGCGCAAGCATATGGTATGCGCCCGCCGCCATCTGGACTATGTTTTCGAGATAGCCCGTGTCGCTTATCTGCTCTCCCGCGAGCACCTTTACCGGCATAGCCGAATTTTTGGTTCCGCCGTTGCCGAGCTGACCGTGGTTGTTCGCGCCCCAGGTCCACACCGTGCCGCTGAACTTAAGACCCGCGCCGTGCTCCAAGCCGAGCGAGATTTGCGGGGTAGTCACGCTGCCCGATTTATCCGGCTTCGAGCCTGCTCGGAGCCTCGACGAATAGCCCGAGACGCTGTCTTTAACAGTGACCGTGGTTATGCCGAACTCCTCCGCGCCCTGCTTCGCCTTGATTATTATATTGTTGCCCGAATCTTTTTGAGCCTCTATAAATCTGTCGTCCAATACGCTGACCTCTAAGTTCTCAGGCGCGATCCTCGCCTCGTTAAATAGGAGCGAGAACGAGGTTACGACGCTGAGCTTTTCGGTCTGAATAGTGAGCGTTTCGCCTTCGGAGAGATATACGTTTGAGATTATGTCTCCGTTTGACTTTTTATATTCTTCCAAAACAGTGCCGTCCGCCGCGGTTATTTTGCCCTCGTTGAGCTTCATCGTGTTCGCCGAGCCGCCGCCCGCCTGGGTCGGGAACGACCAGTAGTTGACCGAGGCGGTCTCGCCCGCCGTCGTGCCGTTACCCGTCTGACCTCTGTCGTTTATACCCCAGGTCCAGACCGTGCCGTCGTTCTTGACCGCCGCGTTGAAGTAACCTTCGGGCGAGCCGACCGTCATTACAACGTCTTTGAGATTCTTGACCTCGACGCTCTCGGCGTGTCCGTTGCCGTCATGCACCATGCCCGCGCCGAGCCTGCCGTACATATTCGCGCCGCGCGTCTCGACAGTGCCGTCCGCTCTAACTACAGCTGATGTCGTGTATGAGCCCGAAACCAGAGAATCATTACCATTATACAGGTGCCAACCGGAGGCCACACCTACGCTGCCAAGCGATACCGATACCGCCTTTACCTCCGGCTCCGGCTCCGGCAATTCTTCGCCCTCGGCGGGTGCAACGACGGGATCCGCCACCCTTACGGGTACGGGGTTTCTCCTTTCCCCATTGCCGAGAGCGCCATAATGACTGTCGCCCCAGCCGTAGACCTCTCCGTCTGTTGTTACCGCCATGCTTGTTCCTACATATTTTCCGCGCCATGCATAGTCATTATTTACAGTTGAATAAGTACCCGTTGCAGCTACCTGAGCTACGTTTTCAAGATAGCCGCTTGTGCTGCTCTCCTGCGCACCCTTTAACACCTGAACCGCCGACGGATATATCGAATTTGCAAAACCAAATCCTGAACCATTTCCACCCGCTGTATTATATACATTGTTACCGAGCTGACCAAACTGCGCGCTGCCGAACGCGAATACCGAGCCGTTTTGGGTTAAGACTACCGTATGATATATAGCCGGAGCTATCTGAACAACGTTAGCTATGTTTGCGCCGCCGGTCGCGCCGCCGAGGATTACTTTCGGAATAGACCAGTATGCTTGAAGCTGACCGGTCGGCTCGCCGGTTTCCGCATTGATTATCGGCTCGCCCGTCGTCGTGCCGAGGCCTAAGTTACCCGTGCCGTTATAGCCCCACGCGAGAGCGGAGCCGTCTTTCAGTATTGCGAACGACGAGTACGAGCCCGCCGCCACCGCGACGACGTCGGTAAGAGAGTCTATCTTTTTAGGTTCATTCCAATAATCGAGGGTGGTGGTCGTAAGGTTGCCCTCTTCTTCGCTTCCTGTGGTTACAGTCTCGCCCGTCGCGTTGCCAAGACCGAGCTGACCGTAGTTGTTCCAGCCCCATGACCAAACATTGCCGTTCTTATCGAGCGCAAGCGCGTGGTAGCCGCCCACCGCAACCTGAATAATATCATTTCCGAGCGCGCCTATCTGCTTGGGTCCCGCGACTACTGTTTCGCTCGAATCTGTGCCGAGCTGACCTACGTTATTCGCGCCCCAAGTCCAGACCGTGCCGTCGTACCTGAGCGCGGCGACAAAGCCCTCGCCTGCCGCGACCTGCGGCGTCGCATAGGACTCCTCCAATCTTTCACCTGTCGACGCGTCCTTGGTCGGGCGCGTGCCTATTCTGAAGCGGGACGAGTATCCGCCCGACTTATTCTCTATCGTTACCGTGGTTATTCCGTAGTAGCCCTCTTGCGGAGTGACTATTACCTCGTCGCCCCTTATCTCTGCGGTCGCTATTCTCTCGTCGAGCACGCTGACGCTTAGCTCGCTAAGGTTAACCGCCGCTTCATTCGGAAGCAGAGCGAACGAGGTGCTCATAGCGAGCGAGTCGGTTTCCAGGGCAAACGTCTCGTCGTCTGCTATATAGACGTTCGTGATAACGTCGCCGTTTTCTCGGCTGTACGTCTTCCTTACCGCGCCGCCTGCCTCTCTAATCTCGCCGTCGTAGAGGACCATCGTATTTGAGCTTGAGCCGCCCGCCTGGGTCGGGAACGACCAGTATGTAAGCTGAGCCGTCTCACCGGCTACGGTGCCGTTACCGAGCTGACCCACGTTGTTATAGCCCCAGCCCCAGACCTTGCCGTCCGCCTTGACCATAGAGATGAAGTAGCCGTCCTTGGAGCCGGTCGTCTGCATAACGTTTGTGCCGTTGGTAACCTCTGTCGGATTGGTATACACTGCCGTATCCGAAGCTATGCCGCCGCCCAAGAGTCCGTAATAATTGGAGCCTCTTGTCTCGGTTATAAATTCGCCGTCTTCGTTTTTCTTTGTTATTATTGACGTCGTATACGAGCCTGAAACCAGAGAATCATTACCATTATACAGGTGCCAACCGGAAGCAACACCGATACTATTAAGTGACGACTCTACCGCGCCGTCGGTTACCTTAACAGGTGCGGGGTTTCTCCTTTCCCCGTTGCCGAGAGCGCCCCACTGGCTGTCGCCCCAGCCGTAGACCTCTCCGTCCGAAGTTACCGCCATGCTTGTTCCTACATATTTTCCGCGCCATGCATAGTCATTATTTACAGATGAATAACTACCCGTTGCGGATATCTGAGCTACGTCTTCAAGATAACCCGTGCTGCTCTCCTGCTCTCCCTTTAATACCTGAACCGCAGACGGATAGCACGAATTACCAAAACTAAATCCTGAACCATTTCCACCCGCTGTATTATATACATTATTACCTAACTGACCAAACTGCGCGCTGCCAAACGCGTAAACGCTTCCGTTTTGAGTTAAGACTACCGTATGGTGCCTTGTCGGAGCTATCTGGATAGTGTTATTGAGGCTGCCCGAGCCTGTCGCGCCGCCAAGCACCCTCGTGGGCGTTGCCTCCGAGTAGCTCGGAGCCGCCGAAGCCGCGCCTATACCGAGCTGACCGCAGTCGTTATAGCCCCACGACCATACCGAGCCGTCGTACTTAATTACAAACACGTTGTAATATCCCGCCGCTATCGCGGCAACCTTATTTATATTCTCGTTATTCACAAGCTGAGGAGTGGAGTAGTATGCGCGCGTCGTATACGTCGGGTTGCCCTCCGCGTCTGAGCCCGACTCAACCGTCTCGCCCGTGAATGTGCCGTCGCCTATCTCGCCGTGACCGTTATTACCCCATATATAGACTTCGCCGTCTTCGCTAAGAGCCATCGCGTGGAGCGCGCCCGCCGAAACCTCTATTATATTGCTGCCGAGCGCGGTGACCTGCTTGGGTCCCATAAAGTACGGTTCATCCGAGCCGATGCCGAGCTGACCGTAGGTATTGTCGCCCCAGGTCCAGACCGTGCCGTCGTACTTAAGCGCTATCATAAAGCTCGCGCCCGCCGAAATCTGCGGCACCGCCTTCGCGCCCGCGGGCTTAACGCCCAGCCTAAAGCGCGACGAATAGCCCGCGGCTTTATTCGAAACAGTCACCGTGGTTATTCCGTACTTTTTATCGCTATTCGGAGTTACTACTATATTTCCGCTCGAGTCTATGCTCGCGCTCGCTATTCTCGAATCTAACACGCTCACGCTGAGCGCGCCCGCGCCTACTCCCGAGTCCGCGGGGAGCAGCGAGAAGCTGGTGCTGAGAGTCAGCCCCGCCGTCGGCATTCTGAACGTCTCATCCTCCGAGATATAGACGTTCGTAATTACGTCGCCGTTTGTCTTGCTGTACTCCTTTATTTTATTTCCGGTCGAGCTTAGAATCTGTCCGTCATGGAGAACCATCGTGTTGGAGCCCGAGCCGCCCGCCTGGTTGGGATATGACCAATAGGGAAGCTGAGCGGTCTGACCGGCTACGGTGCCGTTGCCGAGCTGACCTCTGTCGTTATAGCCCCAAGTCCAGACCGTGCCGTCCTTCTTGACCATAGCGCCGATATATCCGTCGGGCGAGCCCACCGTCTGCATTACGTCAGAGCCGCCGTTCACCGGCGTTGCATCCGCGTGTCCGTCGCCGTCCGAAGCAATACCCGCGCCGAGCATACCGTTCACGTTCGCGCCGCGTGTCTCAATACTGCCGTCTGTTTTAATTACAGTTGATGTCGTGTATGAGCCCGAAACCAGAGTGTCATTACCATTATACAGGTGCCAACCGGAAGCTACGCCTACGCTGCCAAGCGACGTTTCTACCGCGCCGTCGGTCACCTTAACAGGCACGGGGTTTCTCCTTTCCCCATTGCTGAGAGAACCCCACTGACTGTCGCCCCAGCCGTAGACTGTGCCGTCCGCCGTGAGCGCCATGCTTGTTCCCACATATTTTCCGCGCCATGCATAGTCATTATTTACAGATGAATAACTACCTATTGCGGATATATGAACTGCACCCTCAAGATAAAGGTTACTTGTGCCTTCTTCCGCACCTCTCAGCACTCTGACAGGGGTCGGATAGCACGAATTTGCAAAACCAAAACCGCTACCATTTCCGCCTGCTGTGTTATACACATTATTACCTAATTGACCAAACTGCGCGCTGCCCCAAGCATAGACCGAGCCGTTCGTCGTGAGCGCAACGGTGTGGTGTCTTGCCGGCGCAACCTGAATAATGCTGACGAGCTTCGGCTGCTTCTGCTCGCCGCCGACCACAACTGTCGGCGTGCTGCGGTTCGTATAGTCCGCCGCGCCTACGCCAAGCTGTCCGCAATCGTTAAGTCCCCAAGCGCGCAGTTCGCTCTTCGCTGTTATCGCGAACGAGTTATACGCGCCTGCCGCAATATATACCGCGCTGTCGTCAAGCGTCACCTTGCGCGGCTTATTATAATAATTTCTCGTTGCCGTAATATCGTTGCCGTCCGTGTCCTGACCCGTCACAACCGTCTCGCCCGTGAACGTGCCGTCGCCAAGCTCGCCGTGCAGGTTATGTCCCCAAGCCCACACGTTACCGTCTTTGTCGAGCGCGAGTGCGTGGAGTGCGCCCGCCGCAACCTGAACGATATTATTTCCAAGCTCTGTCACCTGTTCGGGACCCATCGCGTAAGCCGCGTCGCTGCCCGTACCAAGCTGACCGTTCGTATTGTCGCCCCATGTCCAAACCGTGCCGTCGTATCTGAGCGCAACCATAAAGTTACTGCCCGCCGCGACCTGCGGGGTCGCCTTCGCATCCGAATACGACGGATAAACCGACACGCGCACAATCGTCATCGCCGACGCCGTGTCCGTATCGTCGCGTATTACGACCTCTGTCGTGCCGTACGCGCCGCCAACCGGCGTAATCTCAATTCCGCTCGACGAAACCGTCACACGAGCTATGCGCTCGTCCATAACCTTCGCCGTCAGCGGCGCGGTTACGGGGTACGTCTGCAAATTGCCGCTGAGCAGGTTAAATTCGCCCTGCGGCATAAACACGATGTCGCTCTTTGAAATGCTCACGCCGCCGTTTTCGCTTATATGAATATTTGAAACCGCGCCCATATCGGACACAACCTTGCTCGACGATGCGTTTTCTTTCACCGTGAGCTGAGTTATTCTGAGTGCGTTAACCGCGCTGGGTACAACCCTTTGCGCCGTTGACCAATACGCCTGATACGAGCCGTTGGGCAGACCCGTGCTCGCGTCGATTATCGGCTCGCCGATCGTCGAGTTGTTACCGAGCTGACCGTAGCTGCTGCCGCCGACCGTGTAAACGTAACCGTCCTTCGCAACAAACACGCCAAAGCCCTGCGCGTAAGTTCCGTCCGTCTCGCCCGCCTCTATTTGAACTATATCTTTGAGGTTGCCGTCGCCCTGCTGTCCGCCGAGAACCTGCCTAACCTCCGTACCGGTAGTGCCGTCCGCCCAAGCACTGCCTACGCCGACCATACCTTCGTTGTTGTAGCCCGCCGCATAAACCGCGCCCGACTTGTCGAGGAAGTACGAGTATGTTCCGTTTTGATATCTCATACCTGCCGACAACGACACGATGTTGTGCAGCCTATTGCCGCTCTCGCCGTACAGCTTGTTCGCCTTAACAAGAGTGGTATTATATACTCCTCCCGCCGTGCCGGTCTGACCGTCGCCCAGACCGCCGAAAGCCGACGAACCCGTGCCGTAAACGTCGCCGTCTTCGGTGAGAACCAATGTATTGTAGTAGCTGTTGCTCGAACCTGTCGAAATCTCAACCACGTTTTTCACAAATACTTCGGTGCTGCTCTGCTCTCCGCTAAGCATTTGCGTCGGAACGCCGCGAGTAGACGCATCGCCAACGCCGAGCTGACCCACGTTGTTATAGCCCCAGCCGTAAACCGTACCGTTGGATTTGAGCGCAACCATATGCTGACCGCCCGCAACCTGAATTACGTCGCTGAGGTACTCGCCGCCCGAACCGCCGCCGACTACGCGAACCGGCGAGGGATTGTTTGTTGTGTTCTTATTGTTTCCTATATTATAGTTTGCGCCGTAGCCCCACGTGTAAACCGCGCCGTCGGTCGTTACCGCCGCCGCAACGTAAGAGCCGGCATAGACATAAGCTATGTTTTTGAGATACTGCACGTCGCCCTCCGCGATTGTCGCGAGAGTCGCCTGCTCGCCCGCTACTACCTTAACGGGCGCGGTTATCGAACGCGCGCTCGGCGTAGCTGTGCCGTTACCGCACATTCCGTAGTAATTGTCGCCCCACGCGTAAACGCCGCCGTCCTTGTCGAGAGCAAGCACAAAGTACGCGCCCGCCGAAACCTGAACTATGTTTTGGAGATAACCGCTCTCGTCATTCTGTTCACCCGTCAGAACCTGCTGCGGGCTGACATAATAGGACGGGGAGGTCGTGCCGGTGCCCGCCTCGCCGTATACATTAAGACCCCAAGTCCAAACGGTGCCGTCCGCCTTGAGCGCAACCACGCTGTCAAAACCGCTCGAAACCATAGGTACCGCAACCGCGTCTTCGGGCTTAACGCTTACGCGTATAATCGCCTTGTAGCCCTCGTTGTCTGTTATAACAACGGGCGTGGTTCCGTAAAAACCATTGTTATTTGCTCTGATGGTCGTTCCCGAAATTGTAACCAAACGGGTGTCCATCACTTTGAGGCTTATACCCGCCGCGGCATACTTGCCCGCAATAAGGTTGAAGCCCTTTTCCTTTTCTATTTGAGACGCATCTATCACATGCGTTTGATTGGGCGTAAGCGTAACGTGCTTGTCCTTAACTCGGAGTATGTCGTTGCCGCCCGAAACCGTAACAGGCGAATATCTATGCACAGTCGTACCGTCGCCAAGCTGACCGTAGGAGTTGCCGCCCCATGCGTAAACCTTACCGTCCTTTGCGACAGCCGCCGCCCAGCCATAGTGAGATGCGGGATTAGCCGAGTTATCAGACTCAGCCGCCTCTATCTGAACTATATCGCTGAGAAGCGCGCCGCCCTGCACACCGCCGACTACGTTTTGAAGCTCAACTTCGTTGGTGGTCGCGGTGCCGTTACCCAATTCGCCTACTCCGTTATAGCCGACCGAGTGTACGTTGCCGACGCTGTCAAGATAAATCGAAAACGCTCCGTTGCCATATTGCATACCGGGAATTGCCGATATTATATCATATTTTTTTGTATATGTTTTTTCTCCGCCGCCGTTATCATGCTCATCATATAGCACAGCCGTTTTTGCAAGAGTTGCGTAATTTCCGCCGGCGCGGGTACCAAGACCGTAATAGTCGCCGTTACCCATACCGTAAACCTCGCCGTCCTCGGTTACAATAAGAGAGTTGAAATAAGCGTCCGAACCGTTTGCCGCAACCGAAACCGCCTTTTGCACATGTAATTCCGTTGCGCTTTGAGCGCCGCTGAGTACCTGGTAGGGATGCCATGTCGTTGTATTGGTTCCGGCCTGACCCTGATTGTTAAGACCCCAGCTCCAAACCGTACCGTTGGCTTTGAGCGCGAGGGAGTGCGCCGACATCGAAATCTGCACGATGTCGCTCAAATCTCCGGCGCTCTCCCAACCGCCGATAACCTTTACCGGCGTGGGGTTGCTCTGTATATTCGTATTGTTGCCCATATTTCCGTTAGAGCCGTAGCCCCATGTATAGACCGTGCCGTCCTTGGTCAAAGCCATTGACGAATAGTAGCCTGCCGACACCTGAACTATATCACTGAGGTATGCGCCCTCGTCTGTCGACTGCTCGCCCGCCAAGACCTTTACCGGTGTTGAGCTGTAAACCTGATATCCGGTAGGAGTTCCGTCCTCGCCCAAAATCGGGTCGCCCTGATTGACTTTTCCGTTGCCTATCTGACCGTGTACATTTCTGCCCCAAGCATAGACGTTGCCATCCTTATCGAGAGCCAGAGAATGGTTGGTTCCCGCCGACACCTGAACAATGTTTTCGAGGTATTCGCCCGACGCAGTGGTCTGCTCACCCTTGAGTACCTGCGCGGGATACATCCAATAATTGGTGTTGTTCGCATTGATAAGCGAACCCTGCTTTACGCCAAGCTGACCGTAGTTGTTAAGACCCCAAGCCCAAACCGTACCGTCCGACTTCAGCGCAAGGAAGTATCCGTTACCCGCCGCAATCATCGGCGTTGCAACCGCGTTCTTCGGCTTAACGCTCACGCGGATAAGACCTCGGTAGCCGGCCTCGTCGGTAACGACTATCTGCGTCGTTCCGTAGTAGCCGCTGCTGTTCGCGGTTATAGTTCCGTTATTAACCGTTGCAATTCTCGTATCTATTGCCTTAAGTGTAATCGAAGATACCTTCGCGGTATCGTTAAACAGATTAAGACCGTATTTTCTCGTAACATTTTCTACATTTATTGTATATGTATCGCCTTCTTCAAGGTCAAGATTGATTATTCTGCCGCCTTTTGAATCTTTGATAACAAGTACGTCGTTACCGCCTGCCGTTTTAACGGGCAATGACGAATTGACAACCATACCGTTGCCCAACTGACCGTAGCCGTTACCGCCTGCCGCGTAAACACTGCCGTCAGAGGCAAGAAGCATACTGTGTACTTGTCCTTTGTTGTCCTCATTCGGATTTGTCGAAACCTGAATTATATCTGTAATAAGCTCGCCGCCCTGCTCTCCGCCGAGCATATCGGTGGCAGCCAACGAAGCGTTTACAGCTGTAACGATTACGCCGTCTCCGCGCTGTCCGTCGTTATTGTATCCTGCCGTATGTACCTTTCCGTTTTCGTCTAACAAAAGCAGATAACCGCCATCCCAATTCCTCATACCCGGCATTATCTGAACCGTGTTAAACGTTGGAGTTGTCAAGGTGACCGCACCGTCTGATGCGGTTTGTTTGTTATAGAACAGCGCCGGTCTTGTCGGAACATAGTAAGTTGCAGCCACGCCTGTACCAAGACCGCCGTAATTGCCGCAGCCCATTCCATAAACATTATAATCATCGGTGAGAACCATCGAACTCATGGCTCTCCACCAAGATGTTGAATATGCTACCTGAACGGCATTATGCATAAACTCGCCGCCCTGCTCTCCGCCAAGCATCTGTACGGGCGCTGACGCCGCAGCGGACGAATTATTTCCAAGCGTTCCTCCGTTGTAGCCCCAGCCCCAAACCGTGCCGTCTGCTCTGAGCGCAAGTGAGCCGGACTTTGTATCTACCTGTACTATATCGGTAAGGTATGTTTCGCCTGTTGCTCCTCCGTGAACCTTTACCGGATAATTTACACTTGTCCAGTTTTGCTCGTTACCTAACTGATAATTTGTTGTGTTGCTGTAACCCCAAGCGTAAACATCGCCGTCCTTGGTCAATGCCGAAGCGGTATAGTTACCTGCGGATACTTGGGCAATATTACTTAAATACTCGCCGCCCTGCTCTCCGCCGTGAACTCTCACAGGAGTATATATACTGGCGTCGTTTGTTTCATTGCCGCATTCGCCGTTGCCCGAATAGCCCCAAGCGTAAACATCGCCGTCTTTGGTCAATGCAAGCGAGTAGTTTCCGCCTGCCGCAACTTGAATTATATCTTTAAGATACGCACCCTCAACAGCAGACTGCTCGCCCGCAAGCACTTGCGCCGGCGTAGTCCAATACGCTTGATTGGTCTGGGGATGAACGTTTGTATCTTTTCTTGTGCCAAGTCGTCCGTTATCATTGCTTCCCCAAGCCCAAACGGTACCGTCCGCTTTAAGCGCAAGGGTAAACGACTCGCCCGCCGCAACCATCGGAGTTGCAACGTCGCTCTCCTTTGCTCTTACTTCAAGCTCAATAACGCCCATATTGCTTGCGCTGTCGTAGTACGCAATCTGGGTTCTGCCCGCGGCTCTCATCGTAATATTCGTGCCGTTCACGATTGCAACTCTCGGGTCGATAACCTTCGCCCTTGTTGCCGAGGAAGCATATGAGGTAACATTTATCGTTTGACCCACATATGACCTTATATGGTGAGTGCTGCTTGACGCAAGCACCTGAACCTCGTTTCCGAGAATTGTCGCCGTGTTTTCCTCCGGCTCGGTCGAATCAACCGGCTCGGTCGAATCGGTCGGCTCGACTGCCCGGCTCTCGTTTTCTTCGGGAGCCTGCTCCGAAATCTGCTCCGAAGCCTGTCCTTCGGCGGGAGCTTCGGCAGCCGTATCTTCGGCCGCGCTCTCCTCCGAATTTGTATTATTTGAATCTACATTATTATCTGTGTTTTCATCCGAACCGTTTTCATCCGCGCTTGCGACCGCGGCTGTACTTATGTTCCGCGCCGTCCGCGAGACGGGTTCGGTATTTATTTCGGGAACGCTCTGAACCGATACCATACCGGTCGCTTCATATTCTTCTATTCCCGAAGCAAGAGTTTTCTTTACGGAATATGTTGTTTCCGATTTCGCTTTTGCGTCTGCCTCTGCCTGTGCTTTTGCGTCTGCCTCCGCCTGTGCTTTTGCCTCAGCCTCTGCCTTCGCTTTTGCGTCAGCCTCCGCCTTTGCCTTCGCGTCTGCCTCTGCCTGTGCCTTCGCGTCTGCCTCTGCCTTTGCCTTTGCGTCTGCTTCTGCCTGTGCTTTTGCCTCAGCCTTTGCTTTCGCGTCAGCCTCTGCCTGTGCTTTTGCCTCGGCTTCTACTTTTGCCGCCTCTGCCGCCTCTGCCTTTGCTTTAGCTTCCGCTTCGGCTTTCGCCGCCGCCTCTGCCGCCGCTTCCGCTTCTGCCGCAGTATCGTCCTCCGCCTCGGTATCATCTGCCGCCGAAGTCTGCACGTCTGCCTTCGCTTCCGCTTCCGCCTTCGCTTTTGCCGCCGCTTCCTGCGCCGCCTTTGCTTCTTCCTCAGCCTTTGCCGCAGCCTCTGCCGCTTCGCTTGCCTTTGCCGCAGCCGAAGCGACCTCAGCCGCATTTGACTGAGTTTCTTCCTTATTATAATTATCACTTACGGCGGTATCGTCATTTGCGGAGGCGTCCTTATCCGCATAATTCAGCTTTTCCTTGCTCGAAAAGCCCATACCCTCCGATTTTTCTTCCTGTGCTTCCTGTTTGTTTTGCTCGTCGAGAGCCGCAAGGATTTCCTCGTCGGTCATATTCTCGTAGTCGGGCGCGTCCTTATCTCCGAACTCGGACAAGTCATAGACCGAGTTTTCCTGAGTAAGTCCCGAATTATACATATCCTCGATAAACGCCTTTACCTCGTCCGACTCAAACTCGGTTATCGAGCCTGCCTCAACCTCCTCGGAGTCGGCTTCCTCGCCCTCAGGCTTATTGCCGTTTGAGAGGTACGCCGTCGCCGTGATTTTCTGAGACGGGTCGGATTTGAGCGACGCGTATATCGGAGTGCGCTCTATCATATCTACGCCCGCGCCGCTCCAAGTAGCCGTTACCGTACTGCTCGCTCCGTTTACTTCGGGCTCGGAAAGGGAGAGATAATTGTCGCTCTCGTCAACCTTCCATTCTATATCGTTTCCGTCGCCGCTTACCGCGGTCGCCGTATATTTCTTGCTCGCGCCGTAATATTCAAACAGCGCAAACGCCTCGTCGAAACTGAGCAGCTCGCTGTCGCCGTCGGTCGAGAACGGTTCAAGCACCTGATTTGTGCCGTCCGCCGACGCGTCGGGAGTAACGCTCGACGGCATATCAAGCGACGCGTTCGAGGGGAGATCGAGCGCCGCAGAGGGAGGCACGTCGGACACAGCATTATCAGACGCAGCCGCCTGCTCCTCCGGAGCGGCTTCTGTGCCTTCTTGTACAGCCTCGCCGACCGCGTCGGACGCAGTTTCGCCCGCAGCGTCGGCAACCGTATCCGATACGGCTGTATCCTCCTTTAAATTATTCATCGCGTCATAAGCCGTCAACCCTGCGGCGGAGGTCTGGACGGATGACGCAAGCATCGACAGCATTATCAGCGTCGACAGCCATTTTGATAGTCGTTGCTTTAACTTCATAAAGCTTCTTCTCCCCTGCTTTAAATTTTTATGAAATCTCGCTCGTCAATCTATTCTAATCTGTTTTGTTAAATTACTGTTTTCACTCTTTCGGTAAATATATATAACTAAATTTGGACATAACTTACCTATTTTGGTTATTCTATTATACAAAAATGTTCCTATTTTGTCAAGAGTTTTGTGCAAATTTCTCAAAAATTTTTTAATTTATATCCTATTTTTTTACCTATGTAACAAAATTACCACATTATGTGTTAAAAAATTTTTTCTCCACAAAATATTGTGCTTTTTTTGTCTGAAAAACACCTAATTTGTCTCGGCGCTTGAAAAGAATTGAGATATATGGTAGAATAAAACAAATTAAAATCAACTTAAACGGAGGTATTTTTTATGAAACGTGAAACAAAATGTATTCAGGCCGGCTATACTCCGGGCAACGGGGAGCCGAGAATGATACCGATAATACAAAGCACCACATTCAAGTACGACACCAGCGAGAATATGGGTAAGCTTTTCGACCTTGAAGAGAGCGGCTATTTTTACTCGCGTCTGCAAAATCCCACCTGCGATTACGTCGCGGCTAAGATTTGCGCGCTGGAGGGCGGCTCGGCGGCGATGCTCACCGCATCGGGTCAGGCGGCGTCCTTTTTCTCGGTTTTCAACATCTGCGGCGCGGGCGACCACGTTATAGCGTCCTCGGCGATATACGGCGGCACATACAATCTCTTTAACGTAACAATGCGCCGTATGGGCATAGATTTCACGTTTATCGACCCCGACTGCTCCGACGACGAGCTTGAAGCGGCGTTTAAGCCCAACACAAAGGCGCTCTTCGGCGAAACCATTGCCAACCCCGCGCTCAAAGTGCTGGACATTGAGCGTTTCGCAAAGGCGGCGCACGCGCACGGCGTTCCGCTCATTGTCGACAACACCTTTGCGACCCCGATAAACTGCCGCCCGATAGAGTGGGGAGCCGATATTGTAATACATTCCACCACAAAGTATATGGACGGTCACGACGCGGCGGTCGGCGGCTGTATTGTCGATTCGGGAAAGTTTGACTGGTTCGCGAGCGCGGACAAATTCCCCGGACTCACCACGCCCGACGAATCTTATCACGGCATAACCTACGCCGAAAAATTCGGTCTTGGCGGCGCGTATATAACCAAGGCGACCGCCCAGCTTATGCGTGATTTGGGAGCGGTGCAGTCGCCAGTGAACGCATACCTTTTAAACCTCGGTCTGGAGTCGCTCCACGTTCGTATGCAGAGGCACTGCGAAAACGCGGAAAAGGTCGCGGAGTTTCTGGAAAACGACGACCGCGTGGAATGGGTCAACTATCCGCGTCTTAAAGGCAACAGATATTACGACCTCGCACAAAAGTACCTGCCCGACGGCGTATGCGGCGTAATTTCGTTCGGCGTTAAGGGCGGCCGAAAGGCTGCGGAGAAATTTATGTCCAAGCTCAAAGTAGCGATGATAGCGACGCACGTCGCGGACGCGCACACCTGCGTTCTGCACCCCGCGTCCTCTACCCACCGCCAGATGAGCGACAGCGAGCTTGAGGCGGCGGGAGTAAGCCCCGACCTCATCCGTCTTTCGGTCGGAATTGAAAACGTTGACGATATAATTGACGATTTGAAAAACGCGCTTTGATGCAGCCCACGCAAACTAAGATACCGTAAGATACAAAAAGCGGGACGGATATTATCCGTCCCGCATATTTATTTGTTTTATTTATCCACTATCGCGAACGAAATCTCGCCGCCTGCGGCAAACACCTTTTCGCCGTCGTTTACTATGTACGCCTCGGCGTTAGCCTTGCCCATAACGCGCTTGAACGCGGTCATTTGCACCTCTAACCTGAGAGTGTCGCCCGGCTCCACCTGCTTTTTAAACTTAAAGTTGTTTATACCCGTGAAAACAGCGAGCTTTCCTTGATATTTCGGGTCTTTAAGTATCATTACCGCGCCCACCTGCGCGAGCGCTTCGACCATCAGCACGCCGGGCATAATCGGTCTGCCCGGAAAGTGACCCTGAAACTGCGGCTCGTTCATGGTTATGTTTTTAATTCCGACCGCTCTTTGGTTCTCTTCGTCCATCTCAATTATTCTGTCTACCAGCAAAAACGGCGGACGGTGAGGAATTATCTCCATTATTTCGCTTGTGTTCATCTGCATAATAATCTACCTCCGTATTATCTTTGTCTTCTTCTCTTGCTGCCGCTGTAATTCTGAAGCAGCTTGATGTTGTCGAGAGCCTGTCCCGTACCGAGAGCCACGCAATACTCCGCGTCCTCCGCAACATAGGTCTGAATGCCCGTCTCAAACTCTATGAGCTTGTCCATTCCGTAAATCAGCGCGCCGCCGCCCGTCAGGACGATACCTCTGTTGCTTATGTCGCCGACCAGCTCGGGGGGCGTGTTTTCAATTACCGACTTTACCGTGTCGACCACCATCGAAGCGGTTTCGGAAAGCGCGTTGAGCATTTCGTCCGACGAAACGGTTATGGTTTTCGGAAGTCCCGAAACCAGACTTCTGCCCTTGACCTCCATAGCGGGGTTGTCGTCGCGCTTGTAAACGCAGCCTATTTTAATTTTCATATTCTCGGCGGTTCTCTCTCCGATAACTATATTATACTTCTTTCTTATATATTTTACAATAGCCTCGTCAAATTTATCGCCCGCGACCTTTATGGACTCCGAAACGACAATTCCGCCGAGCGAAATTACAGCCACATCGCTCGTGCCGCCGCCCATATCAACGACCATAGAGCCTACCGGCTGGGAAATGTCTATGCCGACTCCTATCGCCGCCGCGATAGGCTCCTCTATAAGGTGTACGCGGCTCGCGCCCGCCTGTACGCCCGCGTCAATGACCGCCCTTTCCTCAACGTCGGTCACGCCGCTCGGCACGCATATAATTACGCGCGGCTTGAATATACCCTTTTTAACGACCTTTCCCAAAAAATACTTTATCATTCTTTCGGTCGTGTCATAATCCGAAATAACTCCGTCCTTGAGCGGTCTTATAGCCACAATGTTGCCGGGCGTTCTTCCGAGCATCCTCTGCGCCTCGGAGCCGACCTGCAAAACCTTGTCGGTATTTTTATCGACCGCTACCACCGAGGGCTCTTTAAGAACTATGCCCTTTCCTTTTAAATATACCAAAACCGAAGCGGTTCCCAAATCTATACCTATATCCTGACCAAACATTTTAATCCTCCTGTAACATTCCTGTAATATTTCTGTAACATTCTTATAATAATACATTATTTTCCGATTGTCAACATATATTTGTCAAAATTTTAAAAATATGAGTTGAAAACAGCACATTTCTTCTGATATAATATTTGTTGAACCTTAAAAACGATAAAAATGCGGTGATATATTATGGAAAAAATCAGAAAGACCAAAAAAGTCAAAATAGGAGATATATACATAGGCGGCGGAGAACCTGTCGCGATACAGTCGATGACCACCGTGCCGACGGCGGACGCCAAAGCGGCGGCGGAGCAGGTCAACGCGCTCACCGACGCGGGGTGCGGCATTGTGCGGCTCGCCGTACCCGATATGCCGAGTGCGGAGGCGATAAGCGAGATAAAGAAGCTGACCCGCGTCCCGCTGGTTGCCGACATTCACTTTGACTACCGTCTTGCGCTTGAATGTATAAAACGCGGCATTGATAAAGTGCGTATAAACCCCGGCAATCTCGGAGGGAAGGAGCGCGCCCGCGCGGTCGCGGAAGCCGCCAAGGAGCGCGGAATACCCATAAGAATAGGCGTAAACGGCGGCTCGCTGGAGGACGGCATTTTGGAAAAATTCGGCGGAGATATGCCCCGCGCGATGGTGGAGAGCGCAAAATCACATATTAAGATTCTGCACGACTGCGACTTTGACGACATAGTTGTTTCGCTGAAATCCTCCGACGTGAAAACCTCTGTTGCGGCGTACCGTCTCGCGGCGGCCGAGCTTGACTGCCCGCTCCACCTCGGCGTGACCGAGGCGGGAACATACGAGGCGGGAATCGTCAAATCGTCTATCGGCATAGGCGCGCTGCTCGCCGACGGAATAGGCGACACGATACGCGTCTCTCTGACCGAGGACCCGCTCCGCGAGGCGGAGGCGGCAAAGCAGATACTTCGGGCGCTCGGAGAGCTGCGAGACGGAGCCGAGGTGGTGTCGTGCCCGACCTGCGCGAGATGTAAAATCCCGCTCATACAAATTGCCAAAGAGGTAAACTACGCGCTCAAAAACATTGACAAGCCGATAAAGGTAGCCGTTATGGGCTGCGTTGTAAACGGACCCGGCGAAGCCGGCGACGCGGACGTCGGAATTGCGGGCGGAGACGGCTGTGCGATGCTGTTCAAGGGCGGAAAGATACTCCGCCGCGTGGAGCAGAGCGAGATAGTCGGCGCGCTCCTTGAAGAAATCGAAAAAATGTAAACTATCAGAATTTAAGAACGGAGAATTAAGTTGCTTACACTACTTGACTTATTTGATAAATTAACCGTTGCCGAGCCGTTCGCCCGACTTCTTGAGCAGGCGGAGGTCACTCACGCCTCGGCGAACGCGAAAAGCCTTTCGGTGAGCGCAGATATTTTGTGCCAAGCTCCGATAAATCCGAGCGATTTAAACGAGCTTGCGCGGCTTGCCGAGGATACATACGACCTTTCGCGCGTCACGATAAACCCGACCTACGACAAAGCCCTGTTTACCGAGGAAAACTTCGGAATCATACTGCACTTTCTGTTTGAAAGCGACACGATGTATCGGCTTTATTTTGCAAACAGCCGCATAAAAATCGACGGCGAAAGCGCGGTCATATCAAACTCTTCCTGCACGGCTTACACCTTTGCGGAGGGCGAGTGCGAAAGCGCGTTCGGCAGCATAATAAAGCGTCTTTTCGGAATTGACGCAGATATTAAAATAGAATACTTCTCGCAGAGCGACGAGGAATACTTTAAGGAGCAGGAGCAAAACGAAGCGCGGCTCGCGGCTCAGGCAGCGGCGGCAAAGCCCGCTCCCGCCGCGAAAAAGGCTGCCGCCGTTCCGTCGGAGGGGCACATATTCGGAAAACCGTTTTCGGGCGACCCCGTTCCGATGATTTCGGTCAACAGCGGCGACAACGCGGTAATCGTTGAAGGCGAGGTATTCTATACCGAAGATGTCCGCGATATAAACAAGGGCAAAAACAGCTTCAAAAAGCTGACGTTTTATATAACCGACGGGGAGTGGTCCCTCATCTGCCAGGTTTTCGGAAAATCCGAGGCGGTTTCTCCGTTTATTTCGGCGGTAAAGCGCGGCGTGCGCCTTAAAGTGACGGGCGACTACAATTTCAGCACGTTTGACCGAAGCGACATTTTGGAGGTTAATTCGGCAGACCTGCTGCCCGCCCTGCCCAAAAAGACCGACGACGCGCAGGAAAAGCGTGTGGAGCTTCATCTGCACACAAAGATGTCCGCGCTGGACGCGATAACCTCGGCGGAAGATTTGGTAAAGCGCGCGGCGGATTGGGGTCACAGCGCGGTCGCAATAACCGACCACGGCGTGGTTCAGGCGTTCCCCGAAGCGCATAAAGCCGCGGTCGAGGCGCGCAAGAGCAATCCCGACTTTAAAGTTATATTTGGCGTGGAGGGCTATCTTCTGGACGATACCGACTGCGCGCCCAACGAGGAATTTATAGTTTTCGACATAGAGACGACCGGCCTCAGCCCGCAAAACTGCGCGATAACCGAAATAGGCGCGGTAAAGCTGGTTGCCAACCGAAAAGCGGAGGTTTTCAGCAGTCTTGTGAATCCGGACTGTCATATTCCCGAAGACATAACGGCTCTTACGGGAATAACCGACGAAATGGTAAAGGACGCGCCAAAAATCGACACGGTACTGCCCGAATTTCTGGCATTTTGCGGCAACCGACCCGTTGTCGCGCACAACGCGAGGTTCGACACCTCGTTTATAGCCGAAAACGCGGCTCGGCTCGGTCTGCCGTTTGAAAACGAAGTTTTCGACACGCTCGAAATGTCGCGCTCCCTCTTTCCGGACGAAAAGACGCACAAGCTGGACGCTATGTGCGAGCGTTTGAACGTAAGCCTTGAGAACCACCACCGCGCGGTAGATGATGCGACCGCGACGGCGGAGGCGTTTGTTAAACTGCGCCAAATCGAGTTTGAGAAAGGCGGCATAAAGCAGATAAGCGAGGAGGATTTAAAAAGGCGACCCAACCATATAATAATCCTCGCCAAAAATTACGCCGGACTTAAAAACCTCTACAAGCTGGTTTCATATTCGCATATACACCACTTCTTCAAACGCCCGAAAATACTCAAAAGTATTCTCACGGGTCTGCGTGACGGTCTTATTATCGGCTCGGCGTGCGAACAGGGCGACCTCTTCCGCGCGGTACTAGACGGCGAATCACAGGAAAAAATCGAGAATATAGCAAACTTTTACGACTATCTTGAAATACAGCCGCTCGGCAACAACCGCTTTATGATTGCCTCCGCCGATATTCCGCAGGTAAGCTCGGACGAGGACCTTAAGAATTTGAACCGCAAAATAATTGAGCTGGGCGACAAGCTAAATATACCCGTCACCGCGACCTGCGATGTGCATTTTATGGACCCCGACGACGCGTTTTACCGCCGCGTACTCCAAGGCTCGCAGGGCTACACCGACGCGGACAACCAGGCTCCGCTGTATTTCCGCACCACCGACGAAATGCTCGCGGAGTTTGACTACCTGCCGCCCGAAAAGGCGCGCGAAATAGTCGTGACCAACACCAACAACATCGCAAAACAAGTTGACATAATCCAGCCTGTTCCCGACGGCACATATCCGCCGTCCATCGAAAATTCGGAGCGGGATTTGGTCGATATGTGTAAAAAGCGAGCGCACGAAATCTATGGCGACGAGCTTCCCGAGGTGGTTCAAAAGCGTTTGGACCGCGAGCTTGACTGTATAATAGGCAACGGCTTTTCGGTTATGTATATAATAGCGCAAAAGCTGGTAAAGAAGTCTAACGACGCGGGTTATCTGGTAGGCTCGCGAGGCTCGGTCGGCTCATCCTTTGTCGCGTTTTTGGCGGGTATTACCGAAATAAACTCCCTTGCTCCGCACTATGTATGCCCCGACTGCAAGCACAGTGAATTTTTCACTCACGGCGAGTATCAAAACGGCGTGGATATGCCGAAGAAAAACTGCCCCGTATGCGGCGCACCTATGAAAAAAGACGGTCACGAGATACCGTTTGAGACTTTCCTCGGCTTCAACGGCGACAAGGTCCCCGATATTGACCTTAACTTTTCGGGCGAGTATCAGGCTACCGCGCACAAATATGTCGAGGAGCTGTTCGGAGAGGGCTATGTGTTTAAAGCGGGTACAATTTCGGGTATTGCGGAAAAATCCGCGATAGGATTTGCGAAGAAATATTTTGAGACAAAGGGGCTTGCCGTTCCGCAGTCCGAGATAAAACGCGCCGCAATAGGCATAGAGGATATAAAGCGCACCACGGGTCAGCACCCCGGCGGCGTTATAGTCTGCCCCAAGACGCACGATATTTTTGACTTCTGCCCGATTCAGCACCCCGCAGACAAGCGCGACTCGGATATAATCACGACCCACTTTGACTTTCACTCGATACACGACAATTTGTTAAAGCTGGACATACTCGGACACGACGACCCGTCGACGCTGAGAATGCTTGAGGACCTGACCGGTGTGGACATCAAATCCATCCCGCTCGACGACAACGACACAATGAAAATCTTTTGTGGCCCCGAAATACTCGGCGTTACGCCCGACCAAATAAACAGTCAGACCGGAACGCTCGGCATACCCGAATTCGGAACGTCATTCACCCGTCAAATGCTTGTTGACACCAAGCCGACCACGTTTGCCGAGCTGATATTCATAGCGGGTCTGTCACACGGCACCGACGTATGGCTCGGCAACGCGCAGGAGCTTATAAGAAACAAGACCGCGACGCTTTCGGAGGTTATCAGCGTGCGAGACGATATTATGACCACGCTTATCCAAAAAGGACTTGAGCCGGATATGGCGTTTAAAATCACCGAGCTGGTGCGAAAGGGAAACGCCGCGAAAAACGGACTGCCTGAGGAATACGAAACGGCTATGCGAAGCCACGGCGTTCCCGGTTGGTACATAGATTCCTGTAAAAAAATTAAGTATATGTTTCCCAAGGCGCACGCGGCGGCATATGTTACTATGGCGTTCCGCGTCGCGTATTTCAAGGTACACTACCCTGTGGAGTTCTATATCGCCTACTACACCGTACGCGCAGACCTCTTTGACAGTGCGATTATGGCGCAGGGAAAAGACAGAGCAAAAGAAGAGCTTCGAAAGCTTGACCAGAAGTCAAAAATCGAAAGTCTGTCACAGACCGACAAGAGCCTTCAGACCATTTTGGAGGTCGTTGTGGAAATGTACGAGCGCGGAATCGGCTTTTTGCCGGTAGACCTCTACAAATCCCACGCGTATAAATTCCAAAAGGTTGACGGCTGCATACTCCCGCCGCTCAACAGCTTTGCGGGTGTGGGAACGGCGGCGGCGGAGAATATTATGAACGCCAGAGAGGACGGCGAGTTTCTGTCGCGGGAGGACCTCAAGGCGCGCGCAAAGGTCAACAAAAAGGTAATCGAAACGCTCTCAGAGCATGGCTGTCTCAATGGTCTACGGGAGAGTAGCCAGATGTCCTTATTTGATATGTAATTTGTTTCACATGAAACATCCCGAAGAGCAAAAAACGCTTTTCGGGATGTTGTTTTTTAAAAGTTTCATGTGAAACATTGATTTTTCAAAAAAACTGTGGTACAATAAACACTGCCGTATTATTGTACGCCTTCGGCGTGATTAAACGGCGTGTGCGATATTCCCAATCAAGGAGAAAATTATGGGTAAAATAATAGCGATAGCAAATCAAAAAGGCGGCGTGGGCAAGACCACTACCGCGGTAAATTTAAGCGCGTGCCTCGGAGCGCAGAATAAAAAGGCCCTGCTCATTGACATTGACCCGCAGGGAAACAGCTCCAGCGGGCTGGGCGTAGATACGCGCCGCGTTAAGCTCTCGACCTACGACTGCCTGATTGACGGCGCTTCTATGAAGAACGCGGCGATAAAGACCGATTTCAAAAATCTTTGGATATGCCCCTCGAACATTAACCTCGCGGGCGCGGAGCTGGAGCTTGCCGCAAAGGAAAAGAGGGAATACTGTCTTAAAGAGGCAATTTCCGAGATAAAGGACGACTACGATTTTATAATTATCGACTGTCCGCCCTCGCTCGGTCTTATAACCCTTAATTCATTTACCGCGGCGGACTCGGTTTTGGTTCCAATTCAATGCGAATACTACGCGCTGGAGGGTCTGAGCCAGCTTACAAACACGATAAAAATTATAAAGCGTTCGCTCAATCCCGACATAGCTATCGAGGGAGTGCTTTTAACTATGTTCGATTCTCGGACAAACCTTTCGATACAGGTCGTTGACGAGGTGAAAAAATACTTCGGAAAAAAGGTTTACAAAACCGTTATTCCCCGCTCGGTAAGACTTGCCGAGTCGCCGAGCTTCGGTCAACCCATAATTGAATATGACCCCCGCTCAAAGGGCGCGGAGGGATACATAAACCTAACTAAAGAGGTTATTAAAAACAACAAATAAAACCCAAGGCGGTGAAATAAATGGCAAAAGGTAAAAAGGGGCTGGGCAGAGGTCTCGGCGCGCTGTACGGCAGCGACGTTATGGAGGCAATGGACGCCGACGACGAGCTTTTCGACGCTCCCGCGAAAACGCAAAAAAAGACGGAGAGCAAAGAGGGCGACATTTCGGAAATAAAGCTCATAGATATTGAACCAAATAGAAACCAGCCGAGAAAAGCGTTTGACGCTGAGGCGCTCGAAGCGCTTGCCGATTCCATAAAAACGCACGGCTTGCTTCAGCCGATACTGGTCGCTCCGACCGGCAACGAAACCTACCGAATAATCGCGGGCGAGAGACGATGGCGGGCGGCAAAGCTCGCGGGGCTTAAAACCGTACCCTGCATAGTCCGCGAATATAAAGACCGAGAAATATCCGAGATTGCTCTGGTCGAGAATCTTCAGCGCGAGGACTTAAATCCGCTCGAAGAGGCTGAGGGCTATCAAAATCTTATGGACGAGTTTGGTCTTACGCAGGAGGAGATAAGCGCGCGCGTCGGCAAGAGCCGAAGCGCGGTGGCAAACGCGCTCCGTCTGAACAACCTTCCGCCCGAAGTCAAAAAAATGGTGACAAGCGGAGAGCTTTCGGCGGGACACGCACGAACAATTTTGGGCGCGCAAAGCGCAGAGGAACAAATCCGCCTCGCACAGACGGTAATAAGCGAAGGGCTTAGCGTGCGCCAAACCGAACAGCTTGTAAAGCGGCTCTCCCAAAAGAAGCCCGCTCCCGCGCGAAGCACGGAGGAAAAGGCGCTGCTGAGATATTATAAAGACGTTGAAAAGAGCCTGTCCGACAGGCTCGGCACCAAAGTCCGCATAGTGCGCGGAAGCAAAAAGAGTAAAATCGAGATTGAGTATTACACAAAAGACGACTTTGAACGTCTGCTCGACATACTTTAATCAAGCTGATAATTAAAAGTTTTTAACGCCTTATCTGCCCGTAATAAGGCTGTTAAATATTTTTCATTACTGTTTGCGGGCAGAAAGGCGATGGAAATTTATGTTAGACATCAAATTATTCAGAAACGACCTTGATAAAGTTAAGGCGGCTCTGAGCCGACGCAAGGAGAACATCGACGTTGACGGTCTGCTTGCGCTCGATAAGGAAAGACGCGAAACGCTTTTTGAGGTTGAACAGATGAAGGGCAGGCAGAACACGGTTTCAAAGCAAATTCCCGTATTCAAAAAAGAGGGAAAGGACACAACCGAAATTTTTGCCGAGATGAAAAAGCTGTCCGACGAAATAAAGTCGCTCGACGACAAGGTGCGCGAGCTTGACGCAAAAATCGAACAGATTATGCTCACCATACCGAACATTCCGAACGACGAAGTTCCCGACGGCGATACCGACGAGGACAACGTGGAAGTAAGACGCTTTTCAGAGCCGACCAAATTCGATTTTGAGCCGAAGGCTCATTGGGATTTGGGCGAGGCGCTCGGAATTTTGGACCCCGTCACCGCGGCAAAGGTAACCGGCGCGCGTTTCCACTTCTATAAGGGCGCGGGCGCGGCGCTTGAGCGCGCGGTAGTCAACTTTTATCTCGACACGCACACCGCCGAGCATGGCTACACCGAGGTTTTCCCACCGTTTATGGTTCACCGAAACAGTATGGTCGGCACCGGTCAGCTCCCGAAGTTTGAGGAGGACGCGTTTAAGGTAATGAACACCGACTACTTCCTCGTTCCGACCGCCGAGGTCCCCGTTACAAATATGTACCGAGGCGACATACTCGACGGCGACAAGCTGCCCATAAAGCACGTTGCATATACCGCCTGCTTCAGAGCCGAAGCAGGCAGCGCGGGGCGCGATACCCGCGGTCTTATAAGACAGCATCAGTTTAACAAAGTAGAGCTTGTCAAATTCACCAAGCCCGAAGAATCCTACGCCGAGCTTGAAAAGCTGGTCGCGGACGCTGAGGACGTTTTAAAGAGACTGGGGCTTCCCTACCGCGTCGTAAAAATCTGCGTGGGCGACCTCGGCTTTACCGCCGCGCTCAAGTATGACATCGAGGTTTGGATGCCGAGCTACAACCGCTATGTCGAAATCTCGTCGTGCAGTAACTTTGAGGACTTCCAGGCGCGCCGCGCGAATATCAGATATAAGAACACGCCCAAGGACAAGGCTCAGTTTGTCCACACTCTTAACGGTTCCGGCGTGGCAGTGGGCAGAACCGTTGCGGCAATACTCGAAAACTATCAAAATGCCGACGGCAGCGTGACCATTCCCGACGTTCTCCGTCCTTATATGCGCGGTCTTGAAAAAATTGAGGGATAATTTTTGGATATTTTGTCATAAAATTTTCAAAAATAAACCGCCGTATTTGTAAATTTTATATAATTGTTAACATTTTGTTCACATTTTATTAACAATTTGTTAACAATTCTGTTGTAGAATGACAGTATGAAAAGCAAACCCCTCTTTGACTTTTCATTACATAACTCCTCCCAAGGCCGCACAAGGTTATCCATGTGCGGCATTGGATTTTTAGAGGAGGTATAATTTCGTAGTCTAATTTTTTGTTGACTTTGATATAACTTAATGATAATATAATTTTACAGGTTGTTTAATTATAGAATATACAATATACAGAGAGCGGTGAAATGAACGTGGAGACAAAGAAGATATTAGTTGTGGACGATGAGAAAACAATCGTTGAAATACTTAGATTTAACCTTTTGAAAGAGGGCTACGAGGTCTACGAGGCATACGACGGAGAGAAAGCGCTGGAGCGTGCAGAGGTTCTTAATCCCGACCTGATTTTGCTTGACGTTATGCTTCCGAAAGTTGACGGCTTCACGGTCTGCAAAAAAATACGCGAAACCTCGGACACACCGATACTTATGCTGACCGCGCGCGAGGAAGAAGTGGATAAGGTTCTCGGTCTGGAGCTTGGCGCGGATGACTACATAACCAAACCGTTCAGCGTGCGCGAGCTTATGGCAAGGGTTAAGGCGAATATCCGCCGCAATTCACCCGCCGTTAAAAATTCCGCAGCGGCTGAGACGAGCGACAAGCTGGAGATTGGCGAATTTCTGCTCGACGGCGACAGATTTGAGCTTTACAAAAACGGCAAGCCGATACCCAACATCACCATACGCGAATTTGAGCTTATTAAATTCCTGGCTTCGCGGCCGAACAAAATCTTTTCGCGCAAGCACCTGCTTGAAAACGTGTGGGATTACGAATATTACGGAGATGTGCGAACGGTGGACGTAACCGTGCGCCGTCTGCGGGAGAAAATTGAGGACGACCCCTCTCAGCCCAAGTACATTATGACGAAGCGCGGTATAGGTTACTATTTCGCTTACTGATACCAAAATCAAACGGCGCGGTACACGCGCCGTTTAATTTATTTTGATACGACTTGATATTATCCGACAAAAACATATACGGAGGAATTTATTTTGATTAACATAACCGTAATAGCTGTGGGAAAGCTTAAAGAACGCTACTTTGCCGAAGCCTGCGACGAATACGCGAAACGGCTTTCGGGTATGTGCGCACTGAAAATCACGGAGGTTGACGACGCGCCCGCTCCCGAAGGGCTGTCCGAAAAGGAAAAAGACGCGGTACTTGAAAAAGAAGCGCGGCGAATAATCGATAAAATACCGAAAGGCAGCTTTGTTATTCCGCTTTGCGTCGAGGGCAGGGAGTGTACCTCGCCCGAACTTGCCGAAATAATCGGTTCGGCAATGAACGGCGGAGTAAGCTCAATCACATTTATAATAGGCGGCTCGCTCGGTCTTGCGGAGAGAATAAAGGCGCTCGGAGCTTTGAGGCTCAGCTTTTCACGTCTGACCTTTCCCCACCGTCTTATGCGCGTCATACTGCTCGAACAGATATACCGCGCGTTCACAATCTTAAACGGCAGAGCTTACCATAAGTAATGCCTGTAGGTTTGTCAATGATGTGTTACAAAATCTCCTAAAAAATTTCGCCATCAATGATGAAGGCATTAACATAATCAATAGGAGCTTTCCAATTAAGCGGTCGCATAGGAAATCTGTTGT
>CANRNL010000002.1 GCA_947631965.1 uncultured Clostridia bacterium
TATACCATAACACAAAAACGGAGTTTCCGTATATTCTTTTTTTCACTATTTGTAACACATCTATTGTAAACCTACAGTTTTTTTGCAAAAAAGTTAAAAAAAGTATTGCATTTATTTGCCGACTGTGATAAAATATTTCGGTGTTTGAGAAAACACAAATAAAAATACGCACGTCGGAGGATTGACCGAGAGTTGCCGCACATTTTCCCATAACGGTACTCGGCAAGAGGATTTCGGCGGAGGTGTAAAACTTTGGAGGTGTAATTATGGGAGTAATTCAAATGAAGCAGTTGCTTGAGGCGGGCGTTCACTTCGGTCATCAGACTCGCAGATGGAATCCCAAGATGGCAGAGTACATCTTTACGGAAAGAAACGGTATTTATATTATCGACTTGCAAAAGACCGTAAAGAAGGTTGAGGAGGCGTACAGCTTTATCCGCGACGTGGCGGCTGACGGCGGAAGCGTTCTCTTTGTCGGCACAAAGAAGCAGGCGCAGGAAGCTATCCGCGAGGAAGCGGAGCGTACGGGTATGTATTTTGTTAACGCGAGATGGCTCGGCGGTATGCTTACCAACTTTAAAACCATTAAAAAGAGAATCGACAGACTGTTCCAGCTCAAGAAGATGAGAGAGGACGGCACTATGGATCTTCTCCCCAAGAAAGAGGTTATAAAGCTCAATCTTGAGGAAGAAAAGCTCGAAAAGTTCCTCGGCGGAATTAAGGAAATGAAAGAGCTTCCGTCGGCTATATTCATAGTTGACCCGCGCAAGGAAAAGAACGCTATTGCAGAGGCTCACAGGCTCGGTATTCCGATTGTCGCAATCGTTGATACAAACTGCGACCCCGAAGAAGTTGATTATCCCATCCCCGGAAACGACGACGCTATCCGTGCGGTCAAGCTGATTGTTTCCACAATGGGCAACGCTATTTTAGAGGGCAAACAGGGCGAGCAGTTTGAGGCTGACAGTGAGGAATCCGAACTCGAATCCAAAGAAGTCAACCTCGATATGATTGACGAATAATCGATTCCCTATGTCTTAAAACTTACTAAAATAATTCTAAAAATAATTCTGAAAGGAAGAAGATAAATGGCTTTTACGGCTCAAGATGTTAAAACGCTCAGAGAAATGACGAGCTGCGGTATGATGGACTGCAAAAAGGCGCTCGTGGAAACCGACGGCGATATGGATAAGGCGGTCGAGTTCCTGAGAGAGAACGGACTTGCCAAGGCTGCCAAAAAGGCAGGCAGAGTTGCGGCGGAGGGTTTGGTCGAAGCGGTTGTTTTCGGTAACTCCGGCGTTGTGGTTGAGGTCAACTCCGAAACCGACTTTGTTGCAAAGAACGAGGATTTCCGCAATTTTGTTCACAGCGTTGCAAAGGCTGTTGCCGACAACAACCCCGCGGACGTTGAAGCACTCAAAGAGATTAAAACAGAGAGCGGACAGACTATCGGAGAAGCTCTTACCGAGAAAATTGCTACAATCGGTGAGAATATGAATATAAGACGTTTTGCAAGATACGACGGCGTTAACGAAGCGTATATTCACGGCGGCGGACGTATCGGCGTTCTTGTAAACTTCAAGGTTGCGGATGAGTCCAAGGCTCAGAGCGACGAGTTTAAGACTTTCGCAAAGGACGTTGCGATGCAGATTGCTGCGGCGGCTCCGCAGTATGCAAGACGCGAGGATGTTCCGACCGAAACTCTTGAAAAGGAAAAGGAAATCCTGAAGGTTCAGGCTCTCAACGAGGGCAAGCCCGAAGCAATAGTCGACAAAATGGTTACGGGACGCATCCAGAAGTTCTACAAAGAGGTTTGCTTGGTTGAGCAGCCCTTTATAAAGGACCCCGATATCAGCGTTTCAAAGTATGTCGATAATACGGCGAAGGCGCTCGGCACGGATATTGAAATAGTTAAGTTTACCCGTTTCGAGAGAGGCGAGGGCATAGAAAAGAAAGAGGACGATTTTGCGGCTGAGGTTGCAAAGATGACCGGAATGGCGTAAGAATCGCCGAAACATCAAAAACAAAAACGCTTCCGAAATTAATTCGGAAGCGTTTTTATTAACTTTAAAATCAAGCTCTGAATTTAGGCGACCTTGTTAAACTTAGCCGCTATCTGGCTCTTTTTGCGAGCTGCGGTGTTCTTGTGCAAAATACCCTTTGCAACAGCCTGGTCTATTTTCTTTGTAACAAGAGCATAAGCCTCAGAGGCGGCTTCTTTGCCTTGCGAAAGAGAAGCGTTGAACTTCTTTATAACAGTCTTAAGCTCCGACTTTAACATCTGGTTTCTGAGAGTTTTGGTCTTGGTAACGCGCACTCTCTTTTTTGCTGATTTAATGTTAGGCATCAAATTCACCTCCGTTTTCTTAACTCTTTAAAATCACACCAAGGTATTTTAACACGAAATCTTTCAAAAATCAATACTTTTTTTAAAATTTTTTCATATATTTTCTTTTTAATGCCAAAATATGCAATACAGGGTATTAAATTCAGATAAATTCAGGAGGTTATTATGGCATATCGTACCGACCTTGCGCTTGAAGCGCGTGAAATGTATTACGAAACTGCGGCGGCGGAAGCTGAAATAGACGGCGTCGAAGTGAGCGGAGAGGAGTTTGGCGAGGATTTAAAGGTAACTCGCGTTAAAATAACATCGCCCGCCGGCGAAAAGGCGCTGAATAAGCCTATGGGCAACTATGTCACCATTGAAATACCAAATCCTATGTGCGAGGACAGCGAGCTTTATAAAAAAGTGCGCGACATATGCGCAAAGGAAATAAAAAATATATTGAATTTGAGCGGCAAAGAAACTATCATGGTGATAGGGCTCGGCAATCAGAATATAATTGCGGATGCGCTCGGTCCCCGCGTTGTGGAGGAGCTTGTTATAACACGCCACCTTAAAAAGTATATTCCGAACGAGTTCGGCGAGGAAACACGCTCGGTATGCGCGCTGTCACCCGGAGTTTTGGGCACCACTGGAATTGAAACGGGCGAGGTGGTAAAGGGGCTTGTCGAAAAGGTAAGACCCGATATTCTCATTGCGGTGGATGCGCTTTGCTCCCGACGTATGGACAGGGTAAACTCAACGATACAGATTGCGGATACCGGCATCACGCCGGGCGCGGGAGTGGGCAACACCCGTATGTCGCTCAGCCGCGAAACGCTCGGAATACCGGTTATCGCAATAGGCGTTCCGACCGTGGTGGACGCCGCGACGATTGCGGGAGATACCATAGATTTGATTGCTGAGGAATTTAAAAGTCATTCGGCGGAAAAGGGAAAGCTGCTTGAAAACCTCGGAGAGATAGGCAACGAGCCGGATAAATACACTTTAATAAAGAAAGTCCTCTCGCCCTCGTTCGGGGATTTGATAGTCGCACCAAAGGATGTTGACAAGGCGGTAGAGGATATTTCTTCGGTAATCGCAGCGGGAATAAATCTCGCGCTTCACGACGAAGAGGCTGCCGTTTGACATAAAATTTATTAAAAACAAAATCGTCCGAGCAAAATTTTGTTCGGGCGATTTTTGTGATTTTTACTCCCAAAATCCCGATTTTCCCCGAAAAATGCGGCTTTGTTAACAAAACTGTTTCCGCAATGTTACAGCCTTGTTAATTTTACAATACATTTTTGTTAGAAACTTCCAAGTAGACATAATATGTGTTAAAATGTAAACGTAAATTATTATGGAGTGAAAAGAGGGGTGTAAAATGGCGGCAATAAATTTGCAGGATTCGATATTAAATTCGGTAAGAAAAGAAAAAATTCCGGTAACGGTATTTCTTACAAACGGCTTTCAGACCAAAGGCGTGGTTCTCGGATATGACGCATATGTTATTGTAATGGACGTCGGCGGCAAACAGAATATGATATATAAACACGCCATTTCGACCATTGCGCCTGCGGTAAATATAGGATATCCCGAACCGGCGGCAAAGACGGAGCAGGAGTAAAGGCGCGGATATACAAGTTTCGTTCCGAATATTTGACGGCGGCTTTATGACTTTGCCTGCCTTTTGCTGCTTACAAAGATATTTTAAGTAATTTATTTTAAGGAGAGTATCAATGCCGAAAAATCCTCACAAAGATAAACGCAAATCAAAGAAAAGAGGACTTTTGGTCAAATTGGCGATAGCGTTTGTTCTGGCATTTATTATGGTAAACGTTTTTAGAATGTTTTTTGACGACCAACTCGAAACGACTGTCGCGGTCAGCGGCAGCATTGAGGACAGTCTTGAAGCCGAGGGATATATATTTAAGGATATGCAGATTGTAGAGCCTCAAACATCGGGCTATCTCGAAAGCGTTGCGGGCGAGGGCGAAAAGGTCGCTATGGGTGAAACCGTTGCGTTTATATATCAAAGCGAAGGCGATTACGCGCAGAAAAAAGCGCTCCAGGATGTTGAAAAGCAGATTGCGGAGCTTGAAAACGAGTCGGTCAAAAAGGAAACCTATGCAAGCGATACCGCTCGAATCGAACAGAGCATTTTGCAGGAAGTGCGCAATTTTAACGATAAAGCCGACAGAAGTCCCGTTGCGCTTGCCGCACTGAAAGAAGATATAGATAAACTTATAACCAAAAAAATGGCGGTCGGCGGGGGAATTGCGGACGCACAGGCGAATCAGCTTGACGAGCTTTACGCAAAGAGAGAGGAGCTTTCCGCGTCGGGAATATCGCAGGGAACCCCGATAACATCTCCGAAAGCCGGACTGTATTCGGCGAGAGTTATGCCGATTGAGAGCGAGCTTTCTTCGGATAAGGTAGACAGCCTTGTACCGAGCGATTTTGATAAGCTGGACGAGCTTTACGAAAACGGCGGTGCGGAAGCGTCGAACGAAAACATTTTTAAGATAGTAAATGATTTTAAATGGTATTTTGTGACCGTCGTAAACGAGAATGTCGTGCAGGATATTAAAGTCGGCAAAAGCGTCGGGCTGCGCTTCTTCGACGTTACCGACCGCACGATTGACGGAAACATAGAGTATATTTCGGGAGTCGATAACGGAAAATGCGTGGTCGCGGTTTCGTCCGAGGGATATGTCGATTCGGTTTATTCAACTCCCCGCGCCTCGGTTGAAATAGTTTTCAATACTTACAGCGGAATTAAAATCCCGACAGAGAGCATACGCGTGGTGGACGGAGTTCGCGGCGTTTATGTTATAAGAAACGGTTATACAAAGTTTGTGGAAGCAGACATTTTATATAACGATAAGGAACAGACCATTGTAAAATCGGACGGACAACTCTCTATGTATGATGTGGTTGTTACCAAATACGCTAATATTCGAGACGGTATGTCGGTGAGGTGATTTGAATTGGGCACCGTTAAGGAAAATCTTATATCGATAAATGAAAGAATATCCGAAGCGGCGCTTGCCGCGGGCAGAAAGCCCTCGGACGTCAAACTTATCGCGGTGACCAAAACCGTCACGGCGGACAGAATTTCGGAGGCGGTAGCCTGCGGAGTACACGAGCTTGGCGAGAACCGCGTTCAGGAGCTTTGCGGGAAGTACGACGATATTGAAAACGTAAACTGGCACCTTATCGGTCATCTTCAGACCAACAAGGTAAAATATATAATAGATAAAGTTTCGCTGATCCATTCTGTCGACAGTCTCGCACTTGCGTCCGAGATAAACAGACGAGCGGAAAAGATTGGTAAGACGCAGGACATTCTTATAGAAGTCAACATTTCGGGCGAGGAGTCCAAATTCGGCATAACGGCCGACGAGTGCGTTCCGCTGTGCGAAAGCATTTCGGAGATGAAAAACGTCAGAGTTAAAGGGCTTATGACAATCGCTCCGCTTGCCGAGACGAGAGAAAACACCGAGAGGATTTTCGAGCGGCTCAGACTTCTTTCGAGAAACGTGGACGAGCGCAAAATAGACGGCATTGAAATGAGCGAGCTTTCCATGGGTATGAGCGGCGATTTCGAGCTTGCGATAGCGCAGGGAGCGACGTATGTCAGAGTAGGGCGCGGGATTTTCGGAGCGCGCTCGTAAAAATTTGTATAATATTAACCGCGGACGAGCGGGTAAAAATAAAAAAACAAAAAAATACGGAGGTAGTTAAAAATGGGATTTGTGGAGAAGGTACTGGACTTTGTAGGTTACAATTCAAGCGAGTATGACGACGAGTATTATGAGAACGACAGCGTAAACGATTACGAGGAAGAGCAGAACGTTCCGGAATACGAGCCGCCTATCCGTTCAAGACGCGGTAAAATTGTAACCTTGAACCAGAACGCGCCGGTAAATCTCGTTGTTGTCAAGCCGGAAGTGTTTGACGAAGCGAGAGACGCGGCAAACCACCTCAAGGAGAGAAAGACGATTGTTATGAACCTTGAGAACGTTGACCTTGACGTAGCTCGCAGAATAGTTGACTTTATAAGCGGTTCGGTATTCGCTTTGGACGCTAATATCCGCAAGGTTTCAAACGGAATATTTGTTATTGCTCCGAACAATGTCGGCATTATGGGCGATTTTAAGGATGATTTTAAGAAGTCGTCGTTCCTTTGGAATTAAGAAATGCCGCAAAAACGGGAATCCATTTCGGATGAAAAGTTGATTTTGTCAAAAGCTGAGGACGCCGTGCGTATGTGCCTGAAGCAGCGCACGGTGAAGTCTGTCGGCTTTCTCACGCCTGCCGAGCGCTCTCTGATTATGACGAATTTGCATGGAGAGGCTGACGTAAAAACATTTTTTGCGGGCGGTTATGAAGATGCCGAACGCACGATTTTTATGTGCTGTCCCGACTTTATGGATACGGACGACGTATTGCCGCCTATTGTACCCGTCGAAATTACGGGGAGCGGTATAGGCGCGCTCAGCCACCGCGACTTTCTCGGCTCCGTTTTGGGGCTTGGAATAAAGCGTGAGGTTATAGGTGATATTTTGCCGATGGAGGACAGATGTATTATGTTTGTCCACGAAAATATATATGAATATATTTCGGCAAATCTGGAGAGGATAGGAAAATACAGGGTTAACGTTCGTGCGCTCGATTTATCCGAAAATATAACACCGAGCAGAGAGGTTAAAGAAATTTTCGGCACGGTCGCAAGTCCGCGCATTGACGCGGTTTTGTCGCTTGCACTCGGAGTTTCACGCACAAACGCCGCGGAGCTTATAAAGGCGGGGCGGGTATTCGTCAATTGGAAAACCGTGCTTAAAACCGACTTTGAGCTAAAGGCGGAAGATATGATTTCGGCGCGCGGCTTCGGCAGGATAAAGGTCGCCGAGGTCGGAGGCTTATCGCGCAAAGGACGTTTTAAAATAACCCTTGAAAGATATTTATGATTAAGTAATTGGGAGGTCTGCCGTATGCTTACACCTATTGAAATCGAAAACCAGCAGTTTAAAAAGACGTTTTTGGGCTATAATGCGTCTGAGGTAAACGATTTTTTGGAGCGTGTATTTGAGAATTACGAAAAACTCTATAAGGAAAATATTGCCGCAAAGGAAAAAATATCGGTTTTGTCCGACGCGGTAAAGCAGTACAAGACGATTGAGGAAACGCTGCAAAATACCCTTGTTGTCGCTCAGAGCGCGGGAGACGAGGTAAAGCGCAACGCCTATGAAAAGGCGGAGAATATTATCAAGGAAGCCGAAACAAAAGCGTCCGAGATTATAGCCAACGCAAACGGTGAGGTTTCGAGAATTTCCTATAAGTATGAGGAAATGAAGAGCAATATCGACACGTTCAGAGCCAAAATAGTTTCTCTCCTTAAAAGTCAGCTTGATATTGCAAACGAATTTAAGGCGGACACAAATATAAGCGGCTTTAAGTCCGAGGCGCAGGCTTCGGAACCGCCAAAATCGGAAGAAAAGCCCGCCGAGGAAAGCGGACTTTCCAAAGTGGAGAAAATCGTTGACGATATAAATTCGACCACCACGGCAGACATTCCGCAGTTTATCAAGGAATTGGAAGCGATAACGCGCGAGCTGCCTCAGATTGATGAAAGCGAGTACGCTGTTTCGGCGGAAGGCGCGTAAAAAGTATATAAATATTTTATAAGACGGCTTAAAAAGCCGTCTTTTTTAATGGAAATTATTAAAAACAGGATTGTAATTTTGACGTTCGTGACGTAAAACGCGCTCTACGCGACACGAACAGTTCTTGAAATGGAGTTTTGAGTATGGTAAAATTATATCAGTATTTATAAAAGGAGTAATGATGATGAAAAGGCGAATTTTAAGTTTAACTGTTGTATTTGCTATGATATTAACGGTTATTCCGACGTTCACGCTGACTGCGTCGGCGGAGAGCCTTACGGTTTCGGGCGGCGGTACGGGCGGTGTGGGCGATCCGTACAAAATCGCAAACCTTGCCGACCTTGAGGCGTTTCGCGAGTATATTAACGCTGATGAGGACGGCGGCAGCGGCGAGTATTTTGAGCTGACGGCGCCTATTGATATGTCGGCAAATTACAACGCAGAAAACGGTACATCATGGACGCCGATCGGAAATGACAGCAATAAATTTCAAGGCACGTTCGACGGCGGCGAATTCACGATAAGCGAGCTTTACATTAACACCAAGGAAGATCATCAAGGTCTGTTTGGGGATTCCTACGGTACAATTAAAAATCTAACCGTTTCGGGCAGCGTTTCCGGCAACGGTGAAGTGGGCGGTATCGTGGGAGAGAACTATGGCGGCAGTATCTTAAACTGCCGCAGTGATTGCGCTGTCAGCGGCAGCGGTAATTATGTAGGCGGCATTGCGGGATACCACACAGGCACTATTAAAAACTGCTATAACACCGGTACGGTAAACGGCGGCACAGGCGGCGATAACGACTATGTAGGCGGCATTGCGGGAAACAACTCCGGCAGCATTGAAAATTGCCATAACGCGGGTACAATAAAAGGCACGGGTAGCTATACGGGCGGTGTTGTTGGAGAGAATAAGAGCAGCGGCAGCGGCAACATTAAAAATTGCTATAACGAGGGCACGGTAAACGGCGTTTCCTATACAGGCGGCATTGCGGGAAACAACGATAGCGCCGGCGTTGAAAGCTGCTATAACACGGGTACGGTAAGCGGCAGCGACACGATTGGCGGCATTGTGGGAAACAACAATACCGGCAGTATTAAAAATTGCTACTACCTCAATTCTTGCGGCGCGGCAGGAGATTACGGCACGTCAAAAACTGAGGATGCGTTTAATTCCGGTGAGGTAACGTGGTCTTTGCAAAACGGTCAAGGCACGCAGGCGTGGGGACAGAAGCTCGGCGACGAAGCTGATAAGTATCCCTTGCTTACGAGCGAGGAGAGCAAGAAGGTGCTGAAAGTCACGTTCGCAACGAAGGATAACCCAAATTATGACATTCAGTACATAAATCTAAATGGAAAAGTAACGCCACCGAAAAATCCCGAAAAGGATAATTATACGTTTGAAAAGTGGGCAAAGACGCAGGAAGCGGAAGGTGAAGAGTTTGACACTAGCACGAGCGTTACCGAGGATATGACGGTGTACGCCGTCGGACAAGAGAAATTCGGCGGCGACAGTGATGAAATTCCGCTGAGCGGAATTTATGGCTACGAAGCGCCGCTTACGGTCAATTTGGATAATTATATGAAGTACGCAAACACAGATATTTCGTCCGCGGGTAAGTTTGTGTACATTATAGAGAGTGATGAAAATGAGACGAAAGCAGATATAGTAAGCAGCAATACGCTGTCAGTTCCTACAGGACTTAAAGCGGGCGATTATACGATTAAGATTAAGGCAGCAGAAAAAATGCCGCAGTATTCGCTTATGAGCGTGGAGGATTTCGGCACGGAGGATGTGACGCTCACGGTTAAGGTGAGTATAGCGAAAGCCGCATCAACGGCGACGGTGACGGCGGCGGATTTAACGTACACGGGTAGTGAGCAGAACCTTGTAAGCGGCAGCGCAGAGGGCGGTACGCTTAAGTACGCCACGTCGCAGGAAGGCGATTACACGGAGACTGTTCCGACAGGTACGAAGGTGCAGGAGTACGAGGTTTGGTACAAGGTCGAGGGCGACAGTAACCATAATAATATAGAGCCGACGAAGGTTGAGAACGTTGAGATTAAAAAAGCGGATTCGTCCTTGACAAGCACGCCGACAGCAAAGGATTTGACGTATGATGGCACGGCACAGGAACTTGTGACGGCGGGCGAAGCGACAGGCGGCGAATTACAGTACAAGGTTGACGAGGGAACGTATTCTACCGACATACCAAAAGGCACAGAAGCTAAAACATACACGGTTTATTATAAAGTAGTTGAAAATGAAAATTATAATGGTATTGAAGAAACGAGTATATCGGTTGAAATAAAGGCTCAGCCGGAGGCAACGCCGAATATTGTAATTGATTATGAAACGGAGCAGCTTACGGGCTTTGACAGCAGCGCAGAATACAGCATAACCGGCGTAAGCGATATATCGAACACCGTTACAAGCGCTACAACAGCTTCGGCGGCAGAATATATGGGTAAAGGCGAGCTTAGCATTGTGCGTAAAGCGCGTGATGATAACTATGCCGACAGCACAGCACAGTCATTGACGGTACCCGCGCGTTTGGGTGAGCCGAGCGTGGAGGGCGCGGCTCCGATGACGCACGACGGCAAGGGCAAAATCACCGGCACAGATACGACAATGGTGTACCGCGAAAAGACAGAAGGCGACAGCGGAGAATGGCAGGTCTGCACAGCGGAAGCGACCGAGGTTGAGCCGAATAAAACATACGAGGTACGCACGAAAGCGGTAGCCGAAAGTGCGTTTGCGTCGGCGATAAAAGAGGTCAATGTACCGAAGTTCGAGCCGACAGAGATTACCGGCACGGTGACAATCGACGGCGACGCGGTATTCGGTCAGCAGCTTACGGCGGTTACAACGGCGGTTGAGCCGAGCAGTATTAACTTTACATATAAGTGGCAGAGGTCGGGCGACGACGGCAGTTACACCGAAATTAGCGGCGCGACCGAAAGTACATATAAGATAACAACAGAGGATATAGGCAAAACAATTCAGGTTGTCGTAACGGCAGATGACCCTGATTACACCGGCTCGCTTACGTCCGCGCCGACAGGTGAAGTCCAAAAGGCGACGATTAGCGGAATAGAAGTAACGGCAAATCCGAGCATTACGGCATATACCGGCTCGGAGCAGACGCTTGTAACGGTGAGCGGCAACGAAGATTCCGACACTATTGAATACAAGGTAGAAAAGAAAGGCAGCGGCGACGCGTATGAGAATTTCGGAACAGATAACAGCGCGACAGACGCGGGTACATATAAGGTAACCGTAACCGTTAAGCGCGAGGGACATAATGATTATACGTCGCCCGAAACAGAGGTTACAATCGCAAAGGCTGATTCGAGCGTTACCGCTCCGACGGCAAAGACAGATTTGACGTATAACGGCACGGCGCAGGAGCTTCTTGAAAATAAAGGCTCGGCGACAGGCGGTCAGTTGCAGTACAAGGTTGATGAGGGCGAGTATTCTACCGATGTACCGAAAGGCACAGAAGCTAAAACGTACACGGTTTATTATAAAGTCGTTGTAAATGACAACTATAACGGTATTGACGAACAAAGTATAACGGTTAATATCGCCAAAGCGACCCCGACATTCCCTGAGGTTGAGGAGGTTGACGGCGGAATATACGCGCCCGACAAGAAGCTCAGCAGCGTAGAAGTTCCGACGGTAGACGGCGGCACGCTCGCGTGGAGTGACGGCGAAACAGTTCTTACGGCGGGCGAAAACAGCGTGCAGGCGATATTCACTCCCGCAAACAGCGAGAACTACGAGCCTACAACCATTGAAGGAACGGTTATTGTAAACGTCGCAAAGGCTGATTCGACCGTTGTCGCTCCGACCGCAAAGACGGATTTGACGTATAACGGCACGGCGCTGGAGCTTCTGGAGACGGCAGGCTCGGCGACCGGCGGCGAATTGCAGTACAAGGTTGACGAGGGCGAGTATTCGACAGCCGCGCCGACAGCGATAACCGCGGGAGAGCATACTGTTTATTATAAAGTCGTTGAAAATGATAATTATAACGGTATTGCAGAACAAAGTATAACGGTTGAAATCGCCAAAGCAACCCCGACATTCCCTGAGGTTGAAGAGGTTGACGGCGGAACATATACTCCCAACATGAAGCTTAGCGACGTAGCTGTGCCTGAGGTAGACGGCGGTACGCTCGCATGGAGTGACGGCGAAATGGCACTTAATGCGGGTGCAAACAGCGTGCAGGCGGTATTTACTCCCGCGAACAGCGAGAATTACAATCCTACAAGCGTTACCGATACGGTTACTGTAAATGTCGCAAAGGCGACGATTACCGGCGTGAAGGTCGATAATGTATTGGCGCAGTTTGACGAGGCGGAGCCGACAAAGCTGTATACGCTTGCCGCGCCGACCGGAACGATTGACGGCGATACCGTAAGCTATGCCGAGGGCGACTATGACGCGGACACCGACGCAAGCGCGTCCTGGCAGGAAACCTGCCCGAGTTACAGCGCGGAAAATACAGAACAGGTAATTACGGTCAGAATAGAGAGAGCAAACTACAGCAACCTCTATCTTAAAGCCACCATAAAGATTACAAACGAGCCGCTCATCACAGGCGTTAACGTAACTGCAAACGCGGACCTTGTTTACAACAGCGGCGCACAGGAGCTTGTAACCGTAACGGGTGCGCTTGACAGTGATACCGTTACATACTATGTAAACGACGACCCGACGGGCAGCACGGACAAGGCGACGGGTACGAACGCGGGTGATTACTCGGTTAAGGTGAAGGTTGAAAGAGACGGTTATCATCATTTTGAAAAGACTGTCGATGTCACAATCGCGAAAGCGACCCCGACATTCCCCGAGGTTGGAGATGTTGACGGCGGAACATATGAGCCCGAAAAGAAGCTCAGCGATGTAGCCGTGCCTGAGGTAGACGGTGGTACGCTCGCGTGGAGCGACGCTGACACCGCTCTTACGGCAGGCGAAAACAGCGTTGAAGCGATATTTACCCCGTCCGACAAGGCAAATTACGAGGATACGACCGTCACCGGTACGGTTACGGTAAACGTTGCAAAGGCGACGATTACTGGCGTGGAGGTTCAGGACGTATCGGTGCAGTTTGACGAGACACAGCCGACAAAAGAGTACACGCTCGAAGCACCGACCGGAACGGTTGAGGGCGATACCGTAAGCTATGCCGAGGGCGAATATACCGAGGCGAATGACAGCGAGGCGGATTGGAAGGAAACCTGTCCGAGTTACAGCGCGGAAAATACAAATCAGACGATTACGGTTAAAATAGAGAGAGAAAACTATAACACACTCTATCTTACAGCTACTATAAACATTATAGGCGAGCCGACTATTGATGATGTTGACGTAACGGCGAATGAAGGTCTTGTTTACAACGGCGGCGCGCAGGAGCTTGTGACCGTAACGGGAGCGCTCGATACCGACACCGTCACATACTATGTAAACGATGACACGATCGGAACCCAGACAGCACAGGGCACGAACGCGGGCAGCTACTCGGTTAAGGTGAAGGTTGAAAGAGCGGATTATCATCATTTTGAAAAGACGGTCGAGGTTACAATCGCAAAGGCAAAGCCGACATTCCCGACGGTTGATGAGGTTGACGGCGGAATATACGCGCCCGATAAGAAGCTTGGCAGCGTAACCGTGCCGACGGTAGACGGCGGTACGCTCGCGTGGAGCGACGAAAACACCGCTCTTACGGCGGGCGAAAACAGCGTTCAGGCGGTATTTACTCCGTCCGACACGGCAAATTACGAGGATGCGGTAACGGGAACGGTTACGGTAAATGTTGCGAACGCGACAATTACCGCCGCTGACGTGGTAATCTCCGGCGACGGCGATATTACGCACGACGGCGCGGCGCACGGCTTGACGGTAACGCTCAGCGGCAGCGCGGAAGGCGGAACGGTCAAGTATATCGAAGGAGAGTACAACGCCGATACCGATACGGAGCTTGACTGGCTCGACGCTTGCCCGACTGTAACCGAGGTCGGCGATACAAAGACAATTACGGTCAAAGTAAGCAAGGCAAATTACAATGATTACTACACGACAAAGACGATAACAATTACCGACGAACCGACGGTAAGCGACATCATCGTTACGCCGTACAGCGGCACATATGACGGCGCGGCGCATGACGCGGTAAAGGTAGAGGGCGCGGAAAGTACCGATACAATTAAGTATCAGCTTGATGGTGCCGAAACGGCATCTGTGCCGCAGATTACCGACGCGGGTACATACAGCGTGACGGTTACCGTTGAGCGCGCGGGCTATCACCCGTACACGACTACGGTTGAGGCGGCTATCGCTCAGGCGGAGTCGACATTCCCGACGGTTGAGGCGATAGACGTGACATATACCGAGGGCATAACCCTTGCGGACGTAGAGCTTCCGACCGTGACAGGCGGCACGCTTTCGTGGGCTGACGAGACGACGGCGGTAATCGAGGGTACGAGTGAATACGACGCGGTATTTACGCCGACCGACGCGGTTAATTACAAGGCTGCAAACGGCAAAATAACGGTAACCGCAACCGCAGAGGTAACTCCGAGCCCGTCACCGTCACCTGAGCCGTCAACGGCATTTGATGTAACCGGAACGGTTAAGAACAATGACGGCACGGCGGCGGCAAACCGCAAGATTACGCTGAAGCCGCTCGGATTGGAAACGACTACGGACGAGGGCGGCAATTACGCGTTTAACGGCGTTGAAGCGGGCAGCTACAATATAGTTGTCGAAACGGGCGACGGAAAAACGGTTACAACGCTTGTTGACGTAACGGACGGCAACGTCAGCGCGGACATAACGCTCCCCGCGGCTAATGTGGGCAGCGCGGTTGAAACAACCGACAGCGACAACAACTCCGATATAAAGGTTGAGGACATTGTTGTGGGCGGTCTTGACGAATTTGCAGAAGCAGTTGTCGAGGCGCTTCCCGAGGCGGATAAGACAAAGAATATTGAAGTAAAGATGATCATCGAGAGCAGGAAAGAAAGCTCTGCCGACATGGCACAGCAGGCGATAAAACAGCAGAGCAAAAACAAGGACGAAAAGCTGGACTACATTGATATAGACATCATTAAAACCGTCGGCACGGAGAGCGAGAACGTAACCGAGACGACGAACCTTATCACAATCATAATCCCGTTCGTGACGGATGGCAAGAAGGACATAACGGTTTACCGTTACCATGACGGCGAGGCGGCGGCTATGACAAAGGGCGGCATCGGCGAGCGTTATGAGGTAGATGACGGAGTTATAACTATTTACACGCAGAAATTCTCGACCTACGCGATAGCGTATAACGACCAGTCGACTACTCCGACTCCGACCCCGACGCCCGATACGGGCAGCACGTCACGCAGCGGCAGCGGTGGTTTATCGTCATACACGGTCCGGTTTGAGACGAACGGCGGCAGCGATGTAACATCTCAAAGAATTTCGCAAAACGGCGTTGTGAAAGAACCGACCGCTCCGACAAAGGATGGCTATACGTTCGCGGGCTGGTACACGGATAATGCTTTGACAACCGAGTATGACTTTACGTCGAAGGTTACAAGCAGCTTTACCCTGTATGCAAAGTGGAACGAGAACAAGACGGAAGCAACTCCCGCTCCGACGGATGAGCCGCAACCGACGGCAAAATCAATGCCGTTTACGGACGTAAATACAGGCGATTGGTTCTACAATGACGTGCAGTACGTATATGAAAATGGATTGATGAACGGAGTCAGCGACACCGAGTTCGCGCCGAACGAAACCATCACAAGAGGAATGTTTGTAACAATCCTCTATCGTATGAACGGCGAACCGAGCATCGGCACAAGCACATTTGCCGACGTTCCGTCCGACGCGTACTACGCGAACGCGGTCGCATGGGCGAATGCGAACGGAATCGTTAAAGGATATTCCGACACCGAGTATGCGCCCGACGATGCCGTAACGCGTGAGCAAGCCGCGGCGATACTGTTCAGATATGCGACGTATAAAGGCGAAAGCCCGACGGGAGCGTGGGCGATACGGCTCGACTACCCCGACCTTGCCGAAATTTCCGACTGGGCGATAGAGGGCGTAATGTTCTGCACCATGAAGGATGTTATGGCAGGACGTGACAGCGGAGAATTTGACCCGCAGTCCGACATAACCCGTGCCGAGGGCGCAGCCGTGTTTGAGCGGTATTTGAATATGGCTAAGTAAAAGCTGCATATGAAAAGGCGGTATCCTCTTTATGAGGATAGCGCTTTTTGTTTTGCCGTTTTACTATGGAAACGAAGGATATTTTTCTTTACATAAATATCTTTGTGTGGTAAAATAAATTAAAATTTACATTGAAATCAGAATTTAAATTGGGAGATGTATCGGAGTGCAGTTTTTGGTTTTCGGAATTATCGCGGTTTGCGCGGCGGCGGCAGACCTTATTGTAAAGTATTTTGCCGCGGCTTTTTTGCAGCCGCTCGGCTCGGTTTCGCTGATTGACGGCGTTTTCAGTCTTACCTACCTTGAAAACCGAGGCGCGGCTTTCGGAATATTGCAAAATCGGCAGTATTTTTTCATAGTGTTTACGATTATAGCGCTTGCGCTCATTGTGGTTTATCTTGCCGTAAAAAGGCCGAAATCCAATTTTATATGGTTTTCTCTTGCGCTTGTGTGGGGCGGCGCGCTCGGAAATTTTATAAATCGTTTGTTTCTCGGCTATGTGGTGGATTTGTTTTATTTTGAGTTGATAGATTTTCCGATATTTAACCTTGCCGACATTTTTGTATGTATAGGTGCGGTTGCCACGGTTATATTGATTTTGCTTGACAAAGAGAACGGGAACAAAAAGGATAAGTGATAAACGATGTATAAAACAGTTGTGCCGCCCCACAAGGCGGGTATAAGACTTGATAAGTTTTTATCGGATGAAATGACGGAGTATACCCGCTCATACATTCAAAAGCTGATTGAGAGCGGCTGTGTCACCTGCCGCGGAGAGGCGGTCGTCAAGACCAATTATAAGACGAGAGCGGGCGACGAGTTCTCTGTCGAGATACCCGAAGCGCGCGAGGTCGGAATAGAAGCCGAAGAGCTTCCGCTCGACATTGTTTTTGAAGATGAGTATATGCTCGTGGTCAACAAACCGCAGGGTATGGTGGTGCATCCCGCCGCGGGAAATTACAGCGGAACGCTCGTTAACGCTCTGCTGGCTCACTGCGGCGAAAAGCTGTCGGGTATAAACGGCGAGAAGCGCCCGGGCATACTTCACCGTATAGACAAGGACACCAGCGGACTTTTGCTTGTGGCAAAGACCGATTTGGCGCATCAAAGGCTTTCGGCGCAGATAAAGGCGCACAGCCTGACCCGCGCGTATCTCGCGCTTGTTCACGCGAATATCAAGGAGGACAGCGGAACAATATGCGCCCCTATCGGCAGACACCCGACAGACCGAAAAAAAATGACGGTAACTTACAGAAATTCGCGTGAGGCAATCACTCATTTTAAGGTACTGGAGCGTTTCGGGCGCTACACCTACATTGAATGTGTGCTTGAAACGGGCAGGACGCACCAGATACGCGTGCATATGTCAAAGAACGGGCATCCTATCGTCGGAGATAAGACATACGGCGTGAAAAAAGAGGAATTTTCGCTCAAAGGACAGTTGCTTCACGCCTACAAGGTCGGATTTATACATCCGATTTCGGGTGAATATATGGAGTTTACCGCGCCGCTTCCCGAATATTTCGACAGAATACTTAAAAATTTGAGAAAAATATGGACAAGCGCGGAGAATTAATGGTATAATTTACTTAATATGTACCGACAGGTATAACTCGGATAGGGGAATAATTAAAATGAAGCACCTATTAGGCTTAAAAGACGTTTCGGCGGACGAGATAAAAAATATTCTCGATACCGCGGAAATTATGAAGAAAAGGCTTGACGAGGACATAAAGAAGTTCGACGAATTGAAAGGAAAAAGCGTTATAACCGTTTTCTTTGAGAACAGTACCCGCACCAGACTTTCGTTTGAACTTGCCTCCAAGTATCTCGGCGCAAACGCGGCGAATATCACCTCGACGGGCAGCAGCGTTGCCAAAGGCGAGACGCTTATCGACACCGTTAAAACCATCAATATGATGGCGGCGGATATTCTGGTCGTGCGCCACAGCTCGTCGGGCGCGCCCAAGCTGGTTTCGGAAAATGTGGATTGCAGTGTCGTAAACGCCGGAGACGGAATGAACGAGCATCCCACGCAGGCTCTCTTGGATATGCTCACAATACGCGAGAAAAAGGGCACAATATCGGGTCTTAAGGTCGCAATCATAGGCGACGTTAAGCACAGCAGAGTTGCGAGAAGCAATATTTACGGACTTAAAAAGATGGGCGCGGAGGTCGTTTTGGCAGGTCCCGCCACGCTCCTTCCGTCACAGCTTGAAGAATTGGGAGTGCGCGTCTATACCGACGTTGAGAAGGCAATAGACGGCGCGGACGTTGTTATGGGACTTCGTATTCAGCTTGAACGTCAGAGAGCGGGCAACTTTCCGACAGTCAGAGAGTATTCAAAGCTGTTCGGAGTGAACGAAGAACGCCTGAGGCTTGCAAAGCCCGACGCGATACTGCTTCATCCGGGGCCTGTGAACCGCGGAGTGAGCTTACGAGCGAAATAATAGACGGAGCGCAGTCGTGCATAAACGAGCAGGTCAAGAGCGGAGTTGCGGTTAGAATGGCGGTTTTGTCGATTCTCGCAAAAAACGGTTGAGGAGGAGCGTAATTGAAAATTTTGATTAAAGGCGGCAACGTTATCGACCCCGCCAACAACATTTCGGAAAAGCTTGATATTCTTACGGACGGCAAAGTAATAGAGGCTGTGGGCAAGGATATTTCAAGCCCCGACGCAAAAGTTATAAATGCGGAAAGACTTACCGTGATTCCGGGAATTGTGGATATTCACGTCCATTTCCGCGACCCCGGTTACGAATACAAAGAGGATATAATTTCGGGAAGCCGTGCGGCGGCTCGCGGCGGCGTAACATCAGTCGCCTGTATGCCCAACACAAAGCCCGCGCTCGACTGTGAGGCCTTAATTCAGTACGTTAAAAACAAGGCGGAAAAAGCCGGTATTATCAACGTATTTCCGGTAGGCTGCATAAGCAAGGGTTTAAAAGGCGAGGAGCTTGCCGAGATTGGAGAGCTTAAAGCTGCTGGAGCGGTCGGCGTTTCGGACGACGGACGACCGGTTATTTCGTCGATACTTATGCGCCGTGCGCTGGAGTATGCAAATATGTTTGACATACCCGTTATGTCACACTCGGAGGATTTGGGACTTGTGGACGGCGGCTCTATGAACGAGGGGTATATGTCGACCTATCTCGGACTGCGCGGAATACCCAAGGCGGCGGAAAGCGTCGCGGTGACGCGTGACATTTTGATTGCCGAAGAGGTCGGTGCTAAAATTCACATCTGCCACGTCAGCACCGCAAACTCTATAGACGCGGTAAGACAGGCTAAAAAGCGCGGCGTGCGCGTTACCTGTGAGACTGCACCGCACTATTTTTCACTTACCGACGCGGCGTGCGACGGATTTAACACCAATGCCAAGATGAACCCGCCTTTAAGAAGCGCGGAGGACGTGGAGGCGGTCATCGCGGGACTTGCCGACGGTACGATTGACGCTATTGCGACAGACCATGCGCCGCACCATATAGACGAGAAGAATGTGGAATTCGACAAGGCGTTAAACGGAATAATCGGGCTTGAAACCTCGCTGTCGCTCGGAATTACAAAGCTTGTGAACACCGGCAAGCTGACGCTTTGCGAACTTATAAAGAAAATGACATACAATCCCGCAAAGATAATAGGAACAGACCGCGGTACGCTGTCGGTCGGCGCGCCGGCGGATATTACGATTTTTGACGCGGCAGAGGAATACGTCGTGGATGTATCGAAGTTCGCGTCAAAGAGCAAAAACTCGCCCTACGGCGGTATGAAGCTGTGCGGAGTTGTGAAGAAAACGATAGCAAACGGAAAAATTGTTTATGACGGAGGCGGCAAAGAATGATAGATGTATTGATTGAAAAAATAAAAAAGACGGGAAATCCGACTGTTGCGGGGCTTGACCCGAAGCTTGAGTATGTTCCCGAAGAAATGAAGAAAGCGGCGTTTTCGGAATACGGAAACGGCTTTGAGGGAGCGGCAAACGCAATTCTGAGATTTAACAAGGCGCTTATCGACTGCCTCTGCGACATAGTTCCCGCCGTAAAGCCTCAATCGGCTTATTATGAAATGTACGGTGTGTGCGGTATTCGTACACTGTGCGAAACCATTGAATACGCGCGTTCAAAGGGAATGTATGTAATAGTTGACGCGAAGCGCGGCGACATAGGCGCGACTTCCGAGGCGTACGCGACCGCGTATCTCGGCGAAACCAATCTTGACGGAGCTTTTGCGCCGGCGTTCGGAGCGGACAGTATGACAGTAAATCCGTACCTCGGAACCGACGGCGTTAAGCCGTTTGCCGACCTTTGCGAAAAGAACGGAAAGAGCATTTTTGTGCTTGTGAAAACCTCAAATAAATCGTCGGGTGAGCTTCAGGACCTGATGGTTGACGGAAAGCCGATTTACGAGTATATCGCGGATTTGGTCAATCAATGGGGCGGAGGTTCACGCGGAAAATACGGCTATGCCAATGTCGGCGCGGTAGTCGGGGCGACATATCCTCAGCAGGCGGAAACGCTCCGCAAAATTATGCCGTCGGCGTACTTCCTTGTTCCCGGCTACGGGGCGCAGGGAGGCACTGCGAAGGACGTTAAAAAGAGCTTTAACGGCGACGGTCTGGGTGCGATAGTTAACGCGTCGCGTTCGATTATGTGCGCTTATATGAAAAACGGCGGCACGCTTCAGGATGCGGCGCGCGCCGAAGCCGTAAGAATGCGCGACGATATAACTTCGGTGCTTTAACGGCTTTATTGCGGAACGGAGGCTTTGCATATGCTTTGTAAACTTATATCAAAGAAAAACACGGTCGGAAACATATACGATTTTACGATAGAAGCGCCCGAAATCGCAAAGACCGCAAAGGCGGGTCAGTTTTTGCATATTTTGTGCGGCGGCTCATCATATCTTCGCCGTCCGATAAGTATTTGTGACGTTGTCGGAAAAAGTGTGCGTTTTGTATTTGAAATCCGCGGAAAGGGTACCGAGGAGCTGGCGAAGCGGGAAACCGGTGAATACATTGACCTGCTCGGACCTCTCGGAAACGGCTTTGACACGTCAGTTGCCGAAAACAGCGACGGCGCGATAATTTTGCTGGGCGGCGGAATAGGAATCTACCCGCTCTACAAGCTCGCAAAAGAGCTGGGCGGCAAGGCTACGGCGATATTGGGATTCAGAAACGCCGCTGCGGTCACTCATACATATGAGTTCCAACAGTCCTGCCGAGATTTATTTGTCGCTACAGATGACGGAAGCGCAGGATACCACGGCTTTGCAACGGATGTTTTGAAAAATATAGCGGCTTCAAACAATATCGCCGCGCTCTATGTGTGCGGACCTACTCCTATGATGAAGATTGCGGCGGAGATTGCGGCGGAAAAAGAAATTCCCGCACAGGTTTCTATGGAGCAGAGAATGGGCTGCGGTATCGGAGCGTGCGTTACCTGTACATGCAATGTCGGCGGTTCTAACGTCCGCGTTTGCAAGGACGGACCGGTATTTTGGGCAAAGGATGTGAATTGGAATGAGTAATCCGAATATGTCGGTAAATATTGCCGGTGTGACCTGGAAAAACCCTGTCACTACCGCGTCGGGTACTTTCGGCTTCGGCAGAGAGTACGCGGAATATTTTGATTTGGGCGAGCTTGGCGCGGTATGCTTAAAGTCGCTTTCGTCCGAAAAGCGGCTCGGAAACAAGTCTCCGAGGATTGCCGAGACAAATTGCGGAATTTTAAACAGCGTAGGACTTCAGAATCCGGGAGCCGAATATTTTCTTGAAAACGAGCTTGCAAATTTGAGAAAGTATGATACAAAGCTGATTGCGAATATATGCGGCAAGGAAATAGAGGATTATGTCGAGGTGACAGAAATTCTCGGAGACAGCGTGGATATGCTGGAGCTTAACATTTCCTGCCCGAACGTGAAGTCGGGCGGACTTGCGTTCGGCACAGACCCGAAAACGGTAGAAGAAATCACCAGAAGAGTCAAGGCTGCCGCCAAGGTTCCGCTTATTGTAAAGCTGTCGCCAAACGTTACCGATATTGCCGAAATCGCGAGAGCCGCCGAGGCGGGCGGCGCGGACTGCCTTTCGCTTATAAACACGCTACTCGGAATGAAGATAGATATAAAGACAAGGCGTCCGGTGCTGAAAAACAATACCGGCGGATTTTCGGGACCCGCAGTAATGCCGGTCGCGGTGCGTATGGTGTATCAGGTGCGCTGTGCGGTGTCTCTGCCCATAATCGGTATGGGCGGTATCAGCAGCGGAGAGGACGCTATTGAGTTTATCCTCGCGGGTGCGAACGCGGTAGCGGTAGGCACGGCGGGATTTATCGACCCGCTTGCGTGGATAAAGGTTCGCGACGGAATTTATGACTATTTGGTTGAAAATAATATTGATGATGTGAATGATTTGGTCGGTATGATAAACTTAAACTAAGGAGCTTTTACGGATATGGCAGGTTCCGATTTGGAAAAGAAGAATATTCACGCAAATCACAGGAAAAGGCTTGACGAAAAGGTTGCTTCCGCAGGGCTTGAATTTTTGTCGGAGCATGAGCAGCTTGAGTATATACTGTTTGACACCGTAAAGCGCTGCGACACAAACGCGCTTGCTCACAGGATTTTGGACAGGTTCGGGGATTTGCGCGGAGTATTCTCGGCGACTATGGAGGAGCTTATGCGCGTAGAGGGCGTAGGCAGGGAGATAGCGAGAAATCTCTCAACTCAGTATGACCGTATGCGCATAGCGGAACGCAGTCTAATAAGCTCGGTTAAGGAATATAACAAAACAAGCGATATTTGCAGTTATGTTCTGACATGGCTTCGCGGTCGGCAGAATGAAATGTGCGTCTTGATAAGTCTTAACGGCTCAAACAGAATTATAAAAACCGAGATAATGTCTGAAGGCACAATAGACCACGTTTCGGTTTATACGAGAAACATAGTTAAACGCGCGATGGACAACTACGCGTCGTCGGTCGTGCTTGCTCATAATCATCCGAGCGGCGCGCTTGAACCGTCGCCGGACGATATTTATGTGACCGAAAATATTATAGACGCGCTCAAACCTCTTGAAATTTATCTGCGCGACCACATAATCGTTGCGGACGGCAAGTGTTACAGCTTACGCGAGCATGGTATGATATAACTGAATAAAAAAGGTGAATCGAATTGTCAAAAATTGCGGTTGTGACGGGAGCATCGCGCGGCATAGGCAGACAGACCGCCGCCCTGCTTGCAAAACAGGGGTATTTTGTGGCGGTCAATTATAACAAAAGCGAGGCGGAGGCGGCTTCGCTTGTGCGTGAAATCAAGGCTTTTGGCGGACATGCCTTTTCGGTGCGCGCTGATGTGACCGATATGAATGAAGTTAACATAATGACGGATAAAGTACATTCCGTATTCGGCTCGGTAGACCTGCTCGTAAACAATGCGGGCGTTGCTCTGCCGCAGTCGCTTTTTTCGGACTGCACCGAAGAGGAGCGGGACAGAGTTTTCGGCGTGAACGTGTACGGCGCGATGAATTGCGCCAAAGCGGTTCTCCCCGATATGATACACAAAAAAAGCGGCTGTATAATAAATGTTTCGTCGGTATGGGGAATTACGGGCGGCTCGTGCGAGGTGGTGTATTCAGCGTCGAAGGCGGCTGTTATAGGCTTTACAAAGGCTCTTGCAAAGGAGCTTGCACCGTCTGATATACGCGTAAACTGCGTTGCGCCCGGCGTTATCGACACCGATATGAACGCTCATCTGAGCCGCGAGGATATGAATGTTTTGAGTGAGGAAATCCCGCTCGGCAGAACGGGTACGCCGGAGGAGGTCGCGGAGCTTATATGCTTTCTCGCGTCGGACAATGCCAAGTATATAACGGGTCAGACGGTGAGCGCAGACGGCGGAATGATTATGTAATTGGTGCGTATTATTGGCTGACAGCGGTTCTCGAAAGCGAAAACACTTTTGAGAACTGTTTTTTATGTATTTTTAAATTTGTCAATTAAAAACATTGTGTTATTTATTAAACTGTGATACAATAAAAAGAAGTTTTGACATTTTAGAAATATATTTTAAAGTGTGTTAAGGAGCAGGTATGGATTTTAAGGTTGTATCGGAATATAAACCCGCGGGAGATCAGGGTGCGGCTATCGACGCTCTCGTGCGCGGCATAAAAAACGGCGACAGATTTCAGACCCTTATGGGTGTGACGGGCAGTGGAAAGACATTTACAATGGCGAATATCATAGAAAAGGTGAACCGCCCGACGCTCGTTCTCGCCCATAACAAAACGCTGGCGGCGCAGCTTTGCAGCGAGTTTAAGGAGCTGTTCCCCGAAAACGCGGTCGAGTATTTTGTGTCGTACTATGACTACTATCAGCCCGAAGCGTATATACCGCACACCGACTTGTATATCGAAAAGGACGCGCAGACCAACGAGGAGATAGACAAGCTCAGGCACAGCGCGACCGCGGCGCTTTTTGAGCGGCGCGACGTTCTCATAGTGGCGAGCGTCTCGTGCATATACGGTCTGGGCGACCCGATAGACTATAACAATATGGTGATTTCGCTCCGACCGGGTATGGAAAAAGACCGCGACAAGATGATTGAAAAGCTGATTGAAATAAGGTATGAGCGCAACGACATAGATTTTTCGAGAAATAAGTTTCGGGTTCGCGGCGACGTGGTGGACATTTTTCCGTCAGACTCTCACGGAAACGCGATACGCGTTGAATTTTTCGGAGACGAGGTTGACAGAATAACCGAGATAAATCCCGTCACGGGCGAGGCGGTCGCGGTCAGAAATCACTGTGCGATTTATCCCGCGTCCCACTACGTTACGACGGCGGACAAAATGGAGCGCGCGATAGGCACGATAAAAGAGGAACTGGTTCAGCGCGTGGAAGAATTTAAGGCGGAAAATAAGCTTGTTGAGGCGCAGAGAATACAGCAGCGCACGATGTACGACATAGAGATGATGCGTGAGACAGGCTTTTGCAGCGGAATCGAGAACTATTCCCGCCACATAAGCGGACGCGCTCCGGGCAGTCCTCCGTTTACACTTATGGACTATCTGCCGAAGGACTTTCTCTTGATGGTGGACGAGTCGCACGTCACGCTCCCGCAGGTGAGAGCGATGTTTGCGGGCGACAGGGCGAGAAAGGAAAACCTTGTCAACTACGGCTTCCGTCTGCCGTCGGCGTTTGACAACAGACCGCTTTGCTTTGACGAATTTTACGACAAAATAAATCAGGCGGTGTTCGTGAGCGCGACGCCTGCCGAGTTTGAGCGCGAGCGTTCCGCGCAGATTGTGGAACAGGTTATCCGCCCGACCGGTCTTTTGGACCCCGAAATAATCGTGCGCCCGATAAGCGGACAGATAGACGATTTGTATTCCGAGATAGTAAAGCGCGTCGAAAGAAACGAGCGAGTTTTGATAACCACTCTCACAAAAAAGATGGCTGAAAAGCTGACCGAATATTTTGAGGATATGGAGCTTCGCGTGAGATACCTGCACTCGGACGTTCAGACGATTGAGCGTATGGAGATAATCAGAGACTTGCGCCTCGGAAAGTTTGACGTTTTGGTCGGCATAAACCTTTTGCGCGAGGGCTTGGACATACCTGAGGTGTCGCTCGTCGCAATTTTGGACGCGGACAAAGAGGGATTTTTGCGCTCCGAAACGTCGCTTGTTCAGACGATAGGACGCGCGGCGAGAAACGCGAATGGAACGGTAATAATGTACGCGGACACGATTACAAATTCAATGAGGTACGCAATCGACGAAACCAACCGCCGCCGCTCAATCCAGAAGGCGTACAACGAGGAACACGGCATAATCCCGCAGACGATACAAAAGGGCGTGCATGAGGTAATAGAAGCCACTCACGCGGTTGAGGAAACCAAGGCGAGGGGCAGCGTAAAGGCAAAGGATATAGAAAAAGAGATAACAGAGCTTACGACCGATATGAAGAAGGCGGCGGAGCTTTTGCAGTTTGAGCTTGCGGCACAGCTCAGAGATGAGATAAAACGGCTGAAGGAGCAGATAAAGCCGTGAGGAGGGGTAGGTTATGAGAAAGGATATATTTATAAAAGGCGCGAGGGAAAACAACCTTAAAAATATCAATGTGACTATTCCGCGCGACAAGCTGGTGGTGCTTACGGGACTGAGCGGTTCGGGCAAGTCGTCTTTGGCGTTTGAAACGATTTACGCGGAGGGTCAAAGACGCTATGTGGAGTCTTTGTCCGCGTATGCGCGTATGTTTCTCGGTCAGATGGAAAAGCCCGACGTGGATTATATCGAGGGACTGTCGCCCGCGATTTCGATAGACCAGAAAACCACGAGCAAAAACCCGCGCTCTACCGTGGGTACCGTCACCGAGGTATATGACTATATACGACTTCTTTTTGCGCGAATAGGAATACCGCACTGCCCGAAGTGCGGCAAGGAGATAAAGCCGCAGTCGATAGACCAGATAGTGGACGCGGTGACAAGCCTTCCCGAGCGCACAAAGATACAGATACTCGCTCCCGTTGCGAGAGGTAGAAAGGGCGAGTATGTAAAAACCTTTGAGGATGCGAAAAAATCCGGCTTTGTCCGCGCGAGAGTGGACGGAGAAATGATAGAGCTTCAGGACGGAATTATGCGTCTTGATAAGCAAAAAAAGCATAATATAGATATAGTTGTGGACAGGCTTATCGTAAAGCCGGATATGGAAAAGCGTCTCGCCGATTCGGTTGAAACCGCCCTCGAAATGGCGGGCGGAATTGTGAATATACTGCGCGGTGACGGTGAGGAACTCACGTTCAGCCAGAACTATGCCTGCGAGGACTGCGGTATAAGCATAGAGGAGCTTTCTCCGCGTATGTTTTCGTTCAATACTCCGTACGGCGCGTGTCCCGAATGTACGGGTCTCGGAAGTATTGCCAAAATCGACCCCGACCTTGTTATACCCGACAGGGAAAAGAGCATAAACGAGGGCGCAATTTGCGCAAGCGGCTGGTCGGGCGGCGACGACGGATATATCGCGGGTATGTATTACGAGGGTTTGGCGCGTCACTACGGGTTCAGCCTCGACACACCGATTTGCGAGCTTGACGACAAAATAGTTGACATAATATTATACGGTACGGGCAACGAGAAAATTAAGCTGACCTATAACCGAAAATACGCAAGAGGGGAGCAGTTTGCGCGTTTTGAGGGCATTATAAACAACCTTGCGAGACGGTATAAGGAGACGACTTCGGACTGGCGCAAGGCGGAAATCGAGCGTTATATGGTAAATATGCCGTGTCCGTCGTGCGGCGGAGCGAGGCTCAAAAAAGAGGTGCTTGCGGTCACGGTCAACGGTAAAAACATCAACGAGGTGTGCGCCCTCTCGGTGGCGAAGGCGATGGAGTTTTTTGACGGACTGACCCTCACCGAAAAGGAGCAGAAAATCGCCGCGCAGGTTTTGAAGGAGATAAGAGAGAGACTGCATTTTCTCGTCAACGTCGGGCTGGACTACCTCACTCTTAACCGTTCAGCGGGAACGCTGTCGGGCGGCGAGGCGCAGAGGATAAGGCTGGCGACCCAGATAGGTTCGAGCCTTATGGGAGTGCTGTATATACTCGACGAGCCGAGCATAGGACTTCACCAGCGCGACAACGACCGCCTTATAGATACGCTCAAAAATTTGCGCGACCTCGGAAATACCCTTATAGTTGTGGAACACGACGAGGACACTATGCTTGCCGCCGACCACATAATAGATATAGGTCCCGGAGCGGGAGTACACGGCGGAGAGATAGTCGCCGAGGGTACCGCAAAGGACATTATGAAGTGCGAACGCTCCGAAACGGGAATGTATCTGAGCGGCGCAAAGAGTATACCCGTACCCGAAAAAAGGCGCAAGGGCAACGGCTTTAAGCTGGAGATTACGGGTGCCGCCGAGAACAATCTGAAAAATATCAACGTGAAAATTCCGCTCGGCACGTTTACCTGCGTGACCGGCGTATCGGGCAGCGGTAAAAGCTCGTTTGTGAACGAGGTGCTGTATAAGGTGCTTGCAAATAAGCTCAACCGCGCGAGAAAAAAGCCCGGAAAGTACAAGTCGATAAAGGGCGTTGAACATCTGGACAAGGTGATTGCGATAGACCAGTCGCCGATAGGCAGAACTCCGCGCTCCAACCCCGCGACATATACCGGACTTTTCGGCGATATACGCGAGCTTTTTGCGTCCACCGCCGAGGCAAAGGCGCGCGGCTATAAGTCGGGCAGATTCAGCTTTAACGTAAAGGGCGGAAGATGCGAGACCTGTATGGGCGACGGAATACTCAAGATAGAAATGCACTTTTTGCCCGACGTATACGTTACCTGCGACGTTTGCGGCGGAAAGCGGTACAACAGGGAGACGCTTGAGGTCAGATATAAGGGTAAAAACATATATGAGGTGCTCGAAATGACCGTTGAGGAGGGCGTTGAGTTTTTCGAGAACATACCGAAAATAAGACGAAAGCTCGAAACGCTGTACGACGTGGGTATGGGCTACGTTAAAATAGGTCAGCCGTCCACAACTCTTTCGGGCGGCGAGGCGCAGCGCGTTAAGCTCGCCACCGAACTGAGCCGCCGCAGTACCGGCAAGACGATATATATTCTCGACGAGCCGACAACGGGGCTTCACACAGCGGACGTACACCGCCTTATAGACGTGCTTCAAAAGCTGGTTGATTTGGGCAACACCGTAATCGTCATAGAGCATAATCTCGACGTTATAAAGACGGCGGATTATATAATAGATTTGGGACCCGAGGGCGGCGAACGCGGCGGAGAGGTCGTGGTTTGCGGAACTCCCGAAAAGGTTGCAAAATGCGAGGCGTCATATACGGGTCAGTACCTCAAAAATAAACTCAAAAAGCGAAAAATGGCTAAAAAGACACAAAACGGCGCAAAGTCTTGATTTGCGAAAAGATATAAAAATACGGGGATTATGGCATATTAGCTAACCAAAAGTATATATTTTTGGCTATTTTTCAATATTGACTTTATACGCTATGTATGATATGTTGTAATTATGAATGATTTATAAAATATTTTGATAAAAGGAGAGAGGATTATGAGTAGGGGCAAAAGATTTTTATCATTTTTAACGGTGCTTACAATGCTGGCATCGTTTTTAACCGTGAATGTTACGGCGGCTGACAATCTTAAAATAATCGCGGTGAGATTCAGAGCTCACCCCCAGACGTACAGTATATTCGAGAACGAGGTTCCGACCAATTTGTTGTGGGTGGAGTTTAACAATCCGATAGACCACGCGGCAACATATGACCCCACGTCAAGGACGTATGAGCTGGACAACAAGTATTATCAGATTGAGATTTCGCGTCCCGCTCACGGACCTATTGATACTCAGCACGAGGCGGTGTCAATCGTTCCCGGCAACGCCGTTTCGGGTCTTGTCAAGGACGATGTGCTTGTTAACAACAATCAGAAGCACCGTTACCACGGCTGGCAGATAGGAAGTCATGGTGATTTGTTTACAAAGGACGAAACCGCCGATTATCAGGTCGGCGAATATGTCGCAAAGCTGAATGAAATCAGAACGGACAGCAGACCCGAAAGCCTTGAAGACGCCGAGGCAAAGGGAAAAGACCAGATTGACAGCAAAAGCCTTACAATCGTGGAGATTACATATCAGCTCAGTGAAAAAGATAAGGCGAAAAACTATAAGCTGAAATGCCCGAATGAGGAACAGGCAAGTGAAAAGATAACCGAGCTTGCTATGGTCGGCGACTGGATAACCCTGGTTGACCCGAGCCTTGACACCGAAAGCGTAGCGGACGATGGCGGCAAAAATATGACCATTTTGAACTGGAAAGTCGTGAAAGAGGACGGCTCGACTCTTGATACTACTGTCGGCGACGCTATCCCCGAAGATAATCAGGACGGAAAAGCGGACAACAAAATAACGCTCGAAGCGGTGCTTGGCGAGCCTAAGTCATATACATACGAATTTCGCGAGAACAAGGACGACGGCTCCAAGGTCAACCCCGACACTCTCGAAGAGACAGCTTCATATAATAAAATACTCGGAGACGGCACAGAGAAAAAGCTGGAGTACAAGGCGGAGGAAACGCTGGAACCGCTTGAACTGCGCCTTGTAAATACGGGAAATCAACGTATCTGCGTATCGACTTACGCGGAGGACGATACGTTCACCGTGGAGAAAATAAATAAGAATACCGGTCCGGAGGCTCAGAAGCTGTACAGTGACGGCGGTCTTGAGGTAAACAACAGCCGCTTTTGGTACATACCCTCGCAAAAGGACGTTGAGGCGCAAGAGTCCGAGGAGTGGGTAAACTATGCCATTGTTAAAATAACTCCGCGCAAAGGACTTGGCGTGGGAACTCATACCGGCACGATTACCTCCCTTAATTCCTCGGGCGGCGGACGAGTTTCGCAGTCTTTCAAAATTCAAATTAAGGTAGACAAGAAAACCGTTCAAATCGCGCCCGAGAACATTACAAAGCCCTATGGAAAGGCGCTTACCCAGTCGGATATAATCTGCGACGTGTACGATACCGACGGAGTTAAGCCCCTTGAGCAGGATAAGACAGCCGCAGAGCTTGGAGTTACCATAAGCAGCGACGGTATCGGCAAGGACGCGGCGGTAAACGGCGGAACTCCCTATCCTTTCAAAATAGAGGTAAAGGAAGGCGTAAAAAATTACGACGTTGAACTTAAAGCGGACAGCAATACCGGCATAACGGTTCAAAAGTCGGTCCCGAAAAGAATGACGATGAGCGTTGTAAACATAAACAGCGGAAATAAGCTCACAAACAGTATGCTTGACGGACATTATGTGAATGAATATTCGGGCGATGAGGTAGCCGGAACCTTCTCCCTGGTAAACGGAGAAGAGACGGTTACGGGCTCGGGAATGGAACGAAGAGACATTCAATTTACTCCCAGTGACGACCAAAATTACGACACGCCTGAGCAGAGCTACGTAATGGTAAATATTACGCAGAAAAATTCGTCAGGGCTCAGTGTTGTAAGCAGCACTCTCAACAGGACATATAACGGAAGTCCTCAGAAGCCGACGTATAGGTGGACCAGAGGCGACGACCTCAGCAGCAAACTTACAGTTCTTTACAAGAAGGTGGAGAACAAGGAGGACGAGGAGTTCAAAGAGGATGAGCAGTTCGACGAGAGCGGCGGCTATTCAAGCACTCCCCCGACAAAGGCGGGAACCTATAAGGTGCACGCCGTTGCTGCCGGAAATCAGTACTATGCTGAAGGAATAGTAAATTCGATTATGACGATAAATCCATTTCAGCTTGAATTGAGCCTTTCGGAAAGCGTTAGGGACAAGGTGTACGACGGTACGAATGTCGCAACGGTGGACGCTTCGAAGGTTAAGTTCGTTAAAAAGCCCGGCGTGTCCGATGACGTATCGGTTAAGGAAAGCGCGTTCACCGCGACGTTTTATTCAAAAAATGCCGACCCGCATTATATTCAGCAGGTAACCGTTGTTGTAAACGGCAGAGATGCGCTGGAGGGCGCGGACGCGGGAAACTATACGCTTGCGGACAGTCAGACGTACCACACCACCGCGAGTATAACTCAAAGACCGATAAGACTGGCTTTGAAGGACACAATTAAAAAGCCCTACGGCAAGGCATACGAATTTACTTCGAACGATTATACGGCGGCATCAAGCCAGCCCGAAGGCGGCGGTCTTGCGCCAAATGATACGGTAGATATGCTTCGGGCTATAGTTAAGGCTGAAAATAACGGAGTTGACGGCGCGTCCGCCGAAGCTAAGGTCGGAACTTACCCCGTTACGGCGTCTACGCCCGGTGTAAGCGGTTATAACTATTCGATAACCGGAGACTCGCTCGGCTCGCTTGTTGTCGAAAAGGCAACTCCTCAGGTGCTGGGCGAGGTCAGCGCAACGGTCGGTCTTGTCGGAAACCCGCTCTCAAGCGTTAACCTTGACGGCACGTTTATAAATCCGAACAACTCCGGTATGCAGGTTCAGGGTAATCTGGAGTGGAGCAATTCGTCTACGCCTCTCCAAGAGGGCATACAGTCCTACGGTTGGAAGTTTACGCCCAACGATAATGAGAATTACAACTCGACGACAGGCGAAGTGCTTGTGACGGCGGGCAACAAGACTCCCGCACCACTGGAGCTTATCGTTCCCCAAGATGTGGTTTACGACGGAGAACCGCATCCCGCGACCGTTAAGACCGACAACGAGGCGAAAACCACGATAGAGTACAAAAAGAATGATGAAATTGAACTGCATGACGCGGAGGTATTGTCGGATACATGGACGCAGGAAGTGCCTAAGGACGCGGGTTCATATGAGGTTCGCGCGACGGTTTACGCGTTCGGCGACTACGCGCAGAACGTCGAGATTAAGTCTATGACTATTTTGCCCGCCGAGCCTAAAGGCACGGTTACGGCTTCGTCTGTGGACAGAGGCTCGTATTTGAGCGCGTCACAGCTTACGCACGACTATAAGGGAATTAAAGGCGAATCCCTTGAGGGAACGCTCACGTGGAAGCTTCAGGGAGTAAGCGAGCCTACAACTATAATAGTAGACCCCGACACCGAGTACGACTGGATTTTCGTTCCGTTTGACAGGAACTACAAGGATATGGAAGGCAAGACGAAGGTTGCCATTAACGTAGATAAGCGTACCGCTCAGGCTGTAATTTACAATCTGCCCACAGGATATGACAATATCGGGGATTACGCCCGTGTGAATGTTGACGGCTTGAAGGTCGGCGACGTGGTTCAGTTCTTCGGCGACGCGGATATGCAAAATCCCGAGAGCGATCGGCTTGAAATAATTGACGGAATGAGCGGTATGGTTAAGGTCAATGTAGACGACGACGCTTTGAACTCCGGCAAAGGCACATTGTATGTGAATATCTTGGGTTCGACCGAGGTTACGCCGATTGAGTACAAAGCCGAGGTCGGCTTTAGGTTGGTTCCCACGCAGATTTATTTGAACGCGGGCGCGACCGAAAGCGTTTCGATAAATAAATCGGACGAGAGCTACACTGTAAAATCGGTTAACTGGTCATCTGAGCAGGAAGGCACCGCTTCGGTTGAAGGCGATTTGAACGGCGCGACGGTACAGGGAATTGACGACGGCTCCACGAGAATAGCGGCGGCGGCTGAGTTTAACCACCCCGACCCGTTGGAGGCGGATAAGAGCGTATCGTTTACGAATTATGCGACGGTTACCGTAACGGAGGAACAGGCTCCCGATTATAAATACACGACAAACCAGGCGGAAAATATTACGGCGACGGGCGCGACCCTTAAAGGTCATATTGAAATAACGAGACACGGCACTACGATAACGCCGAATGCGGTCGGTATGTTCCTGCTTTGGGAGGAGAGTAATCCCTCGGCAAAGGTAAGGTACGGCTCCGACAGCCCGATTATTCTCCAGGAAAGCGGCGATTATGAGATTGCGGTCGACGGCTTGATACCTAACACAAAATATGTATATCAGGCTGTCGGCATTGAAGGTCAGACAGTTACGTCGGGAGAGACTGTTACGTTTACGACGGGCGAGGGTGAAGTTATTCTCCCCTACGTTGTAACGAACTTCAACGTAGATAACAGCGGCGCCGCGAGTGCGACGTTTACAAACAACGGCTCGGAGGCGGTTGACATTTCGCTCATAAGCGCATCGTACAACGCACTTGAACGTCTTGTGTCCGCTCAGCTGACAACGCAGTCGGTCGGCGCGGGTGAGACTGTTACGCTCACGACCGAAGCGCTTACGGATATAGCGACCAAAATCAAAGCGTATTTGTGGAACGCGAACACATATCAGCCCTATGCGGATGCGGCGCTTCCCAAGCCGTAAGGCGTATATATAATTAAATATGTAAAACCAAAAAACGGCATAGCTTTAGCTATGCCGTTTTTGATTGTTGTCTTGATTTAACTCGTGAAGTCCTCCTCGAAGCTCGTAAGCTCTTGCTTTGAATACAGCTTTACCCCCTCACTCAAAATTTTAACGTCATCATAGGGAATATTTTTTACATATACGTCTATACTGTATAAAAAGCTCTCGCGCCCCTCGTCGCTCACATATATGTTAATTACATTTCCTTCGAGCCGCGCTATATAAAAGTCGAACTCAAGCGGTTCGTCCGCCGAGCCTTCGACGGGCAGAGCCGAGCTTGAAGCCGCGAGAGCCGTGCTTTCGTCTTGCTCGGACATATGGACGTAAGAAGATTCGCCGCTGTCCTCGTTAAGAAAATATCTGAATGCGGAGTAGCCGACAGCGGTTGACGCGCACAGTACGATTGCCAAAATAGCCATAAATTTCAGCGCTTTTTTCATAAAATATCCCGCCTAAACTAAATTTTAACCTATTATTTCCAGTTTTTGTGATAATAATACTTGCCTTTTTTAAGTAAAGTATGGTATACTAAAAATATTGAAAACAGCGGGAGTTTTACAAAGGCTCCGACGTATCGACTCGGTAATCCGACTTTGAGTAACGGAGGCATTGCAGTTAGGAGTTGTTTTTATGGCGGGCAATAAAAAAGGGGAAAAGAAAAGGTCATACTTTAAAGAATTTTTAAAAGTATTTTTAATTACCGTAATTATCGGCGGTATGGTTGCGGTCGGCATCTTTATCGGCGCTGTTATGGGTCTTATGGGAAGCATTGACGAGATTGACGTTGATAATCTCACGCTTGATTCCGCTTCGCATATTTATTATATTGACCCCGACACGGATGAGGAAGTGGAGCTTCAGAGCCTCAATTCCTCGCAGAACAGGGTGTGGGTAAATTTCTCTCAAATTCCGCAGGAAATGAAGGACGCTATCGTTTCGATAGAGGATGAGCGTTTTTATTCGCACAGCGGCTTTGACGTTCGTAGAACGGTCAAGGCGGCTTTCGCGTATATTTATAACAAGGTGACGGGCAACCCGACTTCGTTCGGCGGTAGTACTATCACTCAGCAGCTTGTTAAAAACATAACCAACGAGACCGAGCAGAACGCTATGCGAAAGATACAGGAAATTTCGAGAGCGGTAAATCTTGAAAAAAGACTGTCGAAAGACCAAATTTTGGAGCTTTACTTAAATTCGATGTATTTGTCGCAGGGCTGCAACGGAGTTCAGACGGCGGCGAACAAGTATTTCGGGAAAGACGTCAGCGAGCTCACTTTGGCGGAGTGCGCCTCGCTTGCGGGAATCACTCAGTTTCCGACATATTACGACCCCATAGTTAATCCCGAAAACAATAAGGAAAAGCAGGAGGTCGTCCTCTCCAAAATGTTTGAGCTTGGATATATTACGCAGGAGGAGTACGACAAGGCGATAAACGATAAGCTCGAATTTAAAGATGTGGATACCAGCTTGGAGTCCAATACGGTTATAAATTCGTACTTTGTTGACCAGGTTATAAGCGATGTACTTGCGGATTTGCAGGCTGTCGGTTATTCCGAAACAATGGCGACAAAGCTGCTGTATTCGGGCGGACTAAAGATAGTTTCGACGTATAATCCATATGTTCAGGAGGCTATCGACGAGGTTTATTCCGACAAGAGCAACTTCCCCGGAGCGTCAAGCTCGTCGGGACCCGAATCCGCAATCGTTGTTATGGACCCGTACTCCGGCGCGGTAGTGGGAATGTACGGCGGAATAGGTCAAAAGACCGCCAACCGAACACTAAACCGTGCGACGCAAATCACGAGACAGCCCGGTTCTACGATAAAGCCGATAGCGGTTTACGCGCCTGCGCTTGAGGAAGAAGTAATAACGCCTATGTCGCTGTATAACGACATCGAGTATTCATACGACGGCTGGACGCCGCAGAATTACAGCAGGACCTTTAAGGGAGTTGTTACGGTAAAGTACGCGATAGAGCAGTCGCTTAATACCGTTGCGAGTGCGGTGGTTCGCGACCTCGGCGCGAGAAAGTCGTTTGACTTTTTGAAAAATAACCTTGGAGTTACAACTCTCGTCGAGGAGGAAGAACGCTCGGACGGAAAGGTTTATTCCGACATCGGTCTTGCGCAGCTTGCGCTCGGAGGTCTGACCGACGGTATATCTCCGCTGGAGCTTACCGCGGCATACGCGCCGTTTGTAAACGAGGGAATTTATACCAAGCCGTATACCTACACGTCTATTACCGACGCGTCGGGCGAGGACGTTATCGTGTGCAGAATAGCTACAAATCGCGCGATGAGCGACTCGACCGCATATATTATGACCAGACTGCTCAATAATGTTGTTTCTAACGGAACCGGCCGCGGCGCGCAACTTGACAACGAGATGTTCACCGCGGGCAAGACGGGTACGACTTCCGAAAACTATGACAGATGGTTCGTAGGTTTTACACCGTATTATGTTACGACCGTGTGGTACGGATATGACACTCCGCGCCCGATAACTCAGAGCGGAAATCCGTGTATTCCCGTTTGGAAGAAGATTATGGATAAAATTCATATAGACCTTGACAATGTGGATATAGAGCAGCCCGAATCGGTTTCATACACCACATATTGCAGTGCCAACGGCGAGCTTTCGACCAGCTCTTGTCCGAGCGGTTCTATAAGCCGATATTATTTTGACACCTCAAAGACGCCGTACTGCGCTTATCACACTTCGGGTCAAAAGAAGATTGGAGGACCGAAAAGCTCCAATACTTCCAAAAAGTCGAGCAGCAGTTCCGGAAGCAGCAGTTCGTCATCCTCATCGAAGAGTAATTCTTCCTCGGATGATGATTCGGACGACAGTTCAGACGATTCATCAACGGGCTCATCCGCTAAATCGAACACGAGCGGTTCGAGCGGTTCGAGCAGTTCGGGCAGTTCGGGAAGTTCGGGCGGTACGAGCGGCTCAGGCGGTTCGGATTCTTCGGGCGGCGAAACTGTAAAAGTAGTTTCCGAGCCTGTGAGCGGTTCATCGGGTAGTGAGGACTAAAAATTAAAAACGCGAATAAAACAGCACCCCAAAAGCTTTTAAGCAGCCTTTGGGGTGCATATTTTATTTTAAGATTCAAGTATTTCCTTTGCGGTTTGCAGGTCGCTTTCCGCGACAATTATCTCAACTCCGAGAATGGTACGACCGAGTAAAATTTTGCCGTAGCTGTCGGTGCCGCGATATTTTTTGAAAGCGAAAATGTTTTCGGCGCGGAGCTTTGCAATAATAATTTCGGCTTCAAAGTCGTCCGCTGCAACCGCAACGCACACCGCTTTTTCGTTGGGCGCGGCGGGTTTCTTTACCGAGCCTTTGTCATTTTCTTTGAGGTCTATCAGCGCCGTGCCGCACTCGGGGCAGACGCTTATACCGTCACGGTACTCATATTTACATTTGGGGCAAAACATAATATCACCTCAATTCATAAATTTTGTTCGAGAGGCTTGCAAAGTCGGATATAGACAGCTTTTCGCCCCTTATATCCGCATTAAAGCCCAATTCGCCCAGTATTCTGATAATTTCTTCTTTGGGAATCGACAGATACGGGCTTCCGGCAAGCGCGTTGGAAAGCGTTTTTCTTCGCTGACCGAAGGCGGATTTCACAACGCTGAAAAACAGTTTTTCATCTTTGATGCATACCGACGGCTCCGGAAGTATTCTTAGCGTAACCACGCTTGACGCGACCTTAGGCGGCGGCATAAAGCAATCGGGCTCGGCGGTGCATATGATTTCGGGTTCGCTTTTATACCGAACCGCGATTGAGAGCGCGCCGTATTCTTTTCCGCCGGGCTGTGCGCAAATACGCTCCGCAACCTCTTTTTGAACCATAACCGTTATTGAATTTAGTAAGTCGCTGTTTTCAAGCAGTTTTATAATAATCGGCGTTGTTATATAGTATGGCAGATTTGCAACGACAGAAACGGGCATACCTGCAAATTTTTCCGAAATAAGCCCGCGCAGGTCTAATTTTAAAATATCGTCGTTTATTATTTCGGAGTTTTCAAACTCTCCGAGCGCGTCCGAAAGCACGGGAATAAGCCGCCTGTCAAGCTCTACCGCAACGGTCTTAGTCGTGTTTTTTGCGAGTTCGCGGGTCAAAACGCCCGCGCCCGCTCCTATTTCAAGCGCACCGCCGCTTTTGTCAAGCTCCGCCGCTTCAATTATGTTGTCCAAAATCTTGCGGTCTGTCAGAAAATTCTGACCCAGGCTCTTTGAAAATGAAAACCCGTGTTTCCTTATTAAATTTTTGAGTTCTTCGGGATTTGAAAGGTTCATTTTTGTCTCCGTATGCTTTTATTTTATATACATTTATTTTACCATATAAGAGCGGTTAATTCAATTAAAATATTTCCTTGAATTTGCGAACGGGGTGTGATAGAATAACTAAACGGTTTAGGAGGTACATCGGTATGTTCAGAGAAATGAGAAGAATTAAGCAAAAGCTGCCCAAGGCGGAATGTGAGGAAGTTTTGAGGCGGGGTTCGTCGGGCGTGCTGGCTCTGTGCGGCGACGATGGGTACCCGTACGCCGTTCCGCTCAACTATGTATATTGCGGCGACAGGATACTTTTTCACTGCGCAAAGTCGGGTCACAAGATAGACGCTTTGAAAAGTAATAACAAGGCTTCGTTTTGCGTTGTGGACGCAGACGAGGTGGTTCCGTCCGAATACCTGACGCTTTACAGAAGCGTTATAGTTTTCGGAAAAATACATATTATCGAGGACGTTTCCGAAAAACGCGCCGCGATTGAAAGGTTCGCACTGAGATTTTCGCCGTGCGAGAGTGAAGCAGACAGGGCGGCGGAAATCGACAGAAGCTGGAACGGTCTTTGTATGCTGGAGCTTGAAATGGAGCATATAAGCGGAAAAGAAGCAAGAGATTTGGCGAAAAAGCGAAAGAGCGGCAGATAGAACGGTTGTTATGGGAGAAAAATATGTCCTGCTTGAAAAACTTTATTAAATATGTCTCACTTAATATATTCGGTATGATAGGCTTGTCCTGCTATATTTTAGCAGATACGTTTTTTATTGCCAAAGGCACGGGCGCAAACGGTCTTGCGGCGTTGAATTTGGCAATACCGGTGTTCAGTCTTATTCAGGGCTTCGGGCTTATGATAGGAATAGGTGCGGGCAGTAAGTATTCGATATTTAAAAATCAGGGCAAGGCGGATATGGCGAACAGAGTGTTTACAAACGCGGCGGTCGCGGTGCTTTTCGCCTCGCTCTCTCTCGCTATGCTCGGAGCTTTTGCGTCCGATTTTATTACGCGGCTGATGGGTGCGGATGATGAAATTTTTGAAATGTGCAAAATATATTTAAAAGTTATTTTGATGTTTGCGCCCGCGTTTATGTTCAACACCCTGCTCCAGAACTTTGTGCGTAACGACGGCGCTCCGCAGCTTTCAATGGTAGCCGTGCTGTGCGGAAGCATAGCGAATATTATTTTGGATTACATATTGATTTTCCCTATGGGGCTTGGAATTTTCGGAGCCGTTCTCGCCACGGCGACCGCGCCGCTAATCAGTATGATGATATTGTCGTCGCTTTTCTTCAGAGGCAAGAATGGCTTTCGCATTGTGAAGTGCCGTATATCAAAGGAACTGCTGCTCGGAATTTTTTCGGGAGGCTTGCCCTCTCTTATCACCGAGCTTTCGTCGGGCATAGTTATTATCGTTTTCAATATGATAATTTTAAAGCTGCGCGGCAATACGGGCGTTGCCGCCTACGGGGTTATAGCCAACATCTCAATCGTGGTGATGTCGATATACACGGGTACGGCACAGGGCTCACAGCCGCTTATCAGCGGATATTACGGCGCTGAGCGATACGGCGATATACGAAAAATTTTGCGTTACGCGGTAATTACAGTCGCCGCCGTATCCTGCGTTTTATATACCTGTATATTTTTCGGGGCGGAGCGTATCACCGCACTGTTTAACGGCGAGCATAACTTACAGCTTCAGAGTATGGCTTCTATGGGCCTTAAATGCTACTTTACATCCTGCATATTCGCGGGCTTTAACATAGTAATGTCAATATATTTTACCGCTTCGGACAATCCGCGCCCCGCTCACGCTATTTCGATTTTGCGCGGCTTTATAATAATCGTCCCTATGGCGTTTTTGATGTCATACATCGGGGGTATGACGGGCGTATGGCTCGCGCTCCCCGCGACAGAGCTTATTGTAAGCGTAATTTCGGTTATTTTTTACTTTAAGTTTAGCAGAATACCGTAATTTAAAAAGCGGTTTTATCAAGTCCACGATTGCGGATTTGCCGCTCCGAGCAAGGAGCGGCATTTTGCGTTAAACAGAAAAATTTGTAAAATATTATTTTTTATGCAATAATTTTCATTTGAAAATTGTATTATATATGTGTTTGCAAATACGATATTCGCAGCAGAGGAGATGATTGGCTTGACCGACGCGGACAGAGAATATTATTCCGAGGCCTATGATAAATATGCCGCCGACCTATACCGTATGTCGCTGATATATCTGAAAAAACGCGAGGATGCGGAGGAGGCTGTCGCGGATGCGTTTGTCAGGCTTATGGAATACCGCCCGAAATTTGAAAACGATGCGCACGAAAAGGCGTGGCTGATGAAAACAACGGTAAATATCTGCAAAAATCTCCGTAAATCCGTTCTGTTTCGCAGGGTGATTACGAATGACGAGGTGCTCTCATATATGTCCGCTCCCGAAGAAGTCACGATTATGGAGGAGGTTTTGTCGCTGCCGCCCGAATACAGAGTAATTATCTATATGCACTATTATCAGGGGTATAAATCGGACGAAATCGCGGCAATTCTCGGAATGAACAAAAACACCGTGCTTTCGCGACTTTCACGCGGGCGCAAAAAGCTCAAAAGTATTCTTACAGAAGGAGGTTTCTTCTATGCTTAACGAAAACAATTCCCGTCAAAACGAAATTAAAAACATTTTCTCAAAGATTACTGCGGATGATGATATGAAAGAAAGAATTTTAATTTCAATGGAGGAAAAAGAAATGAGGAAAACAGGCTTAAAGAGAGGAAAATGTATAATTGCCGCCGCAATATGCGCGGCTGTGATTGGCGCGACAACGGCTTTTGCCGCGTCACCCACAGGGCAGGAGGCTCTGTCAAGCATCATCGCATACTTTCAAAACGAGCAGTCAACGCCTATGACAAGCATAGAGGAGCTTGCAAAGTATAACGAGGAGGTCGGCGCTAGTGTTACGAAGGACGGATTGACGCTGACGCTTGACAATGTGGCGGCGGACGATAACTTCGTGCATATATTTTATACAATTACGTCGGACACGCCGTTTTATGAGGACGGCAACCAATACTCAAGCGAGACGTGGGATAGGCTTTTGTGGATAGAATGCGGAATAAACGGAGAGCTTGCGGGCTACGGCAACAACAATAATAAAGCTGACAGCTATTTCGCCGACGAATATACCTATAAGGCTATGAGAAAATACAACATTTCACCCGAAACGATACCGGATAATTTCAAGGTGGAGCTGTTCGGCGAAATGAACGCCGCGTTTAAAAAAGAGCTGCCCGACAATTCGCTGTTCAATCTGGTTTGGCAGGATAAAGTTGACGAAATCACAGATGAACAGAAGGCAGAAGTATGGTATGTATGTGCGGACGTAGACAAGTCGGCGGCGAAGGTGGAAACTGTAACGCGCGACATAGGCGTGACGCTTGACAGCGGTATAATAATCGACAAGGCGGTGTTCTCGCCGTTCGGCAATCAGGTTATAGTCCGCACCGAGGCGAGCGGCGATTTAAATCAGGACAGCTCGGATTATGCGCTGAGCCTTGTTGATGATTTCGCGCTATTTGACGAAAACGGAATATGTCTCGATATATTGGACGCAGATGCGAGTATGGCGGCTGACGGCTCATCAAATAACTCGTTTGAGTTTTTAAAGGCTGACCTGAACACCAAAAAGCTAACTATCGTACCGACGCACTATTCGGAACCGAAATCGGGCGAGGAGGCGACCGTGATTGACAAGAAGATAGGCGAGTACCCGATGACGTTTGAGCTGAAAGACGGCGAGGTGGTTGTAACCGACGTGCGTATATACGACGGACGCGTTGAGGTGGATTACCGCATAGACGGCTTTATAAAGTACGGACCGTACTTTGAGCTGTTAAACGATGCGGGTGAAGAGCCCGGCGGCAACACCAAGGTACACTACGACCGTATGCTTGACACCGAGGTACACCACGACACCAATTCCTATACCGACGTATATACCTACGACGCGCGGGATGAAAACGGTTGCCCGATACCCATGGACGACAGTGTGAGCGCCGAGGCTATAAAGGCGAATTTCACAACGCTCCGCTTTGAGCGCATTAACGGGGTAACCCTTGATTGGGATAATGCCGTCACGGTGGATTTGAAATAAATTGAACAACATACAAAACGGCGCATCACATAAGTGATACGCCGTTTTTAGCATTTAACCGTAAATTAGCTGTACTTCAATTTCAGCTTAGCGTATAAATCTTCAAGAATAAAGCGGGAATTGATATTTTTATATACCCGCAAAGTGCGGTCGCTTTGGGTATGGATGTATTTCATATCGGAGCCAAATTCGGGGCGGGGAATATCTTCCCACTCGCCGCAATCGCCGAACATCATAAGGCCTACCGAAGGAGAATCGCCAAGTATACGGTATTCGGTTGGGCGTGATTTTTGGGCGTTATTAAAGCTGATAACGTTTTCGGTCAGATACTTCCCGATTTCGCCGTACGGATATACCCTGTCGCGAAGCTCGGCAAAGGAAACAGGCATCATACGGTACACGCTTCGCGGTACCTGCCAAAGCCTGACGTTTGACTTAAATACCACATTTGCGGCGTTTACGTCGTTTTTGAGATTGTATTCCCAGCCGCCGTTCGGATAATCGCCGCCGCCAATCCATATCACCGTAATATCCCTATCGGCAATTTTAGGTTCAATCAACAGCGCCGACGCCATATCGGTAAGGGGTCCCAGAAACGATATGTAAAGCGGGCGCTCGTCGTCGCTCATCGCCTCTTTGATTATAATTTGTGCGCCGGGTGATGGGACGGGCGTTTTCTCGTCGGGGATTGCCTCTTTTGCTCCGTTGCATAAAGCTGCGTCATTTAATTTTCCCATTTTACTCAGCACAAGCACGGCTTCCTCGTAGCTGTCCGCCTGGCTGGTTTGAGATTTTGAGTCGCCAAAATGGGCGGGAATTATCGCTCTTACGTCAAAGGACTCGGTAAGCATAGCGTGTACTATGGCAAACTGGTCGTCCACCTCGTTTTTTACATCGGTGTCTAAAATAACTCTTATCTTTTTTTCTTCGGGAATGTTAAACATAATAAATCCGCCTTTATGATTTGATTTTAAGCCATTGTATCATAGCGCAAGGTATAAAGCAAGTGATTTCAGCGGATTTTAATTAAGCAATAGCGTATCAGTTTGCGTTTACAGGACAAAGAAACGGCGCATCACTTATGTGATGCGCCGTTTTTATCCGATTTGCGGATTTTTTGCTTAACCGATTACTCAGCCATTCTCTTATAGTTGTTGTATCTTGCGACGAGGTCGTTTTCAGCCTTGTCGAACAAGCTCTGAGCAACGTCCGGATAGCCCTTGAGAAGCTGGAGGTATCTGTTCTCGCCCTTCATAAACTCCTGGATAGAGCCCTTGGGTTCTTTCGAGTCGAGTATGAACGGGTTCTTGCCTTCGTCGGCGAGAAGCGGATTGTATCTCCAGAGGTGCCAGTAACCTGCTTCAACAGCCTTCTTCTCCTCGGCAATCGTTGTTGCCATACCCGACTTAATGCCGTGGTTGATACAAGGAGCGTAAGCTATTATAAGCGACGGTCCCGGATAAGCCTCAGCCTCTTTGATTGCGGTGAGAGCCTGCTGCATATTAGCTCCGAGAGCTATCTGTGCAACATATACGTAGCCGTAGGTTGTGGCAATCATACCGAGATCCTTTTTCTTAACTCTCTTACCGGAAGCCGCAAACTTAGCAACAGCCGCGGTAGGAGTAGCCTTTGAAGCCTGACCGCCCGTATTGGAGTAAACCTCGGTATCAACAACGAAGATGTTGATGTCCTCGCCGGATGCGATAACGTGGTCAAGTCCGCCGTAACCTATATCATAAGCCCAGCCGTCGCCGCCGAATGCCCAGTGCGAGTGTTTAACAAGGAAGTCGCTTCTGTCCGCGATATTCTTTATATGACTGTCAGACATATCGGCATCCTTGATGAGAGCCTTGATGTCAGCCGCAGCAGCCTTGGAAGCCTCAGCGTTGTCCTTACCCTCTATCCAAGCCTTGAAAGCATCCGCAAGCTTAGCGTCAACCTTATCCATAACAGCTTCCATATCAGACTGGAGCGTTTCTCTTATCTTATTGTGAGCTACTACCATGCCAAGACCGAACTCAGCGTTGTCCTCGAACAGTGAGTTAGCCCAAGCGGGACCGTGACCCTCGTCGTTCTTGCAGTACGGCATTGACGGTGCGCTGCCGCCCCAGATAGAGGTACAGCCCGTTGCATTAGCAACAACCATTCTGTCGCCGAACAACTGAGTGATGAGCTTGATGTAAGGTGTTTCGCCGCAGCCTGCGCAAGCGCCGGAGAATTCGAGAAGCGGCTGTGCAAACTGAGAATTCTTGATGCTCTTCAATATATCGATATCCTTCTGCTTTGTCGGAACCGAAACCGCGAAATCCCAGTTGTCGGATTCTTTGTCAACAACTTCGTCGATAGGCTTCATCGAAAGAGCCTTTTCCTTAGCGGGGCAAACCTGAGCGCAGACGCCGCAGCCGAGGCAGTCCTTGGGGGATACCTGGATACGGAACTTCGAGCCTACGTTTACGCCCTTAGCGTCGAGCATATCAAAATGCTCCGGAGCCTTTGCGGCTTCTTCGTCAGTAAGAAGCACGGGACGAATTGCAGCGTGCGGACAAACCGCGCTGCACTGGTTACACTGGATACACTTGCTCGAATCCCACTCGGGAACAAGAACCGCAACTCCGCGCTTCTCATATCTCGAAGTGCCTGTCTCGAACGTACCGTCCTCCATACCTGTAAATGTGCTTACGGGGAGTTTGTTACCCTGCTGAGCGTTAACCGGCTCAACAATGTTCTTTATGAACTTGGGAACGTCAGCCTCGTCTGTGCTGTCGTCAACCGCGTTCTTCCAGTCAGCCGGAACGTCAACCTTATGCAGAGCGTCGATAGCGCCGTCAACCGCGTTGCAGTTCATATTAACGATTTCGTCGCCCTTCCTGCCGTATGTCTTCTTAATAGCGGCTTTTATAAGGGTAACAGCCTGGTCGAACGGGATAACGTCAGCGAGCTTGAAGAATGCGCTCTGCGTAACCATATTTATTCTGTTCGGTCCAAGACCTACTTTTGTAGCAACGTCTACCGCGTTGATAGTGTAGAATTCGATGTCGTTCTCCGCGATGTACTTCTTAACCTTTGCGGGGAGCTTTTCGCTAAGCTCGTCGTCAGACCATACGCAGTTGAGCAGGAATTTGCCGCCCTTGCGAAGTCCTTCAAGCACGTCATACTGATAAACGTATGCGGGCTTGTGGCACGCAATATAGTCGGCTCTGTCAAGAAGGTATGTAGACTTAATGGGCTTCTTACCGAATCTCAAGTGAGACATTGTAACGCCGCCCGACTTCTTGGAGTCGTAATCAAAGTACGCCTGAGCGTAGAGATCGGTGTTGTCGCCTATAATCTTTATAGCGTCCTTGTTAGCGCCAACCGTACCGTCCGAGCCGAAGCCCCAGAACTTACAGCAGGTAGTGCCTTCGGGAGCCGCGTTGATTTTCTCTCCGACTTCAAGAGAAAGATTTGTAACATCATCCACAATACCAAGCGTGAAGTTGTTCTTCGGCTCATCCGCTTTGAGGTTTTCGTATACCGCAGCGAGAAGGGTCGGTGTTGTGTCTTTGGAACCGAGTCCGTAACGTCCGCCAACTATAACGGGAGCGTTCTTCTTACCCGAATACAGATTGCAGATGTCAAGATAGAGAGGTTCGCCGAGCGAGCCGGGTTCCTTTGTTCTGTCGAGAACAGCTATCTTCTTAACCGTTTCGGGCATAGCGTCGAAGAAATACTTAGCCGAGAACGGACGATAGAGGTGAACCTTCAGCACGCCTACCTTTTCGCCTCTCGCGTTGAGGTAATCAACCGTCTCTTCAAGAGCTTCGCATACGCTGCCGATAGCTACGATAACTCTGTCGGCATCGGGAGCGCCGTAGTAGTTAAACGGCTTGTACTCACGGCCGGTAATCTTTGAAATTTCTTTCATATAATCATTTACGATGTCGGGAACAGCGTCATAGAATTTGTTCGACGCTTCTCTTCCCTGGAAGTAAATGTCGGCGTTCTGAGCCGTACCGCGGAGAACAGGATGCTCAGGGTTCAAAGCGTTGTCCTTGAACTTCTTAACCGCATCCATATCAACCAGCTTTGCGAGGTCCTCGTAGTCCATAACTTCGATTTTCTGAATTTCGTGAGAAGTTCTGAAACCGTCGAAGAAGTGAAGGAACGGAACTCTGCCCTTAATTGCCGCAAGGTGGGCAACGCCGCCGAGGTCCATAACCTCCTGAACGCTGCCGGATGCGAGCATCGCGAAACCTGTCTGACGGCAAGCCATAACGTCCTGATGGTCGCCGAATATGTTAAGAGCGTGAGCCGCAAGTGCTCTCGCGCTTACATGGAAAACAGTCGGGAGAAGTTCGCCCGCGATTTTGTACATATTCGGAATCATAAGGAGCAGACCTTGCGACGCCGTAAATGTGGTTGTGAGCGCACCTGCCTGAAGCGAACCGTGAACAGCGCCCGACGCGCCCGCTTCCGACTGAAGCTCAACAACCTTTACCTTTTGACCGAAAACATTTTTTCGGCCTTCCTTTGCGCTCCACTCGTCAACATATTCAGCCATAGGTGACGAAGGAGTGATCGGATAGATGGCGGCAACCTCTGTGAAAGCATAAGCGCAATGCGCCGCTGCGGTGTTGCCGTCCATAGTTTTGAAGTGCTTTGCCATTGGAAAAAACCTCCTATGTATATTAAATAAAATATTTTTTTACCGTATAAGTTTTTTATTAAAACTACACAATAATATTATAACAATATCTTTTGAAATAGTAAATAACTTTTTCAAAATTTTTTTAATAAAATTGCAATTTTTTGAGCCGAATTTACAATTTTTGACCGTTTTGCCTTTATTTCAGGGCTTTTTTCGGTCGGACAACCGCATTAAATTCATATGCGTAAAATTGTGTTTTTATTTTTAAATATTTCAAACGGCGCTTTTTAGGCATAAAGAAAACAAGCACATAATATATTTTTATAAAAAAGCTTTAGTCATACGGTATTTTAACACATATTCCGTGTTCAAGTACCGTATGACTAATACAAAAAACAGGAGGTATATTATGGAGAGCTATGACATCTATAAGGATATAGCGCAGCGCACACAGGGAGACATCTATATCGGCGTTGTGGGACCGGTGAGAACCGGAAAATCCACATTTATAAAACGCTTTATGGACCTTGTCGTAATTCCCAACATCGAGAACGAATATAAGAGGGAAAGAGCGCTCGACGAGCTTCCTCAGAGTGCGGGAGGCAGAATGATAATGACCACCGAGCCGAAATTCGTACCGAATGAAGCCGTGGAAATCTCGGTGGGCGACAATATCTCGCTGAAAACCCGTCTCATAGACTGTGTGGGTTACATAGTGGACAGCGCGCTCGGTCATATTGAAAACGAAATGCCGAGAATGGTCAGAACTCCGTGGTCGGATTCTCCTATGCCGTTTGCCGCCGCAGCCGAAATGGGCACCAAAAAGGTCATAAACGAACACTCAACGGTGGGAATAGTTGTGACTACCGACGGAAGTATAACCGATATTGACCGAGAGGACTATGTAAACGCGGAAGAACGTGTAATAAGCGAACTGCAAAATATAAATAAGCCGTTTATAGTAATTTTGAACACCACGACGCCCAACTCGGAAAGCACACAGGAGCTTAAAGAACAGCTCTCCGAAAAGTACGGAGTGGGAGTTCTGCCGATAAACTGTATGGAGCTTAGCCAAAACGACGTAAACACCATTATGAGGAAGCTGCTTGTGGAGTTTTCGCTGACCGAAATCGGTGTTACATTTCCCGACTGGATAAACGCGCTCGACGACGACAATCTCTTAAAGTGCAATATACGCGAAGCCGTGGTTCAGGCTGTGGACAAAGTAAGTAAAATTTCGGACGCGGAAACATTCGCGGAGGCTATACAAAACTGCGAATATGTAGAGCGCGCCTCCGTCGCAAATGTGGATTTGGGTACGGGAAGCATACTCGTTGAAATATCAACTCCGCAGGAGTTGTTCTACAGCACCGTATGCGAAAATACCGGATTTGATATAAAGAACGACGAGGATTTAATAAGGCTTCTTGAAGAGATGGCTGTTGTAAAGAAAGAATACGATAAAATAGCTCCGGCGCTCGCGGAGGTTGAAAACAAGGGATACGGAATAGTGTCGCCCTCTATTGACGAGCTTGCCCTCGAAGAACCCGAAATAATCAAACAGGGCGGAAGATACGGAGTTAGGCTCAAAGCTTCCGCACCGTCGATACATATGATTCGCGCCGACATCGAAACAGAAGTGAACCCGATAGTAGGCACCGAAAAGCAGTCCGAAGAACTGGTACATTATTTGCTTAAGGAGTTTGAGACAGACCCCAAAAAGCTGTGGGAGTCCAACATATTCGGTACGTCGCTCCACGAACTGGTCACGGCGGGTTTACATAATAAACTGTACCGTATGCCGGAGGACGCGAGGTTCAAGCTTCAGGAAACCCTGCAAAAAATTATAAACGAGGGAAGCGGAGGACTTATCTGCATAATACTTTAAAAGCGGCTCATTTCTTTAATTTTCAATAATTTTTTAATCTCCCGCCTTTTGGAACATCCAATGCGTACGGCGGGGGATTTTTTTCTTGTAATTTGTCTCGCCGTGTGATATTATATTTAAAAGCTGAAATTTGCTTGAATCTTTAAATCGTAACCGCAAAGGAAGTGGTCGCATTGAAAGAAAAAATATACACCATACCGGTAAACGAGGCGTTTGACGCGGGCGGCGAGTGTCCGTTTTGCACGATGAGAGAAAAGATAGAAAACGACGCGATAAACTACGTCCTCGGTCCTTCGTATATGGAGGAGGACATTCGTGCCGAGACGGACGAGAAAGGCTTTTGTAAAAGGCATATAAGAAATATGTATGAGCGGCAGAACAGTCTCGGTATTGCGCTTATGCTCAGCACGCATTTTGAAAAGATATGCGGCGAGCTTCGAGAAAAGCTGAAGGAAGCGCCCGTTTCGGGGAAAAAGTCTCTTTTCTCGCGCCCGAAGGAGGGAGAACGCTCCGCGTCGTCCGAGTTTATTCATCAAACCGCAGACTCCTGCTATGTGTGCGAGCGCATAGAGGAAAATATGGCGCGGTATATCGATACGTTTTTTTATCTATGGAAAACCGAGCCCGAATTTAAAGAAAAGGTGCTGAGCGGCAACGGATTTTGCATAGAGCATTTCGCTATGCTTTTAGACGAGGGGCAAAAGCGCATTTCGGATAAGGAGTACTCGGAATTTTACAATTCTCTTTCAAAGCTCGAACTTGAGAATTTGGAGCGTGTGCGCGGAGATTTGCTGTGGTTCATAGACAAATTTGATTACAGATTTCACGACGAGCCGTGGAAAAATTCAAAGGACGCTCTTCCGAGAAGCATAAAAAAGCTGATGGGTGAGAACGTCGAGGAGGAGAAATAGCGGTGGACTTCAAGGCGCTTGTACGCGCGGCATTAAAGGCGCGCGAAAATTCATACAGCCCATATTCGGGATTTAAGGTCGGCGCGGCTGTCTTGTGCGGCGACAGGATTTTTACGGGCTGTAACGTCGAAAATGCGGCATACGGCGAAACGGTGTGCGCCGAGAGGGTCGCTGTATTGAAAGCCGTTTCGGAGGGCGAGCGCGTTATTTCGGCGGTTGCAATCGCAGGCGGCGGTGAAAAGCTCGAAAAGACGTTTCCCTGCGGTTCGTGCCGTCAGGTAATGGCGGAGTTTGCAAAGCCCGACACGCCTGTAATAACGGCAATATCGGAGGATGATTTCGAGGTGTACGATTTGGGCGGGCTTTTGCCGAATATATTTAATCTCTAAGGTGATAATATGACAATGCTTGATATTATCGAAAAGAAAAAGCGCGGTCTGCCGCTTTCGGACAGTGAGATAGAATTTGCGGTCGGAGGTTATACAGACGGCGTTATTCCCGACTATCAGATGTCCGCTTTTCTTATGGCGGTTTACTTTAACGGGATGGACGACCGTGAGCTGTTTTCGTTTACAAGGTGTATGATAAATTCGGGAGACGTGTTAAATCTTTCGGATATAAGCGGAGTAAAGGCGGACAAACATTCAACGGGCGGCGTTGGCGACAAAACCACCCTGATAGTGGTGCCTATGGTTGCGTCGTGCGGCTTGAAAGTCGCTAAAATGTCGGGACGCGGGCTCGGCAACACGGGCGGAACCGTCGATAAGCTGGAATCGGTGCGCGGCTTTAACACCCAACCGAGCGGGGCGGAATTTACGGAGCAACTAAAGAGAGTGGGTGCGGTTCTGTCAGGGCAGACGGGCAAACTCGCCCCTGCCGACAAAAAAATTTACGCGCTCAGAGATGCGACGAACACCGTGGACAGTATTCCGCTCATAGCGTCGAGCGTTATGAGCAAGAAAATCGCGTCGGGTGCGGATGTTATAGTGCTTGACGTTAAGGTGGGACGCGGCACGTTTATGCGGAGCGCAAATGACGCGGAGCTTCTCGCCGATACTATGATTTCGATAGGAGAAAGCTATGGCAAAAAGGTCTCGGTGGTAATGTCGGATATGAACGAGCCGCTCGGCTTTGCGATAGGCAACTCCCTTGAGGTTAGCGAGGCTGTTAGCGCTCTTTCGGGAGACGCTCCGGATGATTTGAAAGAGCTTTGCAACGTGCTTGCCGCGCAAATGCTGTCGCTCGGCGGGTTTGGCACGGTTTCGGAGTGCGAAAGGTTGGCTGAGGACAGCATAAGCTCGGGTCGTGCGCTCGAAAAATTCAAAGAGATAATTTCCGCGCAGGGCGGAGACGTCGACTATATGCTGAATATGCCGAAAGCGGAATTTCAATATGAGTTAAAGAGTGTGTCCGATGGGTATGTAGGAGGCATATTTGCGGATTTATGCGGCGCGGCGGCTATGAAGCTCGGAGCGGGCAGAGTTCGCAAGGAGGATAAAATAGACCCGCTTGCGGGAGTGAGGCTTAGTAAAAAGCGCGGCGATCGCGTAAATGCGGGAGATACGCTCGCGACGCTTTATACGTCGGAGCGGGAGCGTCTGAACGAGGCGGCGGAGCTTATGGAAAAAGCCTTTGTGATTGACGGCGCTCCGCCAAAAAAGAGAAATTTGATAATAAAGATAAAATAAAAATGCCGAAAGCAGAGCTTTCGGCATTTTAGTTTAAATTATTTTCTGTTTCTCGCTTCGGATTTTGCGCGAAGCTCGGTGTCGAGAATCTTCTTTCTGAGACGAAGATTTTTCGGAGTGACTTCAAGAAGCTCGTCGTCCGCGATAAAGTCCAGACATTCCTCAAGACTGAGATTTTTGTGAGGTACGAGCCTGAGCGCCTCGTCGGAACCCGACGCGCGCATATTGGTGACGTGCTTCTTTTTGCATACGTTTACGACAACGTCGTCATTCCTTGAATTTTCTCCGACAATCATTCCCATATATACGTCAACGCCCGCGCCGATAAACATTGTGCCGCGGTCCTGTGCGTTAAAAAGTCCGTATGTTACCGATTCGCCGGTTTCAAACGCGACGAGAGAGCCGCGCAGACGGCTTTGTATCTCACCCTTGAATGGTTCGTAGCGGTCAAAAATGTGGTTCATAATCGCGGTGCCCTTTGTGTCGGTCAAAAGCTGGTTCCTGTAGCCGATAAGACCGCGGGCGGGGATTGTAAACTCCATTTTTGTATAACCCTGAGCCGAGGGAGCCATATTCCGCATTTCTCCCTTGCGTACGCCTATGCCCTCCATAACAACTCCGGTAAACTCGTCCGGAACTTCGATGGTCAGATATTCCATAGGTTCGTATTTTACGCCGTCTATTTCCTTATATATAACCACCGGCTTGGAAACCTGAAATTCATATCCTTCGCGGCGCATATTTTCTATAAGCACCGATAAATGCAGTTCGCCGCGTCCCGAAACGACAAAAGATTCGGTGGAATCGGTTTCCTCAACGCGCAGGCTGATATTGGATTCGAGTTCCTTAAAAAGTCGGTCGCGTATATGCCTTGAGGTGACAAATTTTCCGTCTCTGCCCGCGAACGGACTGTCGTTTACGCTGAAAGTCATCGAAAGTACGGGTTCGTCTATTTCGACAAACGGCAGAGCCTCCGCACAGCTCGTATCGCATATCGTTTCGCCGATATTTATGTCAGAAATACCCGATATTGCGGCAATTTCTCCTACCGAGACATCGGTTGTCTCAGTCTTTTTAAGCCCGTCATAGACATATATCTTGGTTATTTTGCCGTTTGAAACGGTGCCGTCCTTTCGGCAAACCGAAACCTGCTGATTCAATTTGCAGGAGCCGCGCTCTATTTTTCCGACCGCTATTCTGCCCGTGTATTCGTCGAAGTCAATATTTGAGACGAGCATCTGAAACGGCTTGTCCTCGTCGCCCGAAGGCGGGTCAACGTGGTCTTTTATCAGCTTAAAAAGCGGCGACATATCGCCGGACTTGGTTTCGGGGTCCATAGAAGCCCAGCCGTCCTTGCCTGATGTGTAAATCACGGGAGAGTCAAGCTGCTCGTCGGTTGAGTCGAGGTCGAGAAACAGCTCCAGCACCTCGTCCACTACCTCGTAAGGTCTTGCGTTCGGGCGGTCTACTTTGTTTACTACTATTATAGGCTTCAGACCGAGCGCGAGAGCCTTTTGCAGAACAAAGCGCGTCTGCGGCATACAGCCCTCGAACGCGTCCACGAGCAAAAGAACGCCCTCCACCATTTCGAGGCTTCGTTCGACCTCTCCGCCGAAGTCGGCGTGTCCGGGGGTGTCCACTATGTTTATTTTAATACCGTCGTAAAACAGCGAGGTGTTTTTGGCGAGTATTGTAATTCCGCGCTCCTTTTCGAGGTCGTTGGAGTCCATAACCCGCTCCGAAACCTGCTCGTTGTCACGGAAGGTACCGCTTTGCTTGAGCATAGCGTCAACCAGAGTGGTCTTGCCGTGGTCAACGTGCGCTATTATGGCTATGTTTCGTATATTTTCTTTTGAGTACATAAAAATCCTCCAAAATGTAAATTTACTGAATTATATAAATCTTGCCGTATTTTATAAAGCGTACGGTTTTACGCCAACATATATATTACATTATCCGCAAACAAAAATCAAGTCGTTAAAGAATAAAATTCAAACAATAAAATCATATTTGCAAAGCGGTTTATTGGGCTTTTGTAATGAAAAATATGTTGAAAATGCGCACAGGCGAAAAATTTATACTTGATAAAAAATGTCAAAAATAGTATTATGTAATAAACCGTTGTAATTTATTTCAGGATAAACCGAATAAAATATATTTAGGAGTGTGAGCTATGGGTATAAACAGAAAAAAGGTCGTCGAAAGAAATAACCCCGTTTTAAACGAAGTTGACCCGTTTTCTCCGTTTACGGCGGGCAACGGAGAGTTTGCCTTTTCGGTTGACATAACGGGGCTTCAGTCCTTTAACGGAGACTATGCGGACGGCATACCGCTTTGCACTATGTCAAATTGGGGCTGGCATTCGTATAAAACGCCGGAAAATATTGACTTAAACTCCATTAAGCCGAAAATGTACGATACCTTCGGACGCGAGGTGGGCTATTTTTCGTCGTCCGAGGGTCAGGAGGATGTATATAACTTCCTTAGGCAGAATCCGCACAGATTTAATCTCGGAAGAATAGGCTTTGTGTTTAAGAAGCGCGACGGTTCTTATGCCGAGATAAACGAAATAATAAGGATAAATCAGAAGCTGGATTTATACAGCGGAGTGATATACAGCCGCTTTAAATTTGAGGGTAAGCCCGTTGAGGTTAAGACCTGCTGTCATCCGGTGTATGATATTATCGCGGTTGAAGTTAAATCACCGCAAATTGCAAAGGGAAAGATAGGAATTGAAATTGAGTTTCCGTATGCTTCGCACAAAACCGACGCTTCGGACTGGATATCGGGCGGAAAGCACCACACCGAGGTGCTGGATTTGGAACCCGACTATGTGAAGTTCGGCAGGACGCTCGACAATACTAAATATTATACTGATTTCAGAAGCGAGCAGGACTTTCGTTTGAATCGGACAGATACCCATTGCTTTGAACTGTTCTCCAGAGGCGGCGATAGCTTTAACTTTACCGTAAGATTTGCGCCGGAGCCGTTCAGAGATGTAATTCCCGACTCGGCTACGGTATTTTCGGACTGTGAGCGCGGCTGGAAAGACTTTTGGGAGAGCGGCGGCGCAATAGATTTTTCGAGAGTGAAAGACCCGAGAGCGGCGGAGCTTGAAAGGCGAGTTATACTTTCGCAGTACATAACAAAGGTTCAGTGCAGCGGCAGTTTGCCGCCTCAGGAAACGGGGCTGACCTGCAACAGCTGGTTCGGAAAGGCGCATCTGGAAATGCACTGGTGGCACGCCGCGCACTTTGCGCTCTGGGGACGCGAGGAGCTTTTGGAGCGCAGTATGGAGTGGTATTTGCAGTATATTCATACTGCCGAGGAACACGCGGCGTGTCAGGGATATAAGGGTGCGAGATGGAATAAAATGGTTGATAATATGGGAAACGACAGTCCGTCTAATATCGCTCCGTTCCTTATATGGCAGCAGCCGCATCCGATTTTTATGGCGGAGCTTATCTACCGAAACCGACCCGAACAGCAGGTGCTTCGCAAATATTCTGATATTATTGAGAAAACAGCCGAATTTATGGCGGATTTCGCACATTACGACGAGGAAAACGACAGATACGTCCTCGCCGCGCCGCTAATACCCGCGCAGGAGAAGCATAGTCCGGAGAACACACTCAACCCCACATATGAGCTTGAATACTGGGTGTATGCGCTGAGCATAGCTCAAAAGTGGCGCAAGCGTCAGGGGCTGGAGCCAAACGTAAAGTGGGAGGAGATAATCCGCAAAATGGCAGAGCTTCCCGAAGCGGACGGAGTTTATCCGGCACACGAAAATTGTCCCGAAACTTTTTCGGATTTTAATACCGACCATCCGTCAATGCTCTGTGCCTGCGGAGTTCTGCCCGGCAGACGCGCGAATATCAGCACGATGAGGAACACGCTGAACACCGTTATTGCAAAATGGCAAATGGAAACGACGTGGGGCTGGGATTATCCGGTTATGGCTATGACAGCGGCACGCACCGGTATGCCCGAACTGGCGGTTGATTGTCTGCTTTTAAACACCGAAAAGAACAGGTATATGAACAACGGACATTGTTATCAGCGCCCCGATTTGCCGGTGTATATCCCCGCAAACGGCGGTCTGCTCACGGCGGTAGCTATGATGGCGGCAGGCTGGGATAAGGGCTTTGACAGCAAGACTCCCGGCTTCCCGAAGGATTGGGACGTGAGATACGAAGGCATTAAGCCTTATGTATAAAACCGATAATTCCGATATGCTATACCCTTGACAATTTTTTGTCAAGGGTATATAATATATTTTAATGTAATATACTAACAATTCAGGAGAATTTTTTTAGAAAAGTGGTGAGCGGAAATGGAACAGTACACGGTCAGCGGAATGAGCTGTGCCGCGTGCAGCGCGAGAATTGAAAAGGCGGTTTCAAAGGTCGAGGGCGTTACCGAATGTTCGGTAAGCCTGCTTACCAATTCTATGTCGGTCGAAGGAACAGCGTCAGAGCGGGATATAATCGCGGCGGTCGAAGCGGCAGGTTATAAGGCTCAGAAAAAGGGTGCGCGCTCCGTCGCGGCGGACAGTGCCGAGGATGACGACCCGCTTGCGGATAATACAACGCCGCAGCTTAAACGCCGCCTGGCGGCGTCACTGGTGCTTCTGGCGGTACTAATGTATTTTTCGATGGGCGCTATGATGTGGGGCTTTCCGGTACCATCTTTTTTTGTCGGAAATCACGTTGCTATGGGACTTTTACAGCTTTTGCTGACCATAGCGGTTATGATTATAAACAAACGCTTTTTCGTAAGCGGGTTTAAAAGTCTTATCCACAGAGCGCCGAATATGGACGCGCTTGTGGCTCTCGGCGCGGGCGCGGCGTTTGTCTACAGCACATATGCGCTCTTCGCTATGACGGGGGCGCAGGCGGCGGGCGACGCCGAAGCGGTTATGAGCTATATGCACGAGCTTTATTTTGAGTCCGCAGCGACAATACTCACGCTTATCACGGTCGGTAAAATGCTTGAATCCCGTTCAAAGGGAAAGACTACCGACGCGCTCAAGGGTCTTATGAAGCTTGCGCCAAAGACCGCGACGGTTGTAAGAGACGGCGCGGAGGTTGAAATCCCCGTCGGAGACGTTTTAAAGGGAGATATATTTGTCGTGCGCCCCGGCAGCAATATTCCGGTTGACGGAATAATAATTGAGGGCGGCAGCGCGGTAGACGAGTCCGCGCTGACCGGCGAGAGCATACCGGTTGATAAGGCGGTCGGCGACGAGGTGTATACCGGTACGGTAAACCGTTCCGGATTTATAAAATGCAAAGCGTCTAAGGTGGGAGAGGACACGGCTCTCGCGCAGATTATCCGTATGGTAAGCGATGCGGCGGCTTCAAAGGCTCCTATAGCTAAAGTCGCGGACAAGGTTTCGGGAGTTTTTGTGCCTGTGGTAATCTGTCTTGCCGCAGTCACGATTTTGATATGGTTGATTGCGGGATACGGCGTAGGTTTTGCACTTGCGAGAGGAATTTCGGTTTTGGTTATAAGCTGTCCGTGTGCGCTCGGTCTGGCAACTCCCGTCGCAATTATGGTCGGAAGCGGCGTGGGCGCGAAAAACGGCATACTGTTTAAAACCGCCGTATCTCTTGAGGAAACGGGGCGTGTAAGAACAGTCGCGCTCGATAAAACGGGAACCATTACGAGCGGACAGCCGAGAGTGACCGATATAATTACGGCAGACGGTGTGAGCGAACGTGAGCTTATGAAAACGGCGTATTCCCTTGAAAAAAAGAGCGAGCATCCGCTGGCAAAGGCGATGCTTGAAAAAGCCGGAGAAATGGGGCTTGACTTTGACGAGGTATCGGAGTTCGAGGCGCTTCCGGGAAACGGACTTACGGCTTTGCGCGGCGGCAAAAGAATATCGGGAGGAAATCTCAAATTTATAAGCGGACGCGCCGAGGTCGGAAATGAAATAAAATCCAAGGCGGAGACGCTGGCGGCTGAGGGAAAAACGCCTTTGTTTTTCAGTGACGAAAGCGGTATTATGGGAATTATTGCCGTTGCCGACACGATAAAAGAGGACAGCCCGCAAGCAATACGCGAGCTTCGCAATATGGGAGTACGCGTGGTTATGCTAACCGGAGATAACGAACAGACCGCAAACGCGATAGGCGCACAGGCGGGAGTTGACGAGGTTATCGCGGGAGTATTGCCCGACGGAAAAGAGAGTGTTATACAAGAACTTAAAAAATCGGGCAAGACGGCTATGGTCGGCGACGGAATAAACGATGCTCCGGCTCTTACGAGAGCGGATATGGGAATAGCTATCGGCGCGGGAACAGATGTGGCGATAGACGCGGCGGACGTAGTTTTGATGAACAGCAAGCTTACGGATGTTTCGGCGGCGATAAGACTGAGCAGGGCGACGCTCAGAAATATTTACGAGAATCTGTTTTGGGCGTTTATATATAATGTCATAGGAATACCTATCGCGGCGGGTGCGCTTATAATACCGCTCGGATTGAGGCTGAATCCTATGATAGCGGCGGCGGCGATGAGCCTGTCAAGCTTTTGCGTTGTGACAAACGCGCTCAGACTTAATTTAGTTAACATAAGAAGTACAAAAAGGGACAGAAAAATTAAAGGCGTAAAAGCCGTAAAAATAAGAGAGGAGAATAAAAAAGTGGAAAAGACAATAAAAATCGAAGGTATGATGTGCGGGCACTGCGAGGCGAGAGTAAAGCAGAGCCTTGAAGCTCTCCCACAGGTTGACTCGGCGGTTGTGAGCCACGAGAGCGGAACGGCGGTACTCACTTTAAACGCGGATGTATCTGATGATGTTTTAAAGCAGACGGTAGAAAAAGAGGGTTACAAGGTAATCTGAGACAATTTAATAAATAAAGCGCAAATCCGTTTTGGGTTTGCGTTTTATTTAATTTAATTGACAATACGCTTTTGATGTGGTAAAATTTAGTAGGTGAATTTTTATGAACAATTATACTATGCTTCTCCCGAATTATTCAATAGGGGAGGACTGTTATGATAAAATACCCGAATATTGCGAAAAATACGGTACAAAGGCGGTCGTTATAGGCGGTGAGCGCGCTATGGCGGCGGCGAAGCCGTATCTTACCGCCGCGCTTGCCGACAGCAAAATTTCAATCACCGACTTTATTCACTTCGGCGGCGAGGCGAGCTACGAGAACGTGGATATGCTTATGGGAAATGAGGCGGTCAAGTCGGCGGATATGCTTTTCGCTGTGGGCGGAGGCAAGGCTACCGACACCTGCAAGTGCCTCGGCGACAAGACCGGACTTCCCGTTTTTACTTTTCCGACAATCGCATCAAACTGTTCCTGCTGTACGAGCGTATCTATAATGTACCATTCGGACGGTACGTTTGCCGAGCCGTATTTTTTTCTTCAGCCGCCGGTTCACGCTTTTATAAATACGAAAATAATGTGCGAGGCTCCGTATAAGTATTTATGGGCGGGTATGGGCGATACCTACGCAAAATTTTATGAGTGTACGATTTCGGCGAGAGGCGAACAGCTTGAACATTACACGGGTTTTGGAGTTAATATGAGCGGAATGTGCGTCGAGCCGATTTTGATGTACGGCAAAAAGGCTCTCGAAGATAACAAGAGGGGCGTTTGCTCCCACGAGTTTAAAGAGGTGGTTCTGGCTATCGCCGCCGTAACTGCGCTCGTTTCGATATATCTTACGCGCGACCACACGCCCGATTATAATAGCGGATTGGCTCACGCAATTTTTTACACGCTGACCTCGGTTAAAAACATAGAGGAAAATCATCTTCACGGCGAGGTAGTGGCTTTCGGCGTGCTTATATGCCTTCTTGTTGACGGTCAGCGCGATGAGTTTGAAAAAATATATAAGTTCAATAAAAGCGTCGGTCTGCCTACCTCTCTTGAGAATATTGAGATAAGCCGAGAGCAGATGGACGCGCTTATTCCGAATATACCAAATATGTCGGACGTGCGGCACAATCCGTATATCGTCACCGAGGATATGCTAAGGCGGGCGTTTGACGAGCTTGACGAATACAATAAGAAAAATTGAAATAAATTAAAAATTTAATATAAGAAAGGTTGATAAAATTTGAAAATCAAAAAAATCTTAAAGGCAGTTTCGGCGTTTGCACTTTGCGCCGCGCTTGTGGGCGCGGTTTCGGGCTGCGGCAGCGATACGCAGAGTGGCACGACGGGAGAAAACACTCAGGACAAGGTTAAAGTGGGAATTATATTGCAGATTGAGAACGGCGCGTTCACGGATATGAGAGACGGCTTTATAGAGGGCCTGCGCGAGGCGGGTTACACCGAGGACAAGTGCGAGATAGACTATAAATGCGCTCAGGGCGATATGTCCAATCTTAACACCATTGTTCAGGATATGATAAGCAGCGGCAAGGACCTTGTAGCAACGGTTGCAACGCCCGCATCGCAGGCGTTTGTAAGCGCTGAGTCGGGCATACCGAACATATTTATTTCGGTTAGCAACCCTGTCGGAGCCGGAATTATCAGCGATATGAACAAGCCGGACAAAAATTCTACCGGAACTTCAAACGCGGTGCCGGTAGAGGATATTCTGGGACTTGCCGAAAAGCTCACTCCCGACATTCAGACCTACGGACTTTTGTACTGCACCAACGAGATAAACTCGGTTACGACCTGCAACAACGCGAAGGAGTATCTCGACAGCAAGGGAATAAAGTATGTTGAGTCGGTCGTTACAAATTCTTCCGAGGTACAGCAGGCTACTCAGGCGCTTGCGGGCAGTGTCGACGCTATTTTCGTTCCCAACGACAGCGTTATCCAGAACGCTATGCCGCAGGTTGCGGGAATTGCGCGCGACGCGAAGATACCCGTTTACGGTTCGTCGGCTACTATGGTTGATTCGGGCGCGTTTGCTACAGTTGCCATCAGCGACGTTGAAATAGGCAAAATTTCGGCACAAAAGGCGGTTGAATATTTGAGCGGAACTCCTATCGAGGAAATTCCCGCGGTTGTTGTTCCCGCTTCGGATATGGTTATAAATCAGACCACGGCGGATGCGCTCGGAATTGAGCTGACCGACGATGTTAAGAGCAACGCGAAATTTGTTACCGACAAATAAATATCTGAAATTTTGAAAACAGCGTCACAGGGTTACCTGTGACGCGGTTTTCATACTTCTTACGAAAAGAGGATTGATTGAAATGTCGCTTGTCTTAGGTGCGCTTCAGCTTGGCGTTATGTACGGACTTTTGGCAATCGGAATATTTATATCGTTCAGGATTTTAAATATTCCCGATTTGACTACCGAGGGTTCGTTCGGCTTCGGGCTGTGCGTGAGCGCGATGATAACTATTGCGGGGCACCCGTATTTCGCCGTGCTTGCCGGCTGTCTGGCGGGAGCTTTGGCGGGAGTTATAACGGGACTTTTGACCACTAAATGCAAAATACATCCCATTTTGGCGGGAATTTTGACTATGACGGGTCTTTATTCCATAAACCTGTTTGTTATGAAGGGCAGTTCCAATGTCAGTCTTATAAATACCGACACTGTTTTTTCGGACATACGCGCACTTTTGCCGTTTTTATCGAAGGACGTGTCGAGGCTCGCGGTGATAATTGTACTTACCGCCGTGGCTGCGGTATTGGTTGCGGCGTTTTTTAAAACGCGCCTCGGACTGAGCATACGCGCGGCGGGCGACAATGAAACCATGGTAAGGGCTTCGTCGATAAACGTAGACCGCGTCAAGGTGATTTCGCTTGCGGTCAGCAACGCCTGTGTTGCGCTCAACGGTGCAATTTTGGCACAATACCAGGACTATGCGGACATAAGCACCGGTTCGGGAATGTTGATTGTGGGACTTGCGTCGGTTATAATCGGAGAGGCGTTTTTCGGCAAGCGCGGAGTTACGGTCGGCATTATAAGCGCGGTGATAGGTTCTACTATTTACAGAATAATAATAACCGTAATCACCAAGTATTTGATAACGTCAAGTATGGCTTCCGCGTCGTGGCTGAAGCTGATAAGCGCGGTAATAGTAGGAATTGCGCTGTCGATTCCCGCGATAAAGTCCGCGTTTGCAAAATTTAAGATGAAGAAGGGAGGGCCTTTCGGTGCTTAAACTCGAATCAGTTTCAAAAACCTTTTCAAAGGATACGCCGAACGAGCATAAGGCGCTCGATAATCTTTCGCTTGCGGTTGACAGCGGTGAGTTTGTAACCGTTGTCGGCTCCAACGGCGCCGGAAAATCCACCCTCTTTAACGCTATATGCGGAACGTTTATGGTCGACGCCGGTGCGATTATGCTCGACAATAAGGATATAACCTATTTGCCCGATTTTAAGCGTGCGAGAGTTATCGGGCGCGTTTTTCAGGACCCTATGAAGGGTACGGCTCCGAATCTTACAATAGAGGAAAATCTGGCTCTTGCATATTCGGGCGGGAACGGTCGTATGTTGGGGTTTGCGTTAAACTCCAAGGCGGTCGAAAAATTCAGGACTGAGCTTGAAAAGTTCGGAATGGGGCTTGAAAACAGGATGAAAACCAAGGTTGGGCTGCTTTCGGGCGGTCAGCGTCAGGCGGTGACGCTTTTGATGTGTACGATTGTACCTCCGAGATTGCTCCTTCTGGATGAGCATACCGCGGCTCTCGACCCCGCTATGTCGGACAAAATTATGGAGATAACCAAGGATATTGTAAAATCCAATAATCTCACTACCATTATGATAACGCATAATCTCAATTTTGCTATGCGTACCGGAACCCGTACCATTATGATGGACAGCGGAAAAATCATTCTTGATATTTCGGGCGAGGAGCGCGATAAAATGTCGCTTAGTGAGCTGTTAGAGCTATATTCGCAAAGAAGCGACAAAGTGTTTGACAACGACAGAATGTTGCTTACAAAAAGAACTGAAATTTAAATTCTATATAAGGACGTGATTTAAGTGAAGAAATATTCGCTGGGAATTGACTACGGTTCTCTGTCGGGGAGAGCCGTGCTTGTGGATTTGGAAACGGGCGAGGAGGTAGCTTCGAGCATATTTGAATATCCCCACGCGGTTATGAGCGACACTCTACCAAGCGGCAAAAAGCTTGAAAACGCTTTTGCGCTTCAGCACCCTCAGGATTATATCGATGTTTTGAAAAATACCGTTCCCGCGGTTATTTCGGAGGCGGGCGTGGAGCCGTCGCAGGTCGTGGGTATGGGAATCGACTTTACCGCTTGCACGATGCTTCCGATACTTTCGGACGGAACTCCGCTTTGTATGACCGACAAATTTTCGGACGAGCCGCACGCGTATGTAAAGCTGTGGAAGCATCACGCGGCGCAGGAGCAGGCGGACAGAATAAACGCTCTCGCCGAAAAGACGGAGCAGAAGTGTCTGAGCCGTTACGGAGGAAAAATCTCGTCCGAGTGGATGTTTGCAAAAATTCTCGAAACCGTCGAAAAAGCGCCCGACGTATATGACAGCACCGAGCGTTTTATCGAGGCGGGAGACTGGATAGTGATGGTTTTAACCGGAAACGAGACGCACAACTCCTGTATGGCGGGCTACAAAGCTATGTGGCACAAGAGAGACGGTTATCCAGACAATGAATTTTTCGGTGCGCTGAATCCGAAAATGAAAGATATAATCGGTACGAAAATCTCCGAGAACGTACTCCCGATGGGCGCGAAAGCGGGTGTTATAAATAAACGCGGCGCTGAGCTTACAGGACTTTGCGAGGGTACGGCGGTCGCGGTTTCAAACGTTGACGCGCACGTTGCGCTTCCCGCGTGCGGTATAACCTCAAGCGGAAAAATGCTTATGATAATGGGTACGTCCACCTGTCATATTTTGATGGGCGACGAGGAGGTTAACGTTCCCGGAATATGCGGCGTGGTTGAGGACGGCGTTCTGCCGAGTCTGTTCGGATACGAGGCGGGTCAGTCCTGCGTCGGCGACCATTTTGAATGGTTCGTAAAGAACTGCGTCAGCCGAGAGTATATGGAGAACGCCGAAAAGCAGGGAGTAAACATACACAAATATCTGCGCGAGAAGGCGAAAAGGCTCAAGGTGGGCGAGAGCGGACTTGTCGCGCTCGACTGGTGGAACGGAAACAGGAGCATACTCGTCGACGTTGACTTGAGCGGCGTTATTTTGGGTATGACTCTTTCGACCAAGCCGGAGGAGATTTACCGTGCGCTTTTGGAAGCGACCGCCTACGGCACGAGAGTGATTATCGACAATTTTGAGGAAAACGGAGTTAAAATATCCGAACTTTACGCGGCGGGAGGAATTGCGGAAAAGGATGAGCTTATGATGCAGATTTACGCCGATGTAACCAACCGCGAGATACGCATTTCGGCATCGCCCCAGGCGCCCGCTCTCGGAAGCGCGATTTTCGGAGCGGTGGCTTCGGGATATTTTGCGACCGCGGCGGATGCGGCGGCGGTTATGGGCAAGATAAAGGACACGGTTTACAGACCTATTCCCGAAAACGTGGCGGCTTACGACAGACTTTTTAAAGAGTATAAGACATTGCACGATTATTTTGGCAGAGGCGGAAACGATGTTATGAAAAGGCTTAAAGCCATAAAGGAGGAAGCGGCAAATGCTTGAGGATTTAAAGAAAGAGGTTTGTGAGGCTAATTTGCTGCTGCCCGAATACGGACTTGTAACTTTTACATGGGGCAATGTTTCGGCTGTTGACCGTGAGCGCGGAGTTATAGTCATAAAGCCGTCCGGCGTGGAATATGACGAGCTTACCCCCGATATGATGGTGGTTGTGGATTTTGACGGAAATATTGTAGAGGGCGACTTGAATCCGTCAAGCGATACGCCGACACATATCGAGCTTTACAAGAGCTTTAAAAATATCGGCGGGGTCGTGCATACCCATTCGACGAACGCTGTTTCGTTCGCACAGGCGAAGCGGGGCATAACTATATACGGAACTACCCACGCCGACTACTTTTTCGGCGATATTCCGTGTACGCGTCCGCTCAACCGTGAGGAAATTGAGGGCGATTATGAAAAGAATACCGGAGTTGTGATTGCTGAGGCCTTCAAAAATATCGACCCCGAGGCTATGCCCGCGGTGCTTGTGGCAAACCACGGTCCGTTTGCGTGGGGCAAGGACGCACGCGATGCGGTGCATAACGCGGTGGTTTTGGAGCAGGTCGCGCTGATGGCTATGCAGACCGAAATGCTCAATCCGAATATAACGGCGGTAAGCGATTATATCAAGGATAAGCACTATTACCGTAAGCACGGCGAGAATGCGTACTACGGTCAGAAAAACAGGAAATAAAGGAGCATTTTTATGACAGAAAAGGAAAAAGCGGCGGCGGGATATTTATACAACGCGAATTATGACAGGGAGCTTCTCTCGGATATAAGCAAATGCAACGATTTGTGTTACGAATTTAATAAGATAAAGCCCTCCGACCGAAAATCACAGAGCGAAATGCTCAAAAAAATATTTAAGTCTATGGGCAAAGAGGTATATGTGAACGCTCCGTTTTGGTGCGACTACGGATATAACACCACGGTCGGCGATTACCTTTTCGTCAATCATAACTGCTATATACTCGACGGCGGTAAGGTCACCTTCGGCGACCACGTTTTTGTGGGTCCCAACTGTGTGTTCACAACAGCCGAACACGCGCTCGACGTACAGCAGAGAAACGAGGGTTTGGAGGTTGCATTACCTATCGTCATAGGCGACAACGTTTGGATAGCCTCGAACGTAACAGTGCTTGGCGGCGTAACGATAGGCGACAATACCGTGATAGGCGCGGGAAGCGTCGTTACAAAGGATATTCCGCCGAACGTTGTAGCGGTGGGAAATCCGTGTAGAGTATTGCGGGAAATTACCGAAGAGGACAAAAATCGCTATCCGATATGTCGGCAGTAAAGCGAATATACAAAGCAAAGAGCGCATCTTTCGATGCGCTCTTTTTATGTCTTTATATCATTACGCCTTTTTCCGCTTTTTAATGATTATAAGCGCCGCCGCAATTAAAATCACGGCAATCAACACGGCAATTACTAAGATTAACCGCTTTGATATACTCTTTTGAGTTTCATAGATTGTAAAGGTCTTTTCGGGCGTTTCAAATTCAAGGTAGCTACCGACCTTTTCGGTCTTTACCTTTTGCATATTGCCGCCGCACTCAATGTATATGTCCGACTTGTCTGCGCCGAGTTTCGGCAGGTAACGAACCTTATAATTGACGGGCGAACTCCTTTTGACGGTATCGTCAATATCCACGAGATATGCGTCCTCCGCATTTTGAGCCGAACCGTCGGTCGACTTGGCTTCTACGGTGGAAAAATCATCAAACGAGCCGCAAACCATAACCACCGAACGGTCGTTTTCACGTTTCTGCTCGGATTCTATAATTTCCACCGCGCGGTAGTAAACCGCTTCGATTATCGCGTCAAAGGTCGGACTGTCAAAATTGTAATCGCTCCAGCGTCCGTAATATCCGTCCTTTTCGGGAATGTCGGGGGTCATATCATCCGAAATACTTTCGCCGTATTCAAAAGGTACGGTACCCACAGTCTCGCCGTCGGCGGTAAACGTCAGATTAAATGTGAGGTTCTTGTTGAAGTTGTTGCTTAAAAAGTCGGCTGCGTATTTAATTCCGCGTTCCTCGGCAATACCCTTGTAGCTTATGCCGTCTATACCTCCCAAATCGGGGTTTACGAAGCCGCAACTTCGTATGTTGTTGTCTGAACTGTACCCTGCGATTGCTCCCGAAAATTCTTCGGAAGAAGCAATATTTATAAGTGCGAAACAATTGCTTACGGTTTTGCCCTCGCCCGCTATACCTCCGACGTAATTTTTACCCGATACGCTGCATTTTGCAAATGAATTGCGTATTATGGAATCGGACGAGCCCGCAATACCGCCTATGTAATTTCCGCCCTCGCTCTTAACGTCTCCGTAGTCCTCGCAGAAAAGCAGCGAACCGAGATACATTCTGCCGACTATTCCGCCGCCGTAGTTGTTTTTCGCGTTTATAACACCGCTGTTTGCGCAGCGCCGCACGACCGCCTTGGTTTTATATGTATAATTGAGCGTCTTTTCGCCGGAGCGCGCTATGTCGTCCTCCGGGTCAAAGTCATATTCTATTGCCATAGAGCCGACTATTCCGCCCGAATTTATATCTCCGTATATATTGCCGCTGTTTGCGCAAAGCTCTGTTTTGCCGCGCGAGTCTCCGCCGGTATCGCTGTCAGAGACGTCATCTATAATATCGTCAATGTCACCGGTGTTTGCGGCGTCGTCATATGCGTCGGACAACAGTTCGGTAAAGCTCAGCAGCTCATTGTTTACGTCGCGCAAATCGTCCGTCATACGGTCTTGTTTGTCCGATACGGTATTGTTGAGAGCTTTGAACTGCTCCTGCATAACGTCTACCGAGTCGAAAAAGTTGTCAAGATTGTTGCGGAAGTCGTCGTCTATTTCGGGAACGGTTATTGAGCCGCCGTTTGTCGCCGTATCCATAGCGTCCGCAAGTGTGTTCGCCGCTCTCGATAAAAAGTCCGCCGCATTTTTAGTGGAAGTAAGACCCTCCTGAAGTTTTTTGATTGCCTGTTTGCCGCTTTCGGTTACAGCGTCGGTATTTTCAGATACACCGTTTAAATCGTCCGCAATCTTTTTAAGACTGTTAAAAGCCGCTGACATATTCGCGAACGCGCGTTTGAGATAGCTCATAGCCGGTCCCGACGCAAACTCGTTGAATGTGTCGGCAAGAACGGTAAGCTCATCTATAACGTCGCTAAGCTCCGTTTTTATATTTCCGATATTTTTTCTGAAGTCGGCAAAATCATCCACGATAGATGCGGTGCTTGCGCTCGCATATCCTTCTTGAACAAACGAATCAAGAGTATTTTCAATAATGCCTGCCGCGTTTTCAACGCCGCCGAACGCGTCACGGATATTCGTAACGTCGTTTATAAGACCGTTTTTTAAACTGTTCTCGGCAGAACCGCTGTTTCCGTTCAATGATTTTTTTAAATCCTGAAGCGAATTTTTGAGATTCGACACGCCCTTTTTCATTTCGAGCAGGCTGTCTTCAAGCTCGGATGCCGCGCTTTCGATTCTGCTTGACGCGTTGCTGAAATATTTTGCAGCGTCAGATGCGTTCTGATATGTGCCGTCCAAATCGTCAAATATTATTTTCAACTCGTCCGCAGCGTCTTCGAGATAACCGCAGGCTTCGTTAAATGAACCGAGCGCGTCGCTCAGCCTGTCGCCGCCGTCGGAAATGTCTCTCATGGCAGCGTCCGACTTGTCGAGCGCGGTATGAACTCTTCCCGATAAATCATTTGCCGCGTCGGTCAGTTTGTCGGTGTAGCCTACCGCACTGTCGGACATATTGCGTGCGCTGACCGATATATCCGATATTGAGTCTGTTATTGCGCTCAGAATGTTTGAAACGGAGTTGTCTGAGCGGTCGAGCGCCCCGTCTATAATGCCCTGTATGTCAAACAGAATATCGTTAAGCTGTTTTATGGTGCTGTCTCCAAACTCCATAATTACGAAAGGCTCCGCCTGTCCGCATATTCCGCCAACGTCTTTTCTGCCGTATATGTCACCGTAATTTTCGCAGGAAACTATATATCCCGCCTGTCTGCCGGCTATACCGCCCGTATTGTAGCCGAGATGGTTGTAGCCTACGTTACCCATATTTGTGCAGGAGCGTATTTCACCTTTATTATATCCGGCAATACCGCCGGTGTCGGTGTTCGAGTCAATATTTTCGGTGCTTCTGATGGGAGTGGAGGATATGTCGTCTATATTTATGTCCTCCAGCGAACGCTCTTTGTCGATATGAACGGTATTTACGCTTCCGTTGTTTTCGCAAAGCTCAATATGACCGAAATTCTGTCCCGTAATTCCTCCCGTATATGTCTCGCCGGTGACGCTTCCGTAGAAATCACAGTCGTATATTTTTCCGGTTTCGGTGTTGTAACCCGCAATACCTCCGATGTTTTCCTCGCCGTCAACAGAGCCCGAAAACGTGCAGTTTGTAATTGTTCCGTGGTTTTCGCCTACAATTCCGCCTATGTATGTCTTTGTGCCGTCGGGCTTTACGTCGCCCGATACATTGACGCCTTCGACAACGCCTCCGGTCTGAATATATCTGAACAGACCGAGATACGAGCCTTTTTTATCTATATTAATTCCCGATATTTTATGACCGTTTCCGGTAAAATGACCTCCGAAGGTGGGAATTGATTCAAACCCGCTGCCCGACAGGTCTATGTCTGCGGCAAGCACTATTGTCTTATCCTGCGACCATGAGTCAAGCCTACACTCCTTAGCGAGGTCGATAAGGTCGTCGGCTGTTTCAATGCGTATTGTGCCGTCCTCAATTTCGGGCAGTGCGGCAACGCTTTGAAGCGTAAGGGCAAACGACAAAGCAAAAGCTAAAATTATCGCTGCAATTTTATTCTTCACTGTCAATCTCCCCTTTCGCCGTAAGCTCATTTATGTCATCTTCCGAGCCTTCGCCCAGACTTTTTATATTATTTATATCGATAGACGCTTTGACGTCGCCTTTTACAACGCCGTGTATGTCCGCGTCGATAAATCCGCTCACATATCCGCGCACTCTGCCGTTTAACATAAATACGCCGGTTTCGGATTTGACAGACAAGGGCTTTTTGATTTTAAAGCCGGTTTTCTCGATAAGAGTGTCGCCGAGCAGGAGTATTTCGGGAAGCACGCACATAACAAGGAACATAGATATTACCGTTCCTCGTCCCAAGCACTGACCGATTGAAACGATAGACGGCTCGGTTGACAGCTTGCTTATCAAAAATCCCGCCGCAGCGAGGATACTTCCCGAAGTCAGCACAGTCGGGAACGCAAAGTTGAGCGTTTCGGTCATCGCCTGCTTTGTCGGCATAGTCTTTTTCAGTTCAAGATAGCGGTTTGAAATTACAATCGCGTAATCGATGTTCGCGCCCATCTGAATTGAGCTTACAATCAGATAGCTGAGGAAGAACAGCGGAGTGTCGGTTATGGCGGGCATCGAAAAATTCATCCAGATGCTTCCCTGTATTACCGCGATGAGAAGCAGAGGAAGTCCCGCACTCTTAAATGTAAAGAGCAACACTATTATTACGAACAAAATCGAGAATATGCTTATTATAATGTTATCCTTGGCGAACGACTTTGAAAGGTCGTAATCCGAAGTGGAATTTCCGACAAAGTAACAACTGTCGTAATATTCATTAGTAATTTCGTGTATTTTGTCCACGAACGCAAAGGTTTCCTCCGACTCTTCGGGCAGGTTCATATAGATGAGTATTCTGGAATATGTATCGCCTTTTAACTGTAGCTGCGCCGTATTTATCTTTTTATAAAGCTCGTCGATGTTTTCCGACATATCTTCGTCCAAATTCACATAGCCGTCCTGCTTTATATCATACAAAAACATAAACATATCTATGAGCGGAACTCCGTGACCGTCGAAATTGTTGATAAGCGAAGCGTATTCCTCGTTTTTTGTGTCATACATCGCGTATATTACGTTGGCAAGGTCTATATCAATATCGGCAAGCTCCGCAAACTGGCGCGGCGTAAGGCTTTGGGTCAAAGTATAGTCGTCGTTGGCTTTTACGTTTGCAAGACCCGTAACCGATTTTACCTCATCGCACTGTTCCAGACGGCTTATGAGCTGAGCCTCTTTGTTATAGTCGCCGGTCGGCACTAACAGCGCTCCCATATTTTCCGCTCCGAAGGTTTCGTTTATCATACGCTTTGCTATCTGCGTTTCGTTCTCTCGTGATGTTTGGGATGAGTTGGCGCTGTAGACGAACGGGCAGCCCGAAGAAACTATGTAAGAAACTATGATGATTGCCACGAAAATCGGCGGTACAACGTAGCGCAATTTTGAAACAATACCTCCCAAAAACGATATTTTGGGGATAAAGCTCTTGTGGTGCGTTTTGTCGATATATTTTCCGAACAGCATAAGCAGCCCCGGCATAAGCGTAAATACCGAAAGCAGACTGAATACTATGGATTTTATTAAAACTATGCCCATATCAAAGCCTATCTGGAACTGCATAAGCATAAGAGCGGCAAGACCCGATACGGTAGTGAGCGAGCTGGCGGATATTTCTATAATTGCCTTGCTCAGAGCGTTTACCACCGCCTCGCGCTGCTCGTTTGTCTCCCTTTCCTCGCTGTATCGGTGTATCATAATAATGGCGTAGTCAATGGATAGGGCAAGCTGCAGCACGACCGTGACCGAGTTTGAAACGAAGGATATTTCGCCGAATATAAAGTTTGTGCCTTTATTTAATATAGCCGCCGCAATAAACGTGATGAGCATAACGGGCACCTCGGCATAGGTGCTTGAAGTGAAGAACAAAACGCCGACTATGATAAACGCGGCGACTACCAGAACAGTGTTCATCTCCGTTTCAAGCTCTTTGGAATTGTCCTCGACGCTTCTTGTGATATACACATCATATCCGCTCAAAAGCTCCTCTATCGCGTTGTAGCCCGCTTCGGTCATTTCGTCGTCTTCCTCACTGTTTAATGTCACCTCAAACAATGCGGACGCGTCTTTGTAATACTCCTCGGTATTGTCAAAGTCAACCATTTGCACCTGCGGAAGAGCTTCAAGGCGGTCGCGTATCTCCTCCGCCTCGTCAAACGTAATGTTTATCACCATCACCTTAGCAGTGGCATATGTAACGAACTGCTCATCCATAACGTTCATACTCTGACGCGTTTCGGTGTCATCGGGGAGGTATTCGGACAAATCGTTGCATACGCTTACCCAGCCCGACGAAAACAGTGAAAACACAAAAGCCGCAATATAAAGCAAAAAGAATATATTGCGCTTGTCAACTATAAAACTTGCAATCTTCTGCATAAAAGATGAATTGTTTTCTTTGTCTTTGCTCAAAATATCACCCTGCTTCTATTGATAAATATCATTATACTACCATATGCCGAAAAAATCAATATTTTAAAAGGACTTGCAAAAATATTTTACCGTCGGCATAAAATTCAAACATAAATTGTTTTTGGAGGGATAACTCCTGATGTTTGAATTTTTAGGCGCTATAACACATTCTTTCTTACTTCTTATTGCATACATATCAAATAACAATACGTTCCCCAAGCCGCTTTCGGCGGCGGAGGAGCGGGAATATTTGTCAAGGCTTAAGGAAGGAGATATTGAAGCGAGAAATAAGCTGATAGAACACAATCTGCGTCTTGTCGCGCATATTGCCAAAAAATATTCGACGAGCGTGCGCGACGGAGAGGAGCTTATCTCAATAGGCACGATAGGTCTTATAAAGGGAATTTCAAGCTTTGACGCGTCAAAAGGAACGCGGCTTGCCACATATGCGGCGCGATGTATAGAAAACGAAATACTTATGTTGATAAGAAGTCAGAAAAAAATGCAGGGAGATGTTTCGCTTAACGAGTCGATAGGCACCGACAAAGAGGGGAATCATATTCTTTTGATTGATATTATGAGCAACGACGAGGAAGAAGTCTTTAAAAGCATTGATTTCAAGATGAACGTTAAACAGCTTTATAAAATATTGAAGAGCGAGCTTGACGACAGGGAGCGGGAAATAATAAAATGGCGGTACGGCTTGGACGGCGATGAACCGAAAACCCAGCAGGAGATAGCAAAAATGCTTAATATATCCCGCTCGTATGTTTCTAGAATAGAGAAGCGGGCGATATTAAAGCTGCGCGAAGCGATAGAGTGACTTTATACTTTACATTTTAGGCGCATTTTGGTATTATTATGTCATAAAAACTCATAAAGAGGTATGCGCTATGAAAAACGAGATTATAAGACTTACCGAAACCGCGTCGGACGGTTTCGTTCCTACAATTACGACGTATATAATTGACAATCCGCTTTCAAGGGAACAGATACGCCCTGCGGTGCTGGTGATTCCGGGAGGCGGCTACCGAAAACGTTCCGCGCGTGAGGCGGAGCCTGTCGCGCTTCAATTCAACGCGGCGGGCTTCAGCTCGTTTGTGCTGAATTACAGCGTAGCTCCGCTGAATTCGTATAATATGCCGTTTGAGGACGCGGCGCGGGCTATGCGCATAATACGCGAAAATGCCGAAGATTTCGGTATAGACAAAAACAAAATTGCGGTATGCGGCTTCTCGGCGGGCGCGCACCTTGCCGCGACTCTCTGCATATACGGAGATGCCGCAGATGTGCCGAATGCCGCAATACTTTCATATCCCGTAATAACGTCCGGAGAGTTTGCCCATAAAGGTTCGTTTGAGTGCTTGCTGGGGGATGGGATGAGCGAAGAACTGCTTGACAGATTCTCGCTCGAAAAGCATATAACGCCGAGCTTCCCGCCAACGTTTTTGTGGCATACGTTTGAGGACAAGTCGGTGCCGATTGAAAATTCGCTTTTGCTGATGTCCGCGCTCAGGAAAAACAATGTTAAATTTGAGGCGCATATCTATCCTAGCGGCGGTCACGGGCTTTCGCTTGCGCGCCGCGACGTTTCAAGAAGTGAGGACGGAATTGATTTGCACGTTTCGTCGTGGATGAACCTTTGCGTCGACTGGCTTCGCGAGACATTCGGTATTTCGGCTTTCGGCTGTTGATTTTTCAAAAATTGATTGACAAATATTGCACCGAAGGTATATAATTTTAACAGTGTTTTTATTTCAATTAAAGGACGGTGAGAAAAGAATGGACGGCAGTGGTTATGAAGGGTGTCGCATAGGAAAAGATATATGCCCGAAACGCGCGTTTGAGTGCGGCTGTGTTTATTCTTTACGCACCGTGCGGTTTTAATTTTTTTGTTTTGTATATCTTTTCTCAACAACTAACCCCATATTTCTGCTCGACAGCATAGATTAAACTATGTTTTGTTTATGTGCAAAATATTTGTAGGAGGAAAAGATATGACGGAGAACGAATTGACTCAAAAGGTTTTGTCGCTTTTAAAAGAGAGAAGGTTAAGCGAGCTTCGCGGATTGCTGTCCGAGATGAATTCTGCGGATATTGCCGCTATGCTCGAAGATGTGCCCGAAAATGCGCTCCCCATTTTGTTCCGCCTTCTTCCGAAAGAGCTTGCGGCGGACACTTTTGTGGATATGGACGGAGACCAGCAGGAGCTTTTGATTTTGAGCTTCAGTGATACCGAGCTTAAAGACGTCGTAGACCGTATGTTCCTGGACGATACGGTTGACATAATAGAGGAAATGCCCGCAAACGTGGTTAAGAGGATAATCAAACATTCTACTCCCGAAATGAGGAAGATGATTAACGAGGTCTTAAATTATCCCAAGGACTGCGCGGGCAGTATAATGACCATAGAGTACATCAGCCTTCGCAAAAATATGACTGTAAGCGAGGCTTTTGACAGAATAAGAGCCACAGGAGTTGACAAGGAAACCATCTACACCTGCTATGTGACCGGTTCGGACAGGCGTTTGCTCGGACTTGTTACGGTAAAAGACCTTTTGCTTGCCGAAAGCTCGGCTTTGATAGAGGACATAATGGAAACCAACCTCATTTATGTCGGCACTCTCGAAGATAAAGAAATAGTGGCGCAGAAGTTTGACAAGTACGGATTTTTGGCTATGCCGGTGGTTGACAACGAGGGCAGGCTGGTAGGAATAGTTACGGTTGACGACGCTATGGACGTAATTCAGGAGGAGGCAACCGAGGATATTGAAATGATGGCGGCTATTACGCCTACCGATAAGCCGTATATGAAAACGGGTGTTTTCGAAACCTGGAAAAAGCGTATTCCGTGGCTGCTGCTTCTTATGATTTCGGCTACGTTTACGGGTAAAATAATTCAGCATTATGAGGCGGCGCTCGGAACATATGTGGTGCTTACAATGTTTATACCGATGCTTATGGACACCGGCGGCAACGCGGGCGGACAGTCCTCGGTTACGGTAATACGCGGTCTGTCGCTCCGCGAAATTGAATACAGAGACGTGCTTCGGGTACTCGGTAAAGAGGTTTTGGTTGCACTTTTGTGCGGCGTGACCCTTGCCGCGGCGGGTCTTTTGAAAATGCTCTTTGTGGACAGAGTGGCTTTGAATGTTGCGCTTATAGTCTGCGCGACGCTTATACTGACGGTTATATTTGCCAAGGGCGTTGGCTGTACCCTTCCTATCCTCGCAAAACGTATAGGATTTGACCCTGCGGTTATGGCAAGTCCGTTTATTACAACGATAGTTGACGCTATATCTCTGATGGTGTATTTTAATATAGCGACGCATATACTATCGATTTAAACTCTGCGGTGGGGTGATTAAATGACGGTTTCGGAGCTGGACAAGCAGATTTCTTCAAACAAAATAAAGAACGCATATTTCTTCTGCGGTGAAGAGCAGTTTTTGCTTGAAAATAAAGTCGCTTCAATAAAGGCGCATCTTATCTCTCCGGACTTTGAAGTGTTTAACTTTCGCAGGTTTGACGGAGCGGGGCTTAACCTTGATGAGCTGGAGAGGGCGGTTAACGACTTCCCGCAGTTTTCGGAGCGCAGAATGGTAGTGCTGCGCGATACCGGCGTATTTTCGGATATGAGGCAGGAAAAGTTTAAATTTGTCCGCGAGCTTATTCGCAATATGCCCGACTACACCTGCCTTGTAATATGCGAAAAATCGTTTGACAAAAAGAAGCTTAAAAACGTGGATTTTATAAACGATTTTGGCGGTGTTGTGGAGTTTTCGTATCTTACCCCAAAGCAGATGGAAGTCTGGCTCGAAACCTCGTTTGAGAGTTTTGGCAAGCGCATACTGACAAAGGACGCCGCATATATGGCGCGTCTTTGCGGAAGCTCTTTCGGCGCGAATTACTCCGAATTTAATAAGCTGCTTGAATATGTGGGAGACAGGGAGCGAATAACGAGAGAGGATATTGAAAAGTGCGTTTCAAAATCGACCGAATATATAATTTACGATATATTTGAAAATATAGTTGCGAATAACCGCGATAAGGTTATGACGCAGACAGTCGAAACCGCGTCCGATACGCAGGGCGCGCTGAACGTAATAACAATGATTACGTCCAAGCTGGCGGATATGCTTATGGTAAAGGAGCTTCGCGCGGAAGGACTTAGCACCGCGCAGATAAAGAGCTACTTTTCTTTTAACGTGCCCGATTTTGTGATAAATAAAACCGCAACTCAAAGCAAGAGGTTCGGTGAGAGGTATTTGAGACGTATGATTAAAAAGGGCTTAAAATATGAAAACGATATAAAATGCGGCTTGATTTCCGCGCCCGATGCGGCGGTTATGTATGCGGGAGAGCTTGTCGCGCCCGAATGATGACGTTGTTTTATATTCTTTAACGATAGTTTTTTGTCTTTGAAGCGTTTTAAGCGTATTAAAAATTAAAATTATTCCCAAAAAACATTGTTTTGCACAAATTATTTGATTTAAAAAGCAAATTTTTACGAATTTGTTGGCACTTTTAACAAAAAAGCCGCGGCGACGGTTGACTTTTTTAGCAGAAATGATATAATAAACTATATATTTTGTATTATCGGAGGTTCCTCAAATGAAGCTGAAAAAGTTAATTTCTGTTGTTGCGGCTTTTAGTATGGTTGTTTCTCTGTTTTCGGGCGTTATTGCCGTGAATGCGGAGGACACCGAAACCGTTTATAACTTTTCCTCGCTGACCGATGCGAGTTACAGTAAGAGCGGCGCGAGTGTTTTTGACGGCGCGCTTACGATTTCGGGCGATGAAAATATCAAGCCCGTTTCGGTCAACGCGGCGATAGCTACGCCGCTCGGAAGCACCGAAAGCGTAACGAGCGCGCTTATTGTTAAAAAGCTTGCGGTAAAGGTGCATCTTAAAGCGGGTGAAACCGTTGTTGAGTATTACTGCGGTTCTGACAGCAAGCTGTCGAGCGGAAAGGACATCGACGTTGTTGTGCAAGATTCGACAGGTACGTCCGTTGCCGCCGAGGTAAACTCGGAAAAGTCGGGTATAAAGCCTTACACGATTTCTTACAAAGCCGAAGCCGAGGGAGACTATACGATAGTTGACTGCAGCACGAGAACAAACAGAACCGTGGTGTATGCGGTTGCTGTTACGACGGCGGATTATGAATCGTCCGGCGACGTTACGCCGAGCGTGCCGCCTACGCCGACTTCGTCAAGCAATCCGAACCCGCAGTCGTCAAGTGCAACTCGTACCACAGTAAGCGGAAGCACGGCTTCTATCAGCGCGCAGGGAACCACATTTGCGGATAAGCTCCTTTTGGTGGCGGCGGTTGATGAGCGGGGAAGGCTCATATCCGCCCAAAGAGTCGGCACGTCTTCGACACCGACTCCCACGCCACCGCCTCCCATCGACCCGGATGCCGTTTCGGAAATATCTATTGTACGCGAGACGGGCTGGCTTGAAAGCGCGTATGTGATGTGGACCAACACGGTTGACGTGGAAAAATACAATGTTTACATAAGACCCGAAAACGGGGAATATACAAAAATTGATGATGAGCTTGTGCGATATTACGGCTCGTATTACAGAGCGGATGCGCTCGGACTGGCGGCGGGCAAATATCAGATGAAGGTTGCCGCGGTTCTGGGTGGAGTTGAAAAAGACTCGCAGGAGAGCGAAGTCGTGGAGGTACAGCCGCATATACGCGAAGGATATGCGTTTGACTCTCACTCTTTGAATTACAATCCGGACGGCATCGGCGCGTATAAAAATGATGGCACTCTTAAAGACGGCGCGCAGATCATATATATCACGGACGCGAACAAGGACACCGTGACGGCTAAGGTCGTTACGGACGGCAAAGGCAAGGAAACGGAATGTCAAGGTCTTGCCGCGATCCTTTCAGCGCGCGAGAAGGGCTATGCCGACAGCACTCCGCTCTGTATCCGCATGATAGGTCAGGTGGAGTCGCCCGAGGGCAAAAACAATTCGGGCTATATGCAGATCAAGAGTACCAAGAACGTGACCTTTGAGGGTGTCGGAGACGATGCCTGCACATACCACTGGTCGTTCCTTATACGGGATGCGAAGAATGTAGAGGTAAGAAACCTTGCGGTCATGGAGTTCTATGACGACGGTATTTCGCTTGACACCAATAACTTTAACTGCTGGGTGCATAACTGTGACATATTCTACGGTCAGAACCGAGGCGGCGACCAGAAAAAGGGCGACGGTTCGCTTGACGTTAAATCGGGGTCGGATTACTGCATGTTTTCGTACAACCATTTCTGGGACAGCGGAAAATCGTCGCTTTGCGGTATGAAGGACGACTCCTACAAGGGTTATCATATGACGTATCACCACAACTGGTTTGACCATTCCGATTCTCGTCACCCCAGAGTGCGCGGCGACGTGGTGCACATTTACAATAATTACTATGACGGCAACTCCAAATATGGCGTAGGCTCGACTACACAAAGTCAGATATTTGTTGAAAACAACGTATTCAGAAATTGCCTTCATCCCGTGCTCATCTCGCTTCAGGGTACGGATGCGCTCAGCGAAAAAGGCACGTTTTCGGGCGAGGTCGGCGGTATGATAAAGATGTACGGCAACGCCATTTACGGCGGAATTGCTCCGATTTATGCGTCCGAGACAAATACAAATAACTTTGACGCGTATCTCGCGCAGTCGAGGGATGAGATAGTACCGTCGGATTATACCGCGAGTACATATACATATGAAAACTTTGACACGGCGGACACTATGTACGATTACACCCCGACCGACACCGATAAGGTAGTGGTCAATGTTAAGACATATGCGGGACGTGTTGAAGGCGGAGATTTTCAGCATACATTCGTCAATTCCAAGGACGACGCGAGTTCCGACCGCGACTCCGTTCTCGGAGACGCTTTGCAGGTATACAAGACAACGCTGAAAACTGAATTTGTAACCGGAAATTACTATCAAAAGACGGACGGCGGCGAAATTCCCGCCGCAAGGGAGAGCGTAAGCGACCTGACCGAAGCGGATAAAGTCGAGTCTAAGCCCGCAGGCACTCCGGGAGGCAGTATAAGCAGCGACGCAGAGATTTGGCGTGCTTCGGACACGGGAGCTTCGGTAACTGCCGGCACGGCACTCAAAGACGATTGGCTCACCCTTATCGGCGGCGGAGTCACCTATTCCTCTTCAAGTAGGACTATCGGTGGAGTTAGCTTTTCGGGAAAGATGAATGCTCCGAGCAGTCAAACCCCGCCGATGTTTGCGGAAAAAGGACAAAACGGCGCAACGCTGAAGTTTACGCCGCCCGCAAAAGGCAAAATCAAGGTATATATCAAGCTGAATAATGCCAAGACCTTTTATATAATCGATGAAAGCGGAAGCGTAATCGCGCAGTATGAAAACACGAGCGGAAGCAGCGAGTACGTAACGGTTGCGGCTGACGTTGAGGCGGGAGGCGTATATTACGCTTTCGGCGACGGCACCAATTCGGAGTACTGGGCGGCCGAATACGAGAAAGAGTCGGAGGGCGAATATTCGGACAGCGGTTCGGATGATGTATCTACGGACAGCGTAAGCGTGTATGATGTTTTGGAGACCGCGGCGACTTCCTCGGACAATACGGCGAAGTATGAGATACCGAGCGGCACGGCAAAGCTCTATGTGTATTTGTGGAGTAAAAGTCTGTCGCCTTACGGAATTGCCGAAACGGTGAACGTCAAATAAATAAAAAATCAAACCGATTTTCGGTTTCTTCAGAGGAGAAGTATCTGTTTCAGGGGGGGATACAATGTTACGAGAGAGAAAGCGAATCAAGGGAGTATACTGCATAGTTGCGGCGCTTGTCCTGATTTTGGCGGCAGTGTGGTTTATACCGAGAATACACGCGTATAACAGCTCGACTTCAAAAGACGGAGTTGAGGTCGAGTTTGTTGTTGAGCAAGGCACTCCGCTCAAGACTATTGCCAAAAATCTGAAAAAAGAGGGACTTATAAAGTACGACGGTATGTTTGTCCGCAAGGTCAAGAGTATGGACTACGATAATATGCTCAAATACGGCACCTTTGAGCTTAGTACGGGTATGTGTATGGAGGATATAATAAAGGCGCTTGCGTCCGGAACATCGGGCAACACCTTTACCCTTACAATCCCCGAAGGTTACTCGGTTCAGCAGATTGCCGCAAAGCTCGAATCCGACGGAATTTGTACCAAAGGCGAATTTTTTGACGCGCTCGACGACGATTACGACTATGATTTTATAGATGAAATTCCGAAAGTGGATTACGACTATAAGCTGCAGGGATTTCTTTTCCCGAGTACATACGAGTTCTTCAAAGGCGCGTCGGCGCACGATATAATCGACAAGCTGCTCGGAGAGTTTGAAAGGGAGTATCAAAAGCTTGGTTCAAACAGCAAACAAAATCTTTACGATACTGTCATAATCGCGTCTCTTGTCGAGCGTGAGGCACAGCTCGACAGCGAGCGCGCAAAGATTTCGGGAGTTATATACAACCGCCTCAAAAATAATATGGCGCTTCAAATCGATGCGGCGGTAATATATATATTGTCGGACGGAATGTATAATGTAGACCGCGTATTATACAAGGATTTGGAATCCGACTCACCGTATAATACATATAATACCGTAGGATTGCCGGTAGGACCTATCTGCAATCCGGGGCTTAGCTCGCTGCAGGCGGCGGTAAATCCCGAAAATCACAGCTATTTATACTACCATACGGATGAGTCAAAACGTGACGGAAGTCACATATTTACCGAGACTTATTCCGACCATTTGTCGAGTATGGAATAAATATTTTATATAATAATCAAAAAAGTGTTGACAAAAATTGATATTATGTGTTAAAATATTTGTTGCTGAGGACAAAGGCGTTTTCAGGTCTGTTTTTGTGACCTGAAAACGTCTTTTTTGTTCCGAATGTACGGGTATAAAATATGCTTAATAAAAAAAGTTAGGAGATGTTAAAAATGCTTCTTAAGGAAGGGACTGTCAGAATACCGTCGGGCTGTGCGATTTCCGGCTTGATAAGCAGAGACGGCAAACGAATTAACGGCTCTGAAATTGTCAAGTCAATTTCGTATATGCACGAGAGGTCTAACGGTTTAGGAGGCGGATTTGCGGGATACGGTATCTATCCCGAGTACAAGGATTTGTACGCTTTTCATGTATTCTACGAGGATAATTCGTCGCGCGAAGCAACCGAAAGGTTTTTGGACAGGCATTTCGACATTGTCAACCTGAGCCGAATACCGACAAGAAAACATAAAAACATTACAGATGAGCCGCTTATTTGGCGCTATTTTGTAACGCCGCTGCCGACCAAGCTTGCCGCAAGCCAGCTTGACGAAAAGGAATTTGTGGTAAAGTGCGTGATTAGAATAAACACTCATATAGACGGCGCATATGTTTTTTCAAGCGGCAAAAATATGGGCGTTTTTAAAGCGGTTGGATACCCCGAAGACGTTGGTGACTTCTACCGCTTGGAGGAATATGACGGATACTCGTGGACGGCGCACGGACGTTACCCGACCAATACTCCGGGCTGGTGGGGAGGTGCGCATCCGTTTGCACTTTTGGACTATACGATAGTACACAACGGCGAAATTTCGTCCTATGACGCAAACAAGCGCTTTATAGAGATGTTCGGCTACAAATGCAATCTTTTGACCGATACCGAGGTTATAACATACATATTTGACTATTTGAACAGGAAACAACATTTGCCGCTTGAGGACGTCGCCTCGGTAGTGGCGGCTCCTTTCTGGAACGAAATCGAGGATATGCCCGCCGAACAGCGCGAAAAGATGAAGCTGCTTCGCGGAATGTTTGCAAGCTTGCTCATTACGGGACCCTTTTCGATTATTCTCGGTTTTGACGGCGGTCTTATGGCGCTTAACGACAGGCTTAAGCTGCGCTCAATGGTAGTCGGTGAGAAGGGGGACGTTGTTTATATTGCAAGCGAAGAAGCGGCGATACGTGCTATTTGTCCCGATGTGGAGAACGTATGGTCTCCCAAGGGCGGAGAGCCTGTTATTGTCAAGGTTAACGGAGGTGTGAATATCTGATGCCTATAAATTACATATATCCGAAATATGATGTTGTGCGAGACAGCACAAGATGTATAAAATGCGGCGCGTGTATGCGTCAGTGTGCCAACGAAGTCCACTCATACGACGACGAGCTTGATGTTATGAAGTCGGACAGTATGGACTGTGTGGACTGCCAGAGATGCGTTTCAATCTGCCCGACGCGCGCTCTCAAAATTATTCCCGCAGAAAATCGTTTAAGACCCAACGGAAGCTGGGCTCAGGACGATATTTATGAAATTTACAGACAGGCGGAGGGCGGCGGCGTACTGCTGTCGAGTATGGGTACACCGAAAAATTATCCTATCTACTGGGATAAAATGCTCATAAACGCAAGTCAGGTTACCAACCCGTCGATAGACCCGCTCCGCGAACCCATGGAAACTCGTGTCCTTTTGGGAAAGAAGCCGAAAAAACTGGAATTTGACAAGAAAGGAAAAATAACCACAAAGCTTGAACCGCACCTTGAACTTGATGTGCCGATTATGTTCTCGGCTATGAGCTACGGCTCGATAAGCAAGAACGCGCACGAAAGTCTTGCGCGTGCGGCTGAGGAACTCGGAACGTATTACAATACGGGCGAGGGCGGCTTGCACAAGGATTTTTACAAATACGGAAAGAACACTATCGTTCAGGTCGCTTCGGGACGTTTCGGCGTACACGAAGAATATCTGAATGTAGGTTCGGCTATCGAAATTAAAATGGGTCAGGGAGCGAAGCCCGGTATAGGCGGACATCTGCCCGGCGCAAAAATCCGTGAAGAGGTTTCGCGCACCAGAATGATTCCGATGGGCGCGGACGCTATTTCTCCCGCACCGCACCACGATATATATTCGATAGAGGATTTGCGTCAGCTTGTTTTCTCGCTCAAAGAGGCGACAAATTACACAAAACCCGTAATAGTCAAAATTGCTGCGGTTCATAACGTGGCGGCTATTGCTTCGGGTATTGCGAGAAGCGGCGCGGACATAATTGCAATCGACGGATTCCGCGGCGGTACCGGCGCGGCTCCGACGAGGACGAGGGATAACGTGGGTATTCCGATAGAGCTTGCGCTTGCTTCGGTTGACCAGCGTCTGCGCGATGAAAGTATAAGGAATGATGTCTCGATAGTGGTCGGAGGAAGTATAAGAAACAGTGCGGATATTATAAAGGCCGTTGCTCTCGGCGCGGACGCAGTTTATATCGCTTCCGCTGCTCTTATGGCGCTCGGCTGTCATCAGTGTCACTCCTGCCATCTCGGAAAGTGCAACTGGGGTATTGCTACGCAAAGACCCGATTTGGTAAAGCGTCTTAATCCTGAGGTCGGTTACAAAAGACTTGTAAATCTTGTAAATGCGTGGAATCACGAGATAAAGGAAATTCTGGGCGGTATGGGAATTAACTCGATTGAAGCGCTCAGAGGAAACAGACTTATGCTGCGCGGCGTAGGACTTGCCGATAAAGAGCTTGAAATTCTCGGAATCAAGCACGCCGGCGAATAGGAGGGGATATTGTGAAACGAGTATATGTTAATGAGGAATGGTGTCTCGGCTGTCATTTGTGCGAATATTACTGCGCTTTTCAAAACAGCGGCGAGAGAGATATGGTAAAGGCGTTCGGAAGAGATGTAAAACCCGTTCCAAGAATAAGAATTGAGGATATTGACGGTGAGGACGGTATTCATTTTGCGGTATCGTGCCGCCACTGCGACGACCCGCAATGCGTTAAGGGCTGCATAACTGGCGCGCTGTCGATAAAGGACGGCGTTATATCGGTCAATGAGGATAAATGTATAGGATGCTGTACCTGTGTGCTGTCCTGCCCGTACGGAGCGATAGTTGTGGACGAAGGCAAGGCGATAAAGAAGTGCGATCTTTGCGTTAAAAACGGAAACGGAGAGCCTGCCTGTGTCGCAAACTGCCTGAACAGGGCAATCGTGTTTGAGGAAAGGGGTTGAGATTGTTGAATTATGTTATTATCGGGAATTCCGCGGCGGCGGTCGGCGGAATCGAGGGAATACGCTCGGTGGACAAAGAGGGTAAAATAACCGTGATTTCCGACGAGACTTATCATACATATTCGCGTCCTCTTATCTCCTACTGGCTGGAAGGCAAGGTGAAGGACAGCAATATATATTACAGAGATAAGGACTTTTACGAAAAGAATAAGTGCGAAACGATTTTCGGAAGGACGGTCGTTTCGATTGATAAAGGTGCAAAACAGGTCATTCTGGACGATAATACGTCCGTTTCATATGACAAACTTTTGGTAGCCACGGGTTCCAAGCCCTTTATCCCTTCCATAAGCGGCTTGGATTCCGTGAGCCAAAAGTATTCGTTTATGACGTTTGATTCCGCAAAGGAGGTCAAGGCGGCTCTCAAAAAGCCGCAGCGCGTACTTATTATGGGCGCGGGTCTTATCGGACTTAAGGCGGCGGAGGCGATTGCCGACAAGGTTTCGTCTCTTACGATAGTTGACCTTGCGGACAGAATTTTGCCGAGCATACTAACCGGCGACGCGGCGCATATAGTGCAAAAGCATATTGAGGCGCACGGCGCAAAGTTTATCCTTTCTCAAAGCGTAAAGGAATTTCGCGGCAATACGGCAGTCCTGAGCGGTGGGGATACGGTTGAGTTTGACATTTTGATTACGGCGGTCGGAGTTCGTCCGAACACCGAGCTTGTTTCAGACGCGGGCGGTAAGGTGGCGCGCGGCATTGTTACAAACAAAGCTCAGATGACGTCTATCAAGAATGTGTATGCGGCAGGCGACTGTACGTTAAGCCATGACGTCTCGTCGGACAGCGAAAAAATTCTTGCGCTTTTGCCGAACGCCTATAAGCAGGGCGAGGTCGCGGGAATAAATATGGCGGGCGGAAAGGCAGTCTACGAAAACGCCATACCGATGAACGCAATAGGGTTTTTCGGCTTGCATATGATTACCGCAGGAAGCTACGAGGGCAAGACGTATATTAAAAAGAACGGTACGCAGTATAAATGCCTTTATTACAGCGATGATGTTTTAAAGGGATATATTTTAATAGGCGATGTGAGCAATGCGGGAATTTATACAAATATGATAAGAGAGAGAATATCGCTGAAAACGGTTAACAAAAAGCTGATGTTTGAAAAACCGCAGCTTATGGCTATGCCGTTTGCTTACAGACGAGAAAAGTTGGGAGGTATAAAGCAGTGATTGATGCAACGGCGCTTGACCTTTTCGAGCTTAACAAAAAGATTAAGAGCGTAAAGAGTCGTAAAATAACGATAAATAATGTTTTGGGACAGCGATTTATAGGCAGCGGAGTTGACGGCAAAAAGAGCATTGAAATTTACGGAACTCCGGGCAACGCGCTCGGCGCGTATCTCAATAACTGCGATATAACGGTTTACGGCAACGCTCAGGACGCGATAGGCGATACTATGAACAGCGGAACCATTACCGTTTACGGAAACAGCGGAGACGCTACGGGATATGCGATGCGCGGCGGACTTATTATGATAAAGGGCAACATAGGCTATCGCGGCGGAATACATATGAAAGAGTATAAAGAGCATAAGCCGATAATTGTGGTGGGCGGCTGTGCCGGCAACTTCCTCGGAGAATACCAGGCAGGCGGTATTATACTTGTTCTCGGTATAGGTAGCGAGGATAAAACGCCTATCGGACACTACTGCGGTACGGGTATGCACGGCGGAGTTATTTATGTGAGAAGCCGTTTTAAACCCAAGCATTTTCCGCCGCAGGTGTTGGTTGAGGAATGTGACGAGAGTGACGCAAAAGTTATTGAAAAATATGTGAGCCTTTACGCCGAGCGTTTTGGCGCGGACACGAAATCGCTCATCAATTCGGAATACTATAAATTGGTTCCGAATGCAAAAAATCCTTACAAACAACTTTACACGAACAATTAAATGTGTTAAAATATAGATTAGTCTTTGGCTAATCTATATTTTTTTGAAATACAAAGACGAAAGGATAATTGATATGATGCGGGATAAAAACGAAGTAATCGAGTTTGTGAATGAAAATGACATAAAGTTTATTCGTATGCAATACTGTGATATAATGGGACACAGCAAAAACGTCGCGGTTGTGGACAGTATGCTCGAAAGTGCGTTTGACAACGGTGTTTCGTTTGACAATTTCAGCAAAAAGAGCTTTTTGAGCGATACGGGGGAGGAGCTTTACCTGTATCCGCAGGCAAAAACGTTCAGTATTTTGCCGTGGCGTCCTCAACACGGCGGTGTGGCAAGACTTTTGTGCGATATACGCCATGCGGACGGCACTCCGTTCGAGGGGGACTCGCGCAATTTGCTTCGCGAGACGATAAAGCGGGCAAAGAAAAGCGGTTATACGTTTGAAATAGGCATTGACAGCGAATTTTTCTTGTTTGAAACCGATGAAAACGGCGAACCTATGTTCGATAAGCCGATAGATAACGCGGGTTACGGCGACCTTTCTCCGTATGACAAGGGCGAAAACGTCAGGCGCGACATATGCCTCACGCTTGAAAAAATGGGATATAACATTGAGACCTCGCATCATGAGTCTGCGCGCGGTCAGCACGAGATAGGCTTTCGCGGCGCGTCGGCGCTTCACGCGATAGACGATTTCCTGACATTTAAAACGGCGGTTAAAACAGTCGCGCAGGGTTACGGATTTTTCGCGAGCTTTATGCCTAAGCCCTCGCACGAGGAAGCGGGTTCGGGTATGTCGCTCAAAATAGAAATCTATAAGGACGGCAAGCGTATTACCGAAGCAAAAAATATGTCGGATGAAGCTAAGAGCTTCGCGGAGGGAATTTTACGCCGCTTGGCGGACTTCTCGGTTATCACAAATTCTTCGGTAAATTCGTATAAGCGTCTTATAGACAGGAAAAACGCGCCGTCCATAATAGGCTGGTCAAACGTCAGCAGCCTTGCCGCTCTTAAAATCCCCTCGGTCGACAGCCGCTTTGACGGTATAATGCTTAGAAGTCCGGATGCGTCCTGCAACCCCTACCTCGCGCTTACAATGATAATCGAGGCGGGTATGGACGGAATAAAAAGCGGCGCAAAGCTGAGAAAAAGTATCGAGGAGAGCGGAGAGGTTTCGTATCTTCCTATGTCGCTTGAGAGCGCGCTTGTAAAATTTGAGAGCGACGAATTTTCGCGCAATATCCTGGGCGACTATATTTACCGCAGATTTTTAAGGATTGAGAAAAATTCATGGGAAGAGTATTCAAGGCTTATTCACGAGTGGGAATACAGCAGCCATATACTGAATTTTTGATTTTTTCCGTCGGTGATTTGATATGAGAATAATGATTGCCTGCAAGCAGGGGGAAGCGAGCGACTCTCTGCGCAAGATTATAAAGGGTATAAAAGATGCGCAAATAGATGTATCTTCCTCGTCAAGCGAGGTACGGCGCAAACTGCAATATATTTCGTATGATATTATAATAGTCAACACTCCGCTTTCGGACGAGTTCGGACTGGATTTGGTGTTTGACTTTTCGGATACTTTTGACTTGGCTTTTGTCGTGCTTGTCAAAAGCGATATAGCCGACCAGGTTGAGTACAAACTGCGCGATACCTCGGCGTTTGTGGTGTCAAAGCCCGTCAATCCGCGCGCGCTTCAGCAAAATATACGTTTTGTGGCAAAAGCGGGCGAAAAGCTCGAAAAGCTGCGGGCGCGCAATGAACAGTTGATAAAGAAAATAGAGGATTTAAAGGTCGTTGACAGAGCAAAATGTTGTCTTGCGGCGAGCCTTTCAATGACCGAGGAGGAGGCGCACAGGCATATCCAAAAACAGTCTATGGATTTGCGGATAACGCCTAAAGAGGTAGCGGAGCGTATTTTGAAAGAGTATTTTAATTGAGGAGGTCAAATATGAAGTTTACTAAGATGCACGGGATAGGAAACTGTTATATATATGTGAACTGTTTTGAGGAAAAAATCGATAATCCCGCAAAGCTTTCCGAATTTGTGTCGGATGTTCATTTCGGGATAGGCGCGGACGGTCTTGTTATGATTTGCCCGTCCGATAAAGCGGATTTTAAAATGCGTATTTTCAACGCCGACGGCTCTGAAGCGCAGATGTGCGGCAACGCGTCGCGCTGTGTCGGAAAGTATGTGTACGATAAGGGTCTTACCGATAAAACAAAGATAACGCTTGAAACCTTGAGCGGTATCAAGATATTAAAGCTCGATGTCAGAGACGGAAAGACGGAGTATGTGACGGTGGATATGGGAAAAGCGGAGACTGCTCCGCGCAAAATTCCCATTGACGCGGACGGCGACAGCTTTGTTTCGGTACCCGTTAATGTGGCGGGCGACACCTATAAAATAACGGGCGTGTCTATGGGAAATCCACACGCGGTCGTTTATATGGACGACATAGATTCTCTCCCTCTTGAAAAAATTGGACCCGCGTTTGAAAATCATAAGCTGTTTCCCGAACGAATAAACACCGAGTTTATAGAGGTTATCGACGAAAACACGCTTAAAATGCGTGTCTGGGAACGCGGAAGCGGCGAAACTTGGGCGTGCGGCACCGGAGCGTGCGCGGCTGTGGTGGCAAGCGTTATGAACGGCTACTGTAAGCGTGATTCGGAGGTAACCGTGCATCTGCGCGGAGGTGACCTTAAAATTACTTATCTGACCGACGGCAGAGTGATTAAAAAAGGACCTGCGGCATTTGTGTGCGAGGGCGTTTTGTTTGATAATAATTAAGTTAACATAAAATAAAACGGAAAGGAAGAAAGTCTTATATGAAAGCAAATGAAAATTATTTGAATGTGAAAGAAAGCTATCTGTTTTCGGACATAGCTAAGCGGGTGAACAATTTTATGGAGGAAAACCCCGACAAAAAGGATAAGGTAATCCGTCTGGGAATAGGCGACGTAACGCTTCCGCTCGCGCCCGTTGTGGTTGAAGCTATGACGAAGGCGGTCGCGGAAATGGGTGTTAAAGAGACATTCAGAGGATACGGCCCCGAACAGGGATATGATTTTCTGCGCAATAAAATTGTCGAGTATTATAAGAAAAACATAATCAGCATAGAGGCGGACGAGGTGTTTATCAGCGACGGCGCAAAGAGCGACGTTGGCAATATAACCGATTTGTTTGACAAGGAAAACACGGTTATGATACCCGACCCCGTATATCCCGTCTATGTTGACACCAACATAATGAACGGCAGAAAAATTATATTTTTGAATGCAACAGATGAAAACGATTTTTGCCCGACCCCAATAGGAGAAAAGGCGGACATAATTTATCTCTGCTCGCCCAACAATCCGACGGGAGCGGTTTATACCAAGGAAAAGCTGCGTCAGTGGGTTGATTATGCACTCGCAAACGATGCGGTAATTCTGTTTGATGCGGCGTATGAGCTGTTTATAACCGAGGATAATCTTCCGAGAAGCATTTATGAAATCGACGGTGCAAAACGCTGTGCGATAGAGTTTTGCTCCCTTTCAAAGACTGCGGGCTTCACGGGTACGCGCTGCGGCTATACCATAGTTCCGCACGATTTGAAGGTAAAGAGGTCAAAGCTTTTGGGCCGCAAAGGAGATGGCGATATAAGCCTTAACAAAATGTGGCTCAGACGTCAAACAACCAAGTTTAACGGCGTTTCATATATAGTTCAGCGCGGCGCGGAGGCTGTGTTTACCGAAGAAGGACAAAAGCAGATTCGCGAAAATCTCGGCTATTACCAGCAGAACGCAAAAGTTATCGCAGACACTATGACCGAGCTTGGAATAGAGTTTGCGGGCGGTATAAACTCTCCGTATATCTGGCTCAAATGCCCCAATCATATGGGTTCGTGGGAGTTCTTTGACTACCTGCTCGAAAACATTATGGTAGTAGGCACTCCGGGCGCGGGCTTCGGTAAAAACGGCGAAGGCTATTTCAGACTTACGTCGTTCGGTGACAAGGACAAGACGATTGAGGCTATGAAGCGTTTTAAAGCTCTTTTTTCCGGAAGCAGCGAGGAATAAGAGAAAAAATATATAAAAATTGAATTTCAAAATACCTGTCGGTAATTCGGCAGGTATTATTTTACGTTCAGAACAAAAAAAGTCAATCGGCATATAATATTTCAAAAAGGAGGTAGAACATTATGTGCGGAATTGCAGGTTGGCTTAACTATTACGAAAATGTTTCCCGTAACGAGCGTGTAATAGAAAAAATGTGGGATACCTTGAGGCGGCGCGGACCCGACTCGTCGGGTAAATACACAGAGGAAAACGTATGCCTTTTGCACAGAAGGCTTGCGGTTGTTGACTTAAAAAACGGTAATCAGCCTATGATAAAGACGGTAGGCGATAAAAAATATATAATTGTCTATAACGGCGAGCTTTACAATACAAACAGGATACGCGAGGCTCTTGAAGAAAATTACGAGTTTGACGGACATTCGGATACCGAGGTGATTTTGTATTCGTATATCGAATGGGGCGAGAGGTGTGTAGAGCGCTTCAACGGAATATATGCCTTCGCAATTTACGACAAGGCGGAGAAAAAACTGTTCTTTGCGCGTGATAGAGCGGGCGTAAAGCCGTTTTTTTATAATATAAGCGGCAGAGATTTTGTTTTCGGTTCGGAAATAAAAACACTGCTTGAAAATCCGTGCGTGAGCCGCGACGTGAGCCGAGAGGGTGTTGCGGAAGTGTTTTTGATAGGTCCGGGCAGGACGCCGGGAGCTACCGCATTTTGCGACGTGGAAGAGCTGTGTCCGGGCTGGTGCGGAACATTTACCGAGAGCGGGCTTAGCGTGTGGCAGTATTGGAAGCTGGAGGCGCGCGAACATACCGATTCGTTTGACGAAACGTGCGACAAAATAAGATTTTTGCTTGAGGATTCAATTTCCCGTCAGCTTGTTTCGGACGTGCCGCTTTGCTGTTTTCTTTCGGGCGGACTTGATTCGAGTATAATTTCTTCGGTAGCGGCACGCAGATTCCGTGAGGAAGGCCGCGAAAAGCTGGTTACATATTCGGTTGATTATGTGGATAATGACAAATATTTTCAGGCAAACAGCTTCCAGCCCAACCGCGACGACTATTTTATCGACCTGATGGTAAATGATATAAATTCAGACCACCGAAAGGTTATTTTGGATAACAAGTCGGTAGCAAACGCATTGGATGATGCGGTACTGGCGCGCGATCTGCCGGGAATGGCGGACGTGGATTCGTCGCTCCTGTTGTTTTGCAGGGCTGTAAAACACACTCATACCGTGGTTTTATCAGGTGAGTGCTCGGATGAGATTTTCGGTGGATATCCGTGGTACCACAATCCCGAAGTGTTAAACCGAGATGATTTTCCGTGGGGAGGAAATACCGAGCTTAAAGCAAAGCTGATAAGTTCCGAGCTTCTGACATTCAATCCGAGCGATTTTGTGAGACAGAAATATCTCGACACCATAAACTCCGCCCCAAAGCTGAGCAGTGATTCGGCGGTTGACAGACGGATAAGAGAGATGTATATTCTTAATATAAACTGGTTTATGCAAACGCTCCTTGACCGTAAGGACAGGATGAGTATGTACAGCGGTCTTGAGGTGCGTGTGCCGTTTTGCGACCACAGAATTTTGGAGTATGCCTACAATATTCCGTGGGAGGTAAAAAGCTGCGGCGGACGTGAAAAGGGTATGCTGAGAAGGGCGTTTTCTGGGATTTTGCCGGATGAGATAACCGAGCGGAAAAAGAGCCCTTATCCCAAGACGCACAATCCCGTTTATATGAACGCCGTTTCGGAAAAAATGCGTAACGTGCTTAAAAATCCCGCCTCTCCGATTTTTGAAATTGCGGACAGAAAAAATCTTGAAAGCCTTGTTGAGAGCGGCGGCTCGGAATTTAAAGTGCCGTGGTACGGTCAGCTTATGGACGGTCCGCAGATTTTGGCGTATATGTATATGATAAATTCGTGGATGCAGGAGTATAAAGTGAATATAGTTTGACAAAAATTTGTGAAATTTACAAAAGAGGTGAGAAAAATGACGGAACACAATATTCCGCCGATATTTGACCGAAATTCGAAAATTTTAATACTTGGCTCATTTCCCAGCGTCAAGTCACGGGAGGCGCGGTTTTTCTATCACCATCCTCAAAACAGATTTTGGCGTGTGCTGGCGCTGATTTTGGAGTGCCCTCAGCCGTACACGATTGATGAAAAGAAGAAAATGCTGCTCTCACACGGTATCGCGCTGTGGGATGTTATAAAATCCTGCGATATAAACGGCAGCAGCGACAGCTCAATACGGAATGTCAATGTTAACGACATAGGCTCGATTTTGTCGTCCGCGCCTATAAAACAGGTATTTGTAAACGGTGCGACCGCGGAAAAGCTGTATAAAAAATACTGCGCGGGGCTTCCCGCGCCGATACGTCTGCCGTCCACCAGCCCTGCAAACGCCGCGTTTTCGCTTTCGCGGCTTGCGGAGGAATGGAGCGTTATAACAGATAAATTGAGTGAAAATTGAGTAGAGCGATATAACCGCCGCCTTTTTTTGGCGGCGTTTTTTTGCGTTTGTTCAAGGTATTTCGTTTGATATGAAAATAAGTATTGAAATTTTGTGTTATATTTGGTAAAATATATTATCAATGTTATTTTTCGGTATTCTTTTATGTAACATTGATGAAAAATCAACGCTTTAAGCGAGAAGGAGAGGTAGAAATGCGCAAGAAAAGCAAATTCCGTTCGGGTATTGAAGTATATATTTTCGGAATGTATTTCTGGGCGGTGGTTCACGCTGCGGTTTTGATTATCCTCTCCCTTTTGATATATCCGCACAGAATGTATCTTGCCGCCGCAATACTCGGCTTTGCGATTGTGCTGTTTGCCATAGAGCAGTTTTTGATTATGCTGGCGCGAAAAAACATTAACAGCTACCTTAAAACGCTGTCGTTTTGTGCCGACAGTGAATCTCACCGCGCCGTTGTAAATCTTCCCTTGCCGTCGTTCGCGGTAAGCTTGGGCGGCAAGATTGTATGGTACAACGAGAGGTTTGAAAGATCTCTCGGCTTGAAAAATTGTATAGGCAAGCCCGTGTCGGAATATTTGGGAAATGTGCAAATAACGCGCTTTACCGAAAATTCGGCCGAGGCGACGTTTGATATTACGCTCGGCGAGCGCGATTACACCGTTGTCGGACATCGCGCGGACCCGCCCGCAAACGCCGCGGAGCTTCCGCCCGTTATTATATTTTATCTTATTGACAGGACGGACTATAATCAACTTGCCGCAAAATTTCAAAATGAAAAAATCGTACAATGTATAATTATGATTGACAATTATGATGAGGCTTTAAGCGATATGCCCGACAGCCGTCACCGCTCGGTTACGGGGGAGATAGAGCAGGCTCTCAGCTCGTGGGTTAACGAATATAACGGTGTTTTGCTCGAATATGAGAAAGACAAGTTTTTCGCTTTTTTTGAGGCGGAAAATTTCCGAAAGATTACGGAGCGCAAGTTCTCGGTGCTTACCGATGTGCGCGACATAGGAAACGAGCATAAAATTCCGGTAACTCTCAGTATAGGAGTCGGACTCGGAGGAGAGGGCATAGCTCAGAACGACGATTTTGCACGAGTAGCTCTCGATATGGCGCTCGGACGCGGCGGCGACCAGGCGGTAGTTAACGAAGGCGGGGAGTTTAACTTCTACGGCGCAAAGTCGGGAGATGTTGAAAAGAGAACGCGCGTCAAGGTCAGGGTGGTGTCGCACGCTTTGCGTGACCTAATAGATCAATCGGACAGAGTTATAATTATGGGACACAGACGCGCGGATATGGACTGTATCGGCGCGGCGGCGGGGCTTTACCGAGCCGTTGTAAACCGAGGACGCAAGGCATATGTTTTGGTTAACAGGCATAATTGCAGCGCTGCGGATATAATCAAAATGTTCGAGACTTCTCCCGAATACGACGGTATGTTTATAACAGGCGAGCAGGCGGAGGATTTGTACGACGATAACACCCTTTTGATAGTTGTGGACACTCACCGCCCCAGTATGGTTGAAAACTCTTCGCTGCTTGAAATGGCAACAAAGAATAAAAATGTGGTTTTGATAGACCATCACCGTAAAGGGCAGGAATTTATAAGTAATTTAATCCTTTCATACCACGAGCCTTATGCTTCGTCAACCTGCGAAATGGTGGTTGAGATTTTGCAGTACATTCAGGAAAAGGAAAAGCTTACAAAGCTGGAAGCCACCGCGCTTTACGCCGGTATGTTTATGGACACGAAGGGCTTTACGCTGAGAACCGGAGTGAGAACCTTTGACGCGGCTTCCTACCTCAGGCGTATGGGCGTTGACACGGTCGATGTGAAACGTATGTTCAGAAACGATTTGAAGTGGTACGTCAAAAAGTCGCAGATTGTCGGCAATGCAGAGGTCTATCGTGACGTGATAGCGATTTCGTCTTTCCGCGGCGACAGGGAGGACGCGTCGCTGATTGCCGCGCAGGCGGCTGACGAACTGCTTAACATAAATAATATCGAGGCGTCGTTTGTGGCGGCGATAACGGATAATAAAATCGTTATCAGCGGACGTTCTCTCGGTATGATAAATGTGCAGATAGTGCTTGAGAAGCTGGGCGGAGGCGGACATCAGAATATTGCCGGAGCGCAGTTTGAAAATATTTCTATCGTTGAGGTAATAAAAAATCTCAAAGAAGCGATTGATGAAACGGTGCAGTTTGATTGATGCGGATAAAATCAGCAATTTTAAAACCGAGGAGGTATAAATTATGAAAGTAATTTTAACACAGGATGTAAAGTCGCAGGGGAAGAAAGGCGATTTGATAAACGTAAGCGACGGCTACGCGCGTAATTTTCTGCTCCCTCGCGGTCTTGCGAAAGAGGCGACCAAGCAAAATCTGGCGGAGCTTGAGGGCAAGAACGAGTCTGTCGCATACCGCAAAAATCAGGAGGAACTTCGCGCGCATGGCATATCCGAACGTTTAAAGGAAATCACAGTAAACATTTCCGCAAAGGCGGGAGCCGGCGGCAAGCTATTTGGCTCGGTTACTTCCAAAGATGTTGCGGAGGCGTTGAAATCGCAGTATAATATTGACATTGACAAGCGTAAAATAGAGCTTGCCGACGGAGGAATAAAGACCCTCGGCGTAACAAGCGTTAAGGTAAATCTTTATCCTAAAATTAAGGGAGAATTTAAGGTTAACATAACCGAAGCATAATCGGAGCCTAATATGGATAATTCAAACGCAGTAAATGAAAATATAATTGAAAATGATATGTCCTATGAGCGGGCTATGCCGTTCAGCGCGGAAGCGGAACAGTCGGTTCTCGGCGCTATGTTTCTTGACCGGCAGTGTATACCGAACGTCCTAAAGCACATAAAAGCGGGCGACTTTTATTCTCCGCGCAACAGAGAGCTTTTTGAGGCTATACTGGATTTGTATAACCGTGGTTTGCCTATTGATATAGTAACTCTTAAAGAGAGCTTGGTTCTGCGCGGCACATTTGAAACGGTCGGAGGAATCCGCTTTGTAATGGATGTGGCTAACTTTGTGCCTACCACCGAAAACGCGGAGTATTATGCCAAGGTTGTCGAGGAAAAATCGGTACTCAGGCGGCTTATAAAATCGTTGAGTGATATTGCGGAGGAGTGTTATCGAGGCACTGATGAGCTTAATACCATTATCGCCGCCGCACAGACCAAAATACAGGATATTTCCGAGGGCAGGGGCAACAGCGAGCTTGAACATATAGGAAGATATGTGCGTGACAGCATCGACCGTATTGATGCAATTTCAAAAGGTAACGAGGAAAATGTCGTAAAGACCGGCTTTATAGATGTGGACAAGCGAACCGCGGGACTTCACAGCGGAAATCTTATTTTTATAGCTGCACGCCCAGGAATAGGAAAATCAAGCTTTATGCTCAACATAGCGCATAACGCGGCAGTACACGAAAAAGTGACGGTCGCGATTTTCAGCCTTGAAATGCAGGGCATAGAGATTGCAAATCGTATGTTGTCGTCTTCCTCTCAGGTGAGTATGGAGAGCATCAAACGCGGCGATATCAAGGACAAGGACTGGGATGCGCTGAGCAGAGCGGTCAGCGTGCTTTCGGACGCTCCTATTTACGTTGACGATACCTCGCTTATAGGCATCGAAGAGATTACCAGAAAGTGCCGCAAGCTGAAGCATGAGAGGGGCTTGGGGCTTGTATGTATAGACTATCTCCAGCTTATGAAAGGAAACAGGCGCGACGGAAATCGACAGCTTGAAATTTCGGAAATGTCGCGTTCTTTGAAAATTCTTGCCAAAAATCTGGACGTACCTATCATCGTTTTGTCACAGCTTAACCGTGACTTGGAGAAGCGCAAGGAACACAAGCCTATGCTTTCCGACCTCAGAGAGTCGGGCTCGATAGAGCAAGACGCGGATATAGTTATGTTTTTGTATAAGGACTCGGAATACAACGAGGAAACGGAAAATCCGAATAAAGTTGAATGTATTTTTGCCAAGCATCGAAACGGCGAAACCGGAACCGAGTATCTGACTTGGCTCGGTGAATATACAAAGTTTTCAAATTGGAGTGGCAGCCGTGAATAGTTTGGAGAACGTCAGAGGCACCATTGAAAAATTTAATATGATTGAGCGCGGTGAAAATATTGCAGTCGCACTATCCGGCGGAGCGGACAGCGTAACCCTTTTGCATATTTTAAACGAGCTGTCCGGTAAAATGGGCTTTAAGCTGTGCGCGGTACACTTAAATCACCAAATTCGCGGAAAAGAGGCGGACGAGGATGAAGCGTTTGTCCGTAATCTTTGCAAAAATATGGGAATACGCTGTATCACGGCTTCGGCGGACGTTCCCGCGCTTGCCCGTCAGAGGGGCGAAAGCCTTGAACAGGCGGGACGCGAGGCGAGATATGCGCTGTTTCGCCGTATAATGCGTGAGGGAAAAGCGGACAAGGTCGCTACGGCTCATAATATGAATGACCGCGCCGAAACGGTTTTGATGAGAATACTGCGCGGAAGCGGTCTGGACGGTCTTGCGGGAATTAAACCCGTGCGCGAGGACGGTATAATTCGTCCGCTGCTTTATGTGCCGCGTGCGGAAATAGAAAAATACTGCTTTGAAAACGGGCTTGAATATAGAACCGACAGCACAAATTCGGATAATGAATATACCCGCAACAAAATCAGAAACGAGCTTATTCCGATTCTTGAGCGCGAGTTTAACCCGTCGGTAATAGAGTCGCTTGCGGGGCTTGCCGAAAATGTCTGCGGCGACGCGGAGTTTTTGGAAGAATATGCGAGACGTTTGTACCGCGCAATGAAAAATCCTCTGCCGTCGGGCAAACCGGTATGTCTGCATATCGAGTCGCTGAAAATGGTTGACGCGTCAATCGCGCGCAGGCTTTTTGCGATAGCGGCAAGCGAGGTGCTGGGAAGAAATCCGGAGCTTGAAAGGACGCATTACGACGCGCTTTTTGCTCTGCTTGAAAAAAATACGGGAAGTCGGGCAGACCTTCCGAATTCGCTTCATGCCGCGGTTAATTACGGCTGGCTTGCTTTTGAAACCGAGGACGCGGAGGAAAAGCTTGAGTTTGACTTTGAAGCGGAAATAGGCGGAGGCTACGTTATTCCCGAATTTAACCTGAAAATTTTTCTGGAGGAGCGGCCGCAAGGCTATAAGGCGAAGTCGGGCGAAAATCTGCTGGATTTGGACAAGCTGACGCTCCCTCTCAGAATACGAAACCGCCGAAAGGGCGACAAAGTGGTTCTGTTTAAAAACGGAAAAAGAAAGAAGCTCAAAAGCTTTTTCATAGACGCTAAAATTCCGAGGAACGAGAGAGATAAGGTACCGTTGCTTATTTCGGACGGTGAGATTGCGGCGGTGATTGGTATGCGTACTTCCGAGAAGTTCAAAGCCGATAAAAATACAAAAAGATTGTTGGGTGTTTTATATGAAAGGATATAATGTTGTAAAAATAATGTTTTCAGAGGAGCAAATAGAGCAAAAAGTTGCCGAACTGGGAGAAAAAATTTCACAGGACTATAAAGGACAACGGCTGATTATGGTGGGCATTCTAAAAGGCTGCTTTGTGTTTATGTCCGACTTGTGCCGTCAGATTCACGGTGTGGATGTCAGGACGTTTTTTATGCAGGCGTCAAGCTACGGAGCATCAACAAATACCGGCGGCAACGTGCGGATAGTGCAGGATTTGGAAATTGATATTTCGGGCGAAAACGTCCTGATAGTAGAGGATATTCTCGACAGCGGACACACGCTGTCGTATATCAGAAGGCTCCTTGCCGACCGCGGCGCCAAAAGTGTTAAAATATGTACCATATTCAGCAAACCCGCGCGGCGCAAGGTGAATATCGACGCCGATTATGTGGGTTATGAAATACCTGACGAATTTGTTGTGGGCTACGGGTTGGACGTTGCGGAGCAGTACCGAAATTTGCCATATCTCGGAGTGGTAAAAGAGGTCTGAGTTTACATAAATATAAGATGACATTTTAAAGAAAGGTTGATTATTATGGATATGAAGTCTAAATTTTCGGAAAAGGTAAAGCATCTCGAAGCGTCGGCGATACGCGAGATGTTCAAGCTGATGATACGTCCCGAAATAATTTCGTTTGCGGGCGGCTCGCCCGCGTCTGAGCTTTTCCCGAAGGATGAGCTTGCCGAGATTGCAAAGGATATATTGCAAAACAACAGCGGCGTTGCGCTTCAATACGGAGTTACCGAGGGATACGCGCCGCTTGCCGAGTGGGTGGAGAAGCGCCTTGATAAGGCGGGTATCGTCCACGATACCGACAGTATTATAATAGTCAGCGGAGGACAGCAGGGAATAGACCTCGCGGCTAAGTCGCTGCTGAATGCGGGCGACGGCGTGGTTTGCGAGGAGCCGTCGTTTATAGGCGGACTTAATTCGTTTCGCTCGTATAATGCCGAGATTTACGGCGTTCCGATGGAGGACGACGGAATTGACACCGACGCGCTCGAAAAAACATTAAAGGCGCACCCCAATATAAAAGTTTTGTATACCATAGCGACCTTCCAGAACCCGACGGGTATAACTATGTCGCTCGAAAAGAGAAAAAGGGTGCTGGAGCTTGCCGAAAAATACGATTTTATAATTTTTGAGGACAATCCGTACGGAGAACTCAGATTTGCGGGCGAGGACATACCGACGATAAAATCACTCGATACATACAACCGCGTGGTTTATTTCGGTTCGTTCTCGAAAATTCTTGCGCCCGGACTCAGACTGGGCTTTAGCTGTGCCGACAAATATCTGACCGACAGAATGGTGGTCTGCAAGCAGGTTCAGGACGTTCACACGAGTCTCTTGCCTCAGATGCTGGCGTATGAGTTTGTAACGCGCTATTCTATCGACGAGCATATTTTAAAGCTCAGAAAGGTTTACGGAAGTCGTTGCCGTCTTATGATTGACTGTATGGAAAAGTATTTCCCCAAGTGCATAACCCATACCAACCCGCAGGGCGGCTTGTTCCTGTTCTGTGCAATGCCGGACGGTTACGACACAAAAATAATTATGCAAAAGGCGGTAGAGCAGAATGTCGCGTTTGTGCCGGGAGCTACTACGATGATTGATATAAGCAAAACATACAGCACGTTCAGAATGAACTATTCCGCGTCCAACGAGGAAAAAATCGAAACGGGAATAAAGCGTCTGGGTAAGGTGCTGTACGATACGGTGGGAGAATAGAGGAGGTAATTATATGGAAAACGTGCAGAAAAAGAGAATTTTAAGCGGAATACAGCCGTCGGGCAGACTTACCCTCGGCAACTATATAGGTGCGCTCCGCAACTGGGTAAAGCTTCAGGATGAGGATGAATACGAGTGCTTTTATATGATTGCGGATTTGCACTCAATTACGGTTCGCCAAGACCCCAAGTTGCTTCGTAAAAATTCGCTTGATATTCTCGCACTTTATATGGCGTGTGGAATTGACGTTGAAAAAAATCCTATATTTTTTCAGTCGCACGTTCCCGAACACAGTCAGCTCGGATGGGTACTCGACTGTTATACCTATATGGGCGAGCTGTCGCGTATGACCCAGTTTAAAGATAAATCAAAAAGGCACGCGGATAACATAAACGCCGGACTTTTCACATATCCGTCGCTTATGGCGGCGGACATACTGCTGTATCAGGCGGATTTGGTGCCGACGGGTCAGGATCAGAAGCAGCATATCGAACTTACGCGCGATATTGCGATACGCTTTAACAACACATACAGCGAGACTTTTAAGGTGCCTGAGCCTTACATTCCCAATGTGGGTGCAAACATTATGAGCCTGCAAGACCCGACGCACAAGATGTCAAAGTCCGACCCGAACGAGAATGCGTATATATCGCTTCTTGACGACATAGACAAGTCGGTTAAGAAGATAAAGCGCGCGGTTACCGACAGCGGTTCGGAAGTAAGGCGCGGCGAGGGAAAAGCGGGTATAGAAAACCTTATGAGCATATATTCCGCTACGACCGGCAAGACAATGGATGAGATTGAAGCTGAGTTTGACGGACGCGGATACGGTGATTTCAAAGCCGCGGTAGCGGAAGCGGTGGCCGAAACCTTGCGCCCCATTCACCAAAAGTACAATGAGCTTATTGCGGATAAGGAATATTTAAAGAGCGTCTACCGCTCCGGCGCGGAACGCGCTTCGTATGTGGCGCGTAAAACGGTGTCCAAGGTTTACCGCAAAGTGGGCTTTATAGAGCCGTAATTCGGGCGGAGGAATTCATATGTATATAAGTGATAATGTTTTTATAATACTTACGATTGTTGTGGCGTTTTTGATGTCCTTTTCGGCAACTCCGGTCACTATCGCGCTTGCTAAAAAAATAAATGCGGTGGCAATTCCGGGCGGACGAAACATACACAAGCAGGTTACGCCGCGTATCGGAGGTCTTGCGATATTTTACGGCTTTATAGTAGCCGTACTGTGCTTCGGCACGATAGATGCGGAAATTATGGGAATACTCATCGGCGCTACAATAGTGGTTACGGTCGGATTTATAGACGATATTTCAAATCTTCGCGCCATATACAAGCTGTTCGGTCAGATTATTGCGGCTGTGTTTACGGTATTGGTCAGCGTTAAGTTTGGCGGCGGCGGAAGCGGCGGCGTTTTGATAGAGCGATTTTTAATTCCGTTTTCCAACGGACATTACATTCATTTCGGTGTGTGGTCGATACCGATTACCGTCATATGGATAGTCGGCGTTACAAACGCGGTCAATCTTATCGACGGACTTGACGGTCTGGCGGTCGGAGTGTCGTCCATCGCCTCTATGTCGCTTCTGGCAATGCTCGTAATTGTTTCGGGCGACCTCAACATAGGCATACTTATCGCGGCTCTTATCGGCGCGGGCTTCGGATTCCTGCCGTATAACTTTAATCCCGCAAAGACCTTTATGGGCGACACCGGTTCAAACTTTCTCGGATTTATGCTCGCCTGTGTGTCGGTTATGGGGGTTATGAAAACTTATGCGCTCATATCCTTTGCGGTGCCGATTTTGGTACTCGGACTTCCTATTTTCGACACCTCGTTTGCAATACTGAGGCGACTTTTAACGGGCAAGCCCATTATGGCTCCAGACAGAGGACATCTTCACCACAGACTTTTGGATATGGGATTTTCGCAGAGACAAACCGTAGCGATTCTTTATACAATGACGGCGCTTCTTTGTATGACCGCGGTGGTTATGTCGGTCAACAGTGACAGGACGCTTCTCAACGGAGCATTCCGAGGTATTATGCTTGTAGTGTCGGTACTGGTGCTGCTCGCGGCCTTTGCTCTTATTGCCTCTAAAAATAAGAGCGAAAACGACGTTGTGGATTTGCTTAGCTCCGAAAATATAACCAAAGAGGGAGAGAACAATGAGAAAGATTAAGGTAATGACAATTTTCGGCACAAGACCCGAAGCTATAAAGATGGCTCCGCTTGTTAAAGAGCTTGAAGCACACTCGGATAAAATAGAACCGATAGTTTGTATCACGGCCCAGCACAGACAGATGCTCGATCAAGTGCTTGAAATTTTTGACATAAAGCCCGATTACGACCTTAATATAATGAAAGACAGGCAGACGCTTGTGGGAATAACCACAAGAGGGCTTGAGGGGCTTGACGAAGTTATGAAAGAAGCGCAGCCCGATATTGCGCTCGTTCACGGCGATACCACGACCACGTTTGTCGGCAGCCTTGCGGCTTTTTACAACAAAATTACGGTAGGACACGTCGAAGCCGGACTTCGTACGTTTGACAAGTATTTTCCGTACCCGGAGGAAATAAACAGACGTTTGACGGGCGTGATTTCGGATATGCACTTTTCGCCCACCGAGCGAAACAGGCAAAACCTGCTCCGCGAGGGAGTGTCGGACGACAATATATATGTGACCGGCAACACTGTTATCGATGCGCTGAAAACCACGGTGCGCGACGATTACGAGTTTAAGTGCGAGGAACTTCGCACGGTTGATTTTGAAAATAAAAAGGTTATTGTTATGACCGCTCACCGCCGTGAGAACTTGGGTAAGCCGCTTGAAAATATTTGTCTTGCGGTTCGGGATTTGGCTGAAAAGTATGGTGACGGCATCGAAGTTGTCTATCCCGTGCATTTAAATCCTGCGGTCAGAGATACGGCGTTCTCAATACTTGGTGAAACAAAGAACGTAAAACTGATTGACCCCGTCAATGCCGACGAGCTTCACAACGCCATAAAACGCGGTTATCTTGTGCTGACAGATTCGGGTGGACTTCAGGAAGAAGCCCCGTCGCTCGGCAAGCCGGTGCTTGTGCTTCGCAACGAAACCGAGCGCCCCGAGGCAGTTGAAGCGGGAACCGTTAAAATCGCGGGCGTTGACCGTGATACCATTTTCAAAATGACGTGTGAGCTTATCGACAACGAGGAAGAATATAAAAAAATGGCGAGAGCCGTAAATCCCTATGGCGACGGTTTTGCTTCAAAACGCATTGTAAAAGCGATAATCGACAGATTTGAAAAATAAAAAAGGGCGTGAGCCCAATGTCATTAAGTTAAGAAAGAGAGCAAAGAACCAAGTTCAGAAAAAAGGACTTGGTTCTTTTTTTGAAATATTTT
>CANRNL010000003.1 GCA_947631965.1 uncultured Clostridia bacterium
TTGATTATGTTAATGCGTTTCTCAATGACGGCGAAATTTTTTCTACAATTTTGTAACACATCATTGACAAACCTACAGCTTTTACGCAAAACTCATCTTCGATTACATTTACCGCGCGGTTCATTTCGTTACACAAAAAAACCCGTCCGCGAAAATCGCGGACGGGTTTTTGAAAGAAGTATTTATGCACGCTTAAACTTTACCAGTTCTCCAATCATAGCGCCGCCAATGATACAAGCCGCTCCGACAATTTGTATTGCCGTCATTTGCTCATTGAGCAAAAGGGCGGCGAAAACAACTGCGGATAAAGGCTCTAAATAACCGCAAACCGCTACTGTTTGAACGGGTATTTTTGAAAGCGGCGAAAAGTATAAATAACAGCCGATGCCGGTGTTTACAACTCCGAGAATTATAATCCACGGCAAAGCGTTTACGGGAATTTCAATGTAAAAGCCCTGCTTTATTCCCGTAAATACCGCGACAGTCAAAAAACTTACCACAAGCTGTATCACGGAATTTTCCAATCCGACAATATTTTTGGACCGTTTATTAAGCGTTACCATAAAGAAATACATAACCGCAGACATCGCTCCGCAAAACAGTCCCCAAGTATTCCCGCCGTTTTCAAACGAGTTTCCGTTTACAAGAAAAACGCCGATAAGAACCACCGCGAAGCCGATAACCTTAGGCACGGTGAACCTTTCGTGAAACAGTAACGGCGATAAAATCATTACTATTACGGGTCCGCAATAATACAGCAGAGATGATAAGCTCACACCGATTTGTTGATACGCTTCGTATAAAAACATCCAGCTTGTTCCCATCGCCATTCCCGACAGAACAACAAAAAGTACATCGCTCTTATAATTACCGATGTGGAATTTTCCTCTGCCGAGTAAAAATAATGCGACCAAGAGGACGCTGCCGATAAGAGTCCGCAAAAAGACAATTTCATAACTATTGAGCGGTATGCGGCTTGCGACAATTCCGTTAAGTCCAAACAGCAACAGTGCGGCTATGTATTTTATAAACGCTTTTTTGTCCAATGTATTCACCTTTTCAATGTCGATTTATCGTTTAGATTATACAACAGCCGCCGCCTGATTTCAACAATCAAAGCTTCTTAAAATCAAAGCTCAATCACTTCTCCGGCTTCGACTATAAGCGCGCTCGGCGTCACAAACTGCTCCGCCCTCTCGCGGTCAAACAGTTCGCCCGGCGACATATGAATGGGAACGGTGTGCTTCGCGCCGATAAGCTCCGCGCACTCGACCGCCTCGGGTATGTCCATATTAAAATGACCGTCAATCGGCAAAAATGCGTACTCGATATTCTTGTCCTTAAGCTCCGCCATTTGGTCTGTTTTTGAGGTGTCGCCCGCAAAATACAGCGTTTTTCCGTTCACCGTAACAAGATAGCCGACGCACTGATTTACATCGTGGTTTTTATTATACGCCTGCACAGGCTCGATATGAACGCCCGCGAAGTCAAGCGTCTTATAGCCGTCGTCCGTTATCGCGTCGCTGTTTTGGAAAATTACGCAGCCGTCCGACTGCGGCACCATGTCAATCTTGTTGTGGTCGGGATGCTGATGCGTCACGAGAATTAAATCCGCTTCCTTGTCGTAGCCCTCGCCCGCATACGGGTCTATGTAAATAACCTCGCCCGTTCCGAGCGTCAGTCGAAAACTCGCGTGTCCCTGATATAAAAGCTCTGCCATATTGCTCTCCTCCTTGTTTTCGGTATTGTTTCCACAGCCTTTGTCGGCAGGCGTGGCTATTTCAACCGTAATCGCTTCGCTCAGCGGCATTATTTCTACGAGCGAGTTCCAAAGCATAAACTTATCGCCGCTTCTCGTCGGTATAGTGGTTGTGCCATTCTCCGCGTTGGTAATTTCAATTCCCGAAAGCACTCCGCCTGTGTATGACGCGTGAATTAGCTTAGCGCTTCCTTCAAGATTACTTATGGTAAGCGCTCCGTTCTCATAGACCATATTTACCTGCGGGCGCAGAGTAGGCGTCGGGCTTGTCGACGGTGTAACCGTTGGTGTCGGCGTCGGACTTGGCGTTGTGGTCGGAGTCGGCGTCACTGTCGGTGTCAGGCTTGGCGTCACTGTCGGTGTAACCGTTGACGTTGGCTTTGATGTCGGTGTAACTGTTGGTGTCGGCGTCACTGTCGCTGTCGGTGTTGGTGTCGGCGTCGGACTTGGCGTTGTGGTCGGTGTCGGACTTGGCATTGGTGTCGGCGTCACTGTCGGCGTCGGACTTGACGTTGGTGTCGGCGTTACTGTTGGTGTCGGATTTGGCGTTGTATACGGTAGCGCGTCCCATTGGGCTTTTAAATATACTTCGTCGTCATCAAAAAGAACTATATCGTTGCGCGGGTCAAAGCGTTCGCTGAACCCTTTTGTTGTACACCAGCCGAAAAAGCTGTAGCCACTGCGTTCGGGATCGGGAATTTCCTGCGAAATACGTGTGTTTTTCCGTACCTGTACAACAAATTCCGGTTCGCTGTTGTTCGGATCGAAATGAATGGTAATTAGCTTGCCGGGCGGGTCGCTCCAATGGGCATATACGGTAACGTTATCATCAGCTGTAATCCGTTGCTGATTTGTGATTTTATTACCGCCTGTCGCTTCGGTAAACCAACCCAGAAACAGCCTCTCTTCCCGTACCGGATCCTCGGGTATAATTTCGCCGTAGCGCGAATACTGCTTTGTCGTTTTACTTATTTGCGGCGTCACTCCGTTATCGTTATAATCAAATACCACCGTTAGCTCCTTTTCGGGTCCGTCGTCCCAAAGGGAGTATCCGTCCATAACCGCCATACGTACTCGCTTAAACAGCCTGTAACGCTCGGGGAAAAGAATCATTATTGCACGTTGCCAATCACGATTTGTATAGCAGGCAAAATACAAGCGGCAAAATTCGGCAAAATCTTCTTTGTTGTTAGTGTGGGAATAAGCAGATGTCGCATAGCAATCGTCTGTCATAGCTTTCGTCCACTCCGTGCCCATTGACCAACGGCTGCCGCTACTGTATTCCAAATCAATACTGTGACCCAACTCGTGGACGATGCCCTCTGTCATCTCTTCTACGGGCAGCGTTTTGTTAAACTGTATAGTAATGCTTGTTCCGTCGCATGTAAATTGTCTTTCGCTGCTGTCGGTGCTTGTCACGGTATTGATATTATGCCGCAGAGCATACGGGAGGCGCTTCATAACTTCGCAAAATGTTTTCGCGTTTTTTATACCAATATCGTTATCCTGAACATACATTCTGATAGTTTGCACGCGCGTATCGTTATTATCGTCCTTATCGTAAACCTCAAGCATATATGTAATGCGCCGTATTCCGTCAAACGCGCCGACAGATGGCGCGCCTATAGCGTAGAAATTATAGGACGAATCCTTCGTGCCGGGAATATTCATACTCACATTATATCCTTCCCCAATATGTGGTATCACATAAGAAAAGCCGATGTTTTTATTAAATCTGGAGGTAATGATGCTATGAAATTGTTCTGCGGTCATATTCTGCCCCTTGATTCTCGCGTTATAAAGGTTGTCTATTGCCGCGCGAGGCGTTTCCTTCTCACCGATCACATATGGGCTGCGTGGTTCAAACACATCTCCCGCAACGCTCTCATACACGCGTTCTATCTGCGTGTGCTGATTTTCGGGAAGGGTATCATACCCGGGCTGCAAAGACAGTAAATAAAGCGGACTTTCATCGGGGACGGGCTTAAATGATATTTCCGCTTTTTGTTCCTCGTCCATCGCGATCAATTCGCCGCTGTCCGATACACCCATATATTTCCCGTTATCAAGGCTTTTCAGATAGTACGTTTTCGAGCTGTCATTTTCCTCCAAAAGCCAATGTTGGGTGTCGTCGTTAAGTCCCGCAAAATTGTCGGGGTGTTCGGTATAGTATCTGTGGATATTATAGAGCGTCGCCGGCAAGGGCTCTCCTTGCTCTGCCTTAGCTATACGTCTTTCGGTTTTTTTGTTTTCAAACGCGTAGCTGCCGTCGCCCATATAGCGCGGCAGGAACAAATCGCTCCCGTCGGATGCGGAATCATTCGTCAAAATAAACTTATCGCCGCTTTGACACACAATTTTACCGTCGATACAAATCCGCTGATAAATTCCGCAAAAGCCGTTGTACGCGTTGACGCTTTCGTCTGCTCCTACGTTTACGGGTACAATAACGGAAAAAAGCGCGCACAAAACTATCGCCGCGCAAATTCGACCTCTTATGCAAAAGCCCTTTTGAATCATATCAATCCCTTCTTGCTTCTGTATAAATTATATGTTTATAATACCATATATTTGCAGGAGGCGAAAGCCTCCGTAGCCGCTCGCGAACGTCAGTTCGCGTTGTGGCGGGCAAAGTATGATAAAATGTTCTCTCAGGCGTCAAAATCTTTGATTTTGGTAACGCCGTGAGGTTATTATACCACAACAGCTTCAATAATTCAATGATACCCGTTTATTCTTTTCCACAGAAAGAACTCGCGCGTTGCAGCTTAAGCCCGCATCATCAATATCCGAACACGGCTTTTGCCCTTTGCATATTCTCCCTTATCTTCACGCCGAACGGACAGCGTTTCTCGCACGCGCCGCATTTTACGCAGTCGCCGCCGTGGGCTTTAAGCGCGGCGTAATGCTCGCGCACCGTTTCGGGAATTTCGTCTTTGGCAAGGTTTAGAAATTTTGTCACCGACGCAATATCAATCCCCTTAGGACACGGCGCACAATGACCGCAGTACATACAATGCCCCTCCCAACTTATCTGCGGGAACGACGCGAATACCGCCGCGTAGTCGCGCTCCTCGTCGGACGCGTATTCATAGTTAATCGAAGTCTGCAAATCCTCAAGCGACCGCGCGCCGCTCATAATTGCCGCGACCGCCGGACGCGTCAGAGCGTAATGTATGCACTGAGCCGCCGTCATAGCCTTGCCCGCGGGCGAGTATTCCTCGCTCAGCAAATCACCGCCGCCGAACGCCTTCATCACGGTTATGCCGACTCCGAGCCGCTGACACTCGTCGTATAGCTTTTCGCGCATCGGGTCGAGGTTAAACAGCGGCTTTTCGTAGCTCTTTTCAGACCATAAATCCTCGCAGTCCTCGCTTGCGGGAAGCAGGTCGTAGCACGGATTTACGCTGAACATAAGCACCTCGACCGCGCCTGTTTTTATCGCCTCGAGCGCGACGACGGGGTTGTGCGAGCTCATACCTATCGCGCGGATTTTGTTCTGCGATTTCAGTTCCTTGGCATAGTCCAAAATTCCGTTATTAACCACCGCGTTCCACGTTTCGAGCGAATCGACGTAGTGAATCATACCGACGTCCACATAGTCCGTGCCGAGATTTTTAAGCATTTTCTCAAACGCGGTCTTTACCTCATTTAAATCACGCGTCGCTCTGTACTGCCCGTTTTCCCATACGGCGCACAGATGCGCCTGCAATACAAACTCGCTTCTGCGCGGACGTATCGCGTTGCCGACGCGCCGCTGCATATCGGGATTGGGGCTGTATAAATCCATACAGTTTACGCCGTGACGGAACGCGAGGTCAAACATCTTGTCTGTGAACTCGTCGCTCTTGTCGAGAAATCCCTCGCAGCCCATACCGATTTCACTGACCTTTATATCTGTTTTGCCTAATTTCCTGTAATTCATGGCTCGGTCTCCTTTTCCTGCGTTGCTTACAGCAGAGCCGCGCTTACCTTTTCAAGCTCATCGCGAATTTTAATATGCTGCGGACATACCTGCTCGCATCTGCCGCATTTGATACATCTATCCGCGCGGTTTAAGCCGTGTCCGTCCACGAGCCAATTCATCTGACCTGCCGCCGCGTCTTTGCTGTAGAGCGTACAGTAATTCATCGCGGTGAATGAGCCTGATATTCCTATCTTTTCGGGACACACCTTCGCGCAGTAATTGCACGTTGTACACGGTATCAGCGGGATTGCCGCCAGCGCCTCGCGCGCCTTTTTGAGCGTTTGCTCCTCTTTTTCGCTTAGACCGTTAAAGCTTTTCATAACGGCTAAATTATCCGCCATTTGCTCAACGCTGCTCATACCCGAAAGCACGGTTATAATGCCTTCGAGATTTGCCGCAAATCGAATTGCCCACGACGCGCATGATGCGTCCGGCTCGGCTTCCTTAAATACCTTTTCCACAGGTTCGGGCGGGTTCGCAAGCATACCGCCCTTAACCGGCTCCATAATTATAACCGGCTTGCCGTGCGCCCGCGCCACCTCGTAGCAGCGGCGCGACTGTACCGCGGGATTGTCCCAGTCGGCATAGTTTATCTGAAGCTGAACAAACTCTGTTTCGGGGTGGTTGTTCAGTATCTCGTCAAGTTCCTCCGGCGTTGAATGGAACGAAAAGCCCATATGCTTGATTTTGCCCTCGGCTTTTTTCTCCTTGATCCAGTCCCACATATTGAAATCGTCAAACACCTTTGTCCTGAACTCGCCCAGATTATGCAGAAGATAAAAATCGAAATATCCCGCGCCGGTGTTTTTGAGCGAGGTTTCAAACTGCGCGATTGCGTCCTCGCGGGTTTTGCAGTTTATCCAAGCCGCGTTTTTCGTCGCGAGCTGATAGCTCTCGCGCGGATAACGCTCCACAAGCGCGCGGCGTATCGCGCTTTCGCTCTCGCCGTATGCCCACGCCGTATCAAAATATGTAAATCCCGCGTCCATAAACATATCGACCATTTTCTTTGTCTGCTCAATATCGGTCGTCCCGTCCTTTTGCGGCAGACGCATCAGACCAAATCCGAGCTTTTTGATTTCTTCACCTAAATATTTCATAATCAAGCCTCCGTTTCAAAATAAAATTACTGCGTATTTGTATATAAATATTATATATATTGCCGGACAAAAAATCAATTCGGATTTTGAATATATTTTATAAGTTTTGCTTATAAGATTGCCGCTAAATAAATAAGATATAATTTTTTTGCCGCTTTTGAGTTTCCGTCAAGGGAGGGTTCTTTCAAAGTTTTATTCCACGCCGCCTCAGAATAAATCGGCATCCTCCAGCTCCTCGATATCGTAGTACATAATCCGAAGCGCACACTCCTCGTCGTCAATATGGTAATGCCCGCAGTACCAGCGGTCGTAATCGAGCCGTTCCTCTATTGTGTCAAGCCATTCCTCTGTTGATTTGTCAACCATATTCTGATTTAAGCCGGGTATAAAAGCGTGTGTCGGCTCGTACTTTTTCGGAGCGGTATGCGATAAAACAATATTCACGCGCCAGTTTACCTTGTCAAGCCGGCGCTCCACATATGCTTTTGTTTCCTCCGACGGCTGCTCGGTGTCAAACCACGGCTCGCCGCTCGCAAGACGTGCATACTTGTCCACAGAATAAGCGCCGCCTATCGCTATCGCCGTTATGCCGCCAAAGTCGTAAATCTCGCCGTCTATCGCGAACAGCAGATTGGGGTATTCCTCCTCGTAATATACAAGCCCGCCGTGCCAGCGCTTTATCTCATATGAGTCAATCTCCGAGGGATATTCCTCGTGGTTGCCGTGAATCATAAACAGCGTTATCGGATAGTCGCGAAGCTCCTCCTTGAGTTCTTCGTCCGATTCGTCGAGATAGTAGTTTATTCCCGCATCACCCAAGATTATCATTATATCGTCGGGAGTTGTTTCAAGCTCCTCGCAGGCATAGTAAATTTTTTCAAAATCTCGGTGCGTGTCACCGGTTATATATATGCTCATTTTAATTTTCTCCTTACACATATTAGTTTCTCATAATTTATTTCGCCGTATTTTATTACCTGAATTTATTATATCACGCCGCCGCTCACGCTGTCAATTTTCCTCATTTTTCCCTCTTAGAATAAAAAATTTTAAAAAAGGTGTTGACAAATCGTAGGAGTGGTGTTAAAATAATTCCTATAATTCATATAGGAATAGGAGAGATTTTATGAAAGTCTACGAAAAAATTACGGATTTGATTGGCGGAACCCCACTTTTGGAGCTTGTGAACTACGAGAAGGAAAAGGCTCTTTCGGCGAAGATTATTGCGAAGCTGGAGTACTTCAATCCGGCGGGCAGCGTAAAGGACAGAATTGCCCGCGCCATGATTGACGACGCGGAGCAAAAGGGCGTTTTAAAGCCGGGCGCGGTTATAATCGAGCCGACGAGCGGAAACACCGGAATAGGTCTGGCGGCGGTTGCCGCGTCCAAGGGCTACAAGATTATTCTTACGATGCCCGAAACGATGAGCGTGGAGCGCAGGAACCTTTTGAAAGCGTACGGCGCGGAGCTTGTTCTGACCGACGGCGCAAAGGGAATGAAGGGAGCAATCGCCAAAGCTCAGGAGCTTGCGGAGCAGACTCCGAACAGCTTTATTCCGAGCCAGTTTACAAACGCGGCAAACCCCGCGACGCACAAAAGCACGACGGGTCCCGAAATCTACAACGACACCGACGGCAAGGTGGACATATTTGTCGCTGGCGTAGGTACGGGCGGCACGGTGTCGGGCGTCGGCGAATACCTGAAGTCGAAAAATCCGAACGTGAAGGTCGTAGCGGTGGAGCCCGCCGGCTCTCCCGTACTCTCAAAGGGCGTTTCGGGTCCTCATAAAATACAGGGTATAGGCGCGGGATTTGTCCCCGACACTCTCAACACCGACATATACGACGAAATCATCGCGGTTGAAAACGAGGACGCTTTTGAGACGGGCAGAACGCTTGCGAGAAAAGAGGGGCTGCTCGTGGGCATTTCGTCGGGCGCGGCGGTATATGCGGCGACAGAGCTTGCGAAGCGTCCCGAAAACAAGGGTAAGACCATTGTCGCGTTGCTTCCCGACACGGGCGAGCGCTATCTGTCCACACCTATGTTTTCGTAAATATAATATATGCTGAAAAATTTATAGAATTTATAATTTATATTGAAAGGATTTGAAACCAATGAGAAAGATAATTACATCCGTCCTTTTGTCGGCGATGCTCGTATTGTCACTTGCGGCGTGCGGTCAGCAAAGTGAAAGCGGCGTTGAAGAGACGGCTGCGGGAGGAGTTAAAACCGCGAGGGTGGTATTGGAAACCAACAACAACCCTTATACATATCAGGACGAGGACGGAAATATGGCGGGTTACGATTATGAAGTGCTAAAGCTGGTGGATGAATATCTGGAGGATTGGGACTTTGACTTTGTAATAGTGGACTATGAAACAGCGCTTGCGGGCGTTCAGAGCGGCAAGTATGATTTGCTGTCCGGCTGTAAGTTCCGCACTCCCGCGAGGGAGGAAGCGTATTTGGTGTCAAAGCCGTACAACTTCTTCTTCCTTAATCTTATCGTGAAGAACGACAGCGGTATAACCACGCTTGAAGATATGAACGGAAAGAGTATAGCTTCCATTGTTTCGACCGACGGACGCGCGGTTGCGCTTGACGATTGGATGAACGAACATCCCGAAACCGCCGTTGAGTTTGAGCCTCTTGCGGCAAGCGGCACAATGGCGGACGAGATTGCACAGGTCGAGGACGGAGTTTACGACGCGGCGTATATGTCGGCGGAGCAGGCGAATGCCATATTGTCCGAAACCGGTTACAGCGACCTGAAAATTACCGAAGCGGTCGGCGGACGCGACACGGTATTCCTCTATAACAAGAGCGGTACGGAGCTTCGCGATGCGGTAGACGAGGCGATAGAGTCTCTTACGAACGACGGCTCGCTCGGCGCGCTTACCGAGGAATGGTTCGGACAGGATAACTTTGAGAAAGCGGCGGAGCTTGGTTTAAGATAGTCAGCCGAACAAAATTAAGCGGGAAAGGAGAGAGGTGTTATGTGGCAGGGGCACGAGCTGTTTTTATCGTCACTTCCCAAACTGGTTCCATATATACCCGTGACGCTGCTGTGCTTTCTTGCCCCCACGGCCGTATCGCTCGTTTTGGGCACTTTGATTTGCCGTATAAGGGTGGGCAGGAAGAACGCGCTGTACTACATAACATCGCTCTTTGTTTCTTTCTTCAGAGGAACGCCGGGCTTGGTTCAGATTTTTCTGTTCTTTTTCGGACTTCCGAAGGTGTTTGAGCTTTTCGGCGTAAATATAAACGGCTGGGATGCGGTGGTCTTTTACATAATAGCCACCTGCTGTAATTTTTCCAGCTTTGTATCCGAGGCTTTGCGGGGAGCGTATGAGGCGGTCGATAAGGGGCAGATAGAAGCGGGCTATTCTATCGGATATACGCGCTTTCAATGTTTTTACCACGTTATCGCTCCGCAGACGCTTCAAATTGCTCTGCCGAATTTGAAAAATCTTGAAATCGACCTTTTAAAGGGTGTGGCGACCGCGTATGTAATCGGCGCAATAGATGTAATGGGAGCGGCTCAGCGCATTATTTCACAGCACCGCGGATACGGTCAGATATGGATACTTCTTGCCGCCGCCGCGCTTTACTTCGTTATGAACGTGGTTATCGAAGCGGTGTTTAACTTTCTGACATATATTTGCAATCGGCACGAAAGGGTGAGAATATGAATTTGAATTACGCATTTATGCTTGAAGATATTCCCGTCGTGCTTTCGGCGTTGCCGCGCACCCTCGGTCTGACGTTCTGCTCGCTCTTTTTTGCAATTGTAACGGCTGTATTGTTCGGAATATGTATTTTAAAGAATATTCCTGTTTTAAAGCAATTCTTAATCGGATTGAATACTGTTATAAAGGGCATCCCACTTATGGTGCAGCTGCTTCTCTGCTACTATGCCATACCGTATCTGCTCCGTGCGGCGGACGGCTTTTTAGGATATGTATACAACCCCAAAAATCCGTCTTACTTTGCCTTTGCGGTGGTGGCGTTCGCCATAAATTACGGAGCGTATATGACCGATGTTGTGGTTTCGTCGTACCGAGCGGTTGAAAGAGGACAGCTTGATGCGGCTTATTCGGTGGGAATGACTGCATTTCAGGGAATGTTCCGCATTGTTATACCCCAGGCAGTGGTGATTTCCATTCCCAACCTGTCAAACTACTTTATGTGGCTTCTGAAGGCTACGAGCCTTGCTTCGGTGGTAAATGTTTTTGAAATCCTCGCCACGGCGAGAATGTCTACGGCAAACAACTATGCCATATTGGAGGGCTATATAGTCGCCGCTCTGATTTATTGGGCAGTGTGTGTTATATTTGAAAAAGGGTTGAATTGCCTGAACAAAAAAATGAGCAGGTACCGAAATGATATTGTTGTTTCTTAGGAGGTGAGCCGTATGCCTATGGTAGAGCTTAAACAGATTAAAAAACGCCTTGGAGGAGAGGATGTTTTAAACGGTGTTGACCTCTCGGTCGGAGAGGGGGATGTAGTGGTTATTTTGGGACCGTCGGGTTCGGGAAAAACCACCCTGCTCCGCACGATAAATTTTTTAAACCCTGCCGACAGCGGTACGGTCACGGTGGGAGGCCTGACGGTAGACAGCGCGAAGCACCACCACAAGGAGGTGCTGGCGCTTCGCAGAAAAACGGGAATGGTTTTTCAGAATTACGGACTTTTTAAAAACAAGACGGTGCTTCGGAATATAACCGAGGGGCTTACTGTCGTTAGAAAAATAAAAAAGGAAGAGGCGGAAAAGAGAGCGTATGAGCTTTTGGAGAAGGTCAACCTTGCGGACAAGGCGGGCGCATATCCCGCCGAACTGTCGGGAGGGCAGCAGCAGAGAGTGGGTATATGCCGCGCTCTTGCGCTCAGCCCCGAAGTGATTTTGTTCGACGAGCCGACCTCCGCGCTCGACCCCGAGCTTGTGGGCGAAGTGCTGAAAACTATGAAAGCGGTTGCGCTCACAGGAATAACCATGATAGTGGTGACGCACGAAATATCGTTTGCGAGAGAGGTCGCGGATAAGGTCGTGTATATGGAAGGCGGAGTGATTGTCGAGGAGGGTACGCCGCGTGAGGTTATAGACCACCCCAAGGACGAGAGGACACTGCGCTTTTTGAGAAGTATTTTAGAGGACAGTATGGATTATATGATATGAGGTGATTGAATTGGCATTTGAGAATAATGTAGAGACAATAAAGAGCGCCGTTGCGCTTGCGGCGCGTGAGATAAGCGCCCGCCGCGCGTCCACCATTTCCAATATGATAGAGGAAGCCGAAAAAAGAGGGATTGACGACTCGTTTGCCAGAATTGCTATCGGCAGGTACGGCGCGGATAACGCCGACACGTTCCGAGCGTCTATGAAGGATCCCGACGATTTTTCGGAGTTTGCCGCGAGCTTTGCAACGGGACATAACAGTGAGGTCTTTGAAATGGAGGTCGTCGAGAGAACGGACGATAAGCTGTCGGTGGACTTTCACTACTGCCCGTATGTTACCGAGTGGTTAAAGCAGGGACACACTCCCGAAGAAATCGCGCACCTGTGCGACATTACGATGGAAGGCGACCGAGAGTTTGCCAAGAAATTCCCGTGCCTGAAATTTGAGCTTCAGGGTACTATTGCGGATGGACTTCCCGTTTGCAGATTGAGATTTACAAAGAAACAGTAAAAAATCACAATAAATTCTTCAAACACCCCCGCCGAGTACGGCGTGGGTGTCGTTTGTGTCAAAAAATGTCAAAATTATTAAAATTTTTTTACAGTTATAAAAATTTTTTACAATTAAATGCAAAAAAATTGTTGACATTGCCCAAATCCTAAAGTATAATGGATAATGTAAAATAGTCTGAATTATATTAAACGTCATTTTGTTTTAGCATAAATCGTATTTCAATAAAGAAAGAAGATGGGGAATTTATGAGTATTCGTAAAGGTATAAAGGTTTTCTCACTGTGTCTTTCACTGTGTCTTGTACTTTATCCTGTCAGCGTTGTAATCGCTGACGAGGAAGACCCGCAGGAGGTTACGGAGCAGGTCGAGCAATCCGTAGAAGAAGCTGTGGTCGAAGAGGACGCTGCGGCGGAGGAAGAAGCGGCGGATGAGGAAGTTACGGAGGAAGTTACGGCGGAGGAAGAAGCTACCGCCGAGCCCGAAAGCGAGCCGGAAGAAACCGAAGCGAGCGAGGACGGCGAGATGAGCGTCAGCTCGGACGGCGAAGCGGTCGAGCTTGACGAGGAGCCTGAGATAAGCGTTATCTCAAACGCCGCAATACAGATTGACGGCTCGGCTTCCGATTGGGATAATATACATATGCTCTCCGCAAGCGATGCAAACTGCATCGGCTGGGCGGTGGCAAAGGATAAAAACAATTATTATTTCTGTATGTGGGGCAACTCCGTGCCTCTTTGGTTTGACGTTGTCTATGACGACGGAACACAGTGGAACGCGAACGCCATTCAGCTTACTTGGGATGCGAGCGCGGTCAAAGGCGGCTGGTATCAGGATATTCCCGGTTCGGCGGCGGCAACGGGCAATGGTGTGACCGAATTTTCGGTTCCCGCAGACTTTTTCAGCAATCAGGACTTTACGATTACATACAGCGGTACGTCTGTAACAAGCGCGGATATCCCCTCCGCGGACGGAAGTATGCCTTCGATAGGCGGAGCTTCGGGCGAAGATACCGATGAAAATATTGATACAGAAAATCCCGACGAGGAGGACGGCGAGGAAGAAACTCCCGTATATAACGGCATTGTGATTGACTCCGATTTTTCGGACTGGGCGGCGGTAGCCAAGGTAAGTCCGGCGTCGGAAGCCGTTGACAGTGCGGCTATGGTGTTTGACGGAGATTATGTTTATATTTACCTCAGCGCTTCAATCAATTACGCGGTAGCGGGCGCAGGTTCTCACGGGAACGGAAAATATGAGATTATTACCGATTTGGGGGACCGTCTCATTTTCCAGGTAAACAATAAGGCAAACAACAGATACTGCGTTGACAACAGCTTGGTAAGCGGTGTGGACGGCGTAAAGGCGGCTTACAGCGACCAGATATGGGGTCTTGACAAGTATGAATACGAGATTGCAATTCCCGCTTCCGCGCTTCCGGCTTACAACAAGACGATTTCGTTCGGCTTGTATCTGGGCGAAACATTTATATTCGACGTTGCTAATATGCAGGGCGGCGAAGGCGGCGTATTCGGCGGAATCGTATATGACGGTCAGTATGACGACTGGAAGTTCTATCCGCACAGCGAGATAGAGTATGCGACCCCCGGAACTCACGAGGATGTTGTTGACGGCGAGGGCGCGCTTTACAGCGAGGACGGATTGCTCTACGGTCACGTTGTGACAAGAATGTCGCCTCACTTGCAGGAGGGCGGCGGCGAGTTTGCGTATGCCGTTACGATTCGTGCAAACAGCGAGTATGACTTTTATCCGTGTCTTATAGCGATAGATGAGTCGGGTAATATCAACTGGTCGCCTCAGCTTACGGGGCTCGACTACGGTACATACGAGTTTTATATGGTTGACGCGCAGAGCTGGCACACCGCCAAGACTCTCTCCGAGCTTCAGTCGGGCGGTCCCGACAAGCTGTTCGGACATATGTATATGACTATAGGACCGTCTTCGGATGAAATGGAATTTAAGGTGTATATAGATAAACTGGCTGAAAAATTTGGATTGAACGAGGACGATATTAAGATGCTGTCGGCTCAGTTCGGAAGAATAGGTCAGCAGTGGATTCACACCGCGGGAACGTCATCCGCTCCGTGGACCGGCTTGGGCGTATGCTTTGCCGCAGTCGGCGGAACAATGTTCTGCCGCAGGAGAAAAAACAGGGGAACGGCTGTGTAATTTATGAATTGGATTATTTACCTGTTACTTATAGTTGCTTGGCTGTATGTGCTGTGGACGCTTAGAAGAAGCAAGCTGACGTTTTGGCACTTTCTGGTCGGTTCGCTCGGCTTGTTCTTGATTTTAATGATTATAGTGCGTCCTTACATCGTGCAGCCTCTCGCAAATCTCGTAGCGGTGCTGGCGGGCGGCGTAGGCAAGCTGACGGGTACGTTTTCGGCGTTTTTCAAGTACGGAATCTTGTTTATAGACGCAGAGGGCGGAGCAATAACTTTGCAGATAGACTTTGAGTGTTCCGGCGTTATTGAAATTATAGCCTATATCTCGCTGCTTTCGTTTTTCAACGTGTATAAGTTGAACGAGAAGGTAATTGTTGGGGTATTGGGAACGGCGGCAATTATTTTTGCCAATGCTTTGCGTATTGTGATAATTTGCGAGATAATACATTTTTGCGGAATGGATATGTATTACATTGCTCATACAATAATAGGGCGTCTGGTATTCTATGCCCTTTCGGTGCTTTTGTATTTTTATGTATTTACCAAACCGCAGATTATCCGTACAAAGGTAGGAAAATTTACATATGGACATAATTAGATCATTATTGAATTCATTTGTGTTTTGGGCTGCTTGGATTATTATTCCGATAATAATGGAAATTATTCCCGCGTTCGGCAGCCTTTTTATTTTATTGAAACGAAGAATTGTGGGTCATAAAAATGAGAAGAAAATGACGATATTTCCGGAAATATCGCTCATTATACCCGTATATAATTCGGAGGACTCGCTTGGGGAGTGTATTAGGTCGATTTCGGACAGTACATATCCTAACAGTAAAATGCGGGTCTTTTTGGTGAACAATCAGGGCAAGGATAACAGCTTCGGCGTGTTTACCAAGTGTCAGGAGCTGTATCCCGATTTGATGATGCAGTGGATGAACGCGGAACAGGGAAAGTCCCGCGCTCTTAATCTTGCGCTTTATAACAGCGAGGGAAAATACATAATCCACATTGACAGCGACGGCGTTCTCGAACCGTCGGCGCTGGAAAATATGGTTACTCATTTTGAAAACGACTTGACGGTGAACTGTATGACGGGCGCGGTGCTGACCCGACCCGATATGGTTCAGAAATATAAATTCGGAATTTCCAGACTGTTCAGAAAGCTTGAGTTCGTGGAATATGCGCAGGCGTTTCTGGCGGGCAGGAATTATGCCTCCGAGACAAACTCGGTTTATACGCTGTCGGGCGCGTTTTCGGGCTTCAGAAAGTCCGCGATTCTCAATTCGTGGCTTTACAGCACCGACACGATATGCGAGGACACTCATATCACTTTCCAGATGAAGTATATGCAGAACGAGAAGGTCAAAATCAGCGAGGACGCGATTTTCTTTGTTGACCCCATAGAGGATGCAGACCGTCTTTATACTCAAAGACAGCGCTGGCAGAGGGGCAGTCTTGAAGTGTCGAAGATGTTTATGGAAAAGAAGTTAAATCCCGCGAAGATGTTTACGGATGTAAATGTGCGTACGCTTATGTACGACCATACGTTTGCGTTTCCGCGACTGATTTGGTATCTGGCTCTGATTTGCCTTACCTATATCGGATATTCGGGAAAAACCGTGCTGTTTTCGATGGGTATAGTATTCGCATTTTATATAGTGAGCGGATACCTTTACTATTTTTCTATTCTGGGATTTTTGAAGAAGTTTAAAGAGCTGCACGATTATTACAGGCGGCAATGGTGGGTAATTGCTCTGCTGCCGTTCTTTAATTTTATTGTGTTCTTTATACGTCTGGCGGGTATTATAAACGGAATAGGCTCGGAGAGCAGCTGGAAAACCAAAACGCTGCACGAGGAGCGCGAGGAGTTTGACAACGTCCTCAGAAAAGACAGCAGGGTGTTTGTGAAAAGAATACGCAAAATTCGTGACAGGATAAATTATTCGCCCGTCGAGATGAGGCGGCGCCGGGAGAGAAATACGCAGTCGATAGGCTGGTATATCGTAATCGGCGTTGTTTTCCTGATTGCGGCGGCTCTTGCCGCGGTGTGCAGATGGGTAACTCTGACCTACGGCGTAAGCCTTAACGATTTGATTATAACTATGAAATCGCCGCTCAAGGGTACGGGACACGACGTTATATACGCCGCTTTGCGTTCCTGCCTGCCGATAGTGTTCGGCTGTATCGCGCTCTTTGTTGCGCTTGCGACGGTTTGCATTAAGATACAGAAAAAGAGCCGCGCAAATGAGGCCGAAGGCAAAAAGTCCGGAAGGCTCGGAAAAATATTGTTCAGCGCTCTTGCGTGGTGCAGCGTTTGCTCTGTTTTCGCAACGGCTGTATACGCGAATAATTGTTTTGACATAGTGGGATATTTGAGTACGCGGGGAAGTGCGTCCTCGATTTACGAGACATACTATGTAGACCCGCTGACGGTCGCGATTTCGCGAAGTGAAGAACCGAAAAATCTGATTTATTTGTATGTGGAAAGTCTTGAAACCACATACGCCTCCACCGACGTCGGAGGGTACCAGCCTATGAACTATATGCCCAATCTGACGCAGCTTGCGCAGGAGAACATCTCGTTTTCGGAGGACGATAAGCTGGGCGGTTTCCATTCGACCTACGGCACGGGCGTTACGATGGGCGCGCTTTTCGGCACCACGACCGGAGTGCCTTATGACTTGCCGGGCGATATAAATTCGGACGCGAACCAAGGCAGCTTTGCGTCGGGAATTACCGCGCTGGGCGACGTGCTTGAGTCTATGGGCTATAATCAGGAATTTCTGTGCGGCTCGGACGGTACCTTTGCGGGACGTGCGACCTACTTCACGCAGCACGGAAACTACAATATCTTCGACTACTTCACCGCTATCGAAAAGGGCTATATCGCGCCCGACTACAAGGTTTGGTGGGGCTATGAGGACGAGATTTTGTTTAAGATAGCAAAGGATGAGGCTCTGCGCCTGTCAAAGGAGGACAAACCGTTTAATTTGACCTTCCTGACTGTTGATATGCACCATATTGACGGATATATGTGCAACATTTGCCACAACGATTATTCCAACGTCACCGCGAATGTGGTTAGCTGTGTAGACCGTCAAATAAAGGATTTCATAGATTGGTGCAAAAAGCAGCCGTTCTTCGACGATACGGTCATAGTCATAACCGGCGACCATCCGAGAATGGACACCTCGCTGGTCGAGGGCGTGGAGTACTACGACCGCACCGTATACAACTGCTTTATAAACGCGCCCGCCAACGAAAACACGGTCACAAAGAACCGAGAGTTTACTCCGCTCGATATATTTCCGTCCGTTTTGTCGGCTATGGGCTTTAACATAGAAGGAGACCGTCTGGGACTCGGAACGGATTTGTTTTCGGGCACACCGACCCTTGCGGAGGAGAACGGTTTCGAGTGGCTGAACTCGGAGCTTTCAAAGCGCTCGAATTATTATTTGGCGAATTTTGCGCCCGAACTAAACTGATTTGGGGAGAGGACTATCATAAAAAAGCATACCAAAAAGCACATTAAATTAAAAAGAATTTTAAAATTCGGAATATGGAAGTTCAGTCTGGCGGCGCTGCTTTGCGTTATAGCCGCTGCGCTGTTCGCCTATTTTCAGCTTGAAACCTACGAAAGAGGCGTAATTGAGATTTACGGCACACAGCAGGACGCATTCGTTCAGCTCGTTCTCGACCAGATAAATCTTCAGGAGGGCGAAAATGCCGCCGAGAATATAACGAATATTCTCGGTACGCTTGATGCGTCCACCAACAAGTACTGGACTCTTTCCGAGGACGAAACGCTGATTTTCGTTAAGGACGTTATGGAGACCAACAGATACAAGGGCTTTACCACCGCCACTTATTATGTTTCGGACAGCGCAAAGGAGTTTTTGGAGCAGCTTTCGGTCAACAGGGTAGTGCATAAGACCATTTTGATTGACGATACCGAGTATATCGCTTCGGGCGTGGCGTTTGAGTATAACGGCGCGAATTTTCAGATTTGTCTGGTCACAAATCCCGACGTAATTCTCGACCACAATGCTTATCTTAACGCCAAGGTGAACCTGACCGCGATGATAGTTGTGGTTCTGGCGGTGTTCCTGGTATTTTTGGTTATGCTGACCGCTTATAATATACAGAAGCAAAGCCAGCTCGCGGACAAGGAAGATGAGTGTCTGGAGCTTCGCGAAACCATTGAAAAGCTCAACAGGCGAAATATAGACAAGGCATTTTACGACGTTTCGCGAAACGTGTTCAGCGGCGACGCCTTTGAAATGTTTATGAATAAGCTGTCAGACCGAAAAATAAGTCCGGTCACGGTTCTCGACGTTGAAACAAAGGACAACGAAATGTTTGACAGTTTCTTGGAGTGCAGCAATACTGCGCTCGGCGATAATGTGTTCCGATTTAATATGAAGAACGGCGTTATAAGGCTGGTGTTTGTCGGAATTGACAACGAAACCGCAAATACGGAGCTTGCGGAGTTGATTAAACGAGGCGGCTTCGGCATAGACAATGCCGATAACGAACAAAAGGAGATGGGGCAGAATGGATAAACTGTTTAGGGAATACCACTTTAAGTTTTATCTGAATGCAAACCACAGTATTATAATAAACGGTATGCAAGGACAGACGCACCCGCATACATGGGAGTTTATAATACGCGTTTTGATTCAGCGAGAAGGCTTTGTGGAGTTCAATGTATACGAAAAAGAGGTAAGCAAGTTTTTTGAGCAGTACCAAAACACCAATTTGAACGATATTCCGCCGTTTGACAAGCTGATTCCGACTCTGGAAACGATGGTTGAATATTTCGGTGAGAGGATACGGATTCTGATGAGAGAGGTCGGCGGCGAGCTTTTGCAAATCGAGGGAAGCGAAACGCCTACGAGAAGCTACTGCATATCCTATGACCGAGACACCGATTATATACGGGGTATCGAAAAGCTGTCGAAAAGTTCACTCGATACCATATTCGACAGGCTGTTAGACCAATTAGAACTGTGAGGGAGCGTCGGTGGTTAAAAGAATAAATCAAATCCTGTTTATTGTGCTGTTTGCGGTGCTGGCGGGGATGATAGCGTGGCTGGTTTCTTACAGCGGAATTTATACATCGGACTCCAACGCGATGTCGTATTTATACCGAGCGGAGGCGCTGTGCCGAAATATAGAGCAGGGCATCCGCTATCCTATGTATGACCCTATGTGGTACAACGGTATGGAGATAGTGAGGCATCAGCCGCCTTTGCCGATATTCTTTATTGCACTATGCCGTACCGTTATGGGCGGAAACCTGCTCGGCGGCTATCTTCTCTTTGTGGGAGCGATATTTTTTATCGGAGCGTGCATATGGCTTCATATAGGAAAATATCATAAACGAATGTATTTCGGAGGTTTTTTGGGCATACTGTGGTTCTTTATGCCTTATAATTTATATGTGCTTTTCTTGGAGGGTGATCTTGCCAAAAGCGTATGTGTGGCGATTTTGCCCTTGCTTATTCACGGAATATACACATATATTGAAGATAACAAATGGAGCGGGCTTTTGCAAACAATAATCTGCTTCTTTGTTATTACTATGTGCCAAATCAAGTTTACGGCGATGATTGCGATTTCGGTTGTCGTATTTTTGGTTATTGACGGAATTATAAAGCGGCGCTGGAGAGCGGGTCTGCACATTGTTTTTTGTATGGTAATCGGATTTTTGTGCGGCGGAGTGTGGCTTATCCCGTATTTTACCGCCGACGTCAGCCTAAACGAGGTATTTTCGACGTTTTTCCAGAGTATTTTGATAACGCTCAATCCGTTTTATCGTCAAACCGACGGAATAGATACCTCTTATTTCGGTCTTGCGGCGCTTATTGTGGCGGTTTTGGGCTTGCTTTTCGGCGGAAGAAAGACGGCGTCGGGATTTTTGAACGCAATACTTATCTGCTTTTGTACGACTCTCTCCATAATGCCGGTGCTTGCGATTTTGCCGATTAAGGAATATATGCTTATGCTGCGATATATACCTATCGCGCTTTGCTTTATATTGTACTGCTTCGTTATGTGGGACAGCCTTAAAAAGCCGATAGTTTTCACTTTGTGTACGCTTCTGGTACTTGACGCGATGCCGTCTTTCAGCCTTGTGAACGGTAATTTTCAGGGCATAGCGTCGGATGAGGTTTTAAATAAGCTCGGCGACGAAACGCTGCTCGGTACCGCAAAGGAGATTACAAATCAACGTATGGCGTTTTTGGACGGAGACACCTACGGCGCAAATGCCTCGTACTATATTTCGGGCTACGGCAAAAGGGTCGCGTCGACCTACGGCGCGGATAATGAGTCCGCCAATATCTCGCGCAACATTATGCTGCTCAACGAGGCTATGGAGAGCGGCTCCTACCTCTATATATTTGACCGCTGTATGGAGCTTGGAAACGACATTGTTGAAATTCGTGTAAGCAGTCTGCGGCACGGCTCGCAGGATATCGACGCTTTAAAAGCGGCGGCGGCACAGGTGGGATATAAGGAAAAAGAGTATAACGGCGAGTTTATCATTTTCACTCTCGATATCAGCGGCAATTTCGGCACGGTAAGCAAGTACCGCGCCATCGGAATAGGACCTGCCGCAGCCGAGCTTTCGATAATGTTCCCCGGAATGGAGGAAACCGTTTCGGACAACCTGAACGATTATACGTTTGAGGAGCTTTCAAAGTATGACGCGGTCTATCTTGCGGACTTCACATATGACGACCTCACATCCGCCGAAAATATGATTGTCGACCTGAGCCGCGCGGGCGTGCGCGTGGTTATAGAGGCGAGCGGTATACCGGCGGACAAACATACCGGAGTGCAGCGTTTCCTCGGTGTGGAAACTCACGCGATAAACTTTTCGAACGGCTATCCGTTCCTTTACACCATAGACGGAACTCTGGACTGCGATTTGTTCCCCGAAGGCTACAGCGATTGGAAAACGGTGTATGTAAACGGTCTTGACGAGTGTATGGGATATATCGACGATATGGGCAAGCGGCTTGAATTTTTCGGCACGGTTAAAAACGAAAATATTTATGTTGTCGGTCTTGGAATCGGGTACCACCACTGTCTGACCGGCGACCCAAGCACGGGCAAGCTGCTGTCGCGCGCTATGAATTTGGCTTCGGACGAAATTCCCGAAAGGACTATCGTGCCGATAGTGGTGGATTATCAGCCCGATAAGATAGTTATCAAGTCGTCGCAGGATAATTTGAATACCTCGCTGTCGTGGCATGACACGTTCCGAAGCAATGAAGAACTTGAAACCCGAAACCACCTTACATATGTAAATTCGGGCACGACCGAGATTTACATAGTTGACCCGTATTTATGGCAGGGACTGCTGATGAGCGCGGCGGGAATTGCGCTTGCGGTTCTGTTCCTTATATTTATCAAGAAAAATCCGCTTGACACGGCGGTCAATAAAAAACGTGATTAAATCAGGAAATTTTGCTGTTGAAAAAACGGTGTGCATATGGTAAAATAAAAACAGCGGGCATATGCGGAATTTATGTCACGCAAAAAGTACCGATTATGCACATTCCCTAAGGAGAGATAGATTTGCTTGACAAAACAAAAAACACAATACTTATTGCCGATGATTCGGAAATGAACAGAGCAATTCTTATGGATATGCTGGAAGACGAATATAATATACTTGAAGCGGAGGACGGAAAAGAAGCGATTGAAGCGCTCAAAAAGTACGGAACCGAGATAAGTCTGCTTCTGCTCGATATAGTGATGCCCAATATGGACGGTTACGACGTGCTTGCGGTAATGAACCATAATCAATGGATAAAGGATATTCCTGTCATTATGATTACCACAGAGATAGGCGGCTCTTATTTAAAACGCGCCTATGAGCTGGGCGCGACCGATTTTATCAACCGCCCGTTTGACCCGCAGGTCGCGCATTGCCGTATCGCAAACACCATTATGCTTTACAGCAAACAGAAGATGCTCATGGAGACCGTGGCGGCGCAGATTTTTGAAAATGAGAAGAACCGAGAAATTATGATTTCGATTTTGAGCCACATCGTGGAGTTCAGAAACGGAGAGAGCGGTATGCATGTTTTGAACGTTAACGCCATTACCGAAATATTGCTCAGATATTTGCTCACCAAGACCGACAAATATCCTATAACCAATGCGGATATTTCAATAATCCGTATGGCGTCCTCACTGCACGACATAGGCAAAATCTCTATACCCGAGGACATACTCAACAAGCCCGGCCGTCTTACGCCCGAAGAGTTTGAAATTATGAAAACCCATTCGATGGCGGGCGCGAAGCTTATGGAAAATCTGAAAACTTATCAGAATGAAAAGCTGCTCGAATATTCATATCAGATTTGCAGATGGCATCACGAGAGATGGGACGGCGGCGGCTATCCCGACGGACTTTCGGGAGACGATATTCCAATCGCGGCGCAGGTAGTATCTATGGCTGATGTATACGACGCTTTAACCAGCGTTCGCTGCTACAAAGATGCGTATTCGCACGAGAAAGCCTTCGAGATGATACTAAACGGCGAGTGCGGCGTATTTAATCCTCTTTTGATTGAGTGCCTCAAGGAAGCGGCGAGCGAGATAAAGAAAGAGATGAGCGAGGACCACAGCGGCGACGCGGGAAGCTTTAGGGCGGCTCAGAGGGTTATCGAGGACGTGCGTAATTTTGACAACAGCTCTTCGCTTCATATTTACGAGATGCTGTCGGACGAGCGTGCGAAAAGCAGATTTTTGGAGTCGCTGCTCGGCGGCGTTTCGTTTGAGTATGACAAGGGAACCGATACGCTGGTACTCACCGAGTCTCTTGCGAAAACGCTTGACATTCCGACAATTATAACAAACCCGCGAAGCAATACGATACTGACAAGTTGGAGTGAGAATAAAGGTGAAAAAATAATAATGGAGGCATTGAAATCGGCGACTCCGGACTCTCCTACGGTTTCGTGCGATGTGCCGATAAAGCTGAAACCCACCGACGCCGAGGAAATGTATCGCGTGAACTGCTTCACAATATGGCACAAACGCGCGGATGCAATTCAATACACAAGAGTTGTGGGAGAATTAAGACCGCTCAAGCCGAGAGGGGAGGACTACATATGACATTGGTTGAGTTTTACGAAAAAATCAACGGTGACTATGATGACGTTATCTTCCGCTTTCGCGACGAAGCGCGTATAATGCGTTTCGCAAAAATATTTTTGAGGGATAAAAACTTTAATCAGCTTCAAAACGCGATTGAAAACAGAGATTGGAGCGCGGCGTTCCGCGCGTCGCATACCATTAAGGGTATGGCGCTCAATATGAGCTTCACAAGGCTGTTTGAAAGCACGGCGGCGCTCACGGAGCATTTGCGGGAAGGCGCGGAGCTGATGAACAGAGAAATTTATGAGAAGGTATGCTCCGATTATTACGAGGTCGTATCTAATCTGGAAAGAGTAGAGCAAACCGAAAAATAGGCAAGCCCTGCGTCTTATATACTCTTAGGAGGAATAAATATGAAAAATTTTTTAAATAATCCCCACTGGGCGGTGCGTCAGGAGCTTCAAATGCAGCGAAGCTCGTTCCACGCGTACAAGGACCAGATATTTCCGGAGCAGAAGCAACTCTTCCGCAGTCTGCTGTTTTTCGCGGCTGCGTTCTCGGTTATATTTATGCTTATGGCGTTTATATTCGATAGAGTAAACGGTCCGAAGGCGGCTTACGTTCTCTCCGCGATAGTGACTATTATTGCGATACCCGCGACCAAGAACTTGGAGAAGAACAAGAACATTATATTTCCTACATATGTGCTTTGCGCACTTATACTGGTTCTTGCAAACTCGCTTGAATTTTCCTTTGAGCCGGAGGCGAGCCTTATAATGTTCGCGGCGGCGATGGGACTTCTTCCCGTTATGGTTATGGACGTTATGGGTCGTAAATGCCTTTTCTTTTTCGCGGTGTTTGTTCTTCATTCGATTTATATTTCCTTTGGCCGTCCGGCGGATTCGGTGTCGGTAATTATCGGAATAAATCTTTTTGTGACAGCCATCGGTCTTTTGGTGAGTTATTGGATACAGCGTTTTAAGCTGCGTTATGTTATGCTTTATAACGAGGCAGACGGTGACAAGCGCCTTGACTTCCTTACCGGTCTTTATAACCGCCTGGAGCTTTTCGACCTGCTCAGAAACCGTATCGCAAAGCGTGATTTTACAATTTACGCGATGTATATGATTGATATTGACAACTACAAGGCTTACAACGATATTTACGGACACGTTGCCGGCGATAACGTCTTAAGACGCGTCGGTGCGATGTTCTCCGAATTTGGCGAAAAGCACAAAATTCGTTTTTACCGTTACGGCGGCGAAGAAATTTTGGGCGTCGGTCTTGATTTTGACAGCGACCCCGAAAAAATTGCGAAAGAGATAAACAAGGCGGTAGTCGATTTGAATATCGCGCACCGCGGCACTCCGTACGGGGTTATTACGGTGAGCGTGGGCTATACCACCGATACGCGCAGATACGAGAAGATGATAAACAAGGCGGACAAGGCGATGTACAAGGCTAAGGAGCGCGGTAAAAATCAGTTTGCCTGCTTCGAGTATGACTGCGATGATGACGATTAATTAAAAACCGTGCGCGGAGCAGCGTTTTGCTCCGCGCTCGTATTGAAAGGCTTGAAATTTTATGGATATGCAGACCAAAAGAGGCAGAGAACAGCTGAAGTCGCTGCCCTTTAAAGATAAACTCCGCAACTTTTTCTTTTATTATAAATGGCACGTTATAATCGCGCTGTTTGCTGTCGCGGTTATCGCGTTTTCGCTTGCGGAGTGCAGTATGAGAGTGGACGACGACCTCGTTATAACCTATTTCAGCGAAGCGTATATAGACGAGAGCGTTGTCGAAAAGATGTACGGCTTTTTCGGCTATGAGTACTGCATTGATGATATAAATGCGGACGGTGAGAGAAATGTGCTGATTTCCCCTTATTCTGGGGTTGACGAGAATGTGATGGCCAAATATATGACCGAGATTGCCGCGGGAGAGTCGATGGCGTTTCTGTTTGACCAAACATATTATGACATAACGATGCAAAATCAGCCCGAATCGATTGAGTATGCCTGCGATATAACCAAAAACTCCGAACTCAAAGAGCTTTTCGGGCTGGGCGACGAACCGCTTTACTTTGCGGTCAAGACGGTTTATGATGCGGAGCAGGGAGACGAAATGCGTGAAAAAATGCACGATAACGCCGTCTCTCTCTATAATATAATAGCGGACGACGATATGACCGCCATATATTACGGCACGGATGATGTAAACAGAGAGCTTATAACGTCGATTGAGGACACGTTCAGAGAATATATAGACAATATCAATGCCGTTGAGCAAAAAATCGTGGAAATTTCGGCGGTATGCGACCCGGATGTAGAAGCCCTGTCGGAGCAGGCGGGCGAGACGATAAAGAGCGGCAATGTGCCGGCATTTTTGACGGACGGTGCGTTTTACACGACTTTTGAGAATAAATTCCCTTACGCAATAGAGGACAGCGAGGACATAAGCTCGGTGTTCGACCTTCCCGAAGGCTCTCTTTACTATGTTGTGAGGAGCAAGCCGAGCGGCTCGGACAATCTCGAAAAGGAGGAGCTTCTCCGAGGCAATGCGCTGAAGGTCCTTTCGGGGCTGAGAGATAAAAAGCGGTAAAACATATGCGTTTGTCGGACGCTGAAAAAGAGATATATTTTGCGAAGAGCAAGCTGCCGCGCGGGACTTTTTAACCCGCGCGGTTATTTTTGTAAATTTTTATATTTTTAAACTCTTCTATCTGTTTCGCTTTCGGAAAAGCGAGTTTTTTGCGGCTGATACCGAAGCGGAGCCGTTTTCGGCTCCGCTTCGGTATGTTCTTACAACAGAGTTTGCGCGGCTGTTATTCGCGCCCCGCAACAACTTTGTTTCGGAACAACATTGTGATTCCCCAGATACCCGCAAGACCGACAAGGGTGTAGATGATACGGCTGAATACCGATGCCTGTCCGCCGCATACGAACGAGACGACGTCGAAGCCGAAAAGTCCGACGGACAGCCAGTTGAGCGCACCGATGATAATCAAGATAAGTGATGCTGTGTCCATAAAACAAAACTCCCTTCGTTTTATTTGTTTTATTTATGAAATACTCGGATTTCACTTTGCGTACATATCTGAATTTTCTGTATTTACGCATTTTTATTCTTTACGATTTTATGACGCTTTATTCACATTGTTAAAAGTTACACAAGTTGCAATATCTTTTTTATTAAGAAATTGTTAAAAATGACTTGACGCTGGTAATATTTGTAATATATAATAATAAAAAAATATAATAAAAAATCGGAGGTATTGTGAAAATGGTAGGTTTTGAAAACATAGCCCCCTTCCTGGTGCTTGCCGCGGCTGTTATAGGCTTGGCATTCGCTATGTACAAGTTCTTCTGGGTTAAGAAGCAGGATGAGGGTACAAAAGAAATGTCAAACATTGCGTCTAAAATACGCAAGGGTGCGATGGCGTACCTTAAGAGACAGTACAAGACGGTCGGCATTTTCTTCGTGGTAATGATTATCATTATCTGCGTTATGGCGTCGCTTGGACTTCTCACCTGGTTCGTTCCGTTCGCATTTTTGTCGGGCGGCTTCTTTTCGGGTCTGTCCGGCTTTATCGGAATGAAAATCGCTACATACGCTAACACGAGAACCGCAAGCGGTGCGCGCAAGGGCTTGAACCGCGGTCTTAAGATTGCGTTCTCCAGCGGTACCGTTATGGGACTCACCGTTGTAGGTCTGGGACTTCTTGACATCAGCATATGGTTTATGATTTTGAAGTTCGGCTTCAAGCTCGGCGCTGATGATATTATGGCGGCTATGCTTACGTTCGGTATGGGCGCAAGCTCGATGGCGCTGTTCGCTCGTGTGGGCGGCGGTATATTCACAAAGGCGGCCGACGTCGGCGCAGACCTTGTAGGTAAGGTTGAGGCGGGTATCCCTGAGGACGACCCCCGCAATCCCGCGGTTATCGCGGATAACGTAGGCGACAACGTAGGCGACGTTGCGGGTATGGGCGCTGACCTTTACGAGTCGTATGTAGGCTCTATAATTTCGACGGGTGCGCTTGCTACTGCGGCGGGACTCGGCTTCAGCGGCATTATCGTGCCTATGCTTATTGCGGCTATCGGAATTGTTGCTTCGATTATCGGCACATTCTTTGTATCGACCAAAGAGGGCGCAGACCAGAAGAGCCTGCTCGGTTCCCTCAGAAGAGGAACTTATATAGCGGCTATTATTTCGGCTATTGCGTCGGGCGTGCTTATCTTTACGTTCCTGCCCGAACACACAGGTGTTCTCTGGGCTGTTATTTCGGGACTTATCGCGGGCGTGCTTATCGGATTTTTCACCGAGTATTACACCTCCGATTCGTATAAGCCCACTCAGAAGCTCTCAAGCTCTTCTCAGACCGGCAGTGCGACTATCATAATCGACGGTCTTGCGCTCGGTATGAATTCGACCGCAATTCCGGTTATAATCGTAGGTCTTTCGATTCTTGTCAGCTTCTTTGCGGCGGGCGGCGTAGGCAGCTTTGAGCTTGGCCTTTACGGTGTAGGTATCTCGGCTGTCGGTATGCTCGCAACTCTCGGAATTACTCTTGCGACGGACGCTTACGGTCCTGTTGCGGATAACGCGGGCGGTATCGCGGAAATGGCGGGTCTTGAAGAAGAGGTAAGAAACCGCACCGACGCGCTCGACTCGCTCGGAAATACGACCGCGGCAACCGGCAAGGGCTTCGCTATCGGAAGTGCGGCTCTTACGGCTCTCGCGCTTATCGTTTCGTACACCGATAAGGTTGAATCGCTCGGCGGCAACCTCACTCTTTCAATCACAAATCCGCCGGTACTTATCGGTCTGTTCATAGGCGCTATGCTCCCGTTCCTGTTCAGCGCATTCACAATGAAGGCTGTAGGACGTGCGGCGCAGAAGATAGTTGTTGAAGTAAGACGTCAGTTCAGAGAGATAAAGGGTCTTATGGAAGGTACCGCCGAGGCGGACTACGCAACCTGCGTTGACATCTGCACACGCTCCTCTTTGAAAGAAATGATACTCCCCGCGGCTCTCGGAATTTTGGCTCCTATCGTTGTCGGACTTGTTCTCGGCGTAAACGGAGTTGTAGGTATGCTGGCTGGCGCGCTTATATCGGGCTTTGCAATCGCTATTATGATGGCTAACTCCGGCGGCGCGTGGGATAACGCCAAGAAGTACATCGAGGCGGGCAACTTCGGCGGCAAGGGCAGCGAGAACCACAAAGCGGCTGTTGTCGGCGATACGGTAGGCGACCCCTTCAAGGATACGTCGGGTCCGTCGGTAAACATACTTATCAAGCTGCTTTCGATGGTTTCAATCGTATTTGCGGGTCTTATAGTTAAATTCAACGTGGTTGATTTGATTACCGGACTTATAAAATAAGCTGTAATTTTGAGCGCTCCGACGAATATTTTCGTCGGAGCGTTTTTTTGCCTGTGGCGCAAATAAGCTGTGGACTTTTTTTAATTTGTGCGGTAGAATAGACAAAGAGTGCTTTTACGATTTTTATTGCAAAAGGGGGAGTTAATTATGAACAGATTTTCTTCTTTTATCGCGGGTATTCGAGACGGAACGCCGATTTTTCTCGGCTATCTCGCTGTCTCTTTTACATTTGGAATTATGGCGAAAAACGGCGGGCTTTCGGTTTGGCAGTCGGTGCTGCTTTCCGCGACCAATTTGACGAGTGCGGGTCAGTTTTCGGGCTTGTCGCTGATTTCGGTCTGCGCTCCTCTTACCGAGGTGGCGGCGGCTCAGCTTATTATAAATCTGAGATACTGTCTGATGTCGTGCTCGCTTTCTCAGAAAATAGACAGCCGCACCCCGTTTTTCCACCGTTTTTTTATTGCCTACGGTGTGACTGATGAAATTTTCGGAGTTTCGATGAGCCGAGAGGGTTATCTCAGTCCGTTTTATTTTTACGGCATTATCGGAATATCGGTTTTGGGTTGGGTGAGCGGTACTTTTATCGGTGTGGTGTCGGGCGGTCTGCTTCCGGCTCGAATCGTGAGCGCGCTGAGCATTGCGCTCTACGGAATGTTTATTGCGATAATTATTCCGCCGGCGCGGAACAACAAGGTGCTCGCCGGCATAATAGTCGTGTCTATGCTTTTGAGCCTGCTGTTTACGGCGGCTCCGCTGCTTCGGGAAATTTCTTCGGGATTTCGCACCATTATTCTGACGCTGATTATTTCGGGCGCTGCGGCGCTTTTGTTCCCAATTCCCGAACGCGAGGAGAAGGCAGAACTTTGAGGGCGGAAATACGGAGAAGGAGAACATTTCTTATGAGTACAAGTGTTTATGCTTATATTGCGGTTATGGCGGCGGTCACTTATGTTATCCGTCTTTTACCGTTGACTGTAATTCGCAGAGAAATAAAAAATAAATTTATACGCTCGTTTTTATGTTATATACCGTATGTTACGCTGTCGGTAATGACATTTCCCGCAATCCTGACGGCGACGTCCAACCGATATGCGTCGGCGGCGGGATTTTTAGCGGCTCTTATTTTGGCTTATCGGCGCAAGAGCCTTATCACGGTCGCTCTGTTTTCAAGCGCGGTGGTATTTCTCGCGGAGCTTGTATTCGGAATGTGAGTGAAAATTAAAACAGGCCGAAACCGTTTTCGCGGCGCGTAATTTGAAAATTTTGATAAAATGAGTTGAAAGTATCTATAATATTTAGTATAATTAGTTGGAAATAAACAATTTTGCGGTTACTTTTTTGGAGGCGGTAGAACTGAAAACATATAATCTTGACAAAGGAATAAACGTTCGTCTTATACCGGGCGAAAAATTCAAAACAAATCTTCTCAGCGTGTGCTTTAATGTCCCGCTGGAGCGCAAAACGATAACGTTCGCGTCGCTGCTGTGCCTTGTGCTGAAGAGCGGCTGCGCAAAATATCCGACCATAACAGATGTTTCAAAACAGCTTGAACAGCTTTTCGGAGCGTCTCATAGCTTTTCGGCACGAAAAAAAGGAAATTCGCTCGAACTGATTTTCTCGTGCAATTTCGTTTCGGAAAGATATGCGGGTGAGGACACTCTGCTCGGTGCGGCGGAGCTTATGCGGAATATGATATTTGAGCCGTATCTTAAAGACGGCGCGTTTTCCGCCGAATATGTAAGCCGTGAAAAGGAAAATCTGCGTCGGGCGATAGAGAGCATTATAAACGACAAAAAAGAGTATGCGCAGGCGAAGTGTATCGAAAATATGTTCAAGGGAGATCCGTACGGGCTTTTTGACTACGGCTACGTTGAGGACTTGGACAAAATCAACGAGAAGAATCTGTATGAGTATTACCTCAATGTTATAAACAACTCGTGCGCGGATATATTTTTGAGCGGCCCTATGGACGAGGAAGCCGCGCTCGGCGTGATAAAGAACGAGATAGGCTCGCGGCTTGCGCCGAGAGATGCGGAGTACACCAAAACCTTTGCCGCCAAGGAGCGCGGCGGCGTGCTGAGGGTGACCGAGCCCGTGCAGGCTTCGCAAAGCAAGCTGTGTATTGGTCTGACCTGCCGATGCACCGACGTTTACGCGCTGATGCTCGCAACCTGTATTTTCGGCGGCAGCCCCGTTTCAAAGCTGTTCCTTAACGTGCGCGAAAAACTCAGCCTTGCGTATTATGCGGCGGCGAGAGTTGAAACGAAAAAGAAGTTTATGCTTATAAGTTCGGGAATAGAAACCGACAAGTTTGATGAGGCTTTCAATGAGATTATGGCACAGCTTGAGTGTATGAAAGCCGGCAAAATCGACGATTTTGAGACAGAAGCCGCGAAGAAGTATATGAAAACCGCCTATGACGCTATGCAGGACGGTCTGCGCGGCGTGGAGGACTTCTATTTGTCGAAAATAATAGAGGGAAGCTCGGTGACGATTGACGAACAGCTTCAGAATATCCTCAGGGTTTCAAAGGAAGAGGTTGTGCGCGCGGCGCGCGGCATTGAGCTTGACACGGTGTTTTTCCTGAAAGGAGAGATGAAATAATGGAGTATACGAGGATAAGGAACGAGCGTTTGGACGAGGAGGTACTGTGCGGCGTTCACGGGAGCGGTCTGCGCGTCTATATCATTCCTAAGCGCGGCTTTAATAAATATTACGCGGTTTACGGTACCGAATACGGCTCTATGAATACCTCGTTTACCGCGGCGGGTGAGAGCGAGGAGACCGTTTTGCCCGACGGTATAGCGCATTTTTTGGAGCACAAGATGTTTGAACAGCCCGACGGCGGAAACGCGTTTGATTTGTTTTCCGAAACGGGAGCGAGCAGCAACGCGTTTACGAGTTTTGACATAACAGCTTATTTGTTCACCTGCACCGACAGATTTTATGAAAATCTGGACATACTGCTCAGCTTTGTGAACGACCCGTACTACACCGACGAAAACGTGTCTAAAGAGCAGGGAATAATAGGTCAGGAAATCAAAATGTATGACGACGACCCAAGCTGGCGCGTGTACTTTAATATGCTCGAAGCTATGTTTCACAACAATCCCGTAAAAATAGATATAGCGGGAACGGTGGAGAGCATTTCGCATATTACGCCCGAACTGCTCTATAAGTGCCACAGACAGTTCTATAACCCTGCAAATATGATTTTGGTTATGGTGGGCGATATTGACCCCGCCGAGGCGGAAAAGTATATAGATAAATATGTAAAGCCCGAATCTAACGTGGGCAGGCAGCCGCGCGTTATGCCGCCCGAACCCGAAAAAATCGTGACAGACTTCACCGAGCAGAGGCTAAGCGTGTCAAGCCCCTTGTTTTTTATCGGATTTAAGGAGAAAAAGTCGGGTATGCGGGGCAGGGAGCTTCTGGAAAAGGAGATCGAAACCGACATACTTCTGGAGGTTTTGTTCGGCAAGAGCAGCGACTTTTATATTTCGCTCTATAACGAGGGACTTATCGACGGCAGCTTCGGCAAGGACAGTGAGATAGAACCCGATTATGGCTTTTCGGCGGTTTCGGGCGAGTCGGACGACCCGCAGAGAGTTTTTGAGCTTGTAAAGGAGCGGGTGAGAGCCATGGCGGACAGCGGAGTGGATATGTCCGCCGCCGAGCGTGCGAAAAAGGTTATGCTCGGCAGGTATCTGCGCGGGTTTAACGACATTGAGGGAATAGGCAACGCGTTTATGCGCGATTTTCTCGGCGGAATAAATCCGCTCGACTATGCGGAGGTCTTGGAGAGCGTTGGAGAAGCCGAACTCAACGAGCGTCTGCGCGAGCATTTTGACGCGGACAACTGTACCCTTTCGGTAATAAGACCTGTCGAATGATAAAGCAGGGAAAGCATAAGGGAGTTTTTACGGATGATAAACAATATTTCCTTTCCTAATCTTAATATAAGCTTTAATATAAGCCGTGCGGCGTTTTCGGTTTTCGGAATAGACATATATTGGTACGGGCTTATAATCTGTCTGGGAATAGCCGTCGCCTGCGTCTACGGCTTTCGGGAAATCAGGAAAACCGACATATTGACAGACGATTTTTTAAATATGATTTTGCTTTCCCTCCCCGTCGCAATCATATGCGCGAGGGCGTATTATGTGCTTTTCAGCATATCAGATTATATCGATAATCCAATCGACATTTTTAATATACGTCAGGGCGGGCTTGCAATCTACGGCGGAATTATCGGAATTATGCTTGTCGTTTTGATATATTCTGGGCGCAAGGGCTTAAATTTGGGCGCACTGCTCGACATTTTGGCGGTGGGGCTTTTGATAGGTCAGTGCATAGGCAGATGGGGAAATTTTGTCAACGGCGAGGCGTTCGGAAGCGAGACCGCTCTGCCGTGGGCTATGACCGTGAAGCATGGCGCGAGAACGGTCGCAAGCTCGGTGCATCCGACCTTTTTGTACGAGTCGCTCTGGAATTTGGCGGGCATAGCCGCGCTGCTTATTTATAAGCCGCATAAAAAATTTGACGGTGAGCTGTTTTTGCTCTATATGGTGATTTACGGAGCGGGCAGATTTTGGATAGAGGGACTGCGTGCCGACTCGCTGTACCTGTTCGGAGCTGTCAGGGTATCGCAGGTGCTTTCGGCAATATTGTTCGCGGCGGGAATAGTTCTAATTATAATAATGCGAAAACGCACCAAAGCCGCGCTTGCCGCCGCTCTCGACGAAGCCGAGCGCGAGTACGAGAGCGAGGCGCGGCAAAATCAGGTTTGATTTTTAAAGCGGCGTGCCGCAGAATAGTTTGCAGCTGTTCTGCGGCGCGTTTTTTTGCGCGGGTATATGGAAAAACAGCCGTATTTTTTTGTATTGATTTTTCTCAAATATGTGGTATAATACTATTACCACATTTTTATTCGCGTGAGTTTTCGGAAAGGAGAGGCGGCGCGCAAACCGTAATTTGCGGAAAATTTTTATAAAAGAAGGGATAAAATTTATGAAAAAAATTATTTCGGTTCTTTGTATTGTTGCAATAGCTTTGCAATTTATGTTGTGTGCATTTGCTGCCGACAATGACGGCTCCGACACCGAAATGTCGCTGACACTTGAAAAATATACCGATTCGGTTTTGGGTGTTGTTTACACAACAAAACCGGTTACAATTGAAGCCGTTTACGATAACGGTAACACAGGCGCGTCATATTTGGGAGAAAGGGACAACTTTATCAAAAAATCATGGTTTAGAGTTGAAACCCTTGACTCCGAGGCTGACCTTAATGAAATTTATAACGAGAATAAAAGCAGAGAGAACATTATTCAAAATTCTCCCGAATATTTGGGAAATAGCTGGAAAACGGTTCTCAAACTTGATGTGACGCTTAACGGAACATATGTCTTCTGCGGATGGAAAAGCGGAAGTGATGCGGAAGGCACTCCCGACTTTATAGAGCGCATTGATATAACCGAAATTGAATTGGAAAGACCGATGGCTTGGCTTGAAGGGTATGTGACAGGCGACTTTGGAAGCGATGTAATTGCCAATGTTGTCGTTAAGAATATTGAGTGTGGAAAAGGCGCGGAGATAAAACGGTACGCGTTTGTCAAAGATTACAGCTTGCCTCCCGGCGCGTGGCCGGAATCACTGCCGCCGGAATATTGCAATGAATATTTCGACAGTATGATTGCCGATTTATACGACGAATTTGTTGAAGGCGGACTGTGGCTTGGCGATGGAGTATATTCAAATGAGGGAAGCGAGATAATACCGGAAAACAATGTGTACCCCATAAGAGACGTGGGCAGCCATATTCTGTTTATAGAAGATACAAACGGCGTTTATAACTATGTCAGTTGTTACATAAACGAAGAGCTTAAAAAAGACGCTCCCGAAATAAATACCGAAATTGTAAATTCGGACGGCGATAAGACGACGGTAAAGGTAGATGTGAAGTCGGAATACGATATTGCGCGTTTGGATTATGCGGAATTGTCGGAAAACAGTATGCCGCCGTCGGAAAACGGCACGGATGAATACTTTCTTGAAAAAGAGAAACACAAAATTACCGGTGACACAATAGAGCTTTCGGGCGCCGCTGTAGTATGCGCGATGGATATTTACGGCAACACAAGCTATAAGAGAGTTACTTTGGATGACGTTGTCAACCCCGACGACTGGACATATACCGTGAGCGGTGAAGACGCGACAATAACGGGTTACAGCGGCTCGGACGCCGTTGTTAAGATACCTGCACAGATAGGCGGATATACGGTTAAATCAATCAAGGGAAGAAGCAGTTCAAAAAGCATATTCGCAAATCCGGAGCAAATAACCGAAATAATAATCCCGGAGGGTATAACAAGTATCGACAATTATGCGTTTGCAAGATGTGAAGCCCTTACATCTGTTACGATACCCGAAAGCGTAACAAGCATTGGCAGTTATGCTTTTTACCATTGCTCGGCTTTAGACAGTGTTGAACTTCCAAATGCGCTTGAAGCAATAGGGTTACGGGCTTTTTACAGTTGTAATGCGCTTACGAAATTTTCAATTCCTGCGTCGGTAAAAAGCATCGGTTCTCCCGTAATTTCGGGTTCTAATTTGCGTGAGATTTCAGTTGATGAGAACAATACCGACTATTGTTCGGTGGACGGGGTCCTTTACAATAAAGATAAAACAAAGTTGATGCTTTACCCTGCCGCAAAAGAGAGCGCGGAATACAGAATTCCCGATACCGTTAAAACTCTTGACGAGGCTGCCATAGTCAGCACCTATAATCTGCGGGAAATGTATATACCGGCAAGTCTTACCGAGGTAAACGGCGACAATAATTTTTATCAGTGCAGGGCTCTTGAAAATTTTTATGTCGATGAAAGCAATACTGTATATACGGATATTGACGGAGTGCTATATAATAAAGCCGTAACAAAACTTTTGTCGCGTCCCGCAAAAAACCCCAATACGGAATTTGTTATTCCGGACACTGTAACAGCAGTTGACCAATATGGTCTTTTTGATTTAAGGAATTTGACATCACTCACAATTCCATCAAATGTTACTTCAATAAGCTCACGGTCATTTGGTTACACTTGTAATGACTTGAAAGACATATATTATGGCGGCACAAGCGAAAATTGGGATAGGCTTTGGATTTTGTCCATGCCTTATACAGAATATTTCCCAAATGCAGAGATACACTATGACGTTGATCCTAAGCCGAGTGCGTCTCCGTCACCGAGCGCGAGCGCGTCGCCGTCTCCGAGTGCGAGTACGTCGCCGTCTCCGAGCGCAAGCACGTCACCGTCACCATCGCCTACGCGTGACCCTTATAAGTGGACAGTATTAAGCTTTACCGAAGAATACAGACGCGTTTTCATATCGGTGGGCAAGAACGTAGAAAAGGGAACGCCGTTTACGATAATTGCCGCGAAGTATAATGGAGATGAATTGATTGACGTTGTTGTTGATAACTTCAAGACCACGGAAGAAAGCGGCATAGGTCAAAGTTTTACTCTAAGCAAAGATATTACACCCAAGGAAGAGGGCGAATATGTAAAGATAATGCTGTGGGAGAATACGACAAGCTGCAAGCCGCTTAGCGATCCGTATGTCGGAGACATAAAGGTTGCGGCGTTCCCGGGCGCGGAAGGCGCGGGAAAATACGCAAAGGGCGCGAGAGCCAATCAAAACATAGAGGTATACCACGTTACCAATTTAGACGACAGCGGCGAAGGCTCGTTCCGCGACGCTGTTTCCGAACGCGGCAGGATAGTTGTGTTTGACGTGGGAGGAACAATAAATCTGACAAGAAGCGTTGATATATCGGGAAATGTTACGGTCCTCGGTCAGACCGCGCCGGGCGACGGTATAACCATTACGGGAGCAAATGTCGGCGCAGGCCTCTATGAGAATATTATACGGTACCTCAGAATACGCCCGACCTTTATAAACGGGCTGGAATGTGACGCTTTCGGCGGTCAGCTTCAAGACGGCATAATAGACCATTGCTCGACAAGCTACAGTATTGATGAGTGCCTGACGTTTTACAGCAACAAAAACGTCACGGTTCAAAATTGCATAAGCTCCGAAAGTCTGAGAAACGCGGGACACCAGAAGGGCAACCACGGCTACGGCGGAATATGGGGAGGCACTAACAGCTCGTATCACCACAATCTTATGGCGACTCACGACAGCCGCGCGCCGCGTCTTGACAGACAGCTTCAGGGTACCGATGTGAGAAACAATATAATCTATAATTGGGGCGAAACAAATTCGGCATACGGCGGCGAGTCTGTTGCTACCGACGGAAGTTATAACGAGAGGGACACAAAGGTGAATTGGGTCAACAATTATTATAAAGCGGGAGCGGCGACCGCAAGCAGGCTTCGCACGAGATTGTTTGACACCTCGTCGCCCAAGGAGTATCCGTCATACTTCTATATGAAAGGTAACGTTCTGGAGGGCAACGCCGAGATAACAAACGACAACACCAAGGGCGTCAGAATAAACTCGGATAAGGGTATGGTGTTCCTCGACGAGCCGGTTGAAATGACCTATAACATTCCCGAAGAAACGGCGGAGGAGACTTACGCGACGCTTTTGTCGCACGTCGGCGCGTCGCTTCCGAGGCGAGACGAGACTGACGCGAGAGTAATAAATGATGTCATAAACGGAACCGGCAGGATAATCGACAACGAATCCGAGGTTGGCGGCGTAATGCAGTATGAGCCTGTTTACCGCACGTTTGAAATCCCCAAGGAGTGGAAAGAAGCCAACGGAATGGGAGACAGCGCGGAAAGCGATGTGGTGACATACGGCAAGTGGATGGGCTACACCTGGATAGAGGCGTATGTAAACGATTGGACTGAGCAGCAGTCAAACCCGACAAACCCGACGGTCAAGTTGAGCGTCGGCGCGTCAAGGGTCAATGTCGGTGAGGCTTTAAGCGTGAGCGCGGAAGCGGCGGCGCAGAGCGGAACCGAGATAACCCAAATAGATATTTACGACAACGACGTTCGTATCGGCACATACACCGGCGCGAGCGCGGCTGCGGACATCAAAATAAATGTTGCCGGAATACACTATATTTCGGCGGTCGCGTACAACAACAAGGACGAGGGTACTCGAAGCACTCCGATTGCCGTAAACGTGGTCGAATAAAAATAAAATAAAAAATTAAAGCGTTTGTTCGCTCATATCGCCGGATTAACGCAAAAATACAGTCAGGCGGCAGGGATTTTCCCTGCCGTTTTTTTTGTGTTGGTTTGCTTCAAAATCAAAGGAAAATCACTATTTTTTAATAAAATTTTAATTTTTTTAAAAAAGGGTATTGCAAAGATGAAAAAAGTGTAGTAAAATCTTTGTGTGGAGGAATATCCCACAAAATACCACGAAGTGGAGTAAAATTTTAAAAACGCGGGAGAGGAGGCAGCACGATGCTCATAGGCGAGTATTCACACAGTATTGACGCTAAGGGCAGGCTTATTATACCGTCTAAGTTCAGGCTTGACTTAGGCGAGGCTTTTGTGCTGTCTGTTGGTCTGGACGGCTGTCTGGAGCTGCGCTCCGAAAAGGAGTGGGAGGCATACTGCGCATTTTTGCTCGCGCAAAATCCCGCTAAGACGAGAGCCTTGCAGAGGACGGTTTTCTCTCAGTCCGAAAGGTGCGAGGCAGACTCGCAGGGCAGATTTGTAATTCCGTCGAGATTCCGCGAGTACGCGGGGCTCACGCGCGACGTTGTCGCGGTGGGCGTTTCAAACAAGGCGGAAATTTGGGACAAGGATAAGTGGGAGAGCTACAAGCAGAGCGAAATTCTGTCGCCGGAGGAGTTTGCCGCCGCGATGGAAGACATAGAGATGTAGGTGGACGCGGTGGAGTTTAAGCACATTTCGGTTCTGCTCAACGAAAGCGTAGATCTCTTAAACGTCAGGCAGGGAGGCATATATGTTGACGGCACTCTCGGCGGAGGGGGTCACTCGGCTCTTATCTGCGAAAGGCTTTCGGTTCCGTCGGGCGGCGCGCGCGGCAGACTGATAGGCATTGACCGCGACGCGGACGCGATTGCCGCCGCCGAAGAGCGTCTTGAAAAATACAAAAAGTCTGTTGATATAACAACGGTACACGACAATTTTAAGAATATAAAGCGGATTTTATCCGAGCTTGGAATTGAAAAAATCGACGGAGCGATTTTAGACCTCGGCGTTTCGTCGTATCAGCTTGACGAGGGCGAGCGCGGGTTCAGCTACAAGTATAACGCGCGGCTGGATATGCGTATGGACCGCGGCGACGCGCTCTCGGCTTACGAGGTAGTAAACGGCTACGATTTGGACGAGCTTACCCGCATCATATACGAGTACGGCGAAGAACGCTTTGCTAAGCGTATAGCGGAGCGGATAGTGCGGGAGAGAGAAAAACGCCCGATAGAAACGACATTTGAGCTTAACGACATAATACGCGCGGCATATCCCGCCTCGGCGGACAAGCATCCGTCGAAAAGAACGTATCAGGCGATAAGAATTGAGGTAAACCGAGAGCTTGAAATTTTGGAGGGCGCTCTCCGCGACTTCGTCGACGTGCTGAAGCCGGACGGAGTGCTTGCGGTTATAACATTTCACTCTTTAGAGGACAGAATCGTAAAGAACACGTTTTCGGCGCTTGCCGCCGGCTGTACTTGTCCGAAGGACTTTCCGGTGTGCGTGTGCGGTAATGTGCCTACGATAAAATTGGCGTTCAAAAAGCCCGTGACGGCGCGGGCGGACGAGCTTGAAAGGAACAACAGGTCGCACAGTGCGAAGCTGCGCGCGGCAATAAAGCTTTAGACGAAAGGGGTGCGGGTAATGCCGACTGCAAACTACAAATCAAATAACGCGTATGAACCCGATTACGAACGGTATAACAGGGTATATACACGCAGTCAAAGCGCATATCGCGCTCCGTCGGCAGGCGCAGGCTATACTCGGCCGCGTCCGAGGACGGTGCAGCCGAGCGCAAGAACGGCGGCTCCGACCTATGCGCCGCGCAGAACCGGTTCCGCTCCCGCGGTTCGCAGAGAAGCGGTCAGGCAGAAGCCGTCGTCGCGCGTATCCGCCGCACAAAAACGCGCCGCGCGCAAGGGAAAGCTCAAGACGTTTATAAAGTGCGCGATTGTTTTTGTGCTTGCGATATTTATGGTTTACAGATATGTTCAGATAAGCGAAACGGGCGCAAAAATCAACGAGCTTCAAAAGAAGTACAGCGGTTTGAGCGGAAGCGCGCAGGAGCTTCAGTCGAAAATCGACAAGTCGATAGACCTCGAAGGTCTTGAAAAGCGCGCCGAGGAGGATTTGGGTATGGTGCGCCCCGACCGCAATCAGATATTTTATGTTGATATGAACGGCGACAACTACGGTGAAAGCGTTAAAAGCGAAGAAAAGTCCGAGGGCATTTCGGGTGCGAGCGGAAGCATAATCCGCGCCATAGATATGATAAAGTGAGAATAAGACAAAGATTAAGAATAAACCGCGCTTTGAATAAATAAATATTAACTAAACAAAATATGTTTTCGACGGGAGCGTATGCTCCCACCGAAGCGCTGTATGACGGGGCTTTCGCCCTGCCCTAAACAATATCGGTCAACACTCTTATTTAAGCGGGAGTATGCTTTCCCGCCTTTTTATTATAGGAATATTCGGGCGTTTTGTCCGGGAAAGGGGTGCTTTACTGTATGCCGCCAAGAAAAAATATAAAGAAAGACATAAACGCAAAACAGGATAAACGACTTGCGTTTTTTCTTGTTTTATTCACGGCTTTGCTCGCTTTGCTGATAGTGCGTACCGCCTGGATACAGATAGTAAGGGGCAGCGAATATTCACACGCGGCGATAGAACAGCAGACAAGCGACAATGAGGTATCGGCAAACCGAGGAAAAATATACGACCGCAACTTAAAGACGCTTGCTAGCAACGTGACGGTCGAAACCATAAGCATCACCCCCGCAAACGTGCGAAAAAACGCGGATACGGACGCATTGGCTCAGGTTATGGCGGATGCGCTCGATATGAATGTTGAAACCGTTAAAGAAAAATTTCAAAAGCAATCGAATTTTGAGTATATCAAACGAAAGGTAGATAAGTCCAAGGCGGACATAATAAGAGAATATGTAGACAACAATAAGATTAGCGGCGTGAGCTTTGTCGAGGACGTTAAGCGATATTATCCTTACAGCAACTTCGCGGCTCATGTAATAGGCTTTGTCGGAGACGACAACCAAGGTCTTGAGGGCATTGAAATGGTCTACGACGACGTGCTGTCGGGAACGCCGGGACGCGTGGTTTCCGCGCTTGAGCCGGGCGGACTTCAGATGCCCGACACATACGAGCAGTATATTGCGGCGGAAAACGGCGGAAGCGTTGTGCTGACAATAGATGAGGTTATTCAGCACTTTGTAGAAAAGCATCTTGAAAACGCGAGAGTGGAGAACAGCCTAGAAGAAGGCGCGGCGGCAATCGTTATGGACGTCAAGACGGGCGAAATACTCGCTATGGCGACCAAGCCCGACTATGACCTCAACGAGCCGTTTGCGATAACCGACGTTGTAAAGGAGCAGAACCCCGGTATCGAGGAGGAACTGAAAAATCTGTCCGGCGCGGAGTATAACGCGCGTCTTTCCGAAGCTCTCGCGCCCATAAGACGAAACAAGGCGGTGGTCGACTCGTACGAGCCCGGCTCGACGTTTAAAATGGCTGTCGCGGCTATGGCGCTGGAGGACAACGTGGTAAAACTTGACGATAAATTTTATTGCGGCGGTTCGGTTAAGGTCGCAGATCATACTATAAGCTGTGCAAACAGGAACGGACACGGCTCGCAGACGTTCGCCGAAGGCGTGCAAAATTCGTGCAACCCCGTGTTTATAGCCGTAGGCCAAAAGGTCGGCGGAGAGAGATTTAAAAAGTATGTGGAGTGGTTCGGCTTCAGAAGCAAGACCGGAATAGAGCTGCCGGGCGAGTCGTCGGGCCTGTTCTTCGACGACGAAAAATTCAATATAACCGAGCTTGCGACCTCGTCGTTCGGACAGGGCTTTCAGGTCACTCCGCTTCAGATGATAACGCTTGCATCGGCGCTCGGAAACGGCGGAAAGATGTATAAGCCGCATCTTGTGAAAAAAATAGTTGACGACGACTGCAACACAATAGAAACGGTTGAACCCGAATTTGTGCGTCAGATAGTTTCGGAGGAGACCGCAAAGACGGTTTGCAGCGTGCTTGAATCGGTTGTAACAAAGGGCGGCGGCAAGAACGCATACATAGCCGGCTATCGCGTGGCGGGCAAGACCGGAACGTCGGAAAAGATACCGAGAGGAAGCGGAAAATATATCGCGTCGTTTATCGGAATTGCACCGGCTGACGACCCGCAGGTGGCGTGCCTTGTAATGCTCGACCAGCCTCCGGTGGGAAACACCTACTACGGCGGTCAAATCGCCGCTCCGGTAGTTAAAAATATTTTGTCCGAAACGCTGCGCTATCTCGGAGTTGAACCCGAATATACCGAGGAAGAGCTTCAAAGCGTGGATATTTCGGTGCCTGCTCTTGCGGATATGTCGCGCAAGGACGCGGAGGCGGCCTTGAGTGAGCTTGGACTTACGGTCAAATTTGTCGGAGACGGCGAAACGGTCACCGACCAGATACCCAAGGCGTACGCGAAGGTGTCCAAAAACACGAGGGTTGTCGCGTATACGGGGGATGAGGTCGCAAAGAAGTCGGCGGTTGTGCCGGACGTTACGGGGATGACCGCGTCGGCGGCGAACCGCGCAATTACCGACGCGGGGCTGAACGTGCGGATAAACGGAGCCGCGCTCGGACAAAGCGGTGTTGCGATATGCTCCGAGCAGTCGCCCAGCGGAGGCACCGAGGTGGAGCCCGGAACCGTGGTAACGCTCGATTTTAAATATACAGAGATAGTGGATTAAATACAGAGCTTCCCAAAGCGCGCTTTGGGGATGAGGAGGAATATAGCTGTGACGCTTGAAAAGCTTCTTGAAAATGTGGACGTCGAGGAAGTAATCGGCGGGGGAAAAGTTAAGATTTCCGGACTGACTTTCAATTCTAAGGAGGTTGTCGCGGGCAATATTTTCATTTGCGTTTCGGGATTTAAAACGGACGGACATAAATTTGCCGCGGACGCTGTGGAGGCGGGCGCGGTGGCGGTCGTTGCGGAAAAGGAACTTCCCGATTTGGAAGTGCCCGTGGTTATGGTCAAGGACACCCGTCTTGCCACCGCGCAGCTCGCGGCGGCGTTTTACGATTACCCGTTCAAGCGCTTCAAGCTGATAGGCGTGACCGGAACCAACGGAAAGACCACCTCCACTTATCTTATAAAATCGATTTTGGAATCGCAGGGTAAGACGGTCGGGCTGATAGGTACAAATCAAAATATTATCGGCAACGAAATAATTCCCGCCAAGCATACCACACCCGACTCGATAGAGCTTATGCAGCTTTTTAAGAAAATGGCGGACTTCGGAGCGGACTATGTGGTTATGGAGGTTTCCTCTCACTCGCTCGCGCTCGAAAGGGTGGCGGCGTGCGAATTTGACATCGCCGCGTTTACCAACATAACGCAGGACCACCTTGACTTCCACAAGACGATGGAAAACTACACCGAAGCCAAGGCTAAGCTGTTTAAAATGTGCAATATCGCGGTTGTAAATATCGACGACGAACATTCAAAGGTGATACTTGAGGCTTCTACCGCCGAAAAGACTCTCACATTCGGAATAAAGAACGAGTGTGACATAAAAGCCGACAATATAGAGCTTCACGCCGAGGGCGCGTCGTTTGACGTTTTCTTTGACGACTGCGGCTATAAGTGCAGGATAGGTATACCGGGAGAATTTTCGGTCTATAACGCGCTGACCGCGCTAAGCTGCTGTATCGCGGCGGGCGTAGAGCCGAGGAAGGCGATAGACGCGCTTAAATATGCCGAGGGAGTAAAGGGCAGAGTGGAGGTAGTCAAGACCGACACCGACTATACCGTGATAATCGACTACGCGCATACGCCCGACGGACTTCTTAACGTAATTACTACGATACGCGGCTTCGCAAAGGGCAGAATTATCACCGTGTTCGGCTGCGGCGGCGACCGCGACAAGAGCAAACGTCCGAAGATGGGCAAGATAGCGGGCGAGCTGTCCGACTTCTGTGTTGTAACGAGCGACAATCCGCGAAGCGAGGAGCCGCTTGATATTATAAACGATATTCTGGTCGGCATACGGGAAACCGACTGCGAATTTGTGGTGATAGAAAAAAGGTTTGAGGCTATCGAATACGCGCTTGACCACGCGGAGAAGGATGATATAATCCTGCTTGCGGGCAAGGGTCACGAAACATATCAGATATTAAAGGACAGGACAATAGACTTTGACGAGCGCGAAATCGTGACAAAGCTCACAAAAACAGAGATGAATTGATTTTTCGACTGTGATTTAACGAAGAAAAGAGGACGGTATTTATGGAATGGCGGCTTACATTAAAGCAGATTGCGGCGGCGTGCGGCGGTACGCTTAAAAACTGTTCGGAGGATGAAATAGTAAAAAGCGTTTCAAAGGACAGCCGAAGCGTGAGCGACGGCACGGTGTTTGTTGCGCTCAGAGGTACGCGCACAAACGGACACCGCTTTATAAGGCAGGCGGTAGAGAGCGGCGCGGTATGCTGTGTCGCGGAGCGCGGCGGAGATTACGGAAATATGCCGGTGCTTGAGGTTGACGACTGTATGGCGGCGCTCGGAGCGATAGCGGCGGCTTACCGCGACTGTTTTGATGTTTCGGTGGTCGCTGTTACCGGAAGCGTGGGCAAAACAGGCACAAAGGATATGATTTCATCGGTTCTGTGCCAAAAATTCAAGACGCATAAAACAAAAGGGAACTTCAACAACGAAATCGGTCTGCCGCTTACGGTTTTCGACCTTACGAGCGATGACGATATTATGGTTTTGGAACTCGGAATGAGTGCGCGCGGCGAGATAAGCCGACTGACGAAGATAGCTCAGCCCGATACCGCCGTAATAACTAATATAGGTCACTCTCATATTGAAAAATTGGGGAGCCGAGAAAATATTATGAAGGCGAAGCTTGAAATTTTGGAGGGCTTATCCCCCGACGGAGAGCTTATTTTAAACGGGGACGACGATATGCTCTCGACGCTCGACGGCGTTCTCGACTGCGAAACCGTGTTCTACGGCATAGAAAACGACAGCTGCGACCTTTCGGCGCGAAATGTGAGACAGTATTCGGACAGCATTGATTTTGACATTAATTTTGACGGCAAAAAGTGGACCGTAACCGTAAACGTCCCCGGCATACATCACGTCTACAACGCGCTCGCGGCAATTTTGGTGGGCATAAGATACAACGTGCCTATGGAAAAAATCATCAAGGGAATAAAAGAGTTTACGCCCGGCGAAATGCGTCAGAACATAACCGAGCGCGGCAGATTTACCGTTATAAAGGACTACTACAACGCAAGTCCGGAGTCTATGCGCTCCGGACTTGACGTGCTTGTGTCCGCCGCGACGGGCAGAAAGGTAGCGATTTTGGGCGATATGCTTGAAATGGGCAGCTTTTCGCGCGAGCTTCACAGAGACGTGGGCGGAGAGGTTTTCTCGCACGGCGTGGACTGCCTCGTGACCATAGGCGAAAACGCAAAGTATATCGCCGAGGGAGCCGTGGAGAGCGGCTTTGACGTATCCGAGACATATGTGTTTGAGAATAAAGCCGCCGCAAAGGAAAAGCTTCCCGAAATAATCAAGGACGGCGATTGCATACTGATAAAGGCGTCGCGCGGTATGGCGTTTGAAGAAATAGACGAGTTTTTAAGTAATATTTAAGGAGAAATTCAAATGACAGCTTTAATTTTATGTGCGGCGGCGGCATTCGTGCTTGCGGCGCTTTTCGGAGTGATTTTTATACCGATACTCCACAGGCTGAAATTCGGACAGGAAATACGCGAGATAGGTCCGTCGTGGCATAAAAACAAGTCGGGTACGCCGACAATGGGAGGAATTATATTTATCGCGGCGATAATAGTTGCCGTTGTTTTGTGCCGATGCGCGTTCAGGCTGTTCGGCGCGGATACCGTTTTCGGCGGTGTTAACATTGACTTTTCGCAGGCGGCGGCGGTTTTGCTGACCTCTCTCGGCTTCGGTGCGGTCGGTTTTATCGATGATTACATAAAGGTGGTAAAGAAGAGAAATCTCGGGCTTAACGAAAAGCAGAAGTTTCTTGCGCAGGCGGTTGTGGCTGTGCTGTTTACGGTTTGGGCATATTTTTACGCTCCGATGAAAAGCGAGATTTTTATTCCGTTTACCGATAAAACGCTGCACCTTGGAATCTTGTATATACCGCTTGTGCTGTTTGTTATGCTCGGCGGCGTTAACAGCGTAAATTTAACCGACGGTCTTGACGGACTGGCGGCGTCGGTCACGGCGATAGTCTCGCTGTTTTTCTGCGCGGCGTTTATGCTCGCCGCGAATTTGTTTGGCGGTTTCGGCGGGGGCGAAGCGGGTCTGTTCTCCGAATCATATGCGGGTGGCGCGTTTTTTGCGGCGGCTCTTTTCGGCGGACTGCTGGGCTTTTTACTCTACAACAAATATCCCGCAAAGGTTTTTATGGGCGACACCGGCTCGCTGTTTTTGGGCGGCGCGGTCGCTTCGATGGCGGTGGCTCTCGGAAATCCGCTCATTTTGATTTTGGTGGGCTTCGTATACATCTGCGAAACGCTTTCGGTTATAATTCAAGTCACTGTTTATAAAAAGACCGGCAAAAGAGTGTTTAAGATGAGCCCGCTGCATCATCATTTTGAGATGTGCGGCTGGAGCGAGAGAAAGGTGGTCGCGGTTTTTACCTTGGTCACCGTGATACTCTGCATCGCCGCATATTTTGCAATAGTTTAAAATACAGGAGGATATTATATGGCTCGTACATATGCGTTCCGTGTAAAAGAACAAAAGGCAAAAGATAAAAATACGCCCGCGTTAAACAGAGCGCACGCGGTAGACTATCCGCTTTTGGCTGTAGCCATAGCGCTTTTGGCGTTCGGGCTTATAATGGTATACAGTGCGAGCAGCCCCTCCGCGTATATATATCAAAAGGGTGACAGCGCGTATTATTTCAAGTATCAGTTTATATGGGCTGTTATCGGCGTGGTTGCGATGGTGTTTATGATTTTTTATGACTATCGGAACCTGAGCAAGCATATAATTTTGATTACCGTGGTTTGTCTTTCGCTTTTGATTGCGGTGCTGATACCCGGAGTAGGCGTTAAATTAAACGGTGCGCGCCGCTGGATAAACCTTGGCATTACCACGTTTCAGGCGGACGAGGCGGCGAAGCTCGGCGTAATACTTCTGCTGTCGCACAGCCTTGCAAAAAATTATCCCCGCCTGGAAAAATTTTGGAAAGGTTTGTTTCCGTATCTTATGCTCGTGGGCGCGTTCGATGCGCTTATAGTATTGGAGCCTCATAACAGCTGTGTGCTTATAATAACGCTTACATCCGGAGTGATTCTGATTGCGGCGGGTGCGAAGATAAAGCATTTTGTCGGGATAGCAGCACCTGTGCTTGTCGGCGCGGCTATTATGGTAATGATTCAGCCGTATGTGCTTCAGCGAGTGTTCACGTTCTTAGACCCGTGGTCGGATACGCAGGGAACGGGCTATCAGATAATTCAGTCGCTTTACGCCATAGGTTCGGGCGGAATACTCGGACTGGGTCTTGGAAAGAGCCGTCAGAAATTTTTGTTTATTCCCGAACCTCAGAACGACTTTATATTTTCAATCCTCGCCGAGGAGCTTGGACTTATCGGCGTTATATTGGTGATAGTGCTGTTTATGATATTCATTTACAGAGGCATAAAGATTGCAAGGCACGCGCCCGACCTGTTCGGCACTCTTACCGCGACGGGCATTACGTCTATGATTGCGATTCAAGTAATACTGAATATTGCGGTTGTAACCTCGTCAATGCCGGTTACGGGCATACCGCTTCCGTTCTTCAGCTACGGAGGAACGGCGCTGCTCTTTAACTTCATAGAGGTTGGAATATTGCTGAGTATATCGCGCTACACAAAGCCGATTTAATATATTTGAGCGTTAACGGATATTGCGTTTAATAACTTTCTGTGCCGCCGCGAGGCGGCGGAATGGAGCTTTTTATGAGGATATTGTTTGCGGGCGGAGGTACTGCGGGACATATCAACCCCGCGATAGCGGTTGCGGATTTTGCGCGTTCGCGTGACAAGGACTGCGAAATTTTATTTGTCGGCACACGGGAGGGAATGGAAAGTGATTTTGTCCCCCGACGCGGCTATGACATAGAGTATATAAAAATACACGGATTTGAAAGGCGGTTCGAGCTTCAAAACTTCAAAAATTTTGTCGAACTGCCGCTCAGCATACGGGATTCAAAGAGGATAGTGAAAAGGTTCAAGCCCGACGTTGTCCTCGGAACGGGCGGCTATGTGTCGGGTCCCGTTGTATATGCGGCGGCGCGGCTCAAAGTGCCAACTGTGATACACGAGTCAAACGGGTTCCCCGGAATTACGACGCGTATATCGGCTCGTTTTGCCGACGTGGTTGCGCTCGGAATTGACGGCGCTCAGGAACACATAAAGAAATATAAGAAAATTGCGGTAACCGGCAATCCGGTTCGCCCGTCGATAATAGCGACAAATACATTTGAGGCAAGGCGTAAATTGGGGCTTGACGACAGACCGTTTATACTCGCGTTCGGCGGAAGTCTGGGCGCGCGTGATTTCAACGCCGCGTTTGCCGATTGGATATGCCGAGAGGCGGGGCGCGGAAGGTACCAGGTCTTGATGGGAACGGGAAAGAACAATCAGTACAATTCGGTGCTGGAGAGGATAAAGTCAAACGGGCTTGACCTTGAAAAGTATCCGGATATACGGGTTTCGGAGTACATATATGATATGGATATTGCGCTGAACGCCGCCGATTTGGTGGTGTCGCGCGCGGGAAGCACGATAAGCGAGCTGACGGCGGCGGGAAAGCCCGCCGTGCTTGTACCGTCGCCGTATGTGGCGGGAAATCATCAGATGTATAACGCCAAGGCGATGGAAAAGGCGGGAGCGGCGGTCATAGTGACCGAGGATAAGCTCACGGCGGAGACGCTCGGCTCGGCGATAGACGGAATTTTGGAAAACAGGGAAACGCTCCTTAAAATGAGGGCTTCGTCCGAAAAACTCGGAATAAAGAACGCTGCTGAACGTATTTTTGACGTTATGAAAGGATTGATGTAGAAGAACACACTTTTCGGTTGCGGCATAATATATGTATATATTTACATATTGCTTGCGGCAATTTCGGAGGTGTGTTACTTGGATAAATTGATTGTAAACGGCGGCAGACGGCTGGACGGGAAAATACGCGTCCACGGCGCGAAAAATTCGGTTCTGCCGATACTCGCCGCCACAATTCTTTGCGAGGATGAGTGTGTGATACGCGACTGTCCCGACCTTTCGGACGTGAAAAGCGCGTTTGAAATAATAGAGTGTCTGGGCGGAAGCGTCGGATATGATGCGGAGGAACGCACGGCGTACATAGATACAAGAAATATATGTCGGTTTGAAATTCCCGACCGCCTTATGCGCGAGATGCGCTCGTCGGTTATGTTCCTCGGTGCAATCATAGCGCGTATGCGCCGCGCCGACATAAGCTATCCGGGCGGCTGTGAGCTGGGAGCGCGCCCGATAGACCTGCATCTTAAAGCGTTTCGCCAGATGGGGGTCAAAATAACCGAGCTGTACGGGCATATAAAATGCTGTGCGGACGACATAAAGCCGCAGAGAATAAATCTGCTCCTGCCCAGCGTGGGAGCTACCGAAAACATAATGCTTCTCAGCGCCACCGCGAACGGCACGACCGTAATTTCAAACGCGGCGCGCGAACCCGAAATAGCGGATTTGCAGAGATTTTTAAACGCTCTCGGCGCGGATGTTTCGGGCGCGGGAACCGAGGAAATAGTGATACGCGGAGTAAAAAAGCTCCGCGCGGCACAGCACCGTATAATACCCGACAGAATTGCCGCGGCTACATATATGTGCGCGGCGGCGGCGTGCGGCGGAGACATTTTGCTTGAAAATGTGTGCGCGGAGCATATACGAATAGTTATCTCTATGCTTGAGGACGCGGGCTGTAAAATAACCGTAAACGGCGATACGCTCAGAATAACGCGAGGCGAGCATCTCTTCTCTATCGACAGAGTAAAGACCCTGCCCTATCCGGGCTTTCCGACAGATGCGCAGGCGCCGTTTATGGCGGCTATGTGTATGGCGGCGGGTACTACAATGTTTATCGAAACCATATTTGAAAACCGCTTCAAGCACGTTGGCGAGCTTTTGCGTATGGGCGCGGATATTAAGATTGACGGACGCGTCGCGGTGGTACACGGAAACGGCGGACTGCTCGGCGCACCTGTTACGGCGGCGGATTTGCGCGGCGGAGCGGCGCTCACCGCGGCGGCGCTTGCGGCGCGGGGACAGAGCGAGATTTACGGAATATCGTATATCGACAGGGGCTATGAGAGTATAGAGAGCGCGTTTTCGCGTTTGGGCGGAGATGTGATAAGAGTATCGGAGTAAGCACAGGAAAAAGGAATGATAGTTGTGACACAAACGAAAATGAGCAAAAGTCAGGCGAGAAGAAGAAAGGCTTTTAAGCGCAGACTGCAAATATTCGCAATACTTGCGGTACTGCTCGGTATTGCCGCGTTTATATTTTTCGCTCCGTTTTTCAATATAAGCGGAGTGGTTGTAGTGCGCTCGGACGTCTACAGCGACTACAAAATATCGGACGACGAAATAATTGCGGCGAGCGGTATTCAAATCGGCAAAAATATTTTTGCGACGAATATTACAAACGCCGAAAAGGCGATAATGTCAATCCCGTATGCCAAAAGTGCGGACGTGAGGCGCGTTTTTCCGAATAAAATAAAAATTACATTCGGCGAGGCGCAAAGCGCGGCGTACGTTAAGTGCGACGGGGGATATGCTCTTATAAGTATGGACGGCAGAATATTGGAGCTTGCCGAAAATCCCGACGATTATGCGGCGGCTCGGCTTGAAGGCTTTGAGGTTGTGGACGCGAAAGTGGGCGAGCAAATTCCGACAGACGGCAATCCCGTATTTGCGGCGGCTCTCAATCTTATGGAGCTGCTTTACGAGAACGACCTGCTCGGAAAAACCGCGAGTATAGATACTTCGGATTTGAATAATATGGAAGTAATGCTCGGCGACAGGATGCAGATACTGCTCGGCGATGACGACGATATGGATTACAGAATAAAATTTATCAAAAAGGTCATAGACGAAAAACTGTCGCCCTACGAGAGCGTGACGCTCGACTACCGTGCCGCGGATTTGTCGGTAAGGAGCTATAAGCCCGAAGAAAAACCCACCGCAGACCCCGACAGCAGCGAGGACCCCGACAGCACTGAAAATCCCGACGGCAGCGAAAATCCCGACAGCACCGCAAGCCCCGACAGCGGCGATAAGGGCGGCTCGGAAGGAGGCGGCGAGTAATCGAGATGTTTAAGAAATATAAATTTCAGCTTCCGATGGCGTTTGTGGTTATGGTGCTTAGCTTTACGATATGCTGGCAGATAAAAGGAGTACATAACGCGGCGGGTGAAACCGAACTTTCATCGAGAGTTGATACGCTTACGACAGAGCTGAAAAGCGAGATGGACAAAAACGAGGGCTTGAGCGCTGAAAATCAGGAGCTTAAAACTCAAATCGAGAATTACAGGCAGCAGCTTTCGGCGGAGGAAAACAACTCGGATGAACTTCTGCGCGCCGACCTCGGTAAGACCGAAATGTTTGCGGGACTTACCGACGTCGCAGGGAGCGGCATAATCATTGAGATTAAGGACGCGTCAAATGTGCAGAGCGGCACTGTGGATGGCTTTGTTATGGACAAAAACTTCGGAATAGTCCACGACGACCAGCTTTTGATGTTTTTAAACGAGCTTCGCGCGTCGGGCGCGGAGGCTCTCTCGCTGAACGACGAGCGGATTATCGCGACAAGCGAAATAAGGTGCGCGGGTCCGACCGTCAGCGTAAACAATACAAAATGCGCCGCTCCGTTTGTGATTCGCGCGATAGGGGACCCGGATACGCTTGAGAGCGCGCTGAGAATTACGGGCGGCGCGATAGACCAGGTGGGTCTTTACGGCATAGAGGTAACGATAAAACGTGACAGCAACGTAAGAATAGGCAAGTACACGGGCGCGACGACGTTTAAGTACGCGTCGGCGGCAGAGGAGGCGGCGGAAAAATGATTTTGGTTATAGCTGTTTTGATAGGCGTGTCCGCGGCTCTGCTTATACCGTACGGTCTGAGCAGCGACCAAATGATTTATATTGCGGTCGGAATCATAGCCGCGCTCGACACTGTTTTCGGCGGTACGCGGGCAAGACTGGCGGGTAGCTTTAACCTATGTGTTTTTATAAGCGGATTTTTCGCAAACTCGGCTTTGGCAATACTTTTGACGTACATAGGCAGCAAGCTCGGCGTGAATCTGTCGCTTGCGGTAATCGTGGCTTTCGGCGTGAGGATTTTTAACAATTTCTCAGGTATAAGGCATATACTGCTCGACAGATATATGCAAAAGAGGAACGGCGGCTCCGAGACTTCCGAAAACGCGCCGCAAAAGGAGTAGGTTTGGAAGATAATGTGTTTCTGTAATGAAAATGTAACATTTCTGAAACATTTTTGAAATTTTTTGAAATTATGTATTTACAATGAAAAAAAATAGTGTTATAATGAACTGTGATGATTTTAAAATGTCGAAATATGAGGAGAGTTGTACGCTGCGGCGAACGCGCACCGCGTTTTCGAGGCGGGACAAGCTTCACTTGACTTTTAAGAACGGTTTGTTGTAATACTCAACAATATTCAGTAATAATGGAGGAGGAAAAGGACAGTGTTTGAATTCGATACCGAGAACACAAATCCGGCACAGATTAAAGTTGTAGGAGTCGGAGGCGGCGGCAACAATGCCGTTAACAGAATGATAGAGGCGGGCGTTAAGTGCGTTGAATTTATCGCAATAAATACGGACAAGCAGGACCTCAGCCTTTCAAACGCTTCTCAAAAAATTCAGATAGGCGAAAAGCTCACCAAGGGGCTCGGCGCGGGCGCTCAGCCTGAAATCGGCGAAAAGGCGGCCGAAGAGAGCCACGAGGAGATAGAGGCGGCTTTAAAGGGCGCGGATATGGTTTTCGTTACTGCCGGTATGGGCGGCGGAACCGGTACGGGCGCGGCTCCCGTTGTTGCTAAGATAGCAAAGGATATGGGAATACTTACCGTCGGAATCGTTACAAAGCCGTTCTGGTTTGAGGGCAAGACCCGCGAAAAGAACAGCGCTGTCGGCATTGCCAACCTTAAATCCGCGGTTGATACGCTTGTTGTTATTCCCAACGACAAGCTTCTGGAGATTGCGGAGTCGAGAACTCCTCTCACAGAGTCGTTCAAAATGGCGGATGATGTTTTAAGGCAGGGCGTGCAGGGCATTTCCGACCTTATTTCAAGACCCGGACTTATCAGCCTTGACTTTGCGGACGTTAAGACCATAATGAAGAATACCGGACTTGCACATATGGGTATCGGCGTTGCATCGGGCGAGAACCGTGCGGAAGAGGCGGCAAAGAACGCTATCAACAGTCCTCTTGTCGAAACCACGTTTGAAGGCGCAAAGGGCGTTATTCTGAACGTAACAGGCGGCAAGGACCTTGGAATTATGGAGGTTCAGGCTGCGGCGAAGCATATTACCGACGCTTGCGACGAGGATTCCAATATTATTATAGGCGCTATCATTGACGAGTCGATGGGCGAGGATTTGCAAATTACGGTCATTGCGACGGGCTTTGAAGGCGGCAACGACAGGCAGAGCGACGGCGGTCTGTTTTCGGGCAAGGACATCTTGTCAAGCCTTGACATCAACAAGAAAAAGGACGGCTCGGACAGCGAATCCGGCGCAAAAGGCGCATCGGGCGAGCCTGCTCCCCGCAGAAGCCGTTGGAGCGAGGATGACGGAATCGACGTTCCTACATTTTTGAGAAAAAAGTAAAAGTAAATTGCAAAAGTAAATTGCAAAAGGGAGCGCATGTCGCTCCCTTGATTTTTAGCAGAAAATCGTTAAAAAATAATCAAATAATTGTTGACAAAAACGCGCCGTAATGGTATAATTACAAAGTAACAAAGATAAATTTGAAATTTGTTTTATCCTTATAAATATTTTCCCCAAAACACTCAATATTTTTTATTGAGTGTTTTTCGCTGAGGAGATGATATTTTGCTTCACATTAACGAGGTCATTGTGGTTGAGGGCAGGTTTGACCGTGAAAAGCTCAGACGTATAACCGACGCGCCGATAATCTGCACCGACGGATTTGAAATATACAGGAGCAAAGCGCTTTTAAGCTCGATACGCGCCGCCGCGAAGGACAGAGGCGTGATAATTCTCACCGACTCGGACGGCGCGGGCTTTCGCATACGAAATTATTTGAAGCAGTGCCTCGGCGGGGTCGAGGTAAAACATGCATATGTTCCGCGCGTCGAGGGCAAGGAAAAGCGCAAGAGTACGGCGGGCAAAGAGGGCATTTTGGGCGTTGAGGGCATTGACGAAGCGAAGCTCACCGAAATTCTGTCTCGTTTTGCGGATAATGAGGGAGCGCCCGCCGGCGAGAAGATAACAAAGCAAATGTTCTATGACGACGGACTCAGCGGCGGTGCGGACAGTGCGGCGCGCCGACGCGCTCTGGCGCATATTCTGAATCTGCCTCCGCGAATAAGCGCGAACGCGATGCTCGACATTTTGAATAAGGCTTACGGCTTTGAAAAATACAAGTCGGCGCTCGAAAAGCTTGACAAGGATAAAATTGTCTGATACAATCTAAGAAAATAAAATATCACTTCGGATTATGGAAGCCGGTGAAAATCCGGCACAGGCTTACCCCTACTGTAAGCGGTTACAAAATCCGCATAACGCCATTGTCGTATATGATATGATGAGAAGGCGCGGATTTTGGCTATGTCGCAAGTCAGGATACTTGTCCGAAGGCGGACTGAACCGATTTCTGGGTGGGGATATCGAGCTTTTTTTGTTGTGCTTTCGCATAATCTCTCCCGAATTTCGGGAGAGATTTTTATTATGCTTAAGGAGGCAAAAAAATGAAAATTCAAAGGACAAAACGACTTGCGGCGTGGCTTATTGCTGTAATATTTACGCTTACCGCACTCCCGTCGGGGCTTAAAGCGGTGTTTGCCGATGATGTGAACGAAATCGGCTCGGCGGCTGAACTAAGCTCAATGAGCGCGGGCGAATACAGGCTAACGAGCGATATTGTTTTGGAGGATTGGTCGCCCGCCGAAGTCGGCGCGGGAGTTATTCTGGACGGCGACGGTCATACTCTGACGCTTTGCGGCACGCCGCTTTTTGACAGGATAGAGGATGGTGCGGTAATAAAAAATCTGATTTTGGACGGCACTGTTACGTCGGAGAGCAGCGTCGGCTCTTTCGCGGTAATAAACAACGGCACGATAAGAAACTGCGCGTCGTATGCGGATGTTACATATTCGGGTACGGGCGGCTATGATTGGCTGCCCGACTATGCGGCGGGACTTGTCGGCAGCTTCAGCGCCGCAACAGGAACGCTGTCGGGCTGTCTTTACGCGGGAGAGCTTAATACCGGCAGCGCGCCTCTTTACGGCACACTCGCAAATTTTCAATTTTTCGCGGAAGGCACGATTGAAAACTGCGTTGGCGTAGGCTCGGACAGAATAGGAATGTCGGAGGGCATATCCTCGAACACGGTGATAGACGCGGGCAGCAACCTGACTTTGACCGACCTCGAAGCATTTTCGCCTGAGGAGTACGTCTATTTATTCAACGCGGGTCTTGAGGACGGGGATTTGACCTGGAGCGTTGAGGACGGAGTTCTCGCGCCGCGAAAAAACGGCGGTGAAATAATAGAGCCGGAGGCGGACGAGGCCGACCTTGCGCTTTTGTCGGAGGCAATTTCAGCCGCTAAGACGGTCGACCTCGGCAAGCTGTATACCGCGCAGAGCTTCGGCGCGTTCAGGACCGCTCTTGAAAAAGCCGAGGGGATAGACGCGGGGGCAAGCACCAAAAAGTCGGCGGTAGTCAAGGCGGCGGAGGAGCTTCGCGCCGCGGTTGACGGACTTTGCGAAAGGACGGCTTCAAGCGTTGATATAAGCGATAAGGACGCGACCCCGATAACCTCGGTCGCGGAGCTTGAAAGTATGACGAGCGGCGGCTTTTACCGCCTTGATGCAGACCTTGAAATTACGTCCGGCGATTGGTGGTTCGGCTACTTTGACGCGGTTATGGACTGCGTGCTGGACGGCGGCGGACATACGATAACCCTTTCAAACGACAAGCCGCTGTGGAACAAAATAGGCGAAAATGGCGTTGTGCAGAACCTTGGGATAAAGGGAAGCGTATCGAACACCAACGATTTCGGCGCGCTCGCGGCTGAGTGCGCGGGAGTTATAGTCAACTGTTTCTCTCAGGCGGACGTTAAAATCACGGGCTATAACGACGCGGCGAAAAACGCCGGCGGTTTTGCCGCCGCAGTCACTTCGGGCGGCGCGATAATAAACTGCTGCGTTACGGGAACGGTGACCGCTAAAGGGCTTGTCGGCGCGGTCGCGGGTATGTCGGAAGAGAATACGCAGGTCAAAAACTGCGTATGGCTCGATAGCGCGGCAACCGACGCGATAGGAGAAAACAATAGTATAAGCGAGGATTTGAGAGCGTTTTCCCGCGCCGAGTTTTACGACCGCACGGTCATAGACATACTCAACCGCGGCAGAGATGAGTTTTCCAAGGAGTGGACACTCAGCGACGAGGGCTTTCCGCATCTCGGAGACGAGGGCTCGTTTACTCCGTCCGAAGATTTTGTAACGCTCTCATATACGAGCTGTTACGGCGGCAATGCGATAAGCTTTAAGAATACCGACGGAATAAATATTTCGCTTGCGGAGGCGGCGGAGCAGACAGGTACGCCTTCGGGACGCTTTGAGTATCCCGATTACGGCGGAGATACCGCGTGGGTGCCGCAGACCGTTTCGGGCGGCGCGAACAATGTGCTTGTAAGCGAGGATGGCGAGCTGTTCATATACGGCGCGGGAAGCATAGAGGTGGTCGTGTATGATAAAACCTCGTGGAGCGGAACGCAGTATGAAAAGGAGCTTACCCGCTTTACGGTCAGCGTTTCGGAAATTACCGCCGATGCGTTGAAAATTTCGGTGAGCGGAGACTATACTTCCGAGAACGGCGACGGAAGCTATACCGTCAAGGGAAGCGCGGTGTCCTCGGTCAGCGTGGGTATAGAAATAGACGGAACGTGGAGAAACGCGCAACCTCTGCTCTTTGATTACGACTACGAGGGAGATGTGTTTTCAACAAGAAATACGTTTTATGCCGCAAAGCCCGGCAAAATTACGGTTACGGTGTCGGGTATGGGACAGTCCGCGTCGGCGGAAATAATCTCGGAGTATGTTCCGGTTGAGAAGATTACGCCCGCTCCGAGTGGGGAGTATGTAATTCACGAGCGAAACGCGAACAGCGAGAGAAGCGGCAGCTTTTTGGATTTGACGCTTTCGCACGGCGCGGGAACGGTGGTTGTCGAGCCTGACAACGCGAGCTACCGCGATAATTGGGAGCTTATTTCGGACGCGCCCGAAGTCGCGGAGTATATTCCCTCGTTTTTGCGCGCCGTCCTGCCGTACAGGGCGGGAGAATTTACTCTGAAGGCTGTATCGACCGACCCCGAACTTACCGAAGAGGTAAGCGGAACGAGCAAGGTTAAAATTTCGTATTTCAACCCGATAACGGATGTTTCGGTTTCCGAAAGTGAATTTACGGTAAAGGAAAACGAGAGCATCGACCTGCCGATAACGTTTGTCGGTGAGAGGAGCGCGGAGGGCTATCATGTGACCGAGCCTGATATGGTATGGAGCTTTGAGGGCGACGGCGAGGTCGAAATTTCAAGAGACAGTCTCGGAGTGCTTACGAGAAGCGAGCTTGAATACTGCATAGCAAACGATAAATTTAAGCTGACAGGTATTTCTAAAGGAACGGTTACGGTGACGGGCACGCCGGTTGACGGCACAAATTCGCCAGGTCCGGTAAAGTTTACGGTGACGGTCGCTTCGGACGGCGAAGAAGCGCCGGTTGACTGCGAAAAGCTTGCGCGGAGCGCATCCGATTCTGTTTTGAGCTATCTTTTGAATTTAAACGCGGGCAAAAATTATGTGTACGGCGACGAGTGGGATATATTCGCGCTGTGCAGGAGCGGCATAGCCGCAGACGGACTTGACGGGTACTTAAATTCGGTGGAGCAGGCGTACAAATCGCCCTCCGAAACCGAGCTAAAGCCCACCACGATTGCCAGAGTTATACTTGCGCTCGGCGCGGCGGGCGAGGACGCGTCAGACTTTCGCGGATTAAATCTGCCCTCGCTTTTATATAACAGCGACCGCATAACCGAGGGCGGCAACGAGCCTATTTGGGCGCTTATCGCGCTTGACAGCCTTAAATTTGACGTACCGAGCGACGCGAAGTGGTCTAGGGAAGCGCTCGTCTCCGAGCTTCTCGAAAAGTATTATAACGCGGAGCGCGGCGGGTTCGGGCTGGAGGACAACATTTCCTGCGACGCCGACGTTACCGCTATGGCGATACAGGCGCTCGCGCCGTATGTAAGTGAAAACGAGGCGACGGCGGACGCGGTGAAAAACGCGCTCGGATACCTCAAAAACAGTATGAACAAAAGCTGCGACTTCGGAACCTCGGAGACGGGAGCGCAGGTGCTTGTTGCGCTGGCGGCTCTCGGCATCGACCCCGCGGATATTGAAAACGGTTTTGCCGCAGGCGCGGCGCAAAATGTCGTGACGGCTTTGTACTCGTACAAAGCCGAGGACGGAGGTTTTAAGCATTTACTGTCCGACGGCTTTTCGACAAAGATGAGCGCGATACAGGCGCTCTGCGGTTTTAACGCCTACTTGCGTTTTGCGGGCGGCGAAAATTCACTGTACGACCTGACCGACTCCGCAAGCATTAAAAAGACAACCACTGTGAGATTGAGGATAGAGGGCTCGACCGAAAATATATTTGACGGATATGTGTCGGCAAAGTCGGACCGAAGCGCGACTGTAGAGGACGTTTTAAACAGTCTTGCCGAGTCGGGTCAGCTTGATATAGAGATGAAGGACAGCGTCTACGGCGGAAAATACATAACCGAGATAGCGGGCGAGCGTGAAGGGCATTTCGGCGGCTATGACGGCTGGCTGTTTCGTATAAACGGCAGGCTTTCGGATTACGGAATTTCGTACGCGGAGGTAAGCGGCGGCGATGAGGTCTTGCTTTATTACGGGGATTATGATATGCTTTATCCCGAAGCCGACACATCTCGGTTAAACTCGGACGGAGTGATAAGGTTTACGGCGACGTACACCTCGTATTCTCAGGACGAGAGCGGAAACCCGATTGAAGCGGAAATTACCGTGCCGATTGCCGATGCGTCGGTGACGTGGGGCTACGGACAGGGGCTTACCGCGGAGTATAAGACGAACGAAAACGGCGAGGTGACAATACCGCAGTCAAGGCTCACAAACGGCGTGCATAATCTCCAAATCGAGAAGTATGACGCGTCGGGCAAGCCTCTTGTGATAAGGCTTGCGAAAGACTTTGCCGTGACCGTGACCGTGAGCGGTCAGGGCGGAGGCGGTGCGGGAGGCACGTCTGCGGGAACGGCGTACTTTACGCTCATCGGCGACGACCCGCACGGTGCGAACGGGCATGAAAAATACACAACATGGATTTCCCGCACGGCGGTATCGCTCGACGATTGCAAAACGGTCGGCGACGCGTTTAAAAAGGTTTTAAACGCGAACGGCTACACATATTCGGGTCTGGAGAGCAACTATATAAAGAGTATAACCACGCCCGACGGCGTTACGCTTTCGGAGTTTACAAACGGTAAAAATTCGGGTTGGCTTTATACCGTGAACGGCAAAAGACCGAGCGTAGGCCTTAACGACTGCGTTTTGAAAAACGGCGACTTAGTAAACTGGTATTATACCGACGACTATAATGCTTCCTCGGCTTCTGGTACGAGCGGTGTAGGTTCGGGCGTGGGTTCGGGTAAAACCGAAAGCAGTCCGACCGCGTCCGACAAGCCCGAAACCGAACCGAGCATTGCCGAAAATGCTAAATTTTCGGACATTGACGGACATTGGGCGAAGGAATACATAGAGTATCTGTCGAGTGTCGGCGAAGTCATAAACGGCAAGAGCGAAGGTGTTTTCGCGCCCGACGACGAGATTACGCGCGCGGAGTTTTTGGCTGTTCTTGCAAGGCTCAGCGGAGATGAAACGCCCTCGCCCGACGATAGGTTCTCGGACGTTTTGCCGTATGAATGGTATGCGTCATATGTGGCTTGGGGCGTTTCGCATGGGATCGTGAACGGAATTTCGGAGAGCGAATTTGCGCCCGCCGCCAATATTACGCGTCAGGATATGTCGGTTATGCTTTCGCGTTATCTTGAATATATCGGCGCGGAAAATTTAAGCGGCGGCGGCTCGGAGTTTGCGGACGACGGCGAGATTGCGGACTATGCAAAGGACGCTGTGTACGGGCTTAAAAACATCGGCGCGATAGACGGCAGGGGCGAAAATATGTTTGTACCGCTCGGAACCGCGACGCGCGCCGAGGCTTCAAAAATAATTGTCGAGCTTCTGCAAGACGGCATTTTGTAAAAATACGGCTGTGAGCTTTTTGGCAGGTGGGAATATATGAATTTGTTTAAAAGAACGATTGCTTTGGTGCTTATAATTTTAAATTTGTGTGTATGCGCGTTTGCGGAGAGTAGCGACTTTTCGGATACCGCAAGGTTCCTTGTTGACACGGTTGCCGAGCCGAGCGTCGGTATGGTGGGCGGCGAGTGGACTGTTCTGGGGCTTGCGCGAAGCGGCGCGGCTGTTCCCGACGGCTACTTCGAGGGCTATCTTTCCCGCGCGGAGGACTACGTTAAGGAGTGCGGCGGCGTTTTGAGCGAGAACAAGTACACCGAGTATTCAAGGGTGATAATCGCGCTTACCGCGCTCGGAGTTGACCCGCACTCGTTCGCGGGCTATGACCTGACCGCGCCGCTTTCGGACATTGAAAAAACGGTCAGACAGGGTATAAACGGCGCGATTTACGCGCTGATTGCGCTGGATTGCGGCAGCTATTCGGGCGGCAGAGAGGAATATATAGACGAGATTCTTTCGCTTCGGCTTGCGGACGGCGGCTTTTCCCTGTCGGGCGACAGCCCCGACGCAGACGTTACCGCGACAGCGCTTCAGGCTCTTTCAAAATACACCGACCGAGCGGAGGTAAGTGCGGCTGTCACGGCGGCGGTCGATTGCCTTTCTAAAATTCAGGACGCGGACGGCGGATATTCGAGCGGCGGGGTAAAGACCTCGGAGAGCTGCGCGCAGGTTTTGACCGCGCTGTGCGAACTGGGGATTGACGTAAATGACAGCCGCTTTGTTAAAAACGGCAACACTGTTTTGGACGCGCTTTTGTCTTACCGCACCGCGGACGGCGGCTTCGAGCATACTCACGGCGGCGGGGTTTCGCTGATGTCCGCCGAGCAGGCGTATTACGCTCTCGCAGACCTTGAGCGTGTGCGCGGCGGCAAAACCTCGCTTTACAATATGAGTGCGACCTCTACGCTCCCCGACGCGGAAAAGACAATAATGAAGCTTCGCGAAAATCTTATATCGGCTTACGAAAAATATGTCGAATTGAGTTGGAAATGATGATATGAAAAACAAAAGACTTTTAATAATTGTAATATGTGCCGCAATTTTGTCGGCGGCGCTTGTGCTGTGGGGCGTTTTCGGCGGCTCGGAGACTTCGACCGAGAGCGCTGTGCCGACAGAGAGCGTCGTGCCGACCGAGAGTGCCGTGCCGACAGAGAGTGCCGCGCCGACCGAGAGCAGCGCCGTGCCGACCGAGAGCGCTGTGCCTACCGAGAGTGCCGTGCCGACAGAGAGTGCCGTGCCGACAGAGAGCGCCGCTCCGACAGAGAGCGCTGTTGCGGTAAACGGCGAGCCGAGCGAAACAGCAGCGCCTCTTACCTGCACAATGTCGATAAGCTGCGCGACAATACTTTCAAATCGGGACAAGCTCGCTCCCGAAAAGGCGGGCATAATACCGAGCGACGGCGTGATTTACGCGGAACGGTCGGTGGAATTTAACGAGGGCGAGACGGTGTTTGACCTGCTTCTTCGTGAGACTCGCGCAAACAAAATACATATGGAATATGTCGACACGCCCGCGTACAATTCGGCTTATATCGAGGGTATAGCGAATATTTATGAGTTTGACTGCGGCTCACTTTCGGGCTGGATATACAAGGTCAACGGCATCTCGCCGGGCTACGGCTGCAGCAGATATGTGCTTAAAAACGGTGACAAAGTGGAGTGGATATACTCCTGTGATTTGGGCAGAGATGCGGGAGCGGAGGCGGTACAATGATAAAGGACGAGTTTTCGCGGTTTCATCCGATTGTTAATTTTGTGTATTTCGCGTTTGTTTTGATATTTGCGATGTTTTTTATGTCGCCGGTGTACCTTGCCGTTTCGCTTTTGGGAGCGGCGGCTTATTCGCTGTACCTCGGAGGGCGCGGAAGGCTTTCTTTTATCCTTAAAGTTTTAATTCCGATGATGCTTATTGCGGCGATAATAAATCCGCTTTTTAATCACAAGGGGGCGACAGTTCTCGCGTATTTCCCGAACGGAAACCCGCTGACCCTTGAGTCGATTTTGTACGGTGCGGCGGCTTCGGTTATGCTTGCCGCCACCGTGCTGTGGTTTTCCTGCCTGACCGCTGTTATGACCTCGGACAAGCTGATTTATCTCACGGGACGGCTCATACCGTCGCTCTCGCTTTTGATTTCGATGACGCTCAGATTTGTGCCGAGATTTATAACTCAGATGAAAAGAATCCGTGCCGCTCAAAAAGGTATGGGCTGCGACGCGTCGGATGGCGGCCTTATCTCAAAGGTACGGCGCGGCGTAAAGATTATCTCGATTATGGTGACGTGGTCGCTCGAAAATTCGGTCGATACGGCGGATTCTATGAGAAGCCGAGGCTTCGGCACGTCGCCGAGGAGCGCGTTTTCGATATACAAATTTACCGTGAGAGACGCGGCGGCTCTGATATTTATTTTTGCGGCGGCGGGGCTTGTTATATTCGGCGTATCTTGCGGCGCGACGGCGTGCGGATATTTTCCGACATTCTCCGCGCCCGAAATGACCGCTTCGCGCGTAATATTTGTTTCGGCGTATCTCGCGCTTTGCCTTACGCCGTTTTTCGTGTCGCTGATATGCGGAATGAAAACACCCGAAAGATTGCACGGAGGGGAGAACTGATAAATGGATATATACACGATAAAAAATCTTACGTTTACATACGGCGGACGAAAAACGCCCGCGCTCTCGGATATAAATATATCGTTTGAGCGCGGCTCGTTTACGGTGCTGTGCGGCAAGTCGGGCAGCGGCAAGACCACCCTTTTGCGTCTTTTGAAGTCGGCGACAGCTCCGTCGGGCGAGATGAGAGGCGAACTTTTGTTTGAGGGAGAAAGCCTTGTGAAAACAGACGTGCGCCGTCAGGCGGCCGAGATTGGGTTCGTGGGTCAAAATCCCGAAAATCAGACAGTGTGCGATAAGGTGTGGCACGAGCTGGCGTTCGGCCTTGAAAGTCTCGGACTTCCGACCCCCGAAATACGCGCCCGCGTCGCGGAGATGTCGGCGTTTTTCGGAATAGAGCCTTGGTTTCGCAAGAAGGTGTCCGAGCTTTCGGGCGGACAGGTACAGCTTTTGAATTTGGCGGCTGTTATGGTTATGCGTCCTTCCGTTTTGATTCTGGATGAGCCGACCGCCTTCCTTGACCCTATCGCGTCGGTCGAGTTTCTTGAAACCGTAAAGCGCATAAATTCGGAGCTTGGCGTGACGGTTATCATTTCGGAGCATAACGCCGACGCGGTAATACCTATGGCGGACAAGCTTGCGGTGCTTAGCGGCGGGCGTCTTGAGGAGTTCGGAAGGCCTGCCGACGTAATACCAAAGATACCCGGCGATTTAATGAATCTTATGCCCGCGCCCGCGAGGGCGTGTATCGCTTCGGGCGGCGAGGGCTGCCCGATAACCGTTCGCGAGGGGCGCGCGTGGCTGTCCGACGCGGTGAAAAGCAGAGGCGCAAAGCCTGTCGAATCGGACAAGTCGCAGGCTTCGGGAGGCGTTATGGCGGAGCTTAAAAACGTTTGGTTCAGGTACGAAAAAAATTCCGTCGACGTGCTTCGCGGAGTAAACCTCTCGGTGCGCGGCGGTGAAATATACGCACTTCTCGGCGGCAACGGCGCGGGAAAGACCACGGCGGCGTCGGTGCTGGGCGGACTTTTGAACCCGATACGAGGCTCGGTCTTTATAGACGGAAAAAAGCTGTCCGAAATACCGCGCGCAAAGCTGTACCGAGGTTTGCTCGGCGTTATGCCGCAGAACCCGCAGACGCTTTTCGTCGGGAAAACGCTTCGCGAGGATATTGACGATATGCTTGCCGAGCTTAAAGTTCCGAGGGACAAGCGGGAGGAGTCGGCGCGTTCGGTATTGGAATTGTGCGAGCTTTCGGAGCTTAAAAACTCACACCCGTACGACCTTTCGGGCGGCGAACAGCAGCGCGCCGCGCTTGCGAAAATTCTTCTTACAAAGCCGCGGATACTCATTCTCGACGAGCCGACCAAGGGTATGGACAACTGCTTTAAGCGCACGTTCGGAGAAATTCTAAACAGGCTCAAGGCGGACGGCGCGTGCGTCATAATGGTGTCGCACGACACCGAGTTTTGCGCCGAGTACGCAGACCGCGCGGGGCTTTTCTTTGACGGCGAAATAGTCTCGGAGGACGAGCCTAAAAAGTTTTTCTCGCAAAACAGCTACTATACCACCGCCGCCGCAAAAATGGCGCGCGGCATCATAGACGGCGCGGTGACCTGCGGCGATATAGCAAAAGCTCTCGGCGCGTCCGAAAAAGAAAAAATACCGCCGCGTCCTCCGAAGCAGGAATCGGACTTCGAAAATAAAAAAACCGCCGACGGCGGAAAAAATACAGAAAAGAACATTAGAAAAAGCGAAAATGTCTCGACGATAACAAGGCGCGGCTTTAAAGGGCATAATTTGCTCGTCCTGCTGCTTGCCGCAATCATTGTGCCGCTCACGGTGCTTGCGGGGGTATATCTTTTGAATGACAGAAAATTTTATTTCATAAGCCTTGCTGTGATAGCGGAGGCTTTCGCGGCGTTTGCTTTTGCGTTTGAAGGCAGACGCCCGCGGGAGCGCGAGCTTGTCACGGCGGCGGTGTTCTGCGCCCTTGCCGTGGCGGGACGCGGTGCGTTCTTTATGCTTCCGCAGTTCAAGGCGACCGCCGCGGTGGTGATAATAGCCGGAATATGCTTCGGCGGCGAGACGGGATTTCTCGTCGGAGCGGTGGCTATGTTTATATCGAATATGTTTATCGGTCAAGGCTCGTGGGTGCCGTGGCAGATGTTTGCGATGGGCTTGGTGGGCGGACTGGCGGGACTTTTGTTCCACAGCGGCATACTTCCGCGCAGACGAGGGGTGATATGCGCCTTTGGCGCACTTTCGGTGCTTGTGGTCTACGGAGGCATCATAAACCCCTCGTCGGTGCTGCTCGTCACGCCGTACCCGCAGGCGTCGGCTCTGCTTTCGTCATACGTTTACGGGTTTCCGTTCGATTTGATACACGCGGCATCGACCGCCGTTTTTCTGTGGCTCATCGCCAAACCGATAATGGAGAAGTTCGACAGGATAAAGGTGAAATACGAGATTTTTTAAGACTGCGCCGCGCGGCTTTTTACAATGTTTTCCAAAAAAAATTTATGCACCCTGACGTCTTTGTTAAGCTCCGGATGAAACGCCGTAACCAGCCGGTTCCCCTGACGTGCCGCAACGATATTGCCGCCGACGCGGGCGAGAATTTGCACTCCCGCTCCGACCTCGCTTATATAGGGCGCGCGAATAAAGGTCATCGGCACTTTTTCGAGTTCACCGAATGTTTCTTCGGTGTAAAAGCTGCCGAGTTGCCGTCCGTAGGCGTTTCTCACGGCGGTAATGTCCATAACCGCAAGATGAGTGCGGCTGTCGTTCTCGGTTTTCTTCGCGAGCAGTATAAGCCCCGCGCAGGTGCCGAATACGGGCAGTCCGTCCGTTATAAGCTCTTTGATTTTGTCGAAAAGATTCAGCTCCCGAAGCAGCTTTCCCTGCACGGTACTCTCGCCGCCCGGAATGATAAGCCCATCGAAGTCGGCGTTCAAATCCCGCTCCTGCCTTATCTCGAATGAGTCCGCGCCGAGGCGGGAGAGCATTTGACGATGCTCTTCGAACGCGCCTTGCAGAGCCAGTACTCCTATATTCATATTACTTTCCTCTCTCCGCCATAAGAAGCTCTATCTCTTGTTCGTTTATCCCGACCATAGCTTCGCCTAAGTCCTCCGAAAGCTCGGCGAGCATTTTTGCGTCGGTGTAGTTGGTGACCGCCTTGACTATCGCCGCCGCGCGTTTTTCGGGATTGCCCGATTTGAATATGCCCGAACCCACAAATACGCCCTCCGCGCCGAGCTGCATCATAAGAGCCGCGTCCGCGGGGGTCGCAACGCCGCCTGCCGCAAAATTAACGACGGGCAGTTTTTTGTTTTTATGAACGTAGAGCGCCAAATCATAGGGAACTTGTAGCTCCTTTGCCGCGTCGAACAACTCGTCCTCGCTCATTGAAGCGAGACGGCGTATTTCGGACTGCATCATACGCATATGGCGCACCGCCTGCACAACGTCGCCGGTTCCCGGCTCGCCCTTGGTGCGTATCATAGCCGCGCCCTCGTTGATTCTCCTGAGCGCTTCGCCCAAATCCTTTGCGCCGCACACGAACGGCACGTTGAAGGCGGTTTTGTCGATATGGTATCTGTCGTCCGCCGGAGAGAGTACCTCGCTTTCGTCTATATAGTCGATTTCTATTGCCTGCAAAATCTGCGCTTCGGCAATATGTCCTATCCTGCACTTTGCCATAACGGGTATCGAGACTGCGTTTTGAATACCCTTTATCATTTTCGGGTCGCTCATACGCGAAACGCCGCCCGCCGCGCGTATGTCTGCGGGTATGCGCTCAAGCGCCATAACCGCGCACGCGCCCGCCGCCTCCGCGATTTTTGCCTGCTCCGGAGTGGTAACGTCCATAATAACGCCGCCCTTGAGCATCTGCGCAAGATTTTTGTTAAGCTCAAACCTGTTGTTTTCCATTACATTCTCCTCCGATTCAAAATCAATATTGACAATTATTATTATTTTGAATATAATTATACAGCGAATTGACACTATATAAAGTGCCAAAATACAAATTTTTAAAGAGGTCAGATTGATGTATAATTTTACCATCAACTTTGGCGCGGGTTCAAAAAAGCCGTTGTATGAGCAGCTTTATGAGCATATTGCGGGTGAAATTAGGGAGAGAAAGCTCGCGGAGGACGAGCGTATGCCGTCCAAGCGCGGGCTGGCGGCGCACCTCGGCATAAGCGTTAACACGGTGGAGACTGCGTACGAGATACTTGTGCAGGAGGGGTATCTGGTGTCGGTACCCAAAAGCGGATTTTATGTGAGGTACATAGACGCTCCGACCGCGGGCGGCGAGTTTCGGGCGGCGGAGGAAGAAAGGGAACGAGCCGAGGAATACAGGGCGGATTTCAGAACGGGCGCGGCGGATATGAGGTCGTTTCCGTATGCGACCTGGGTAAAGCTGTCCAAAGAAACTATGTACGCCAACCCCGACCTTTTAAATTCGGGCGAGGCAAAGGGCGACTATGAGCTTCGCGCGTGCATCGCCAAGTATCTGCACGAATTTCGGGGCGTTAACTGTTCGCCCCGACAGGTTATAGTCGGCGCGGGAATAGAGTATTTGCTTATGCTTTTGTGCGAGCTTTCGGAGAACGGCAGACGCTGTGCGATAGAGGACCCCGGCTATGAGAAAATAGATTTGATTTTAAGGAACGGTGGCTTTGACGTGAACTATGTCCCGCTTGACGAAAAGGGCATTTCGGCGGAGGAGCTGAGCAAAACTGACGCAGACACGGTGTATGTTACGCCCTCGCATCAGTTCCCGACGGGTACGGTTATGCCCATTGACCGCCGTATTCAGCTGCTTAAATGGGCGGAAGCCGAGGAGGGGCGTTATATAATAGAGGATGATTTCAGCTGTGAGTTTAATTATTCAAAGCGTCCGATTACAGCGATTCAGGGAATTTACAACAGTGAAAAGGTCATATATTTGAATACGTTTTCGAGAACGCTCGCGCCGTCGATAAGAATTGCGTATATGGTTCTTCCGCAGCGGCTTTCGGAAGAGTACGAAAAGCACTTTTACAGGTATTCGTCCACCGTTCCGCGCTTTGACCAGCACACGCTCGCGCGTTTTATATCCGAAAATTATTTGTCGCGTTATTTGAACCGTCTTAAAAATACTTACAGAAAACGGCGCGACGCGCTCACCGACGCGCTCCGCTCCTCTCGTTACCCGATAGAGGTCGGCGGCGACAGGGCGGGAGTGCATATTGTTTTTAAATCTCCCGCCGCAAAAGAAATCCTCGCTTATACGAGAGAGCGCGGCATAAAGCTGTATAATATGGACGACTATTACTTCACGCGCCGCACCTCGTCCTCAAATACGCTTATCGCGGGATACGCGGGTGTGGATGCGGAGGATATAAATTATCTCAAAGAGGTTTTAAGCTGAAAATAAAATGATAAAACGGCTGTTTTATTTGTAAATTTTTTCTGATATTAAGGGTGGACAAATTTATTAAATTGCGCTATAATCGTATTATTATATAAGGTTAATCGGAAATCTTTATGTGAGAATGCGAAAAATTTTGAGGGGGAATTTTTTATGTACTGTGTAAGAAAAATAAAGGACGATTTGTTTTATGTCGGCGGAAGCGACCGCCGTTTGGCGCTGTTTGAGAATATGTTTCCCATACCGCGCGGAGTTTCGTACAATTCGTACCTTTTGCTTGATGATAAAACCGTGCTTATGGACACGGCGGATTATTCGATAGGCAGACAGTTTTTTGAAAATATCGAGTATGCTTTAAACGGACGCGAGCTTGACTATGTCGTGGTAAACCATATGGAGCCCGACCACAGCGCGACGCTCGGCGAGCTTACGCTGCGCTATCCGAATGTTAAAATCGTTTGTAACACAAAAACTCTCACTATGATAAAGCAGTTTTTCGACTTTGACGCGGACAGCCGCGCGGTGCTTGTGGGAGAGGGCGACACGCTTGAGACGGGAAAGCATAAGCTGACGTTCGTGACCGCTCCGATGGTTCACTGGCCTGAGGTTATGGTGACTTACGACAGCACCGATAAAATACTCTACTCGGCGGACGCGTTCGGCACGTTCGGCGCGCTTTCGGGAAATATTTTTGCGGATGAGCTGAATTTTGACGCGGAGTGGCTTCCCGACGCGAGAAGATACTATACCAACATAGTCGGAAAGTTCGGCGCGCAGGTTCAGACCTTGCTTAAAAAGGCGGCGGCTCTTGACATAGAGATGATTTGTCCGCTTCACGGTCCGATATGGCGCGAAAATCTTTCGTATTTTATAGACAAGTATCAAAAGTGGAGCTTATATACTCCCGAAGACAAGGCTGTTATGATAGCTTACGGCTCGGTCTACGGCAACACCGAGAACGCGGCGGACATTTTGGCGAATATGCTCGCCGAGAGAGGCGTTAAAAATATTGCGGTCTATGATGTCTCGTCAACTCACTCGTCGGTGATAGTTTCGGAGGCGTTCAGGTGCAGTCATCTCGTGTTCGCGGCTTCGACCTACTGCGGCGGCGTATTTTTCAATATGGAGACTGCCCTTTCGGATATAGCGGAGCATGGACTTAAAAACCGCGTTGCCGCAATTATCCAAAACGGCACCTGGGGAGCCGTTTCGGGCAAAAAAATGCGCGAGACTTTAGAGGGAATGAAGGATGTCACAATCCTTGACGCGCCGGTCAATATAAAATCGACTGTCAGCGAGGAAAATCTGAACGAGCTTGCCGCGCTTGCGGACGAGATAGTTGCGTCATTAAATAATTGAAAAATAATTAAAAATTAAATTTTAAAATATTTTAAGGAGGAAATTATTATGAAAAAGTATGTTTGCGATGCGTGCGGATATGTGTACGATGAAGCGGTGGGCGACCCCGATAACGGAATTGCCCCCGGAACAAAGTGGGAGGACCTTCCCGATGATTTTGTATGCCCTCTTTGCGGACTTGGCAAGGACGCATTTTCGGAGCAGTAATATTCGCGAGAAAAACGCGTACCGCACACTTGTGCGGTACGCATTTTTTTGTTTTGCCCGCGCGGAGCGCGGGCAAAACGGGCGAACACGGTTCGCCCTTACATTGGAAAATGTAATCGCTCGCGAGGCGGGATGTTTTGTTGACTTTTTGCCGCGGATATGTTAAAATGGCGAAGATATATTTTATGCCGGAACAAGGCGGCGTTATCGGTTTTAAGGAGCAGCTGTGTATTTATGAAAAAATGGTTCGGTAAATTTTTATTGATTGCAGCGATGTGTGCGGTTGCGGCTTCGGTCGTTCTGATTGGAGTCGTTTATTTTGATTTTATTTCAAATCGTATTTATGAGGACAGCACCGACCATCTGGAAGAGATATACGGACAGGTAAACCGCTCGTTCGGCGCGTTTTTTGAGAGAAACCTGGGACTTTTGAACGACTGGGGCGAATATTTTTACCTTGTCGGAGACTCCGGAAGCGAAGAAATATCGGCTTTTATAGCCGATGAAAGGGAGTACTGGGGCTTTTCGGAATTTTATTTTCTCTCCCAAAGCGACGCCGCCTGTATGACCTCCAATGGGGTTCGGGCGAATATGGCGCTCGGCGCGGCTAAGGGAGATTTGGTTCAGCGCGGAGAGCCGGTTATGGCTTCGAGAACCACGGCGGCGGGTCAGGATATAACCGTTTTTGCGATTCCCGTAACCCCCGGAAGATATATGGGATTTGACTATGATGCGCTCGCGGTGAGCTACACAAACGCGGATATGGTAAAGGCTCTGAATGCGGACGCTTTTTCGGGCAAGGCTAACTGCTTTGTCATACGCAGCGACGGAAGCATACTGCTCTCCGCGCAAAAGGGCGGCAATGTGTTCAGCGATTATCTCGTGTATCTGAAAGCCGCCTCCGATTTGGGAGACGAGGGCATTGCAAAAATTCAAAGCGACTGGCAGAGCGGCACGTCGGGACTTTTGCAGTGCAAAATCGGCGGAGTGAGCAGCTTTATCATATATCAGCCCGTCGGCTATCAGGATTATATTTTGCTCGGAGCGGTGCCGCAAAACGTTGTCAGCGCGGGCTTTTTGTCGGTACAAAGAACCACGCTCAACGCGCTTTTCGTGATTTTTCTTATGATAGGTGCGGCGATTATCACGCTCATCATTTTAAGGAGCCGCAGGCAGTCGCGCAGGAATGTAACCGAGCTAAGATACAGGGAGCGTATGTTTGACGTTTTGTCGAGCAGCGTAAACGATATTTTTATAATGCTTAATTCCAAGGATATAAACGTGGATTATGTAAGCCCCAACATAGAACGTCTGCTGGGTATTCCCGAACGGGAGGTGCGCGAAAACATCAGGGTTATGGAAAAGTGCGCGCTCAGCGACAACATTGTTATTCCGAGAGAGGAACTGGAAACGATTCCGCTCAACGGCAACCGAAGCTGGGAATGTGAATATATGCACCAAAACACCGACGAGCGGCGTTGGTACAAAATGACGATATATCATATGAACATACGCGACGTTAAAAAATATATTGTCGTTATGTCCGACCGCACCCATGAGCGGCTTATGAACAAACAGCTTCAGGAGGCTCTGGAGTCGGCGAAGAGCGCAAACGAGGCAAAGAGCAAATTCCTGTCGAGTATGTCGCACGACATACGCACTCCGATGAACGCCATAGTGGGCTTTGCGGTGCTTCTCGAAAAGGATGCGGAGAACGCCGAAAAAGTGAGGGAGTATACCCGCAAAATAACAGCCTCCGGTCACCATCTGCTGAGCCTTATAAACGACGTTTTGGATATGAGCAAGATAGAGAGCGGCAAGACGTCTTTGAATTTAGACCGATTCAGCATACCGAAGCTGCTTGACGAGCTTAATATAATATTGAGAGCGCAGGCGAAGGCGAAGAATCAGGAGCTTAAAGTTCTTGTGCGCGGGGTTTTGCCCGAACGAATAATAGGCGACAAGCTACGCCTCAATCAGATTTTGATAAATATTTTGTCAAACGCAATAAAGTATACGCCCGACGGCGGAAAAATAGAGTTTATCGTCAGCAAGCTTCCGAGCGACGAGCCGCAGAGCGTCAAACTGAGATTTGCGGTGAGCGACAACGGTATCGGAATGAGCGAGGAATTTCTGCAAAATATTTTTGCTCCGTTCAGCAGAGAGGAAGGCTCGGCAACCGATAAGATACAGGGTACCGGCTTGGGTATGGCGATAACAAAAAATCTGGTAGACCTGATGGGCGGCGTGATTACGGTCGAAAGCAAGCTTGGCGAGGGAAGCACGTTTACAGTTGAGATGTCCTTTGCACTGCCTGAGCAGGAGGACGGCGAGGCGTGGTTTGAGGGTAAAATCAAGCGTGTGCTTGCCGCAGACGACGAGGAGGAAATATGCCTCAATATAAAAGAGCTTATGCGCTCGGAGGGCGTTGAGGTGACATATGTGACCTACGGAGCCGCCGCGGTGGAGGAAACCGTCTCGGCGCACAGCTGCGGAGAGGATTATGATGTGATTTTGCTGGATTGGAAGATGCCCGAAAAGGACGGAGTTGAAACCGCCCGCGAAATACGCGAACGCGTCGGCGGGGATATTCCGATTCTGGTGCTGACCTCTTACGATTGGAGCGACATTGAAGCCGACGCGCGTCGGGCGGGCATCAACGCCTTTATGTCCAAGCCGTTTTTCGTGTCCGCTTTCAGACAGGCGCTGGAGCCTCTGTTCTCGGATGAAAACGGGTCGGAGACGAGCGGAGAAAAGACGAGCGTGCTGGACGGACTGCTGTTCCTTGTGGCTGAGGACAACGAATTGAACATTGAGATACTCACCGAAATGCTGGGTATGGAGGGCGCGCGGTGCGAGGTTGCGTGCAACGGACAGGATGCGGCGGAAATGTTTGAAAGGTCGGAAAACGGACATTACGATATGATACTTATGGATGTACAGATGCCTGTTATGAACGGCTACGACGCGACAAGAAAGATACGCGCGTCCGCTCATCCGCAGGCTTTGACTATCCCGATTGCGGCTATGACGGCGAACACCTTTGCCGAGGATGTACGCGAGGCTATGGATGCGGGTATGGACGGCCACCTTGCAAAGCCTATCGATATGGAGGCAATCAAGGCGCTTGTCGGACGGCTCGTAAACCGAGATGACGGAAGCAAAGACGAGTCGGGCGGCAGCGGTGCAGACGGAGGTAACGAAAAATGAAAAAGAGAATATCTTTGATAATTTTGGCTCTTGCGGCGGCGTTCTTGCTGACGTCCTGCGGCATAATGCCCGACGCGGGCGACGGTTCGGACGGCGTGATGCTGACGATTATGGGAAAGGAAAGCGACCTAAAAAAGAGCTATATGACCCGCATTTTTCGGCAGTATGAAACGGCTACCGGCAACAAGCTGGAGTTGATTGCGATTGAGGATTCGGAGTTTGAAAATGCTGCGTCCGAAAAATTTGCAAACGGCGAAGCGCCTGACATATTTATGCACTTTAACAACGCGGATTTGAGGCGTTTTGACGTTGAAAACAACTTTTATTATTTGAATGATGAAGAGTGGGTGAGCGACCTTACGGACGGCGCGGATTCCTACTGCCGCGACAGAGCGGGCAACCTTTTGGGACTGCCGTTTTGGGAAAGCTCTGTTTCGGGCTGTTACTACAACAAAACGCTGCTTGACAGTCTGGGACTGAAGCCCGCCTCCAATCAGGCGGAGTTCGACGTTCTGTGCGCCGCGCTTTCCGCAACGGGCTACACGCCTATTTGCTGGCCTGCGGACGGCTGTTCGTGGATGGCTCAGTTCGGGCTTGACCCGCTGTTCGCGGACGACCCGACCCTGCTTGAGCGGCTGAACAACAATGAAATTGCTTATGCCGACATTCCCGAAGTCACGGATATGGTTCAATGGATAGCGGACGCCGCGGACAAGGGATGGCTCGGCTCGGACTATCTCGATAAGGGCTGGTCTGACATAAGCCCTATGATGAGTTCGGGCGAAGCGGTAATGACTTTTATCTGGGACACCTGGTTTTACACCGATTTTGAGAAAGGAAACAAGTATTCGGTGGACGACTTTGCGCTTATGCCGGTATTTTTAAACACCGCCCCCGACGGTACCTACGAGGGCGGCAACCTGAATATGATGATGGTAAACAAGAACGGCGCGCACCTTCGGGAAACGCTCGATTTTCTGGCTTTCTGTGCCTCCGAGGAAAATTATAATGTTGCGTTCGACGGAATTTCCACCGAGAGCTGTTTTAAAGGGGAGACGAGCAATATTCGCTCCAAAATGGTGACAGACGCCTCAGCGTCTGTTGCGGAGAAGTCGCGGGTATCCACCGCAGTGTCCGGAATTGTCGGTTACAGCGCGGATGACGTCGCGGAGGCTCTGAACGCCATGCTGCGTAAAAAGACAGATGTACAGGGCTGTGTGCGGCTTATGGACGAATACCGCGTTGCGAGAGCCGTGGGGCAGTGATATATGAATAATACAAAGCGGCGACCCTTTAAGGGTCGCCGCTTTGTATTATTGTATTCGGCATTGTAAAGTATAAAAATCCGCCGCAGGCTGTTGCCTGCGGCGGATTTGGAGCTACTGGTCGGACTTGAACCGACGACCTGCGCATTACGAATGCGCTGCTCTACCGACTGAGCCACAGTAGCGCGTCGCAACCTTCGCTCGTCTGCTCGTTTGCCCGCCTTTGTCGGTCAAACGTCGCTTGACGCTCGGTTGCTCCTTATCGCAAAAAGTCTTATGGACTTTTTGCGAGTTTTTTGTTTTTTGCAACTCTCGCTTTTGGCTCGTTTGCCCGCTTTTTAGCGGTCAAACGTCGCTTGACGCTCGGTTGCTCCTTATCGCAAAAAGTCTTATGGACTTTTTGCGAGTTTTTTGTTTTTTGCAACTCTCGCTTTTGGCTCGTTTGCCCGCTTTTTAGCGGTCAAACATCGCTTAACGCTCGGTTGCTCCTTATCGCAAAAAGTCTTATAGACTTTTTGCGAGTTTTTTGTTTTTTGCAAGCTTCGCTCGTCTGCTCGTTTGCCCGCTTTTTAGCGGTCAAACGTCGCTTAACGCTCGGTTGCTCCTTATCGCAAAAAGTCTTATGGATTTTTTGGGAGTTTTTTTGTTTTTTGCAACTCTCGCTTTTGGCTCGTTTGCCCGCCTTTGTCGGTCAAACGTCGCTTAACGCTCGGTTGCTCCTTATCACAAAAAGTCTTACACTTGTTTGCGGTCGAACACCAATATATTGTAGCATAGTTTTTTCAGTTTGTCAACTGAAAATTCAATTTTATTCTCTTATTGACCGCGATAAGACCGAGCATAGACCAGTACGGTATCAATATGCGCGGTTCAAACAGAGTTTGCTCGAACATTCCGGATATCGAAACCGCCAGCAGTACCGCAAAGCCCGCAACAAAGAGCATTTTTCGGTCGTCGTTCGGGCGGAATATCGCGATAAGGCAGGCGTGCGCGAGACGAATCGTATAGTATAAAAACGCGAACAATATTATCGCTCCCGCCTCGGTCAGTATTTTGAGATACGACGCGGGGATAGGCATATGCGGAATTTCAATCGCGGCGTGAGACGCGGCGCTTCCGGAGATGCCCGAATACGCGCTCATAAATTCGTTTGACGCAACTCCGGTGCTGCTGTGCCAGATATTCGTACCCGCGAGGATTATAGCCTCAAGCAGATTTTTGTTTTGAAGATGAATTTGCCAAAAGTCGAAAATCTGTCTCAGCGCGCCAATCCAGAGGGCGGGGAAGAACAGCAGTATCAGCGGCGTCCAGCGGCGGTTTGATATGAGAATAAAGATGCTCAGCGAAACGGAGTAAGCCCACAGCCCGTCGTTTGAGCCTGTCGCCATAATTGCCGCGAACGACAGAATTATAATCGACCCCGCATATATGTTTGTGCGCAAACGGGATTTTTGCATATTTGCGAAAACAAGGCAGAAAGGGGTAAATATCACCAGAAGCTCGGAGAACGCAACGTTTGATGAAAAGGTTGCGGAAACTCCGTATGCTCCGAAGCAGTCAATCGCCTGCACGAGCGCAATCACCGAAAGCGCAGCGGTCAGCAGGTAAATCGGCGCGAGAAAAGAGTAAATGTCCTCTTCGCTGTCCAGCCCGAACGATACCAAAAAGAAGAATGATATTGCAAGAGCGAGATACAGAAGCGGACGCAGCACCAGATACGGAACGGTCAGCGCGCAGACCGCCATAACGACAAGCACGGTGAACATAGCTGTTGTGAAGTTGCCGCCCATATGCGTCGCGGCATTGTGAGACAGAAACAGCAGCGCGCTTGCGGTAAATATCGGCAGCGCATAGATGTTCGCCCAGTGCGAGTACGGAATAATTAGCATAACGGCAAGCGCTATCCCAAGGAAAACGGGTTGGTATTTTATTGTGCTTTGAGGGATTTTCTCGCTCAAACGGCGCATGGGCGTGCTGAAAAAGCTGTATGTTCCGCTGAGGTACCACAGCCGCACGACCATTTCGTTCAGGTAATTCCAGATACTTGTGGCATACTCGTATATCCTGAACGAAAAGCTATCAAATATCAGTTCCATAAACGACTTCACATAAAAACCTACTTTATAATCAATTCTATATCGCTCAGATACGCGTCAAATACCGCGTCGCCCGCAATAATCGAGACTTCGCTTCCGATGAAGTATGTCGTGTTGCCGAGCATAATGCCGTGTTCGAGCTTCGCGCCCTCGGCATAGGACTTGACCGACAGCACGCCGTCGGGACTTACTTCAGAGCTGACAACGCGTCCGATAACGCTGTTGTTCGCCTCGTTCATAAGTTCCTCGCCGCTTTGCAGGTACGGCAGTACCTCGCTGCGGAAGTCGTCGGTTACAAACACGGCGGTTATTTCGGCGTCCTCGTAGCCGCCCGAACCGTTGCCGAAAATTCGCACGACCGCGATTATGATTCCGACAATTATTATTGAAAACAATATAATATCTATGATGTTAAATCTTCCGAAAAACTTTTTTTCCATAAAAATCAAAAATCTCCCGTCTCGCCGCCCCGCGCCGATAAGCGCGGACACGCTTTAATTATGTTTTTGCCGCGTACAAAAATACGGATTAAATATAATCAATGTTATTATAAACAATAGTGTAAAATTTTTCAATAAAAATAATATAATTTATAAATATTTTTATTCGACATAAACCCCGCCGAGCGTTTTTTCGCGCTCGGCGGGGCGGACGCTCTTTTGTACGGGGTGCGAAGCGGGCTTGCGAACAGTAAAAATTCCGAAAAAGAGGGTTGACAGGAGGAAAGTTTTTCCTTATAATTTAGTTAATGTAAATCATAATTTGTGCGGCTCGTCCGCGCGTGAGGAGGTTTTTTATTATGGCTAAATGGGTATGTCCCGTATGCGGCTACGTTTACGAGGGAGACAATCCTCCCGAAAAATGCCCGCAGTGCGGAGTTCCGGGTTCAAAATTCAATAAGCAGGACGGCGATATGACTTGGGCGTCCGAGCATGTTGTGGGAGTTGCAAAGGGCGTTTCGGAGGAAATTCTGGACGGTCTGCGCGCTAACTTCAACGGCGAATGCACCGAGGTCGGTATGTATCTTGCGATGGCGAGAGTGGCTCACCGCGAGGGTTATCCCGAAATCGGACTTTACTGGGAGAAGGCGGCTTACGAGGAAGCGGAGCATGCGGCTAAGTTTGCTGAGCTTCTCGGCGAAGTTGTGACCGACAGCACCAAGAAAAATCTTGAGATGAGAGTTGAGGCGGAGAACGGCGCGACAGCCGGCAAGACCGACCTCGCAAAGATGGCTAAGGAGCAGGGTCTTGACGCTATTCACGACACCGTTCACGAAATGGCGCGTGACGAAGCAAGACACGGAAAGGCGTTTGCCGGTCTGCTCAAGAGATACTTCGGTTAAGCGAATAGAATAATTGAATTTACGAAAAATCCTGCTTGCAAAAAAGCAGGATTTTTCGTTTTTTATATTGACTTTTGCCGTCAATTTGTTAAAATTATAATATAAAAACTCAGATAAATAATTTATGTATCGAAATAATGTTTTTTGTCAAATTTTAAGTGTGTTTATAATATTTCGGTTTCAAAAAGTCTTTAAGTGTGTTCTCCTAATTATTCCGCCAATATAATTATACCAACACCTTTAATTTTAAAAATATAAAATTTATTTTAATATATTATCAAAAGGAGTTGTATTTCAATGAATGTTATTATGTCTGAAGCAAGAAAGAAACGTCAAGCAAATCCGTTTTATATTGACGGAATCCCGATTGACCTTGTGCCGTGCGAGCCGACGCGCATAGTTCCGAGCGAGCTTACCAAGCAGCTCAACGCCATAGGATTGAACTGCAGCGAGACCAGAGGCGCAAAGCTCGCCAAGAACATTGAAGAAGTCGCGGAGGCGGTCGGAGTCGGAACGCTTACCACGTTCGGCGTTTACCAAGATAAGCTCTGCGGGAGATTCGGCAAGGCTTCGGAGAATGTTCGCGACATTCGGCTTCCCGACAGCAGCGTCAGAGGCACCGCGCTTTTGAACGAATTGCTCGACATACGATACGAACAGACCGCCAAAGGAAAATGGCAGGAGGGTAGCACGGGCACATATAGCACAATGCTCCGTGTTATTCAAAATAAAGATAATTATAAATATTTAAAAGAAAAAATGCCCGATTTTCCGTATTGCGAGTGTCCCGAAGATACGATTTCGGGCGAATATGCGACGGTCGACGCAATAAAAAATATGTTCAAGCAAGCCGCGGCTGCCTGCACTGCGGCGACTGTTGAAGGAATTGACCGAGTGACCCTGGAGGCGATTTTTTCAAACGCGCTTGAGGGATTAAACGAAAGCGATATAGAGAGTGATTACGACAGTGGGGATAGTAACAGAGTTATAATGCTGGTGAGCGGCTATGACCCCAAAACCAGAAAATGCGAGGGCGTCGGCGTAGTGACTTGCGATTGGCGTCTTAAAATAAAAAACTACAAGGAAAAAAAGAGCGAGCCAAAACATAAGACCGAATTGAAAATCTCCGCGCGTTCGGCTCTATATACCGACCCCGACGCGCTTTGCAGGCATTACAAAGCCGTGCGCGCAAGGACCAGGGCAGCGAGCGTGCTGGACAATTCGTTTGAAATAATAGATAAGGTCACGGTTTTTGACAGCCTTCCGCCCGCCAACACGGACACGTTTTCGCAGTCGCTGTTGTGCGTTTCCGATGAAAACTATGCCGAAGCCATGGTTTTCTATTCCTCGGATGTGCAAAAAATAGGACATATAGACAATACGGGTTCAAACGCGGCGGCAAAATATGTAAAGAGTATGACCAGCGGCTTTATGACCTCAAGAACCGTCAATATATCTACGGAGTTTAATTTTGAGCTGAACGCCGAGGTGGTTAAGGCGGGAATAAAGGTCGGGTTCAATGTGTCTCTGACCGACCAATGGACCAAGACGCAGACCGAAACGATAGAGTTTAACGTACCCGCAGGAAGCAGCGCGTTTTTGTATCAGGTAATCATACAGTGCGCCAGACTGCGCCTTGATACCGCAACGGGCAATTATTCCTACGTCGACCACGGTAAATTCCTGACAAATTCGTACAAAACCACCGATAAGCCGCTTTATGAAAAAGGAATATGATTTTTGCAAATTTCAAAACGGCATTTTAGGGTAAATGTTCAAAAAACAAAAAAGTAAAAATTATTTTTTTGTATATATTGACATATTGAATTTATAATGTTAAAATTAATATGTAATATAGCCGTAATATGGTTGTAATTTAATTGTAACTTGTCCGCAATTTGAATTTAGTACCAAGCGGCGGCTTAAAACATAATTTTGTAAAAAAATAATTAAAATAAATTTATCAAAAAAGGAGTTTTGAAAATGCGAAGAAGAAAATGGCTCGCTTTATTGCTTACGGTGGCAATGATAGCGACAACGCTTGTAACAACCGGCATATCATCTGTTTTCGCGGCGGACAGCGGTACATATCTGTACGGCGACGTTGACGGAATCGGAGGCGTGACCGCTACAGACGTTGGTATTATAATCAGCAACATTTTGGGTAAGGATGCAAGTTTGGCTGAAGGAACGACCGGATTTGCCGCTGCCGATGTTGACGGAATCGGTGGCTTGACTGCTGCAGACGTTGGCCTTATAATCAGCAAAATTTTGGGAAAACTCGAAACTTTCCCGGCTGACCTTGACGGCGACGGATACGGTCCCGAAGGTTCGGTTCCGCATATCGCGACGCTTGAAGTAAGCGGCGAAGGCGGCACCGCGACAATCACCAACGAGACCACGGGTACGTCGGCGGTAGCTTCGATAGCTGAGGCTGCTGACGAGGCTGAGTATGACGTTGAGGACGACGCTGAGGTTGAAACCGCGGCGGCAACCGTAACTCAGTGGACTATCGAGCAGTATATGGCTGAGAACGGCGCTGATTGGGTAAGCGGCGAACCAAATACTACGGGAGTAAATGAGTGCAAAACTTTGATGCCTGCAGAAGAGGATGGATCGGACAACGCTTGCGGCGACTGGGGTACAGTGGTATTCCGCAACGGCGACAAGATTGTTGATGACGACAACATCACGGTAAGCCCCGGTTACGGCACAAGCAGCACAAACCACTGGCACTATAAGTTTAACGCAGCACTTCAGATGCCTTGCCTGCAGGGAACCGAGAAACCTTTGACAGGAGGAGGTAAAAGTACGAGCTTTACTGTCGGTGATGAGCCTGTAAATACCGGTTCTTTCATGGTATACATTCCCAAGGTGAACGGTACGCTGTATGTGAGAAACCTCGTATTCGGCAACAAGAATTATGGTGTTGTTAAGGTTGGCGGATTGGTTTATGGTTCAGACGGCATGATTTCAAATCCCGGTACAATCGACAGCGTTCTGGATAAAATCCACACCGAGGCTGATCATCCGGTATCGCAGTCGACCAAGATAGATGTAGAAGAAGGCGCGATATACTACTGCATGGCTGACGGCGGCTCGAAGATAGGTATTCAGGGCTTCACGTTCGTTCCCCGTGGTGCGACGGCTCCTGCCGACGACCCGAACGCGATTACGAAGGGCGATGCGGCTCCTGAGCCGACCCCCTTTGTTAAAGACCCGACCTTCTGGAAGGCTTCGGAGAACGTAACGACCGATACTAAGGAAATGACGAACGATGCGCTCACGTTTATGACCGATATGACATATACCGCAGGCAGCAAGACCATAGACGGCGAGTCGTTTGGCGGATATATATCACATGCTTCGGACAACGGCGGTTGGTCAGGCGGTGCGGCAACAGGTACCGCGCTTAAATTCACGGCTCCGTCAGACGGAAAAATAACCGTATATATGACGGGCGTCGGAGTAGGAAGACCCTTCTTTATAGTTAAAGGAGGTACCGAAACCGATCCGAAGAATGACCCGTCAGCGGCGCTTGAATCTTTCACACCTACGGACGATACGAACAGAGATTTCAGCCTTTCGTGCGAAGTAGAGAGCGGCGAGGTATATTACGCATATGTTAGCGGTTCAAAGGGAAGATTCTGCGGACTTAAGTTTGAAGCCGGTGGAACGGTAGAACCCGGTGAGACGACAGAGCCTACTCCCAGCACAGAGCCGACACCGACTCCCGGCACAGATCCTACCCCGACTCCCGAGGAGACCCTTCCGCCTCTCGCGGACAATCAGGTTTACGGCGTAAAGGGCGACAAGATAGTTATTAACTCTGAGCCCGAGCCGGGATATAAGGTAGACACGATAACCGTTTCGGACGGAACCCCGGTTAAGTTCGACACGGCTGACAAGACGGTTGCATCGTTTGAGATGCCGTCCGCAGACGTTACCGTTACGGTTACGTTCAAGACGTTCGGCGGCGACAGCTACGACGCTGTAGTTACCGCCGAGGGCGGCGAAGCGACGCTTAGCGGCGACGGCGTTACCCCGCCGGCGGACGCGGCGAGCGTTGAAACCGCGACATGGAGCGATTTCGACTTCGTAAGCGTTACGACCGACGACTCCGGAAATACGGTATACGTTATAAACGCTAATATGACCGAAGGTCAGAAGGAGGTTACCCTCGACGCGAAGGCTACCTACGGCGACCCCGACACGCTGATTCTTTATAACAGTCAGATGAACGCTAAAATGAAGGTAGCAAATGATGGCAGCGGCGTGCTTCTCAGAGCGGCCGGCGTAATGTCGGACGTGACGGATGAGCTGCATATGGTAATCGGCGTAAAGGTTCCGTATGACTCCAAGCTCAGCGTTACCGCGGGCGGTAACGGCGGCAATGATGTAAGCGGATTCTTCTATGCGCAGACCGGTCTCGGCTCTGCGGCAGAGGACACCAAACAGACAGTCGTTACCGTAAACGGACGCGGAAATGACGCGTATACTTCGACAGAAGAAGAGCAGTACGCGGCTAAGAAAGACGACATAGTATATATCTGGTCTGACCTTGATAATTCCAAGTTCAGAAGCGTTACGTTTATACCCGACAGCGGCACAGATCCCACGCCTCCCTCGCCGACCGCTTCGGCAGACCCCGAGCCGACCGCTACGACCGAGCCCGAACCCGCAGGAAAGACCTACACGGTTACGGAAGGCTCGACCGTTACGGTTACCGGCACTCCCGACGAGGCGCACGCGGGTCAGAGCGCAGTTGTAACGGTTACTACCGAGGACGGCGCACCCGTTGAGGTTTCGGCGGACAACACATTCGTAATGCCCTCTCAGAACGTAAACGTAAGCGTTACGTTTGGAGCTGCTGAAGCCGGTACCGCAACTTTGAAGGTAGGTATGCACGGAACGGCGAAGCTTTCCGCAACAGCCGCAACAGCCGCAGTTGCAGAAGCCTCGGTTGATACGGCAAGTGTGGGCGGCGTATCGACATTTGCAGAAGTAGTACCTCCGGACGAGGTTTGGACTGCGAGCGACGAAGGTATGGAGGCATCATTTGGCACAGCAGACGGAGTAGCTTTTGGCCCGATAAACGGACTTTCGGGTTACGGCGGTTTCGTGGACGGCAAAGGCAACAGTTTGTCTATGGAACACAACGGAACGACATATAACTTCACGAAATCGTGGCAGGCGGGCGGCGGAAGCACGACAAAGAGAACGCTGTACTTTACGCCCAAGCAGGCTTGTATAGTTACGGTGGCTTATACCTCTCAGGCAGGCAGACCCGTACATATTCAGCAGAACGGCGTTACCCTTGCTTCGGGCGAGGAAGGTAAGGTAGGCAGCTCCCCCGCTACAATCGAGGCTGACATTGAAGACCCGAACGCGGGCGACGTATATATTATAAACGGAAGCTCCAACAAGCAGATTTACGCTATATTCGTAGACTACTACGACCCCACCGTAATAGTAAATCAGCCTGTTACGGGTACTATCGAGTACAGCGGCACGAATGATACTTCAAATCTTAAGATAAGATTTACTTCAAGGAACGAGAAGGACGAAACTCAGTACTACGATGTTCCGTTCAGCACGAGCTATTCGACCGAGCTTCGCCAGCAGAGAGACTATGATATAAGCGTTGTAGACGCTAACGGAAACAAGAGCGATAAGGTTGCGGTTACTCTCGGCACCAGCACGCTTTCGGTTAAGAAGCAGCCCGTTACCGCAAATCTTAAGGTTGTTGATATTGCAGAGACTTCCGTTTCGGGCGATATAGTTGTTCATGATGTAAATAACGACGGTTCGAGCCTCGATTTGAGCGGAGTTACTCTCACGTTTACATCGCAGACAACACCTGAGTACACCTACACCGCAACTATCGACGCGGCTAATAAGAAGCTGAACGTAACTTTGATGCCCGGCGAGACCTATGATATTACGGCTGAGGGTGCGGAAGGTTACTCGTTGTCTGAATTGTCCAAGACCTATGTAATGGCGCCGGGCGACGAAGCTCCGTTTAAGAACATACTCTTTACCGAGGACGTAGGCACGGTTGAGTTCAAGAGCGAAATTCACGTCGGCGAGAGCAAGGAATACAAGACCATGACCGACGCTATGACCGCAATTAAGGCTATGACCGGCAGACCCGAAGGCGAATCCGGCAGAGTTACGGTTTTGGTTGACCCCGGCATTTACACCGAGCAGCTCCAGGTTGACGCGGGCTACGTTACCATTAAGGCTGCCGACGAAACTCAAAGACCTGAGCTTCAATGGTACTACGGTATCGGCTACCTGTATTACAGCGCGGGCGATAATCAGTATTACAGCGAGGATTACGCGGTTCAGAAGACCCGCAAGAGCGTCGTTACCAGATGGGGCGCGGCTTGCCGAGTAAGCGGAACCAACGTAAACATCGAAAATATAATTTTCAGAAACACGTTTAACTGCTTCGTATCCGAAGCTGAGCTTGAAGACGGCGTTGACGCGGCTAACAATAACGAGTACAGCGACGTTAACGGCAAGCCCGAGAGAACTACCGAGAACTATGACGCTATGGGCTCAAGCGCAGTAGAGCGTGCGGCGGCAATTGCTCTCGACGGTACCAACACCGAGCTTTACAAGTGTGACTTCATCTCGTCGCAGGATACTTTCTATACGAACAAGAACGCGTATGTTAAGGAGTGCTACATCGAAGGCGGCACAGACTTCATCTTCGGCGGCAACAGCATACTGTTTGAGGATTGTACCCTTGCATGGCACGGTTACAGCGACTCACCCGGTGGCGGTCATCTGACTGCTTGCCAGACCTCTGCTGTTCCGGTTGCGGGTACGGCGGATATTAACGCCAACGGTTATATGTTCAAGAATACCACGCTTACGAACTCCAAGTACTATCCCACCAACAAGTTTGCTCAGGGCACTTGGGGTCGTAACTGGGGTGGCGATAAGTGCCAGGTAGTATTTGACGGCGTAACCCTCGCAGACGGTTTTGCAGGTGTGAGCGATTGGAAATCTATGGGCGGTCCCCTTGAAAGCGCAATACTCTTTGTAACTGACGTTAAGAAGGCTGACGGCACGCCCGTAAACTCGGACGGCACAACTTTCAATCCGAACGGCACAATGGCGAGCAAGAATTACACAATGCTGAGCGACGAGGATTACCTTGGCGACTGGGAGCCCTACAATTATACAACAAATTTCGCACCTGAGGAATTTGCACCCGGTACCGACGTTACGCTCACCGTTACTCCCGATGAAGGATATTCGGTTGATACTATCACCGTAGAAGGCGCGGAAGTTGAGATGAACTCCAACGAAGACAAGACGGTTTCTACGTTCCTTATGCCTGCGGCGAATATAAATATTATTGTAAAATTTAAAGAAGCATTATAAAATTTAAATTTGTCGGCGGACATATTTCGCAAAATTTTTGAGGCAAGCCCAATAGGGCTTGCCTCTGTTTTTAAAGTCTTATTATTCTCATATAATTAAAATCTCAGGAGGAATTTAAAATGAAAAAAGTAAAATGTTTATTATCCGTTCTGATTATAGTTACTATGGTATTTTCACTCATTCCCGTTTATGCGGCTTCGCCGGAGGGCAACACCGAACACACAATAACCGACAATATATCCGCCCCGCCGGATACAAAAATCAATATGTTTGACTATTGGACGGTTGGAGGACAAAATGATTCCGATAATGATGTGCAAATTGACGATATGCACGAGGTAGTAGGCGGCGGGATAAATCAAAACCACCTGCTTTTGTTCGGAAACTGTGATGGCGCATATTCGGGTATAGACGAGAATGATTGGTGCAAAAGCACTGTCGGGGAGTGGAACTGCTATACAGGAGACGCTCCCGAAAAGCCGGTATTATTAGACGGACCCGGCAATCCGTATCGCGGAATAGTCTCCGAAGAATTGGGAGAGGACGGTTATCCCAAATTGGACTTGAGAGAGGGTCATATTGTGGGGTCTCATGATATATCTATCCCGGAAGTATATTTTGACGAGACCGCGAGAATAAAGACAGACGAATCACTTGCGTATTTATTTGACCCGAATGAGACAAATCAGTCGGGCAAGGCTTCATATGAGAATGCAAGCGGCTTATTGAGAAAAAATGACAACGGATATTACTATTTTAATTCGGATAATGATAACAACGGCAATAGCTGTTTTGCCGAATTAAATACCGAAAACGGCGAAAATAAGTTTGTGCTTTATGAAACGCCTTGGTTATACAACTATAAACCGCAGTTTTTCCCGTTTGGCAATCATACGGATTTGGTTAATGGGCAAGACTGCGACGTGACGGGAGAGAAAGTCAATCACTATTTTGGAATGACGATGGAATACGAGTTCACACAGCCGAAAGACGGAATTGTCAAAACAGATACTTTGGGCGATAAAGATATGACGTTTGAAATATCGGGCGACGACGATATATGGGTATTCATAGACAACAAATTGGCGATTGATATGGGCGGAATACACCAAAGTTGCAAGGCTGAGATAAATTTTAAAGACGGAATTATAAATTATTACAACGTCAACGGATTTAAGTTCAGAACGGTATATCTCAGTTATGCTATGGGCGAAAGAAACGGTGCGCTTGACAGCGGAAAGTGGAAAACATTAAAGGAAAAAGTCACATACAACGGAAACGAATTTTCGGTAGGAACCTTTGCGGATAACACGATACACACAATGAAAGTGTTTTATTTGGAAAGAGGCAACAACGATTCGGGCTTTGGCATAAAGTTTAATACTACTAAGTCTGAGTTTGAGGAGGATAGCGATATTCCGCAAAATAAAATTTGGAGAGCAGACAGTGCGGCGGTAAGCGCCGCACTGAACCCCGCTCTTGAGAACGGTCAGACGACGGCAGAGGTTGAGGCTGACGGCGCAATCGTAGGTCCTAATCTGGTTTATGATGGGGGAAAAAAGCCTACCTATGTGCATACCGACGGAACAAGCTATACGTTTAACATGGGTCTGCGCGGCGGCTCAGGCAGTACGACAAACAGATTTATATCAATAGTTCCCGAACAGGGCGCTGATTTGACCGTTACCGTAGTATTTGACGGACACGGCGGAGAAGGCAGAGAGCAGAATATTGTGTACGGCGATAAGAAAGAGACGGCAAAATCGGTTGCAGAGGGTGCAAGTACGGTTGTAATGGATTTAACCAAGGATGACCTCGCGGCAAATCCGCAAGAGGCGATAATTACTTACGGCGGCGGAAGTAACAAGAACGTTTATGCAATATTCCTTGAATATTTTGTATCGGAGCCCGAAAAGACCGTTAAAGGAAATATTACAAACAGTACCGGTTATGATTTTACCGGCAAGAATATAGTATTTACGAATGTATCTGACCCGAGCGAAAAGTACACTACTCCTTACGGCTATACATATTCGCTTTCGTTGCCCAAGGGCAAGACCTTTAGCGCAACGATAGAGGGTGTTGATGATGTTTGCACAACGCTTGCAACCAAGGAAATTACGGTCAGCAAGAACAGATACGACCAGACGGTTGATATCAAGTTTGTTAAGATAGAGGAACTGCAGGTTGAGGGTAATGTTTCGATGATTTCATCGCACGACGTTTTGACCCCTGTATACGACTATGATTCGAACGTTTCTACAACTCTGGTGTTCACAAACTCTGAGGGCGAAGGTTCACCTGTTGAGGCGACAGTCGGTCCCGACGGCTCGTACACAGTCAAACTTATGTCTGCGGAAACTTATGACGTAAGCATTAAAGACGCGAACGGCTATACGCTTTCGCCTTTGTCTAAGACCTACACGCTCGAAGGCGGCGACGAAGCTCCGTTCAAGAACATTCTTCTTATGAAGGACGTTGAAGAATCAATAGCATATAAGGACACCCTTACCGTAGGCGAAGGCAAGGATTATCCCTCAATAAGCGAGGCTCTTGCGGCTGTAAGACTTATGAAGGACAGAACCGATGGTCAGGTTGTTACCATTGTTATCGACCCCGGCGAATATCAGGAGCAGCTTTATGTTAATGTTCCCGATATTGCGCTGAAGGCTGCCGACCCCAATAATAAGCCGAAGATTACTTTCTACTACGGTATCGGATATATCTATTATTCGGTAGCTTCGGTAGACGGCAACGGCGAATATGCGGGCTGGTACAGCGCGGATTATGCGGTTCAAAAGACCGGCAGATACGGTGTAAAGAACTGGGGCGCTACGATAAGAACGACAGCTAAAGGCTTCTATATGGAGAACATAGACGTTCAGAACAGCTATAACCTCTATATCACCGATCAGGAAATCGCGGACGGAATTATTCCGGGCGGCGGCGACGCAAAGACGGTTCAGAGAACAGACAAGAACACAGCTGTTAATAACTCTACATATAACGAGCGTGCGGCGGCAATCTTTGCGGGCGGCAGCGAAATAGAGATTTACAAGTGCAGCTTCGTATCCTCGCAGGATACATTCGGCACAGGCGCGGCTTCAATGTATGTTAAGGATTGCTTGATTTCGGGCAACACCGACTACATCTGCGGCGGAGATAACTGCTACTTTGAAAACTGCGAACTCAGATGGCAGGGTATGACCGATAAGGACAACGGCGGTTATATCACAGCCTGCAAGACTTCAGCTCCGACAGACCTTGGCTATTACTTCAAGAACTGCAAGATTACCAAGAACCCCGATTCGACTATGCAAGCCGGCAAGGGCGGCACTTGGGGCAGACCGTGGGGCGGCGCAAATACTCCCACCATTTACGACCATACGATTATAGCGGATAATGTTGCAAAGCCCAACGGCTGGGATAGTATGAGCAATACATCGCCTGCCGACGCAAGATTCAGCGTTATAAACGGCGTTTATAAAGAGAGTGACCTTGAAACCGATTTGACTGCTGCGGTAGATAATCCGAGCGACAGCGTTCTTACTCCTACTCCCACAGCGACCGATTATTTCGGCGGATGGACACCCAAAAACTATGTGGCTGAATAATTGAACGATTAATAATCGAGCAATACATTACATCCCATCGGAATTTCCGATGGGATGTTTTTTACACAACGAAAAATCTCAGGAGGAATTTAAAATGAAAGGAATAAAACAAACGCTCTGCACGAAAGCGTTTTGCATTTAAAATAATAAGCTGTTGACAAATCGTGAAAACGGGTATATAATAATTGTGGAAAGAGAAACGGCAGAGCGTAAAAACGGTCAGTCGCTTCAGGATTGTGTTTAACAACCGCTAAAGCAGCTAACTGAACTAGTCCCTGTCAAGTGGACAGTTGAAAAAACAAAAATTATTGGATACCGTGCCCAATTTCAGGGCGCGGTAT
>CANRNL010000004.1 GCA_947631965.1 uncultured Clostridia bacterium
TGTTAATGCCTTCATCATTGATGGCGAACTTTTTTAGGAGATTTTGTAACACATCATTGACAAACCTACAGTTTTTCTTTGATTTTAAATTTTATCAAAGTTGACAGCCGTTTGTTGTACCGTTATAATATATTAAAAGGGGTTAAATTTTCAAATGAACGGTCCGCTTAAATTTCTGACAAATCTGATATTTCCTCCGAAGTGCGTATTTTGCAACAACATTCTCGAACCGAGCCACACCGACAACGTTTGTGCGGAGTGCCGTCTAGGGATTCGCTACTGCAAGGATTTTTTGTGCTGTGTCAAGTGCGGCAAACCGGTTGTCAGCTACGGCGAGGATAAAAAGTGCTACGCCTGTCTCAACACAAGGCATCGATTCACCCGCGCCGCCTCCGCGCTTATCTACGAGAAAAATGTTCGTTATGCCGTGATTCGCAACAAAAAACGGTGTGTAAAAGCAAACATCGCTGAATTTGCGCGGCTTATGTCGCTTGCGGCGGAAATGAGCTTCGGAGAAGTTGAGTTTGACGCGGTGGTCAGTCCTCCGCCTTCAAAATTGAGTCTCCGCAAGAACGGATTTGACCATATCGAGGCAATCGCAAAGGAACTGGCAGAAACGCTCGGTCTGCCCTACATAAAAGGCTGTCTTTGCAAGGTCAGGCAAACGCCGCACCAGTCCTCTCTGAAATATAATCAGCGTATTGAAAATCTGCGCGGCACAATGGAGTGTAGGGCGGATATGAGCGGCAAGACAGTGCTTCTCGCGGACGACGTTCTCACTACGGGCGCAACTGCCGACGAATGTGCGCGTGCGCTGAAAAGCGGCGGCGCGAAAAAGGTTTACGTCGTGACCCTCGCAACCGCCGTCAAAGAAAATCTGTAATTAAGATAAAAAATCCCGTCTTTTCGACGGGATTTTAATTTTGCAAATTAAGATATGCGCGACTGTCTTATTTTAATCAGCCACAGGTTAATAAGCAGGAGATACACAATGTCTGCAACGCAAATCAGAAACGTCATTATACCTCCTGAAAACACGCTCGCCAGAGATATGAACGCGAGTATAAAGTTAACCGCAATAATATAGTTGGGCGGATTTTTAACCGACCAATCGTTTGCCAGCGCCAAGCGAGCCGACTTTACAAGCAACAGCAGTTTAACATAGTATATAATACCGGGCACCGTCAGCGCAAGCAGCAGCGGAACTATAATAAACGCCGCTGCCGCAAGACCCGACGCCAACCCGTCGTCGAAGCCTCCGGAAATTATGAACGACGTCACGCCGCCAACAAGGGCAAACAGAACGAGCGCGCATATAATTCCGAGAAAGACGATTTTTATTATCGCCCACACCTTTATGAGCGTAAAACCGCTGTCGGCATTTTTCACACTTCGTATAAGCCACAAGCCGACGCAGAAAACCACCGAGAAAAGCGTTCCTATTCCCATAACGGCTCTCGTGCCGAGCGTAAAGTCAAAATTTCGGTAATAGGGACCTCCGTATGTCGTCATAGATGATATAATATCATCCGCCGAAATGTCCATACTGAAAATATTTATAAATCTCAAAACCAGCAAAGCCGAAAATACGAGAGCGGCAAAGAAGAACAGAGGCGAGCGAAGCGCCTTTTTTACCTCCTCCGCGCCGCCCAAAACGGCTCCTGCCGCCTTGCCGCCGTACTTAGGCGCGGAGAGAGCGAAAGCGTGTCCGCAGGTTCGGCAATACAGCTCGCTGTTTTCGTTTTCGTGTCCGCATTTATTACATATCTTCATATGTCTGACTCCTTATGTTTACTCCTTGCACATTTTCAAAGCATCGTCAAACAATTGCTCTACTTCTTCGGACGGTTTTTTGTCGATAAGAGAAACAATTACGCCTGCAAGCATACCTACTATAAAGCCCGGAAGCAATTCGTAAATACCCGTCACCGTTTTAAAGAACAACAGCCATACAATGACCGTTATCGCGCCGCATACGATAGTCGCAACCGCGCCCTTGTATGTAAAGCGTTTCCAGTAAAGCGACAACACGATAACCGGACCGAATGCCGCGCCGAAGCCCGCCCAAGCGTTCTCAACAAGGTCCATAATGCTGCCCGAATTCGGATTGCTTGCTATAAAGAACGCAACAATCGAAATTATTATAACCGCAATTCTGCCTATCCACAAAAGCTCGCGGTCGGATGCGTTCTTTCTGAAGATTGGCTGGTAAATATCGCTTGTAACCGCCGACGACGCAACAAGAAGCTGAGAATCAGCGGTACTCATAGACGAAGCCAAGATTGCCGAAAGCAGGATACCCGCGATAAAGCTTGGGAAAACCGCACGAGAAAGCTGTATAAACACCGTTTCGCTGCCGGATACCGCAAGTTCGGGCATAACAATTCGACCCAAGATTGCTATAACAGCCGCCATAAGCAGGCTGATTACGACCCAGGCCGTAGCAATTCTTCGTGAACTTTTAATCATCTTAACGTCCTTTATCGACATATAACGAACCAGAATGTGGGGCATACCGCAGTAACCCAAGCCCCATGCAAGGCCTGACAAAATGGTGGATATGCTCTCCCAGTCCCATTTGCCGCTTGCCAAAAAGTTAAAATAGTGCGGATTTGAAGCGGTTACGGCTTCAAATGAGATTTCGCGTGTCACAAAAATCACAACCGGAACTATTACCATCGCAATAATCATCAAAAGTGCCTGGAAAAGGTCTGTCCAGCACACCGCGTTGTAACCGCCCAAAAACGTATACAAAATTATAATTGCTCCGAACACGAGCATCGGGCCGGTGGTGCTGTCAAGGTTCAAAACAGATGCGAAAAGCGTCGCGCCCGCCTTAAATCCCGAAGCCACATACACAGTGAAGCAAACAAAGAATATAAGCGCGGAGATGACCTGAAGCGTCAAGCCCGACGACTTAAATCTGTTGTTTATGTACTGCGGAATCGTAATCGAATCGTTCGCCGCCTGTGAAAACGCTCGAAGTCTGCCCGCAACGAAAAGCCACGCGAGGTATGTTCCTATCGCAAGACCTATCGCAATCCATACCTTGCCGAAGCCCGCCACCAGAATCGAGCCGGGCAGTCCCATCAGGAGCCATCCACTCATATCAGACGCCTGAGCGCTGAACGCGGTAGTCCATTTTCCCATTTTTCTGCCGCCAAGGAAATACTCTCTTTGTCCTCCGCTTTTTGTCTTGATAAAGAAGTATATTCCTATCGCAATAACAAACAGGAAGTACAGCGCAAACGCCAGTATCTCCCATACATTTGCATTTTCAAACATTTAACATTCCTCCCAAGTCAGATAATACAATAATTAAAAACATTATTTTAAGTATTTTATCACATACGGAAAATTTTGTCAACAATGCGAATAATATAAGAACCGCACAAATTTGCCATAGACTTTCGTTAAAATCCGTGATAAAATTATTTATAGATAAAAATTATTGAAAAAGTAACGGCTCCCGCATTTCGCGGGAGCCGTGATTTTTAATAAAATGCAGTTGACCGTAAGCCGAGTTCTGTGTTATGCGGTCATCTATCTACGCGATACATCGCTGCACCGCTTTAGCCACCGTTTCGGGAGACGTCGGGCCAACTTGACCTCCCATTCAGGTGTTGCTTCAGGTGGGGTTTACACCGCCCCTGTGTCACCACAGGGGCTCGTGAGCTCTTACCTCGCGTTTTCACCCTTACCGAAAAATTCGGCGGTAATTTTCTGTTGCACTTTCCTTAGGGTCACCCCCACAAGACGTTATCTTGCACCCTGCCCTGTGAAGCTCGGACTTTCCTCACGCACGGGATTGCTCCTCTGTGCCCGCAACCGCAAGGTCAACTGCGTCGTCGCAAGTTTCCCTTTATGCTCCGATTTCCCTGTTCGGGAAATCTTCGCTTTTACGGGAAACTTGCTCCTCTTTCCCAAAAAGCGCAAGTCGCTTTTTGGGAACCCTATGCGGCTTCGCCGCATTATATAAACTCGCGCTTTTTCGCGCGGTTGTTCCTCTCCGACAAAAATCTGCGGATTTTTGTCGGTTATTTTTCGTAGGGGCGAACCGTGTTCGCCCGCCGCTGATGTACTCACGCAAAAACTTAAACAGAAATGGTAAAATTAGGCTTAAACTTTACCGTCTTTGGGTTTTTGACGGACGCGTTAGGCAACAGCCTTGCGTCCGTCGGGGTTTTTAGGGGCATAGCCCCTAAATGTTTCTTTTGGTACTTTTCTTAACATTAAGAAAAGTACATAACCCTGCCCGCGTGAAACGCGGGCAAAACGGGCGAACACGGTTCGCCCCTACATTAAGAAACATAACCACCCGCGTGGAACTCGAAAAAACGAAGTTTATCTTATTTATAAACCCTTACTTTTATAACTCCGTCTATTGCCTCAAGCTCTCCGAGTGCGTCGTCCTTAAACTCCGCAACGTCGAGCATTGTATACGCGTAATTTCCCTTGCTCTTGTTAACCATATTTTCAATATTCACGCTCTCTTTTGAGAACACGTTTGAAATCTGGTTGAGCATATTTGGGATATTCTTATGCGCTATCGTAACTCTCGTGCCGTTTACCGCGCCGAGGTTGCAATTCGGGAAATTGACCGAATTTGTGATATTTCCGTTTTCAAGGAAATCTTTTATCTCATTAGCCGCCATAACAGCGCAGTTTTCCTCGCTTTCGGGGGTTGACGCGCCAAGGTGCGGCATCACGATTACCTTATCGTTGTTCAAAAGAGCGTCGGTCGCAAAGTCTGTTATATAGCACGAAAGCTGTCCGCTCTCCAGAGCCGCGAGAACAGCCGCCTCGTCAACCAGCTCGCCGCGCGAGAAGTTGAGCAGTCTTGCGCCCTTCTTCATCTTTGCAATGTTATCCGCGTTAAACATTCCCTTTGTGTCCTTTGTCGCGGGAACGTGTATCGTTACATAATCGCTGTTTGCGAGAACCATGTCAATGTCGTTTGCCTTATGCGCAAATCTGGTCAGATGCCATGCGGAGTCAACCGACAAAAACGGGTCGTAACCCAAAATCTCCATATCGAGATGATGAGCCGCGTTTGCAACTCTTACGCCTATCGCGCCAAGACCGATAACGCCGAGCGTCTTTCCCGCAATTTCGGGTCCCGCGAAATTAGACTTGCCCTTTTCAACGAGCTTGCCTACGCCCTCTTGTCCCGCAAGAGTTTTAGCCCACTCAATGCCTTGAACGATTTTTCTCGATGAAAGCAGCAGCGCGGTCAGAACAAGCTCCTTTACCGCGTTTGCGTTTGCGCCGGGAGTGTTGAAAACAACTATGCCCTGCTCGCTGCACCTGTCAATCGGGATATTGTTTACTCCCGCTCCGGCACGAGCTACCGCCGAAAGGCTCTTGGGCAGCTCCATATCGTGCATCGAAAAGCTTCTGAGTATGATACCGTCGGGATTTTCAACCTCTTCTCCGAACGTATATTTGTCATCCAGAACCGCAAGACCGGTCTTGGAAATTTTGTTTAAAAGCTGAATTTTATACAATGTTATAGCCTCCTATGTTAATGCGTTCAATATCTTACGCGTTTTCCTTTTCAAACTTAGCCATAAAGTCAACCAGAGCCTTAACGCCCTCAATCGGCATAGCGTTGTATATACTTGCGCGCATACCGCCGACGGTTCTGTGTCCCTTAAGGTTGATAAAGCCCGCCGCCTTCGACTCGGCTATAAACTTCTTGTTAAGCTCGTCGGAGTCGGTAACAAACGGTACGTTCATAATCGAACGGTCTTCGGGAACAACCGTACCCTTGAACATCTTTGAATTGTCAAGGAAGTCGTAGAGTATCTTTGCCTTCTCAACGTTTATCTCATTCATAGCCTTAACGCCGCCGAGATTTTTAACCCATTCAAACACGAGCTTGCAGATGTATATGCCGTATGTCGGAGGCGTGTTATACATCGAACCGTTCTCGGAATGAGTGTCATATCTGAGCATTATCGGAGTGATGTCCATCGCGTTGCCAATCAAATCCTCACGCGCGATAACAGCCGTAACACCAGCGGGTCCCATATTCTTCTGCGCTCCCGCATAGATAAGTCCGAATTTATTTATGTCAACCGGTTCGGACAAAATCGAGGACGACATATCCGCAACTACGGTAGCGTCGCCAAAGTCGGGCATATTGTTATAGTGCGTTCCGTAAATGGTATTGTTATAAGTAATGTGGAGATAATCCGCATTCGGAGTGAGCATACCCTTGTCAACCTTGGGAATATAGTTGAAAGTAGCATCCGCCGACGAAGCAATCTCGTTTGCGGTGACGTACGCCTTAGCCTGAGCGAGCGCCTTTTTAGCCCACTGACCCGTTGTTATATAATCCGCCGTTTTGGTCTTGTTGCCGAGATTGAGCGGAACCATGGCGAACTGCGTCGACGCGCCGCCCTGCAAAAACATAACCTTGTAATTGTCGGGTATCGACAAAACCTCGCGGAAAAGTGCCTCCGCCTCGTCGATAATCGCCTGATACTCGCTGCTTCTGTGGCTCATTTCCATAACCGACTGTCCGCTTCCGTTGCAGTCCAGCATTTCACGCTGTGCGCGCTCCAAGACTTCCAGGGGAAGCATAGACGGTCCCGCCGAAAAATTATAAACCCTGCTCATTGATATAAGCCTCCTAAAACATATAAAATTTAATTTAAATAATTGATAATTAAGTATTATATATCTAAATTTCCGACAAGTCAATACGATATTGTTATTTTTTTGTCGATTATCATTTTATTCCGACCCGTTACGAAAATATCTCACAAAGACTTCTCGATTATATACTTCCAATATTTTTTCGGCATCATAGACCTTTGGAGCTTGGGATTGCGCCGCTCCTTTATTTCCACCGCATCGTAAAAGCATTTCCAAAGTCTGCGGTACTCCTCCTCGTTCTCGGAACGCGGCGGTAAATTTTCTGGTATACCGCGAAGCAGGGTAAGCTCTCCGGCATCGTAAACAGCGCTTATTCCCCGCCCCTTATCGCACATTATAAAACGACGGTTTGGGAACCTGTCCTCAAAGTGCTTCGCAAGAAGCTCGAGTATGTTGTTGTCGGGCTCAAGCTCGGCGTAGTAAATGCCGCCCTCAAGCTCCTCAAACCGCAAAAATCCGAACAGCTTATCCGCCTCGCGGTAAGCCTTTTCTTTGAGCTTCACGACAGACAGTACCGCGTCATTGTTCATCATATTCAAAACTCTGCCGCCGTATTTAAAGCCCAGCCGCAGAAATTCAAAAATATCGTCCTCCATACCCTCCCGTTCGGTCATAAACGCGAGATACGCATAGTAGAGCGCCTTGCCCGAAATATTTTTCCTTATCCCCTCATATACCCGCTCCGCCTCGACTTTGTCGGTTCGGACATCCGACACCCTGTCGAAAATGCTCGGCGTGAACGTGCCGTAACGCGCGATTTTGCTCGGAAAGCGCTTTGTATTGTACGCCGTGAAAACGCAGCACAAAAAGCCGTCAAACGTGCCGTCATAGGTATATATAATTCCGTTTCGGTTGTCGTCCGTAAAAAATTCCATAGCCTTAAAACTCTCCCGTAATACTCTTTACGACCTCAATCTTAGGCGGATTTAACGGAAGCGCAAGCTGCTCGTCGAACATCGAAAGCTGCGCCGAATTTTTCTTCGCGTTTTGCGGGGACATAGCCGCGTCCGCGAGCATATTCCGCTCTATGTTTTTTTGGTCTACCGTGATTCCGTCAAAATATTTTCCGCCGCACACCAAAAAATACCGCGCGCGTTTGAGTACCACACCCATCTTTTTAAGGTTGGCAAAATCAAGTCTGCCATACCTGCGCGCGCTCACTATTCTTTTTGCGGAGCGCACGCCGACGCCCGGAACGCGCAGAAGCATATTATAATCGGCGCGGTTGACCTCGACTGGAAAAAGTTCGGGATGATTTATCGCCCAGGTGCATTTCGGGTCCAAAAGCTCGTTGAAATTCGGGTTTTCCTCGGTCAGAATTTCATCGGCGCGGAAGCCGTAAAATCTCAAAAGCCAATCCGCCTGATAAAGCCTGTGTTCACGCATAAGCGGAGGCTTGGTATTCGGAAGCGCGGGATGATTGCCGACCGGAATATACGCCGAAAAATACACCCGCTTTAATTTATACTTATTGTAAAGCCCCTCGGTGAGCCTTATTATCCGCAAATCGGTTTCGGGGCTTGCGCCTATTATCATCTGGGTCGAGTGACCCGCCGGCGCAAATTTCGGTGCGGATTTATAAAGGGCAAGCTCGTGCCTGTTCTCTTTAATTCCGCTCGAAATTTGACCCATAGGCTTTAAAATACTGTTTCTCGACTTATCGGGCGCAAAAGTTTTAAGGCTTTCCTCGCTCGGCATCTCGATGTTTACCGATATTCTGTCCGCCATAAGTCCGAGTTTTTTTATAAGAAGCGGGTCGGCTCCGGGTACGGTTTTCGCGTGAATATATCCCGCGAAGCCGTATTCCTCACGAAGCAGGCGCACCGCCTCGCAAATAAGCTCCATTGTGTAGTCGGGATTTTTCACAACGCCCGACGACAAAAACAGCCCTTCGATATAGTTGCGCTTATAGAAGTTAACCGTCAGCTCGGCTATTTCACGCGCGGTAAACGTAGTGCGCGGCACATCGTTGGAGCGGCGGTTGACACAATACTTGCAGTCGTAAATACAGCAGTTGGACGCAAGAATTTTCAGCAGCGAAATACAGCGCCCGTCGCCCGAAAACGAGTGGCATATACCCGACTTCATAGCGCTGCCCATACTCGCTCCCCGCTCCGCCGCCGCTTTTCCGCCGCGGGAGCTTCCGCTCGACGCGCAGGATACGTCATACTTTGCCGCATCTGTCAAAATTTCGAGCTTTTCAAGCGCATCCATAACCGCACCTCGTTCCTCAGGCATTGTTCCAAAACACCCGTATTGCATTTTTTCCGATTCAATGCTATAATAATCTTAGCATAACTTAAACGAAAAATCAAGTTATTTTTTGAAATTTTAAACATTTTTCTTGATAATTGCGAGGTGACAGGTTTGACCGTAAAGCTTCCCGACAATGTCGATATGATTATAAAAGCGCTGCACAGCGCCGGATACGAGGCGTATGTTGTGGGCGGCTGCACGCGTGACAGCATTATGGGTCTTAAGCCGGACGACTGGGACATAACCACTTCGGCGCTCCCCCGGCAGGTCAAAGAGGTTTTCAGCTCATATCACATTATCGAAACCGGAATAAAGCACGGCACCGTGACGGTTATAGCGGACGGTATGCCCGTTGAAATAACCACCTACCGCATAGACGGAGAGTATACCGACAATCGGCACCCGAACGAAGTGCGGTTTACGCGCACCCTGCGGGAAGATTTATCGCGGCGCGATTTCACAATCAACGCAATCTGCTTCAGCTCCGAAGAAGGCATTACAGATAAATTCGGAGGAATTTCGGACATACAAAAAAAGTGCGTGCGCTGCATAGGAGAACCGTCCGAGCGCTTTAACGAGGACGCTCTGCGTATTTTGCGCGCGCTGCGCTTTGCCTCGGTACTCGAATTTGAAATCGAAGAAAAGACCGCCGAAGCGATACACATACACCGCGCGCTTTTGAAAAATATTGCCGTCGAGAGAATATCCGCCGAGTTTAACAAGCTGCTCGTCGGAAACGGGGTCGGAGATATTCTCCGCAAATACCGCGACGTTTTCGCGGTGTTCATACCCGAAATCGAGCCGATGTTCGACTTTGACCAGCGGAACTACCACCACTATCTTGACGTATGGGAGCATACCGTAAAAGTTGTCGAAAATTCCGACGCAAACAAAAGCTCACGTCTTGCCGCACTGTTCCACGACATAGGAAAGCCTGCTACGTTTGCGCTCGATGAAAACGGAGTAGGACATTTTAAAGGACACGCGAAGCAAAGTGAGATTACGGCGAGAAAAATTTTAAACAGGCTGCGCTGTGACGGAGCGACTATTTCCGAGGTTTGTACTCTTGTGCTTCACCACGACGACGATATAACGCCACGCCGTCCTCTTTTGAAGCGTTGGCTCGGCAGATACGGAGAGACGGGGCTCAGGCGGCTTATAGATTTGAAGCGCGCCGACAATCTCGCGCAGAGCGAGGAATGGCGCGACAGGCTGACAACTCTTGCGGAGTGCGAAAAAATCATTGATGAAATTATTGCCGAAGGAGAGTGCTTTTCTTTGAAAACGCTCGCGGTAAACGGCAGAGACTTAATGGCGCTCGGTATTCCGTCGGGAGAGCGTATAGGCAAAGTTTTAAACGAGCTTTTAAGCGCGGTGCTGGACGGAAAACTGGAAAACGAAAAAGATGCGCTTTTAAAATACGCGGAAAAATTAAAATAAGTTTAAAGTTGACAAATTTTTCATTTTCGTTCATACTTAGTATATAAATTAAGGAAATTCGGGATTGATTTTTCAGTAAACCGAATTTTTAAGGGGTGGTCGATATGGTACGCAGGTTTCTCAGCCTAATACCCGCATTGCTTATTGTTTTTTCGGCGCTGAGCGGCGTTTTTGGCGCGCGGGTCTGCGCTGCGGACGAGCAGAGCGTATTGCAGCTTACTCCGGAGGAAGAGAACTACATAGCGTCGCATAAATCTCTCAGAATAGGCTATGTTCAAGACCGCATACCCGTCTCTTTTTCGGACCGAAACGGAGAGCTTGCGGGAATATCACGCTACATATTCGACCGCGTGAGCGATATATGCGGCCTGGAATTTGAGTATGTGCCGCTTCCCGAAGGTGAAATCACATACGATTATCTTTTAAGCAACGGGCTTGACCTCGTGTCGAGCGTCGAGTACAATGATGAGAACAAAAACGCCCGCGGCATCTTAATCAGTGAGCCGTATCTTTCAAGCCGCAAGGTCGTGGTGGCGCGCAAGGGTTTTGAGTTTAAAAGCGGCTCAAGATTTTCGGTCGCAATCTCCACGGGTTCGCAGACCGTTAAAAAGGTTCTCGCCAAGTCTTATCCGAACTTTGACCCTGTTGACTATCCCTCGGTTTCCGCCTGCTTCGATGCGGTAAATTCGGGGGACGCCGATCTTATGATTCAAAACCAATATGTTGTTGAATACTGGATTTCCAAACCGATTTACGAAAAGCTCAAGGTCATTCCCGTACCGGGGCTTGACGACAGGCTTTGCTTTTCGGCCGTCGTTGCCTTTGGAGGCGGAGAAGGACCCGACACCGAGGACGGGCGCATACTTATAGATATTCTCAATAAAACCATAGAGGCTATACCTGAGGACGAAATCGGCAGCTACACAATACAGGCGATTATGGAAAATCCATACCGCTACACGTTTTCGGACTTCCTCTACCGTTACCGTCACGCCGTAAGAACTATGGTGATTGCCGTTCTTCTCATTGTTCTGCTTACGGTACTGCTTATCCGTATGCACTTGCGCTTTACCGAAAACAAGGCGAACGACAAAATCAAAAATCAGTTTTTGTCCACTATGAGCCACGAAATACGGACTCCGCTGAACGGTCTTATAGGTCTTAATCATCTTATGTCGCAAAACTCCGACGACCCCGAAAAGCTGAAAGAATATCTGAGGCAGTCCACACTGACCTCCAACTATCTTATGTCGCTCGTTAACGATATGTTTGATATGTCAAGTCTGCAAGCGCAAAACCTTGAGCTGGTGCTGCGCCCCGTAGACCTCAAGCTGGTGCTGAACACGGTTGACTCAATCACCGAAAACGCGATGTCCGCCAAAGGAATTGAATACAGCAGCGATTATGACCCGGTGTTCAGATGCGTTCTCGGCGACGAAGTGCGTATACAGCAGGTTTTGCTGAGCCTTTTGGACAATGCGCGAAAATTTACGCCCAAGGGCGGTAAGGTGACGCTCTCGATAAAGCAGGAACTGCTCGACGACGAAACCGTACTCACATCCGCGACTGTAACCGACACGGGCAGCGGTATGAGCGAAAAATTTCAAAAACATATTTTTGACACGTTCGCGCAGGAGCTTGACACCGTTTCAAAGGGAAATCAGGGCACGGGGCTGGGTCTGCCGATAAGCCGCCGTCTGGCAATTCTTATGGGCGGCGACCTGACCTTTACAAGCCGAAAGGGGGAGGGCAGCTCGTTTACGTTTACGTTTGCCGCAAAGCCCGACGTACTGCCCAAAAAAGACGTTTTGGAGCAACCCGACAATGTAAAGCATCCGCGTATTCTGGTCGCGGAGGACAACGAACTCAACGGAGAAATAATCCTCAGCTTGCTGGAGGAGTATGGCTTTGAGGCGACGCTCGCGGAAAACGGGAAAAAGGCGCTTGAGGTCTTTTGCGATTCCGAGCCTCACACATTCGGAGTTATACTTATGGATTTGCTTATGCCCGAAATGGACGGTTTTGAAGCCACCAAAGCCATACGCGAATCGGGCAGACCCGACGCAAAGACCGTACGCATTTTCGCCTGCACCGCAAATTCCCTGCCGGAGGACAGAGAAAAGGCTATGTTAAGCGGAATGGACGACTTTATCGCAAAGCCTATCGACGTAGGCGCGCTTATAAGAAAGCTATCTACGGAATAAACTTGATTAAAATATAAAAACGCTTGCCGTTTAAAACGGCAAGCTGTTTTTGTTACTTACAAAATCTGTTTACTATATACTCGTTACCGCGGTTTTCAAGCGAGTCATCAAGCGGCGCAAGCTCTTTGAAGTCCGGATAGCGGCGTTTTAAAGCCTGAGTTAAAATTCTGTCGCAAAGCTGCGGATTTTTCGGAAGAAGCGGTCCGTGCAGATAAGTTGCGGTGACGTTTTTATAAACCACCCCTTCGGCTCCGCTCACGCCGTCGTTTCCGTGACCGACTACCACCTTGCCGAGCGGGGTATGGTTTCCTATAAACGTTCTGCCGCCGTGATTTTCAAACCCCACTATTTTACGCTCCGCAAAATCCGAACTCAAAACCACGTTTCCTATGAGGCGAGGCGAGCCTTGCTCAGTATATATGTCCAGAATTTCAAGACCCTTTACCGTCTCATCTTCAAGCTTATAATATTTTCCAAGCAGCTGATAGCCGCCGCAGACCGCAACAAGCACACCGTCGTTTTCTACATACTCAGACAGCATATCCTTTTTTTCGAGAAGTCTGCCGCACACTATTTTCTGCTCGCGGTCAGACCCGCCGCCGATAAATATTATATCGGTGTTTTCAATATCGATATTATCCTCCCGACAGGTACAGCAATGCGTTTCGACGTCAATTCCGCGCCATCTGAGCCGTTGCTCCATACACGCTATATTTCCCCTGTCGCCGTAAAGGTTAAGCAGGTCGGGATACATATGCAAAATATTTATCTTCATAGCTAAATTCCTCACTTGCCGAGTGATTTTTTTATTCCGAGCATAACAGTTTCGGTCGAATAAAGCGCAGTGTAGTTCACGAGGACATACACCACCTCGGAATCCGTGGAAAGCGCGCGCTCTATCGCCGCTTTCATATCGGTTGTTTCAAAATCGACCTTAACTCCCGCATATTTAAAGCGCAGGCTTATATCGTAGACCCGTATTCCGGTCACCGTGAGCGTGTTCAGATTTTCATCGCTGACCTTGTCAAAATCCACGTCCCAAAGCCACGAAACATCGCGTCCGTCGTTCGCGTTATCGTTTATCGCTATTATAACGTCCTTGCGGCGCTTGTCCGCCGTGACCGTCGCAATTGCCTGATTAAATCCGGCAGGATTTTTCGCCAGATTGAGTATTACGGGCTTGCCGAGGTCAAGCTCCTCCATTCTGCCTATCTGCGGTCTATAGCTTTCGAGCAGACTTCCGAAGTTGTCCGCCTTTTCGCCGAGCGCACATATTCCCGCATAAACCGCCGCCATATTGTAAATATTGTAAAAGCCCTTATAGTTAAGCTCCATAGGCTCGCCGTTTATGGTAAATCGCATCGGGCTTCCCAGGCTGACGTTTTTAACTTCAAAGTCGATTTTAGGTCGCCTGAACGAGCAGGACGGGCAATAATAGTCTCCGAGCTGACTGTAATGATAGTAGTTGAATTTCTGCTCCGCGCCGCAAACCGGACAAAACCTGCCCTCTTTCGCATCGTCGGTCTGCGGTAAAATAGGCTCGGATATTCCGTAGTACACCGCATCCGCGCCTATTCCGAAGCGGGCGCACAGCGGGTCGTCGCCGTTTAAAACCAGCTTTAGATTCGGCGCTTTTTTGATTGCGCGGTTCAAAATGTCGGTAGTTATGTCAATCTCTCCGTAACGGTCAAGCTGGTCGCGGAACAGATTGGTTATTATCATCACGTCGGGCCTGATTTGGTCAAAGACCTTTAAAGTGGAAGCCTCGTCCACTTCAAGACACGCATAATCCGCCTCAAAGCCGCCGAATATTCCGCACGCCTGCGCGAACGCAGTCGCAATACCGCCGAGCATATTAGCTCCCAGCCTGTTGCAAAGCACGCGGTAGCCCTTTGACTCAAGAGCCGCGCACAGCAGATTGTTCGTCGTGGTTTTTCCGTTCGTTCCGCAGGTGACGATAACGCCCTTTGAGATATTTTTCGAGAGTATTTTTATAAGATTCGGACATATTTTAAGCGCGATAACTCCAGGAGAGGACGACGACTTTTTACCCATCAGCCGCCCTACCACGGAGGACGCCTTTGCCGCCCATACAGCAAGCAATTTCCGCATATTTCCACCATCCAATCTTTACTTTGCCTTACTCAGCGTTTATTCTACCATATACCGCGCAAAAATTCAATAAAAAATTCCAAGACCGCATACATAATTTTCCGCATAACACAAATAATAGCATTGGTATTAAGGGAGGTGATTTTATTGAGTCCGAAAGAACTGCTCTATATTGAGGACGCGCTCGGTCACGCGCAGTTTCTCACCACGCAATGCCAGGAGGCGATACAAAACCTGCAGGACAGCGACCTCAAAAACTACGCTCAGCAGATGGTAGACAAGCACAAGCAGATTTTCAACAGATTTTACCAGTTGGTGTAAAAAATCAAAAAGGAAACAGTCAAAGGAGGAAACATAATATGGATGACAAATGTATAATGGAGAACATTCTTCTGACAACCAAGGGCGTGTGCGACCTGTATATGCACGGCACAATAGAATCGAACACCTCAAACGTGCAGCAGACGTTTAATCAGGCTCTTAACGACAGCCTCACGATACAGGACGACATTTATAAAAAAATGGCGGCAAAGGGTTGGTACCCCACAACCACCGCCGACCAGCAGCAAATAAACCAGGTAAAGCAGAAATTCGCAAATTCAAACGGATAATACACGGTAAATAACGGATGTTTCACCCAAAATAAAATTTCGGAAATATGCCCGACGGCTTTTCGTCGGGCATATTTTCGCGCTTTGAAAAATTTAAAATTTATTATTGACAAATTTTAAATAATTGTGATACAATTCGACCTGCAAAAACGACGACACATGTATTACCCCGAAAAGGTATGTAAATCTGATTACAGAACGTATGCCACGGAGTAATATGTGTATTTTTTTGCGCAAATTCGGAATTTATTTTTAAAAAATATTTTAAGGAGGATTTATTTTATGCCGAGAAATCAATTTCAAAGGATGGTGTTCGCGTTTTTAACGGTGCTTATCACGGTACACGCGTATGTGTTTTACAGCCTTTTTGTTATAAACGGAGGCGCGTTTATGCGCGTCACGGGAGAGGGGAGCGTTTTAAGTGCGGTGCGCGCCATGGGCGGCGTGAGCGTTTTCGGAAGCCCCGTTCCGATATGGGCGGTCGTGCTTATCGAATTTGCGTTTGCGTATTCGCTCGAAGTTTTGATGGGAAGCCCCTGCTCTTTTAGGCTGGCGTTAAAGGTATTTGACCCCGCAAAAACGCATCCCGTTCTATTTGAGTCCGCGATAATCTGCGCGACGGTGGGTCTTATGTGTCCGGCTATGAGCTTTATTGCCGCGTGGCTCTATTATCCCTATCACAGCGGTTTTAATATTTTCACTCTGCTTGCAAACTGGCTGAAGCTCGTGTGCTTCAACTTCCCGTTTGCCTTCTTTACGCAGATGTTTTTTATTCAGCCTCTAATACGGACCATATTCAAATTTTTGTTCCGCAAGGATATTGCCGCCCGTGCCGACAACGCTTAGCGAAAGGAAATACGCCAAATATACATACTCCCGCTCACTCGGAGCGGGAGTTATACATATATTCCGTGTTATCAAAGCATACGCAAATCTTCTTCGCAAAGGTCGTAAATGTTGACAAACTTAACGGAATACAAGTCGCATACGATAAGGCGGTTGGAGCCGACCTCGCGTATTACGAGAAAGTTTGTGCCGATTTCGTTCAAAATGCCGTCGCGCTGTGCGTTTTGCTGAGTGCCGACAACAAAATAAATTTGAACGTACTTGCCCAAATGCTGCTGTAAATATCCCTGTAAGTACGCCGTGTCGGTCGCCCTCGGCGAAGTGCTGATGTTCAGGGTCTGCGACGGAACAGCGCTCATCGCCGAAGCGGCGGGCATATTGCTCATCGTATTATTTGCCATATTTCTCCGCGCGACCGACGCCGCCGCTCTGGGCGGTACGGTACGCGAGGTTCCGTCCGCGCAGGCCGCGCTTCTCATACTTCCGCCTTCGTTTTGCGGCATTTCAATATCGCTTATCCTCTGCGGCTGTATCGACGGCGGCGTGTTGGGCGGAAGCACCACGACCGGCTCCGCTTCCCACATAGCGCCGTTGTCAACGCCCTGCTCGTTTATTTCCATATTGTCCATCCTTGCCGCCTTGGCAGAGTCGTTCATATTGTCCATATTACTCATATTATTCATATTGCTCATATTATCACCTGTATTGTTCATCATACAATGCTTCATTTAATTTAAATTCCCCTTTCAAAATTTATGTGTCATAATAAAATACGGTCGGCTCATAAAAGCAGTGTTCGTTTATTCTGTTTTGAATAACTCCGCTTCTGTTGTACGGAAAATAGTCGGGGCAGGTATCGCTGTAAGGGTTCATAAACCAAAGCGTCTGTTCCGAAAGCCCGGGATGCGTTCCGCCGTTTATCGCCCAATCCGCGATTTCATAGTGTATGTCCTCCGGCGTCTGCGTCCACACATTCTGAACATTCTGAACACCTCCGACTACCGATTTATGGCAGGTAAACTGACATTCCTGTTCGATGACCCGCCGCAAATCCCCTTGATTTACGCGGGCGTATTCGCCATATGTAACCTTCGCTCTGTTTACAACGGTCGTCGCAACCGCCGCCATTCCGCTCAAACCTTCGCCGCCCGCCTCACATTTGATAAGCCTGGCTAAAAGCTCTCGCGTATCCATATAACCTCCTCCTATCAATTACATAATATGTTCATACCGAATTTTTGTGTTGCATCAAAATAAATTTAACTCCCGCTCCGCCGCAGCAAAAAACGCTCCGCGATACTTCGCGAAGCGTTTTTGTGTTATTTCTTAACCCTTATGCTTATTTCGCCCGACGAGAGAAGCTCCTCCTCATCGCCGCACCTGACGCGCAGGCGGCATTCGTCGTCAATTCCGAGCGCGACCGCCTGCCTTGCCCTGTCGCCCTGTATAATCGTAATATCTTTTCCGACGACGCAGGAGCGCGATTTGTAGCCCTCCAAAAAGGCGCGTTCTCCGAGCGTCTCATAATATTTTTTAAAATTTGTAAGTATTGCCGCGGCAAGCGCACTTCGAGCGTCGCTCGGCGGATTTTTCTCAAAAATCGCTCCCGCAACGTCCTTTATTTCGTCGGGAAATCCGCCCTCCGGCTCCGTGATGTTAACGCCTATTCCGACAACCGCATAGTCAAGCGCGCCGCTTTCCAAATCAAACGAAGCCTCGGTGAGTATTCCGCACACCTTTTTGCCGCCGCAAAAAATATCGTTCACCCATTTTATACGGGTTTCCCGCCCCGTTAGCTCCTCAATCGCCTCGGCTACGGCGACCGCCGCCGAAGTTGTCAGAAACAACGCGTCTTTCGGCGGTATATTCTCTCTTAAAAGTATGCTCATATAAAGACCCGTTCCGCGCGGTGAACTGAAACGCCTGTTCCCGCGCCTGCCGCGTCCGCCGCTCTGTTCCTCGGCAATCAGCACCGTGCCGTGCGGCGCGCCCAACGCGGCGTACTCTTTTAAAACCGTATTCGTAGATGTGACGCGGCTCTTTACTTCTATTTTGAAATCTTTAAAATCGCTTTCCGCTCCGAGATATTTTTCAACGCTCTGCGGAGACAAAATATCGTTTGACGGAGTAAGGCAATACCCTCGGCTCTTGACCGACAGTATCTCGTAGCCGTCGTCCGTAAGCGCCTTGACCGCCTTCCAAACCGCGTTTCGGCTGACGTTTATGCGCGCCGCCAGCTCAGCACCCGATATAAAGCTGCCGCGGTTATTTTCAAGCTCCTTCAAAAGCTCCGCCTTAACGCCCATTAAGCTCACCGCCCTTTGATCCGATTTATCGCTCTATTATTCTACACCCCCTCGCCCGCCGCCGTCAAGTGTAAAGTAAACCTCGGCGCGGATTTCCGCCCCGAGGCTTTTATGTAAACTTTCATTTCCAATATTTTTATATATTATTTTATCGTAATTGTTTTCGGCTCGCAGAGAGGGCGCATTGTGTCAAGGCTGTCCCAGCAGAAAACTTTTATCGTTTTCACGTCCTCGGCGGGCAGAGTCGCCGCGCCGTCCTGCAGTTTTTCCGAAGCCGTGAGTTTGTTTCCGTCGTAGCCTACCGCAAACAGTTCACCCTCGCCATCAATATTTTTTGCTTCGGCGGTTATTGTTATACTGCCGCCCTCAACTACCGGCTCGGACACCGAAATTTGCGGAGGTCCGGCACTGTTGTAATGTATAGTGGCACCTGTTAAATCTTCGTTATATATATTTTGCCAATCTTCTTCACTTCCGCCGTAATATATGTCTGTTAAGCTTTTACAACCATCAAACGCTCCCCAGCCAATGCTTATGACGCTGTTTGGTATTGTAACGTTCGTTAAGCTATCGCAATCGGAAAACTCACTATTGCCAATACTTGTAACGCTGTTCGGTATTATGACGCTCGTTAAGCTGTCGCAGTACGCAAACGCACTATCGCCAATGCTTGTGACGCTGTCCGGCATTGTGATGCTTGTTAAACTGTCGCAGTAACAAAACGCTCTACCGCCGATGCTTGTGACGCCGTTCGGAATTGTATATTCGGGCTGTATTTCATCTTTGGCATATGCAATTATTTCGGTTTTATTTTTATTAAACAAAACACCGTCTATATCGCTGTAATTTTTATTGTCACTATCTACACTTATATTTAAACTTCCGCAATCTGAAAACGCACCAACGCCAATGCTTGTGACACCGTTTCCAATTGTAATGTTTGTTAAACCGATACATTTGGAAAATGCCCAATTGCCAATGCTTATTACGCTGTTTGGTATTGTAACGCTCGTTAAACTGTCACATTCCTCAAACGCACTTTTGCCGATGCTTATTACACCATCGGGTAACGTTACACTTGTCAAACTATCACAGTTAATAAAAGCCATCTCTCCTATACTTGTTAAGCTATTTGGTATGTTTATACTTTTTAAACTGATGCAACCATAAAATGCCATATCGCCAATGCTTGTGACACCTTCGGATATTGTTACACCTATTAAACCAATACATCCACCAAACATATTATCTTCAATGTTTTTTACACTGCCGGGTATTGTTATGCTTTTTAAACCGCAGTTACTAAACGAACTCTTACCGATGCTTGTTATACTGTCGGGTATTGTTATGCTGGTAAGTTTATCACAACCAAAAAATGCACAACTTGCAATAAGCCTTGTGCCGCTGCTTATTGTATAATTTGACGGCATTTTATCATTCGCATTTACCAAACAATTATCTATATATAAAACGCCATTATGCCAATTTGATTCTTTGTTGTAATATGCGGTATTATAAAACGCATTTTCGCCAATGCTTGTTACGCTGTCTGGTATTGTTATTCTTGTTAAGTTACTGCAATAGGAAAACGCCAGATTGCCAATGCTTGTTACACCGCTTGGTATAGTGACGCTTGTTAAACTGCTACAACTTTTAAACGCATCATCTCCAATGCTTATGATACCGTCGGGTATGTTTATACTTGTAAGTCTTTCGCAGGAACTAAACGCCCAATCGTCAATGCTTGTGACGCTGCTTGGTATTGTTACGTTTGTTAGTTTACCACAATAAGCAAACGCACTACTGCCAATACTTGTCACCGGCAAGCCGTCTATCTCGGCGGGAATATCGACGGATACCGCGTTTGTGTCGCAATCGGTTATTTCGATATAGTCAACGTATTTTTCATAATACAAATAATCGCCGTATCTTGTGCCCCTCTCCGCGCCGACGGTGATTGGAATTGACGGCAAAATCATAATCGCGCATAAAATTATCGCTAAAAATTTTTTCATAAATCCTATCCCTTCTTTTGTAAATCTTTTCCGCAAATTACGGTTTGCGTGCCGCGTCTCCTTTCCGAAAAACTCACGCAAACAAAAAATGCGTGGCATAAATCTACGCCACGCACCAAAAACGCAGCTTAGATTCAATGTTACCACACATTTTCACTTTGACTTGAAATATCCCGACATAAAGGCATTTCATTCAATTATAAAGCCTGCGTTTTTAACAGAACACAAACCTTTATGCGGGAATGTCAAAACCGAAATATTCGGAAGTGAATATTCTGCTTAAAAATCTTATTCAATTATTCAAAGTGAAAAAATGTGGTAATGTTATTATACCATATTATTGAGAAAAATCAACACAAAAAACGCGGTGCATATGCGCCGCGTTTTCAAATCTTAGATTAAAGTTTCTGGTCTTCGGGACGGTCGATAAGATGAAGTATGTTTCCGTCGGGGTCGCGGAACCAGAATGTGCCTATTCCCTTTGCGGAAACGCTCTTTTCAACAACGACCTCAACGCCCGCACCCATCAGCTTATCGGTCATACCGTCCAAATCGTCAACCGAAATTGCGATGTGGCGTATTCCCGAAGCGGGCTTACCGAGCTTGCCGCCGTCCTCCTGCGTGCTTACAAACTCAATCATACCGCCGTCGTCAGCCTTTAAGAAGTATGTTCCCTTGCCGTTGTCATAGACCTGCTTCCAGCCGAACATCTCCATATACCAGTTTTTGAGCTTTTCGGTATCAAACGAACAAATACCGATGTGTTCAATTCCTACCATTTCATTTTCCTCCTTAATTTTTTATTTTATTAAAATTTTTAATTTCTTCTGCTTTCTATTTCGCCGAAAATGTCATCCCAGGTAATGCCCTGCTCGGCAAGCACTACCGCGAGGTGGAAAAGCAAATCCGCCGTTTCGTACTTAACCTCGTCGGGCTCGCGGTTTTTGGCGGCTATAATTACCTCGCTCGCCTCCTCACCCACCTTTTTGAGCATTTTGTCGAGCCCCTTTTCAAACAGAAAGTTGGTATAAGAGCCCTCGACGGGATTTTTCACCCTGTCCAAAATCGTCGCATATTCCTGCTTTAAAACATTTTTGCCGAACTTCGGCACAGCCGTGTCGCGCACCGGCACGCCGTCCTCAATCTTTCTGTAAAAGCAGGAGCGGTTATTTGTGTGGCACGCCGCGCCCTTTTGCCGCACCAACAGCACTATCGCGTCGGCATCGCAGTCAATTCGCATCTGAACCACGCTCTGAGTATGCCCCGACGTTTCGCCCTTTGTCCAAAGCTCCTGCCTGCTGCGGCTGAAATATGTCGCCAGACCCGTTTCAAGCGTCTTTTTTATGCTCTCCTCGTTCATATAGGCGCACATCAGCACTTCGCCGCTGACCGCGTCCTGAGCAATCGCGGGAATAAGCCCCTTTTCGTCGAATTTCAGCTCTTTTATAAATTCAAAATCCAAGTAAATCCCCTCCAACTCGCTATTGTGAAAGTGCAGCTCTCGCCTCGCTCAGGCTCAGCGCACCCGTATAAAGCGCCTTTCCGATAATCGCGCCCTCAACGCCCGCCGCCTCAAGCGCCTTTATATCGTCGGTCGAGGACACCCCGCCCGACGCTATTATGTTAACCTTCGGCACGGCGTTCACCATTTCCTCCATCGCCGCCGTGTTCGCGCCCTTCAACATTCCGTCGGTGGCAATATCGGTATATATTATGTATTTCACGCCGAGGCTTTGCATCTCACGCGCCAAATCGACCGCGCACACCGAGCTTACCTCCTCCCAGCCGCAAACCGCCGCAAAGCCGTCCTTTGCGTCAATTCCGACCGCGATTTTGTCGCCGTACTTTTCAACCGCGGCACGCACCAAATCGGGCGTTTTGAGCGCCGCTGTGCCTATTATCACGCGGGAAACACCCGCCGAAAGCAGCCGCTCAGCCGCTTCGAGCGAACGCACGCCGCCGCCTACCTCAATGGGAACCGAAACGCTTGCGGCAATTTTGCGTATAACCTCCAAATTGTCTTGATTTCCCGAGCGCGCGCCGTCCAAATCAACTATATGTATCAGGTCGCCGCCCTGACTTTCCCACCTTTTCGCCACCTCTGTCGGGCTGTCCGAAAAGGTGGTCTTTTGGGAGTAGTCGCCCTGAACCAGCCTCACGCATTTTCCGTCAATTATGTCAATCGCGGGGTATAGTTTCAATTAAAGCTCCCCTTTCACCCTTGTTATAATATCGTTTATCCTCTCGCGGTGCAGCTTCAGGCTCACCCTGTTTACCACCAGGCGCGCGCTGACGTCGCAAATTTCCTCCAAAACCTCAAGCCCGTTTTCTTTAAGCGTCTTGCCTGTTTCGACAATATCGACAATGACCTCCGAAAGCCCCACGAGCGGACCCAGTTCAACCGAGCCGTGCAACTTTATTATGTCAACCGTTTGACCCTTTACGTTATGGAAGTAATCGCGGGCTATGTTGGTATACTTACTCGCGACGCGCATAATGTTTCTGCCGACCAGCTTATCCTTCATTTCGGCGGGACCCGCAACAGCCATTTTGCACTTGCCGAAGCCGAGGTCAAGCACCTCATAAAGGTTTTTGCCGTATTCCAAAAGCGTATCCTTGCCGACTATTCCGATGTCAGCCGCGCCGTACTCGACATATGTGGGTACGTCCGACGCTTTCACGAGGACAAATTTCATCTTATTTTCCTCGTCCGTAAACACCAGCTTACGAGTTTTGGATTTCATCTCGGAGCAATTAAGACCGATTTTTTCAAATATTTCAATCGAAAGCTCGGCAAGCCTGCCCTTTGCGAGAGCGACGGTTATATATTCGTTGTCCTGCTTGCTGTAATCCTCGCGGCTCATATCGTTCAGAGCGGACATAACGCGCTCGACACCGATTGAAATTCCCGTCGCGGGCAAATTTTTGCCGAACTTTGAAATCAGATTGTCGTAACGTCCGCCCGTGCATATGGGGAAGCCGATGCCGTATGTAAAGCCCTTTATGACCAGACCCGTGTAGTAGTCAAGGTTCGGTATCATTCCGAGGTCTATCGACACTCTGCCCTGCGCGCCGTGGCTCTTTAATATTTCGTAGACAGCCGAAAGGTTCTCAAGAGCCTCGCGCGACACCTCTCCGAGGCATTTATACTTTGAAACCTCGTCTATAATTTCAATTCCGCCGAACATCGTAGGCAACTTGATTATTATGTCGCGTATCTCGTCGTCCAAATCGTAGTCGCGCAAAATGCCCTCGATAGACGAAAAGCTCTTTGTGTATATCGCCTCGCGCAAGCGCATTGTATCGTTTTCGCTGAGCCCCGCCTGCTCGACGATGCCCTTGAAAAATCCAATGTGTCCCATATCTATCTGAAAGTCGCGAAGTCCCGACTTTTCAAGTGTCTCGATGGCAATTTCGATAACCTCGCTGTCCGCAGCAGCCGAGTTCTCGCCTATAAGCTCCACGCCGACCTGAGTAAATTCGCGCTGACGCGCCTGCGAAAACGCCTCATCATTTCTAAAAGCGGAGCCGATATAAGACAGGCGGAGCGGATAGCCGCTGTCCGAAAACTTCGTCGCCGCCATACGCGCAATAGACGTGGTTATATCGGGACGCAGAGACAACATTCTGCCGTCGCCGTCAAAAAACCTGAAAATATTTTCGCTGCTTGTGGTACTTGCAACATCATAGACCTCGCTGTATTCAAACATCGGAGCCTGAACCATTTTATATCCGCGCGACTTGAACACCTCACGCGAAACGCTCTCTATATTGAACTTCAACTCGCAGTCATCGCAGAGAATGTCCGCAAGTCCCTCCGGAATATGCGTAATTCTTTCGGACAATCAAACCACTCCAATCTTATTATTTCGGACAAACGCATAAAACGCTTTGATTTGGTCTTTATTCTTTTCAAACACAACTCACTCAAAATATTTAAGAAAGATATATAAATTATAACACACTTTCTGCGGCTATGTCAATTTTTACAGCTAAATTACAATAAAAAAACGGAACGCCGAAGCGTTCCGTTTTTAATTTTGATTTTAAATAATCTTTACAGATTATTACGCCTCAGGAGTAGCCGATGCGTCAGGAGTTTCTGATGCGTCGGGCTCTGCCGATGCGTCCGGAGCTTCCGATGCGTCCGGAGTAGCCGATGCGTCGGGCTCTGCCGATGCTTCAGGCTCTGCCGATTCCTCAGGAGCCGGAGTTTCCTCAGGCTCGTTGTTGAGGTTAGCAAATCTGTAAATCATTACAGCAGCCTCTGCTCTTGTAGCAAGGTTCTTCGGACCGAATGTGCCGTCCGTGTAACCGTTAACTACGCCAAGCTCGGAGAGAAGTGCAACTGCCTGCTTTGCATAATCAGCAACGCTTCCCATATCCGTGAAGGTAGCTGCAGCCGACGGCTCTGTGCCAAGGCTTCTGTAAAGGATTGTAGCGATGTCCTCACGAGTGATGTTGTCGCCAAGTCCGAACCAACCGTCCGAATATCCTGTGATAAGACCGTTGTCAACAGCAGCCGCGATATAAGGAGCATACCACTGGCTTGCGTCTACGTCAGCAAATGTTGTTACGCCGCTTCCTGTCGGAAGTCCGAGTGCGCCGACAATCATCTTCGCAAACTGCTCACGGGTTACGTTCGAGTCAGGATCGAAATGAGTAGCGTCAACACCGTTGATTACGCCTTCTGCTGCGAGAGCTTCAATAGCCTCGCCTGCCCACGACTTAACGCCGTCGATATCAACGAACGTAGAAGTTGTACCGGTCTGACCGCCGGGAGTTGTAGACTCTGTGGGCTCTGCGCTCGCGCTGGCTGAAGGATTGCCGCCGTTGCCGCTGCTGCCTCCGGGACCGGAAGTAGCAATCGACGAGCTCTTACCCTTAACTACGGTTGTTACGGGAGCAAGCGTATAGATGTCTTCGCCAACCTTGTAAGAACCGGTAATCTCAACGGGTTCGCCCTTTGCTTTATCCAAAGCAGCTACCGAAATCGAAACGTTCTTTGCGCTTCCTGACATAGTAACGGGAGTAGCCGGAGTTCCATCTATCGAAATTTCAACCGTAGCGTCGCTTTCGATTGTAACGTCTCTCTTTACAAGAACAGTGAAGTCTTTCTTTTCTCTTATTGTAGGCTCAACGATTACCGGAATGCTCATAAGACCTTCGAGAGTAGTTTCAGCAGCAGCCAAATCCGCATTTTCGGGGTCAGCAGCCTTTGCATCTGCGAGCTGAGCCTTAACCTTTTCAGCAACTTCCTTATACTTCGCGTTGCTTGTGTAATCCTTCAACTGTTTAACAGCTTCTACAACAGCTGCAACTTCCTGCTCGGTTGTTACTTCAGTAGTAGGCAGGAGTGCTCTTGCAGCTGCAACAGCAGCCTTTGCATCCTGGAGTTTCTTGTTAGCCGCGGTTGCACCGGGAACCTCTTCTTTTCCTTCGAGAACTTCTTCAGCAACTTCAATCCATGCCTTATAAGCAAGTGCTGTGTCGCTGTTAACGTGCTCTACGAGGCTGGAAGCGATGTCTGCCGCCTCTATGATTTCACCGAGATCATTCAATACATCATTGGTAAGAGAATCAAGCTTAGCCTTATCTGCGTTGAGCTTCTTGGAATCCTTAAGAGCCGGTTCGGATCTTACAAGAGAATTGTACTCGCTCTTAAGATCCGGAACGTTTTCCTTAAGCACATCTACATCTCCGGTAATGTCCTCAAGTGCGGGAACAGTAGCTTCAACCTTTTCGTGGAATGCCCTACCTGCCTCAGAAGCCGCAAGAATCGGGTCATCCGTAACAGTTACCGTAACGGTAGCCTTCTTACCGGTAACATCAATGTAATCGTTGTCAGCGAGGTCAGCCTCAACTGTATAAACGTCTTCTTTGCCAACCTGCGCAGCTGTAAGAGTACCGGTAGCCTTAACGGTCTGAGTAAGTCCGTTTGTAGCAGTTACTGTAGCGTCAGTCTCAAATGTAGCAGGCTCGGTAGCGCCATCTATCATATCTACTTCCGCAGTAGCTGTTGCCGAAGCAAAGTCAGCCTTTGAAAGATTTACGGTAACCTTAACAGTCGGGCTAACACCGGAACCGAGAGAAATGGGATCCTCTGCAGTTACAGTACCTGTTACTTCCTGAGTTGCAGCCATATTGTTATAGGTTGATGCATCCCAAGTTACAGGAAGCGAAACCGTTGTGGTTCCCGATGATGTTGTTCCTGTAGCCGAAACAGTTGAAGGAAGTATGGAAATCGGATCGCCAAACTTACCTGCAACAGGCTCAACCGGGTTGATAGCTGTAACCGTTGTAGTCTCAGCAACAGTTACGGTGAACGTAGCCAAGTCGTCTATATTATATTTATTGATAGCGTCATCCGGCTTATAGAAACAGGTAGCTCCCTCATGCTGGAAACTAAAAGTATAGTCACCGGGAGTCAAATCGCTTGCAACGGTTACTTCAACACTGCCGAGAAGCGACGTGGTATAATTGCCCTTAGGCTTAGTCTTTGCACCTATAAGAACAAGCTTATCTTCTCCCATATTCTGTGCAATTTCTATATCATCCTCGTTAAAAATGCTCTTTATTTCAGCTGTAAACTTTGTTTCGTCAAAACCCAAGACGTTACAACCAACCGTCATGTCATAGAAGGTTAACGGACCTCCCGAAGGATCGGTAACATAGATATTCATCGTAAATTTACCACCCTGTTTAACGGTTACCGAATTGGCTCCGTTTACATCGCCGGTTGTCAATAACAACTTGCCGTCATAATCTTCCGCAAATGCGTTTATGCAGCAAAGCGAAAGAACCATTGCGACAACAACAACGAGAGCCGTAATTTTCTTTAATGTTCTCATTTCTTTAATCCCCTTTCAAAAATTTAAATATTTTGGATTTAATTATTTTTCGTAAATATTTTTGGAATAATCTTCCCGTGTGTCTTAAAACACCACACGGACGAATATTATTATTCGTCCAATGTGATATTTTTAATCAAAGATTATTCAGCAGCCTCAACCTCGGCTTCAACTTCAGCTTCGGTCTCTTCCTCGGTCTCCTCTTCGGAAGTTTCCTCGGCAGCTTCCTCGGATTCTTCAACCTCTTCGGTTACTTCTTCCGATTTTACTTCCTCGGCATCTTCTGCGGGAGTCTCCTCCTCAGGCTCGGTTGCTTCTTCGGGCTCAACAACTTCCGCGTTGTCCTCGGGAGCAACAACCTCTTCGGGTTCTTCTATCGAAGCTGCAGCGGCAGCTTCAACGGGGAATGTATCAATCTTTCCCAAAATTTTGCTGATTATAAGACCAACGTCTGCAGCAGTCAAGCCTCCGATTCCGTCAACATCAGCAGCGATAAATCCGGGCGTTCCTTCAGCCAAACTTGAATCCTTACCCAAAATGTTGCTGATTATAATACCAACGTCTGTAGCGGTCACACCCCCGATTCCGTCAACGTCGCCGTACGTAACATCCGGAGTCTCCTGATACTCAAACGCAACAACCTGCGCCGCAGGAGTGTCGATATCGGTACCGCCTACCTTAACGAGCAGGTACTTGCTTTCGCCTTCCGCCGGAGCCCAACCGTCTTTAACCGTAAAGGTCTTGGACGAGCCTGCGTCCTCCTGGGTAACGTAAACTATTTCCTGGTCTACATAAGGCGTGTCTTCCGCACCTGTGCCGCCTGTCAAAGCCTCATAAGCCGCGGTTATATCAAATGCCAACAAGGTCATCTGACCGCTTATTCCGCTATAATCAACGGTGACATTAGAGCCTGCGCGGCTTGCTGTCATTGTCGGAGCGGCAAACGCCGAGCTGCTTACAGCAACGCTCAACGCAGTTGCACACGCCAACGCTTTTGCAATTGTTTTGATTTTCATAATGAACATCCTCCTTAACTCTTTCCTTAAAATATTGATTTCACTTTCTATTCCCTCGGAAACCCTCGGAAACATAATTTTACTGAGTTGAATTGCCGAATCATCATTCGGCTGTCCGGAAAGAGAAACCCACAACAACAACTCTTTCCGCATCCATTTCCCTATAATTTATATCTTTTTATATCTTTATATATTACGAGCAAAATACGCTATGTAAAAATACAAAATCGTACTTCACCGTTTATACATTTTCAATTATAATACTTTTGATACAATATTTCAAGAGTTTTTTTAACTTTTTTTATATTTATTTTTTGGAAATGCCCAAAACGCCTGAAATAATGCGGTATTACAGGGATTTAAGCAAAAAAATTTTTTCTTGATTGACATTATATCTTATTTGCGCTAAAATATCAATACATAATTTTAAAAAAATACAATCTTAAAACAATTTTTTCAGCGCTTTTCATATTTAGATATTATATTATTATATAAAATAAGGAAGAAACTTATATGAGTATAAAAAAAATCAAGATTTTGCTTTCGGTAATACTTCTCGCGGTGCTGTGCGCCGCACTTTATATATCGAGCGGGCGGCGCGCGGGAGAATATTCCGAAACCCAATTTCTGTTTGACACCGAATGTACCGTAAGCGCGGGCGGCAAAAACGCCGAAGCCGCCGTAAACGCCGCGTTCGAGCGTGCCGCAGAGCTTGACGCGCTGTTTGACTACTATTCCGACAGTTCAATCGTTTCAGAAATAAACAACGCTTCCGCAGACGTTGAAATCGGTATTGACGCAGACACCGCCTCCGTCCTGTCTATGGCAAATCAAATCTCGGAAGCGTCGGGAGGCGCGTTTGATATAACCATAGCACCGGTCAAGGATTTATGGAATTTCAGCGGAGAACCCTCCGTTCCGTCAAGCGCCGCGATTCAATCGGCTTTAAAAAGTGTAAACTATAACAACTTTACACTCGATTCTGAAAATAATTTTCTTGTAAAGCACAATACCTTTACAAGAATTGACTTAGGCGGAATAGCAAAGGGCTACGCGGCGGACGAAGCCGCAAAAACACTGAAAGAAAGCGGCGTAAAATACGCTCTTATCGACTTTGGTGGCAACGTGGTAACTCTCGGCAACAACCCGAAGAACAAAAACGGAATATGGAAAATCGGTATTCAAAAGCCATTTGCGCCCACCGGAGAATACAGCGAAATAATAGAGGTAACCGAGAGCGCGGTGGTCACGAGCGGAATTTATGAACGCAACTTCACCGAAAACGGCATACTTTACCATCATATTTTAGATCCCAAAAGCGGATACCCCGTCGAAAACGGGCTGAGCAGCGTCACGGTCGTACACAAATCGTCCGCCGTGGCGGACGGTCTTGCAACCGCGTGCTTTGTACTCGGCGAAGAACATGGACGCGAGCTTGCGGAAAAATTCGGGGCGGAGGTTTACTTTAAATATCGGAACGAACAGACGGAGGAAACAAAATGACTGTAACAAACGCTAAAATCTATACCATGAAAAATCGGGAAATAATCGAGTGCGGCTTTATATCATTTGAAAACGGCATAATAACCGCGGTAGGCGATATGGCAAATTGTCCGCACACCGACGAAGTATTTGACGCGGAAGGCGGCACGGTAACGCCCGGACTTGTTGAGGCGCACTGTCACATAGGTATGTGGGAGGACGGTCTTAACGAGGAGGGCGACGACGGTAACGAGGACACCGAGCCCGCAACGCCGCAGATGCGCGCAATAGACGCGGTAAATCCGCAGGACAGAGCTTTTTCGGAAGCCGCCGCCTCGGGAGTAACCACCGTAGTCACGGGTCCGGGAAGCGCAAATCCAATCGGAGGGCAGCTTATGGCTATGAAAACGGCCGGAATACGCGCCGACGATATGGTCGTAAAATCCCCTATTGCCATAAAAATGGCGTTTGGAGAAAATCCGAAGATGGTTTACCGAGGAAAGGAGCGCACTCCCTCCACCAGAATGGCAACCGCCGCAATCATACGGGAAAATCTGTATCAGGCGCGCGAGTATATGAAAAAATGGGAGCGATACAAGAGCGGCGCCGACGAGGATATGCCCGAATTTGATTTTAAGCTCGAACCGCTTGTTTCGGCGCTGAAAGGCGAAATACAGGTTCACGCGCACGCGCACCGCGCCGACGATATTTTCACGGCAATACGCATAGCAAAGGAGTTTGGCTTAAAACTTGTCCTCGTACACTGCACCGAGGGGCATCTGATTGCCGACGAGCTTGCAAAAGACGGCTATCCCGTGCTTTCGGGGCCGTCCTTTACCGACAGGAGCAAGCCGGAGCTGCGGGCGCTCACGTTTGAAGCCCCGTCAATATTAAACAAGCATAATATACCGACCGCAATTATAACAGACCATCCCGAAACTCCGGTAAAGTATCTTAACATCTGCGCCGCCATGGCAGTGCGCGAAGGGATGGACGAGTACGAGGCTCTGCGCTCGATAACTGCGGTTCCCGCCGAAATACTCGGTCTGGGAGATAAAATAGGTTCGCTCGAAGCGGGCAAGGATGCGGACATTGTTATATGGGACAAAAGTCCGCTCGATATTATGTCAAAACAGAAAAAAGTATTTATAGATGGGAAATAAATAAATAAAAGCGGGTAAACCCGCTTTTATTTATTTTATTCAACTTGCCTTTACAAACGTAAACCTTTTCAAAATCTTTCCGAACATCTGCAAATACGTTATTCGCGGCGCGTCCTCGCTTGTGACAATATTTCTGCGCGCGACCTCGCCGCCGTCGATAGTGAACACGACTTCGCCCACCTTCGTGCCTGCGGGCGCGGGAGCGTCGAGCTTTTCATCCATTGTAACATTTACTTCAACATTTCCGCTGTTACCTTTTTTGACAATAAAATTTACGCCTCCCTCTACCTCTGTCGCGGCGCTGTCTTTTGAACCACCCGCAACCTTTATCGGCGGAAGCGGCTCGGTCATTACGCTGTCGTCAACCAGAGAGTAATTCGCAAAACCGTAATCAAGCAGCTTTGTCGCGCTTGAAAATCTGTCTGCTGTCGTCGGCGCGGCGAGAACCACGGCAACAAGCTGCATATTATTTCTCTTTGCCGACGCGGAAAGACAGTATTTCGCGGTACTTGTCGAGCCCGTCTTTATTCCGTTCGCGCCGTCGTAAAACCTTATCAGCTTATTGGTGTTCGCAAGCTGAAACTCTCCGCCCCGTATACTGTCCATCCATATCGTAAGATACTTTTGTATCTGCTCATGCTTTAAAAGCTCGCACGAAATCAACGCTATGTCATACGCGGTGCTGTAATGCTCGGTCGTCTCGTCCAAGCCGTTGCAGTTTATAAAGTGTGTATCATTTGCGCCGAGCGCGGCGGCGCGCTTGTTCATCTGCTCGACGAAAGACTCCTCCGTTCCCGAAACAAACTCCGCCATGGCGACCGCCGCGTCATTGCCGGAGGCTACCGCGATGGCTTTCATCATATCGTCAACGCTCATCTGCTCGCCCTGCTCCAAAAATACCTGCGAACCGCCCATCGACGCGGCATGCTCGCTTACCGTCACCATATCGTCAAGCGATATTTTGCCGCTGTCCAGCGCCTCCATTATAAGAAGCATTGTCATAGTTTTCGTTACGCTGGCAATCTGCATACGCTCATGCGCGTTAAGCTCGTACAAAATCTGTCCGCTCGACGCTTCCATAAGAAGCGCGGACGGAGCGGTGACAAGCTGTGCCGATACGTCGGTGTCAACCTGCACCGAGACCTCGGCGAACGCCGACGCGCCGCAAAACACGGCAAGCGCAAGAGCAAGACAAAGCGCACACTTTAATATTCGCATAAAATCAGTTCCTTCCGTTTTTGTGTTTTTATGTTTCAAGTTTTTAATTCTTCCGTTTATAAATAGCTATGCGAAAACACAAACAAAATTCACCTTTTTTGTGATTTTTACTGTTTTTGTATAATTAAATCTATCCGATTTTTTTGAAAATATTGTCATTTAATGCACAAAAATGTTGATTTTGAACTCATTTTAATATATTATATACATAGGTTAAACTCAAAACGTTTATGCTCCGGTGAACCGGCGAGTATTTTAGTTTTTATTTTTATTTATCGGAAGTGTTTTAAAGTGAAATTCGGTAAACTTGAAGAATTGAAAATGCGGCTGAGTATGAGACTGTCGGGATTTTCTCTGCGCGGCAATACGGAACGCAAAATAATAATCGTTCTTATACTCGCGCTTATTTCGGCGCCGATATTAACATATCATATCGGGTCAAGCAAAAATCTAAGCCACGCACTGGTCGAAGAAAAGCTGAGTGCGGACGAGGAATATAACAACGTTATAAGCGGAATAGAGGAACAAAGCGGAAAGCTTGACGAGCTGAAAGAGCAGATAAGCGAGAGCGAGGCAAAGCTCGAAGAATACAGAATCCAAAAAGAAAATTCCGAAAAAGAGCTGGCGGAGCTTGACCGGAAGCTCACCGAAAAGCACGAGATTCTTTACCCCTCCGCGAAAAGCGAGGTCAAGGTGGCGCTGTCGGACAACAGCACGGTTTATGTCACCAAGACCGGCAAAAAATATCACCGCGACGGCTGTTCAAGCCTTTCAAAAAGCAAAATTCCAATTACTTACGCGGAAGCCGTAGCAAAGGGTTACATGCCCTGCAAATCCTGTAACTGACAAATCAAAGCGCAAAAAATCGGCATACTTAAAATTAAGTATGCCGATTTAATTTTCGGTTATTGTTTATATGCCGTATCCTATCAGTCAAGAACGAGGGAGGGGGCCGAGTAAACTCTCGCGCCAAGCTCGCTGTTGAGCATATACAGGCTTCTTGCATCATCGCCGAAAAGCTCCATCTTTGTGATGAGGTCGGAAGAATTTTTCTCCTCCTCGCCCTGTTCTTTAACGAACCAGTCGAGGAATTGAACCGTGCGGTAGTCATTTACCTTCTGAGCCGCCGCGTATATGTTGTTTATGAGCGAGGTAACATACTGTTCATGCTCGTAAGCCGCGTTCAGCGGGTCGAGAAGCGTCTCGAAGGTCTTGTCGGGCTTTGCGATTGCCTCAAGAACTACGGGTTGGTCGTTGTTGTGCAGATATTGATAAATCAAAAGCGCGTGGTCCTGCTCTTCTTTCGCCTGAATCTCATACCAGTTCGAAAAGCCGTCCAGCCCTTTTGCGGAGTAGAAATTCGCCATATCAAGGTAGAGATATGCGGAATACAGTTCCTTGTTTATCTGGTCGTTCAATAATTCGTATACCTTCTTGTCCATAGTAAAACCTCCTAAAATAGTTAAAATATCTAAATACATAAAAATTATAGCACCGCAAAATTTGAGTGTCAATAGATAATTAAAATTTTAAAAAAAGTATTGACAATAAAATGTTTCTTTGCTATAATACTTTAGGTCAAGTTAACAAACCTTTATATTATGGATATGCGGGTGTAGTTCAATGGTAGAATCTCAGCCTTCCAAGCTGATTGCGTGGGTTCGATCCCCATCACCCGCTCCATTATTTTTATGCGCCTGTAGCTCAGCAGGATAGAGCAACTGCCTTCTAAGCAGTGGGTCAGGGGTTCGAGTCCCTTCAGGCGCGCCAAATTAAGGTCTGCGGGCATACTGTATGCGCCTTACGTTTTGTGGTGGGTATAGTTCAGCTGGTTAGAGCGTCAGTTTGTGGCACTGAATGTCGTGGGTTCGAATCCCACTACCCACCCCATCAGATACTGGGCTGTCGTCAAGCGGTAAGACACAGCACTTTGACTGCTGCATTCGTAGGTTCGAATCCTGCCAGCCCAGCCATATTTTTTTCGGCGGCAGAATACAAAAGCCTAAAATTAAATATGACCCATTAGCTCAGCTGGCAGAGCACTTGACTTTTAATCAAGGTGTCCGGGGTTCGAGTCTCCGATGGGTCACCAAAAACAATCCGAACTCTTCACATATCGGTGAATGGTTCGGATTTTTGTTTATGCCGAATCGATTTGACATACAGCTATATTCTCTCTCAAATAAAAGAAGGTGCTGCGCCGACGTTGTTTCCTCAGCCCAAAACGAGGACATTCCGCAAGTGAATCCCCAACTGTATAAGTGGTTGGCAATTATTAACAAAACGTCCCCGCCTGTCCCCCACTATACCACAAGCCAAGAGCGGTGTCAATGGTGATATGCGGAAACTCGGATTGCTTCGGCGTATAAAAAGAAAGCCGCAGAGCAGCAAGCACTGATAATGCGGGATAACCCGCCCCAGTCGAACGCCCAAGACGTAGATGCTGATACGACTTTTACTAACTCTACTATACCACAAGCCAAGAGCGGTGTCAACGACAATTCGGGAACGATATAAATTTTCGATAAAAGAAGAATCCAAGAATTACTCAGGGGTCTTAGGCTCCAATTGCCTAAAATCTTCAGCAAACTCAGGTTCAATATCATTTTACACAAAGGCAAATATGTTGTCAAGGGTGATTCTGTCGAAATCCCAAAAACAATAAAAAATTTTCGAATAAAAAAAGAAGTCCGGCGTGGCCGCAAAGCAGAGGGCTCCAATTGCCCAAGCTGGCAAGACACCACACTTGACTCTGATAACAGTATACTCGCAAAACAGGATATTGTCAAGGATAATATGCGAAAAATGATACAAAGGCGTATGACCTCAAAAAACAGAGATTATTTAAGATTCTGACAGATAAGAATGAACTCCGAAATTTTTGCAAAGACCCCGATTGATTATTTTACATACTTGTGATAAAATAAGCTTATAAAGGCAAAGGAGCGATAATAATATGGTTAAATTTATATGCTATCCGAAATGCTCGACCTGCAAAAAGGCGCAGGAGTGGCTGGAGCAAAACGGAATAGAGTACGAAATCCGCGACATCAAAAGCGACAACCCGACCTACGACGAGCTTAAGGGCTGGTACGAAAAAAGCGGTCTGCCGCTGAAAAAATTTTTTAATACGAGCGGAATGTTGTACCGTTCAATGGAGCTAAAGGACAAGCTGCCCGATATGAGCGAGGATGAACAGCTCACCCTGCTCGCGTCGGACGGAATGATGGTAAAGCGTCCCATCGCGGCGGACGGAGATACCGTTCTTGTCGGATTTAACGCGGACAAACGGGAAAAGCTAAAAAAATAAAGCGGAAATCCGCTTTATTTTTTTGTTCGCTTAAATCTTAAATTTGAGCTATCAGTCCTTTACCGCGATTACTTCAACCTCCGCCAAAACGCCCTTGGGAAGCGCGGCGGCAGCGACGCAAGAGCGCGCGGGCTTACCCGTAAAGTATTTTCCGTAAATCTCGTTGAACTTTGCAAAATCGGACATATCCGCGAGGAAGCAGGTGGTTTTGACCGCGTTTTCAAAGCTCATTCCCGCCTCCGCCAAAACAGCGCCGAGGTTCTTCATAATCTGCTCGGTCTGCCCTTCTATGTCGCCCGCTTCGACGTTGCCGCTTGCGGGATTTATCGCTATCTGCCCCGACGTATACAGCACGTTTCCGCTCAAAATTGCCTGCGAATAGGGTCCTATCGCTTCAGGTGCGCCGTTTGTGTGAATTTTTTTCATAATTTACTCCTCCTGTTTATTTTTATTTTATTGTATAATTATGGTCTGCGAGAGTCTTTCTTATCTCATTGAGATGCTCCATATCGCGCGTTTCCATAGATATTCTCAAAACGCACGAGTTTATGTCGAGATGCACGTCGGCGCGGTCGTGGCTGACCGATACTACGTTGCCGCCAAGGTCGGAAATTATCCTTGAAACGCCCTTGAGCTGACCCGGTCGGTCCTCAAGCTCTATTTCAAGCTCGGCAAGGCGACCCGCCTTCTGAAGTCCGCGGTCTATAACGCGGGAGAGTATCGTAACGTCTATATTTCCGCCCGATACAAGGCAGACCACCTTCTTTCCTTTAATCGGCAGTTTGTCGAAAAGCACCGCCGCGACCGAAACCGCACCCGCTCCCTCGGCAATCATCTTCTGCTGCTCGATAAGCGCGAGTATCGCGGTTGCAACTTCATCATCCGTAACCGTTACTATTTCGTCAACATACTTGCTGCACAACTCGAACGTATGCTCGCCCGGCGTTTTTACGGCTATTCCGTCGGCAATGGTCTTGACCTTTTTCAGCGTTTCGATTTTGTGGTCGCGCACAGAATTATACATCGACGGCGCGTTTGCCGACTGCACTCCGTAGACCTTTATATCCGGTCTGAGCGTCTTTGCCGCAAACGCCACTCCGCTTATAAGTCCGCCGCCGCCGACAGGCACCACTATCGCGTCCACGTCGGGGAGCTGCTCCAGAATTTCAAGACCTATCGTACCCTGACCCGCTATAACAAGCTCGTCGTCAAACGGGTGGATAAACGTCGCGCCGCTCTCCTTTTGAAGCTCGAGCGTCTTTTCATACGCGTCGTCGTATGTACCCTCGACAAGGCAAACCTCCGCGCCGTAGCTCTTTGTCGCCTCGATTTTTGAAATAGGCGCGGCGTCGGGAATACAAATCATAGACTTTATATTGTTCTTGCTCGCCGCAAGCGCGACTCCCTGCGCGTGGTTCCCCGCGGAACACGCTATTACTCCGCGAGCCTTCTCCTCATCTGTTAGCTGAGATATTTTGTAGTACGCGCCGCGCACCTTAAACGAGCCTGTGACCTGCAAATTCTCGGTCTTTAAATAGACCTCTGCTTTGCGGCTCAGTCCCGCCGCGTAAATAACGTCGGTGGGGCGTATTACGTCTTTGAGAACAAATCCCGCGTGATAAATCTTATCAAGTGTCAACATATGTAAAACCTCCAACTAAATATTTCCAATCATATACAGCGAACCGCAAACTATTATAACGTCGTCGCTCTGTGCCGACCCTTTAGCAAACGCGAGAGCGTCGGACGGATTTTCAAACGAGGGCGGCTCGTCTTTAAAAAACTTTTTCGCAATATGCGCGAGCTTTTCGGCTTCGAGCCTGCGCGGGTTTTGCGGCTGTGTGGCGACAAACTCCTTAGCAATCGGAGCCAGGACGCTCAGACATTTCTCATACTCCTTGTCTGAGAGCATACCCATAACAAGTATCACTTTTTTGCCGACATACTTTTCAACGGTATGCCTGAGAGCCTCCGCTCCCGCCAAATTATGCGCGCCGTCAACTATAACGGTCGGCTCGGTTCCGACCGTTTCAAACCTGCCGCAAAAGCGCGTATTTTTAAGACCCGCGCGAACCGCATTTTCGCTCAGGCCGAGCGCCGCACAAACCTCTATCGCGGTAAGCGCGTTATATATCTGATGAACGCCGAGCATAGGAATTTCATACTCCGCGCCCTTATACGAAAATTTACTTCCGAACATATTTTGCTCGGTTATTTTTAGCGCGGACTTATCCGCGAAAACAAGCTCCGCGCCTCTCTCGCGCGACATCCGCTCTATAACCTCGTTTGCCTCGCGCGGATTTTCGCAGTAGGCGACCGCCTTTGAGCCGCTCTTTATGATTCCGCACTTTTCATAGGCAATCTTGTCGATAGTGTCTCCCAAAACCTCGGTGTGGTCATAACTTATGCTTGTTATAACGCAAACCTTTGGCGGCTTTATGACGTTTGTCGCGTCGAAACGCCCGCCAAGCCCCACTTCGAGCGCCACAATATCGCATTTTTGCTCGTAAAAATACAGCAGAGCGGCGGCCGTGACCACTTCAAACTCGGTCGCCTCAAGGTCGTCGCCCATAACGTCGGCAACCCTCGAAACGCAATGTGCAAGGGAAGCGTGGTCTATAATCCTGCCGTCAATCTGTATGCGTTCTTCAAAGACGCGGACAAACGGAGAAATGTAAAGACCCGTCTTTTTGCCGTCCGCCGTACAGGAATTTGCGATATACGACGCGGTAGAGCCTTTGCCGTTGGTTCCCGCGATATGGACAAAGCTCAGCTTGTCCTGCGGATTTCCGAGGCGGCGCATAAGCTCTGTTATATTGTCAAGTCCGAGTTTTGAGCCGAAACGAAGCCTGCCGTGAATAAAAGCCATCGCTTCATCATATGAAAGTTCTCGCATCACCTATCTCCTTTAAAGCTCTTTGTGCAAATTTTTCAGCTTTCAGTTTTTTATCCTTTACTCGCTCTCCCAAATCCTCAAAAATTCCGAAGTTTACGTTCATCGGCTGGAAATTGACGATTCCCGAATTTGAGACGTAGCACGCGAGCGCGCCTATCGCCGTTTTTTTGCTGAATTCCGCCCGCTCCCTGCCGAGCGCGGAGAGCGCGGCGTTAATTCCCGCCAAAAGCCCCGACGCGGCGGACTCAACATATCCCTCTACGCCCGTTATCTGACCCGCGAAATACAGCTTTTCGTATTTCCTCATACGATACGTATTGTCGAGCAGGTCGGGCGAGTTTATATATGTGTTCCTGTGCATAACTCCGTAACGCGCAAATTCTGCGTTTTTCAGCGCGGGTATAAGCCCGAACACCCTTCTTTGCTCGCCGAATTTCAAGTGCGTCTGAAAGCCGACAATATTGTAAAGACTGCCCGCCGCGTTATCCTGCCGAAGCTGAACCACCGCGTACGGACGACTGCCGTCGTACGGATTTGTAAGGCCGACCGGCTTCATAGGTCCAAAGCGCATTGTGTCCTCTCCGCGCTTCGCCATAACCTCAATCGGCATACAGCCCTCAAACACATCAGGCTCGCCATCGAGACCGTGTACCTCCGCCGTCTCGGCGGCGGCAAGCTCCCGTCTGAACGTCAGGTATTCTTCGCGGCTGAGCGGACAATTTATATAATCGTCGCCGCCCTTGCCATAGCGCGCGGCTCGAAACGCCTTGGTCATATCCACTGAATCTATATCCACAATAGGCGCGGCAGCGTCAAAAAAATGAAGATATTCGCTGCCCGTAATACTTCGTATGCTCTCGTAGAGCGCGTCCGAAACGAGCGGTCCCGCCGCGACAACGGTATACTCATTGGGATTTATCTCGGTGACTTCCTCCGAAATAACCTCTATGTTGGGGTGAGCCTTGATTTTTTCGGTGACCGCCGCCGAAAAGCCTTCGCGGTCAACCGCAAGCGCTCCGCCCGCGGGCACGCGCGTTTGGTCAGCGCACTGCATTATAAGGGAATCGAGCCTTCGCATCTCCTCTTTTAAAAGTCCGACCGCGTTGCCAAGACCCGCCGCACGCAGAGAGTTACTGCACACAAGCTCGGCAAAATTATCGCTCTTGTGCGCCGCCGAGCGTTTATGCGGCTTCATTTCAAAGAGCCGTACCCAAGCTCCGCGCCGTGCCGCCTGCCACGCCGCTTCACATCCCGCGAGTCCCGCTCCGATTACATTTATTTCCATAGCTTTTAAACTTCCGCTTTCTCTTTATTCTCGCTTTTCTTTCCCGACGGCTTTTTCTCCCATTTGCAGTCCTCATTGCTGCACACAATCTTAACAAAGTTTTTGCCTCTGTACGGGCGGCGTTTTACCACCATCGAACCGCACTGAGGGCATTTCTCGTTTGTCGGCTCATCCCACGACATATAGTCGCAGGTGGGATTATGCTCACAGCCGTAATAAGTAATTCCCTTTTTCGACCTCTTAACGAGAATTTTTCCTCCGCACTTCGGGCAGTCAACGCCAAGCTCCTTTGTTATCGACTTGGTGTTCTTACATTCGGGATAGCCGGGGCAGGCGAGGAACTTTCCGAACCGACCCTGCTTATACACCATCATTCTGCCGCACTTTTCACACTTTACGTCCGAAACCTCATCCTTTATCTCAATATCTCCGATTTTTTCTTCGGCAAGCGAGAGCGTTTTGGAAAAAGGTCCGTAAAAGTCGCGTATTATATCCTTCCACGGCGTATCGCCGCTTTCTATCTCGTCAAGCTCGGTTTCCATATTCGCGGTAAACTCTATGTCCACTATATCCTTGAAATTTTCTTTCATAAGCTCGGTAACGATAATTCCAAGCTCAGTCGGGAAAAGCGACTTTCCGTCGCGCGCCACATATCCGCGCGAGGTTATTGTGGTTATCGTCGGCGCATAGGTACTCGGACGGCCTATGCCCTCTTCTTCCATCACCTTGACGAGCGACGCCTCGGTGTATCGCGGGGGCGGCTGCGTAAAGTGCTGGTCCGAAATCAGTTCCTTGAGCTTTAGCTCCTGACCCTCGGTAAGAGGCGGGAGCTTGCTCTTCTTTTCCTCCGCATCGTCCTGACCCTCGACATAGACCGCGGTAAAACCGTCAAATTTAACGGTGGTGCCGTTTGCGCGGAATATATATTTGTCCGCCGAAATATCCGCCTGCACCGTGTCAAACACCGCGCTCGACATCTGGCTTGCCAGAAATCTGTTCCACACCAGCCTGTAAAGCTTATACTGGTCTGACTTGAGCGAATCCTTGACCGCTTCGGGCGGCAGACTCATATTTGTCGGACGGATTGCCTCGTGTGCGTCCTGTGCGCCGTTTCGCGATTTATATATTCTCGGCTTTTCGGGAACGTATTTATCTCCGTAACGCTCCGAAATATACTGCCTCGCCGCGTTCTGCGCGTCAACGGCTATTCTCATTGAGTCGGTTCTCATATATGTTATAAGTCCGACGGTACCCTTTCCCTTTATGTCAACTCCTTCGTAGATCTGCTGCGCCGTACTCATCGTGCGTCTCGCGGTGAAATTCAGCTTTCGCGACGCCTCCTGCTGGAGAGTGCTGGTAGTGAACGGCGGCGCGGGATTGCGCTTTTTCTCGCTCTTTTTTATGGATTTAACCGCATAGTCCGCACCGCGAACCGCATCTTCTATCTCACGCACCGTTTTTTCGTCGGGCAGGTCTATTTTCTTGCCGTCCGCCCCGCCGAGAAACTTTGCGACAAACGGCTGTTTGCCCGCGCTGTTGGTGAGCTTTGCATCCATACTCCAATACTCGACGGGCTTGAACGACTGTATTTCCGCCTCGCGGTCGACCACCAATCTTGTCGTGACCGACTGTACACGTCCGGCGCTCAGCCCCTTTTTCACCTTTTTCCACAGCAGAGGACTTATTTTATAGCCCACTATTCTGTCAAGCACGCGGCGCGCCTGCTGTGCGTCAACCAGGTCCAAATCAATGGAGCGCGGACTTTTCACCGCCTCGCGTACCGCCGTTTTGGTAATCTCGTTAAATGTGACTCTGCATTTTGAGCTTGGGTCTATTCCGAGCAAAATCGCCAAGTGCCACGAAATCGCTTCTCCCTCTCGGTCAGGGTCGGTCGCAAGCAAAATCTTATCCGCCGACTTCGCCTTCTTTTTGAGGTCGGAAATCAGCGGTCCTTTGCCGCGAATCGTGATGTACTTAGGCTCGAAATCACTTTCAATATCAACTCCGAGCTGGCTTTTGGGCAAATCTCGAAGATGTCCCATAGACGCGGTAACATCATAGCCGCTGCCCAAATACCCTTTTATGGTTTTAGCCTTTGAAGGCGACTCAACAATAACAAGTTTTTTTACCATAATTCATTACCTTTCCGTTTTCATCTTTTTGACTTTCATTTTTTAAGCTCTTATCATTTAAAAACCGGTGAGTATATATTTCCCGCACCGCGTTTAACTATTCCCTTCATTTCTAGCAGCAAAAGCTTCGCGCTGAGACTGCCCGCGCTTATTCCGCAGCCCTCGGCAATATCGTCTATCATCGCGCTGCCGTGTTCGTGCAGAAATTTGACTATCGCAACCTGCTCGTCGTCTCCGAGCGAGGCTGTTATCGTTTCTATAGGCGTCTTTTTGACGCTCTCCGCCTTTATCTTTTTCTCGCGGGCGGGGCGCGACTTTTCGCGCTCATCTCCGCTCATCGCAATATTGACAGGCTCCCCAATCAGCGCTTCGCCGTTACTCAAAAGCTCGGGAGACACCGAAGCGTACTCGTTTATAACGTCTCTCGCGTCGCGTATTATATACGCTCCGTCGCTGAGCAGACTGTTCGGCAATTCGGAATTTCTGACTATGGGCGTTATCGGTATCGCGAACACGTCGCGGTTATTTTCCTCCGCCAGCCTTGCGCTCATCGAGGTACCGCTTTTGTATCTGCCCTCGGCTATGACCGTCGCCGTACACAGGCCGACGATTATTCTGTTTCTTTGGGAATAAAGCCTGCCTTCGGCGGGATAATGCGGCGGGCGTTCGCTTACGACCGCGCCGTTGTTTATTATACACTCATACAGGTCGGCGTTGACCTTGGGATATACCACGTCAACTCCGCCCGCCAGCACAGCCACTGTCTTATTGCCCGCGTGAAGCGCGCCGACGTGCGCCATACGGTCAATTCCGACAGCCATACCGCTGACTATGACCGCGCCGCGAGCCGCGAGGTCCTTTGCGATGGAGTACACCACCTTCATACCCTCCTCGGTAGGTCGGCGCGAGCCTACTATGCTTATTCCGAGAAGATTGTCGAAGTCGGGAAGGTCGCCTTTTACATAAAGTATGCGGGGCGGGCAGGTTGTATGACGCAGTCTGAACGGATAATTCTCGTCGTCAATCGTTATTATATGTATTCCGCTATCCGTACATTCGCGATAAATTCGCTCCGCTTCGCGCGTGTCCTTTTTCGCGGCGGCTCTGCCCAGGCCGTACTTTCTGAGCGCCGCCGCGTCCGCACGGTAGACCGCTTCCGCGCTTCCGAAGGCGCGGATATGTTTGTCGATAACCGTCGGTTCGTGCTTACAGACACAGCTTAGCCATAAGTCCTTGAGCAAATCATCAAAGCTTGTCATAAAACCTTCCTCCCAAGCTCGTACATCGCTATTCCCGCCGCGACCGACGCGTTTAAAGACTCCGCCGCGCCGCGCATCGGTATTTTAAAGAGTATGTCCGCGCCCGCTTCAGTCTCAGGCGATATGCCCCGCGCCTCGCTGCCTATCACAAGCGCGATTTTGCCGCAGTCCGAAATGTCCGAAATGCTTTTCTTTGCCGACAGCGACGAGGCGCAGACCGTAAATCCGCGCTCTTTTAAAATGTCGAAAATCTCCGCACTGTTCTTTCCGAAAACTATCGGCATACGGAAAATCGAGCCCATTGTGGAGCGCACCGTCTTTGGATTGTAAACGTCTACGCAGCCGCCCGTCGTATATATTATGTCAACTCCCAGTGCCTCGGCGCTTCTGATTATCGTACCCATATTTCCGGGCTCCGAAACGCCGTCGAGAATTAGCGCAAAACGCGCCAAATCAAGGTCTTGAGGAATTTGTGATATTCTGACGGCGGCAAGCGCGCCTTGAGAATTTTCGGTATCGCAAATGTCCTTGAACACCGCATCCGAAACGACGAGCGTTAAAACGTCTTCGTTTGAAAAATCGGGATTTTTTGCAAAAAAGCTTTCGGAGAGTATAACAAACTCAGCCGAGCCGACCGAAAGAGCCTCCGCAACGATGCGTCTGCCCTCCGCAAAGAACAGAGAATACTTCTCCCTGTACTTTTTCATCGACAGGGATTTTGCAATTTTCACATACTTATTATCCTTGCTTTCTATGTGTCTAATCATAATAAAACCGACTTTGTGGCTTAAAAAATTAAGTTATCTTACAGCGAAAAAAGTTATACCGAAAGGTATAACTTTTTTTAATTATCTTACTTTCTCAACCAATTTTGTAAATGCCGCAGGGTCTGAAATTGCTATTTCGGACAGCATTTTACGGTTAATCTCAATGCCGTTTTGCTTAAGACCGTTCATAAATCTGCTGTAGCTCATTCCGTTAGCCCTTGCTGCCGCGTTTATACGGGCAATCCAAAGCTGTCTGAAATCTCTCTTCTTCTGCTTTCTGTCACGATAAGCATAAGACAGCGACTTCATAACCGCCTGATTGGCTGTTTTATACAGCTTGCTCTTTGCACCTCTGTAACCTTTTGCAAGCTTTAATATTTTTTTATGTCTTGCACGGGTTTTAACCGCACCCTTTATTCTTGCCATAGATTTGTTCTCCTTTTCTTAACTTTACGACTTGTACGTTTTTAGCCCGCCTTACTTGTAAGGCATCATCTTTTTGATGGTCGAAGCATTTGCCGGCGACAAATAGCCCGCCTTTCTCAGCTTTCTTTTTCTCTTAGTGCTTTTCTTGTTCAAAATGTGGCTCTTGTAAGCCTTGCTTCTTTTAACCTTACCGTTCTTGGTAACGCCGAAACGCTTTGCCGCGCCTCTATGGGTCTTGATTTTAGTATTAGCCATATCCTTTTCTCTCCTTCCGTTTATGAAACTGATTTTTTATGCGTTATTTTTGGGTGTTATGAACATAGCCATATTTCTGCCTTCCATCTTGGCTCCCTTTTCCACGGTTCCGTATTCCGCAACCGTTTCCGCAACCTTATCAAGCAACTCCTTACCCAATGACGAATGAGTAATTTCGCGTCCTCTGAACTTAACCGAAACCTTAACCTTGTCACCCGCCTTGAGGAATTTTATCGCGCCGCCCATCTTGGTGTTGAAGTCGTGGTCGCCGATATTGGGCGTAAGCCTGACCTCTTTGATGCTGACGGTCTTTTGATTTTTGCGCTGGTCCTTCTCCTTTTTGGCAAGCTCAAACTTGTGCTTCCCGTAGTCCATAATCTTGCATACCGGCGGCTTTGCCTGAGGAGCAATCTTTACCAAATCAAGATTTGCCGCCTCCGCCCTGCTTTGAGCCTCGCTGTTGGAAACTATGCCGAGCTGAGTTCCGTCCTCGCTTATAAGCCTGACCTCTTTGTCCTTGATTTCCTCATTAATCATTAAATCCTGTTTAGCTATGCAAAACACCTCCAAAAAACTAATACGCGAAAAGCTAAGCCTTCCGCGTATATTCAAACGAATATTAGGTTCGAATATTAAGTTGCTGCCCTTTCGCTGCGCGCTGAGGGGAGAAGCGGAAACCTCTGCTTTACCCAAATATTATAGTATCGCGCCGTGCGTTTGTCAAGTACTTTTTTAAAATTTTTCAAATTTAATTTTTATGCCGTATTTTTTAAAAGCCGAGGCGCCGCCCGTCCGCGGCGCCTCGGCAAAAATATTATTCCACCGTAACGGTCACGTCTCCGACCGTCACGCTCTCAATCTCGGATATATCCGTGATTTTGTCGAAGTTATAGCCGACCACATTTTTACCCTGCCTATTGTTGCCGTCCTGGAAGTTCAAAAACATAAACGTGGATGTCTCATCGTTTACAACCTCCATACGAATTTCGCCGCCGTCCTTAAATTTGATAACCGGATTTAAAACCGTAAGCACATCGTCGCCCTCCACTGTAATCCATACAGACATCGGAGAAATTTCAAGCGTCGTAAACGTATCATCGTTTATGCCGTTTATGTCAACCTTTTGATTCACATAGACGGTCTTTTGCTCGGCGGGAATGCCGTCAAACTGCCATTCAAGCTCCCATTCGCCGGGCAGCACGGTTTTCCATTCGCTCTGCGAGTAATCTTCGTTGTGCTCCACATATCCCAAATCCTTGATATAGAGCGACATTCTACAGCCCGCGCTGAGCGTTCCGACATTCTCGGTGCGGATAAGCACCGTTCTTTTATTGCCCGCCTGAGACACCACGCGGCAACTGCCGCTGCCCATACCCATTGTCCTGCTGTCATCATAGTCGAAATCCGCGTCCAGCGAATAAATATCGGGCATTATCTCATCTGTGAACACAAAGTCCTGCGGGGCTTCTATGTCGCACAGCGCGTAAATTCCGTGATTGTCGGCGAGGGTCTGCTTCACGGTAACGGTAACGCCGTTTTGCGTGACCGTAGCTTCGGGCATCTCCGCCGCGCTTCCCAGCCTCTCCATCTGGCTTTCGCTCGGCTTAAAAAGCTCTATCATTTTTTCGTTCCAGCCAAAATTTGCCGCGAAAACCGCCGTTGTCAGCAGAGCGGCAAGCGCCGCCGTGATGAGCGCCGTTTTATAAATTCTTCTTCTCATAAATATTTTCCTTTCCGCAGGGTCGCCGCTCAAAGCGCCGACGGTCATTCTGCTTATTTTTCCTGTGTCCGCCCGCAAATCGGTCTTTTTAAATCCGATTTTGCCTCCGAGTTTACGAAGCCGTCTGTTCATTTCCATACCTCCCGTCCCGAAGCTCGCCGTTTATGCCGTTTTCTCTGAGCAGTATCTTCATTTTGCCGCGGCACCGCGAGAGCTTCGTTTTTATTTTCGAGCCGCAAATCCCCGTAACCGCCGAGATTTTTGAGATTTTTTCGTCGTAAAAATAATACCTCATAAAAATTTCGCTGTCCGGCTCGCCGAGCTTTTGGATTAGCGATATAAGCATCCTGCGCCTTTCCCGCTCCTCCGCTATTTCCTCGGTGCCGCGCTCGTCCGCAAGCGTCTCGTCGTACTCTTCAAACGTCCGTGCGTTCCGCATACGGTTTTTGGCGCAGTTGCGGGCTATAACTCCGAGATACGACCGCACGCTTCCCTTTTCGGCATCCAAGTCGCCCGCGTGCCGCCAGAGAGACACGAACACGTCCGAGACCGCTTCCTCGACGTCCTCCTTCGACATACCGCTTCCGACAATGTTGTATATTACCGTGCAGACATACGGCGTATAGAGCTTTATCGCCTTTTCCAGACTGCCTCCTCTGCCGTTTTTCAAATTTATAAGCAGTTTTTTCTCATCAGTCAATTTGAGCTTCAACCCCCTTGTCTTTGTAAAAATAAAAACGACGTCGTTTCGCATATTACACTTTTATATACACGCCGAAAGCCGAAACGGTTTCACTTTTTATCAATATTTTATATCAAATCCGTTCAAAATAGCAACGGGAGTGTATATAAAATGATTATAACTTTTTTGAGAACCATTCTGGTCTACTTTTTCGTAATAGTGGTGCTTCGCCTTATGGGGAAGCGTCAGGTCGGAGAACTGGAGTCATCCGAACTGGTCGTGACGATTATGATTTCGGAGCTTGCGGTTATGCCGATACAAGACCCTCAGCAGCCTATGGCGAGCAGTCTTATAGGCATACTTATGCTCCTTATAATCGAGGTGCTGCTCTCCTTTCTCACCTACAAGAACAAAACCGCGCGCAAAATCGTCTACGGCACGCCGAGCGTTTTTGTGGAGAACGGTAAAATCAAGCAAAAAGAAATGGAGAACCAGCGCTTCAACATAAACGACCTTATGGAGGAGCTTCGCAACAACGGCGTATGCGACCTTTCGGAGGTCGAGTATGTCATTATGGAGACAAACGGCAACGTAAGCGTAATATTAAACGCGCAGAACCGCACGGTCACGCCGTCAGATTTATCGCTGGAGCCCGCTCCGGTAGAAATGAGCTATATAATAATAGACGCGGGCGAGGTTATAAAAACCAATCTAAAAACGCTCGGATTTGATGACAACTGGCTTTCAAAGACGCTCGGCGAAAAGGGCTTTAAGCGTCCGAGCGACATATTCTATATGTCAGCCAACCGAAGCGGCGACATATACATCATTCCTATGCTGAAAAAGGGGGAAAAGGCGTGAAATCGGTATGGATCTCGTGGATTTTGCTCGCGGTCGTGTTTATATTTATCGTCCTGCACGCATTTGTGATAACGGATATGACAAAGGATATTTTAAAATATGTCGACGAAACGAAAGCCGCCGTTAGCTCCGAAAGCTGGGATGAGGCTTCGGAGGCTATGGAGAGGGTCAAGTCGCGCTGGGAAAGCGGCGGTGTATGGGCAGAGCTTACCATAAGAGCCGATCGGCTCGACGATATAAAAATTTCGCTTGACCGCTCCGAGGTACTGTTGTCCGAGCGTGACAAAACCGCGTTTTTGAGCGAATTTACGCGTTTTGAGCTTTTGGTGGACGATATTCCCGACAACGAGGGTCTGGAGTTCTTAAAGTAGCGGGAATTACTTGACATATAAAGCCGTTTATTATAAAATATATTTTAAATTAAAAGACAAAGGCGGTTTAATATATGGATTACAAAAGACTCGCAGACCTGCTTTTCCCGAACGAGCTTAAATCTCCGCGGGAATACGAAGAAATATACCCGAAGCGCAATCTGCCCGAGGGCGCGACGGTCACAAGAATAGGTCCCAGCCCTACGGGATTTATCCACCTCGGCAATCTCTACAATGCCCTTATAGGGGAGAGGCTGTCCGCCCAGAGCGGCGGCGTGTTCTTCCTGCGCATCGAGGACACCGACTCAAAGCGTTATGTCGAAGGCGCGGTTGACGTTATACTCTCATCTATGAAGTTTTTCGGCATCGAGTTTGACGAGGGCGCGACGGTTGACGGCGACAACGGAAGCTACGGTCCGTACCGTCAGAGCCTCCGAAAGGAAATATACCATACCTTTGCCCGCGAGCTTGTGCTGTCGGGCAAGGCGTACCCCTGCTTTTGCGGCGAGGATGAGCTTGAAGCTATGAGGAACGAGCAAATGGCAGGCAAGCTGAACTTCGGTTACTACGGAAAGTGGGCTAAGTGTCGCGACCTATCCTACGAAGAAATCGAGGCTAAAATCAAAAACGGCGAGCCTTATGTGCTTCGCTTCCGCTCGGAGGGAGACGAGAACAACCGCGTTGAGGTTTTCGACGGCATACGCGGCACTCTCTCGCTTCAGGAAAATTATCAGGACTTCGTGCTTTTAAAGTCGGACGGCATACCGACCTACCACTTCGCCCATGTGGTGGACGACCACCTAATGCGAACCACCCACGTTGTACGCGGCGAGGAGTGGCTCTCCACCCTCCCGATTCACGTTCAGCTTTTTGACACGCTGGGCTGGGAGCGCCCCATATATTGTCACACGGCGGTGCTTATGAAGATGGACGGTGAGACAAAGCGCAAGCTGTCAAAGCGCAAGGACCCCGAGCTGGCTCTTGAATACTACCGCAAGGAGGGCTATCTGCCGTCCTGCGTTACGGAATACTTAATGACTGTTCTAAACTCGAACTTTGAGGAATGGCGCGCCGAAAACCCGACCGCTCCGATAGACGACTTCAAATTCACGCTTGAAAAGATGAGCAATTCGGGCGCGCTGTTCGACCTCGCAAAGTTTGACGACGTGAGCCGCGAGGTGCTTTTGAGAACCCCTGCGGAAGAAATCTACGAAAAGCTGGCGGAATGGGCGCGGGAATACGACCCCGAATTTTTCAAAATTTTCACCGCAGACCGAGACTTTTCGATAAAGGCAATATCGGTCGGCAGAAGCGGCGACAGACCGCGCAAGGATTTGGTAAATATGAGTCAGGCGAGGGACTTCCTCTCGTTTTACTATCGCGGCACCTTTAAAATCGAGGACGAATTTCCGCAAAACACAGACGCGGATATGCGCAGGGAGATAATCTCGCGCTACCTCGACACGCTCGATTTCGGCGATGATAAAACGGCGTGGTTCGCCAAGGTGCGCGTTATCGCGGACGACCTCGGATTTGCGCTTCAGCCGAAAAAGTACAAGAAAAATCCCGAGCTTTACAACGGAAGCATAAGCGACGTAAGCAACGTCATACGAGTCGCGCTCGTCGGACGCACAAACTCGCCCGACCTTTGGGAGATAAGCCAAGTCCTCGGCGAGGACGAGACGCGCGCAAGGCTTGCGAAAGCCGCAGAGCTTTAAAAACAGGGGAGGCAGTGTAATGGGAAAAGACAAAAGAGAAAACGGTACGCATTATGAGTTTAAAAAGCCGAGCATTTTTGATATGGAGCGCCCGAAGTTCCCTAAACGCGCGGTAATAACCGGCGGTATGCCCTACGGCAACAAAACGCTTCACTTCGGACACGTCGGCGGAGTGTTCGTTCAGGCGGACGTATGGGCGAGGTTTTTGCGGGACAGAATAGGCGCGGAAAACGTGATTTTCGTGTCGGGAACCGACTGCTATGGATCTCCTATCGTTGAGGGCTACCGAAAGGTGAAAGAGAGCGGAGAGTTTAGCGGCACGCTTGAGGACTTTGTGCGCTCAAACCACGAAAGCCAAAAAAAGACGCTTAATGACTACGATATAAGTCTCAATCTGTTTGCGGCGTCGGGTCTTGACGAGGCTAAAAAGTTTCACGCGGAGGAAAGCCGTGAAATTCTTGAAACGCTCTACAAAAACGGCTATCTTACCAAAATGACCACCTCTCAGTTCTACGACGCGAAGGCGGAGCAGTTCTTAAACGGCAGGCAGGTAGTCGGAAAATGTCCGGTGGAGAACTGTAACTCGGACAAAGGCTATGCCGACGAATGTTCTCTCGGACACCAGTATATGCCGAGCGAGCTTATAGACCCCAAAAGCACCCTCACGGGCGAAACGCCCGAAATGCGGGACGTGGTAAACTGGTACATTGATTTGACGAAATTCTTCCCTCTTATGCAGGAATACGTCGAAAATATCTCTCAGGACGAGAGCGTACGTCCGCTCGTTTCAAACACGATAAAGGAATTTTTAAATCCTCCCATAATATATGTCAAGAACGAATTTGAGGAGAATTACGACAAAGTAAAGGCGCAGATGCCGGCTCACCGGATGCACAAGGGTGCGAACAAGACCTCGTTTGCGCTCGAATTTAAGAATCTGGACGACAGAGACGAGGCGAGGCGCGTACTCGGCGACAACGGAATACGCTTCCGCGCGGGCAAGACCCTCGTGCCGTTCAGACTGACCGGCAATATCGAGTGGGGCGTTCCCGCTCCCGTAATCGAAGGCGAGGAAAATCTCACCGTATGGGTATGGCCTGAGTCGCTGTGGGCTCCGATTTCGTTTTGCAAGACCTACTTAAACTCACAAGGCAAGGACGCGGACGAGTGGAAAAAGTACTGGTGCAGCGACGACGCTAAGGTGTATCAGTTCATAGGGCAGGACAACATCTATTTCTACGGCATCGCGGAGATGGCTATGTTTATGGCTCTGAACGCAAAGGACGGTCTTTCGGCACACCCCGCCGACGGAGAGCTTACCCTTCCGACGCTGGTCGCAAACCATCACATATTATTTCTGAACAAAAAAGCAAGCAGCAGCGGCGCGGTTAAGCCGCCGATGGCGGGCGAGCTTTTGGACTACTACACTGCCGAACAGCTCAGAGCGCACTTTTTGAGCCTCGGACTGGGAATCAAGAGCGTCAGCTTTCAGCCGAAACCGCTCAACCCGACTGCGGGAGAGAGCGACGCAGACCCCGTTATCAAAGAGGGCAACCTGCTTTCAAACGTATTTAACAGAGTGGCGCGCTCCTGCTTCTACTCGGCTCAGAAATACTGCGGAGGAAAGCTCCCGCGCGGCAAAGTGAGCGACGACGTTTTAAAAGATGCAAAAGAGGTCATTTTAAAATACGAGAGAGCAATGTACCGCTTTGAGTTCCACACCGTTATGAATTTGCTCGACTCGTATATTCGAAGCGCAAACAAATATTTTGCTAAAAATTCGGCAGCGGCGGACAAGGACAACAACGACGAGCTGCGCATCCGGACTATTATCGACACATTCCATATGGTACGCACCGCCGCGCTTTTGGTACATCCAATCGCGCCGCGCGGCACCGAGCTTCTGCTCGAATATCTGCGCTTTGGCAACGAGTTTTGGGACTGGAACCGCGCGTTTGACACGTTGTACGACTTCTGCGGCGAGGGCGAGCATGAGCTTAAATTTTTGGAGCCGCGCTTCGACTTTTTCCCGCACCACCCAAGCCAATTTGCGTAAAAGGAATTGAGGGGGGCAAGCAGGATATGAATATTGAATATAGCCGCGAAGCTGTAAAACACATTGAGGCACTTGACAAATCAACCAAGCAAAGAATAAAACAAGCTATTGAAAAATTGCCCGGAGGAGATGTCAGAAAGCTGACCGGCTTCAGAAGAGAATATCGTCTGAGAGTAGGAAATTATAGGATTTTGTTTTCAAACGAAAGCGGCACAATAGTTATAAAAGATGTTCTGCCACGTCAAGCGGCATATAAAAAATTATAGGAGGTATTTGATATGAGTAAGGACGCACTCAAAGAACTAATTGATGTGATAGACGAACAAGATATAGAAACAATTTTTCAAATATTGATCCGATTTGTTCCGGAAGAGAAGCCGCTGTCCGACGAAATTGAAGCAATAAACGACGCGAATAAAAGTATTGAGCAATTCGGTACTGTTCCGCACAGCTGCGTAAATTGGGACTAAATTAAAATTTTGCGTAAAAAAATCTGTGCCGATTATCGGCACAGATTTTTTATTGTTGTTCAAACGAGATTATCTCTGAACACGTCCGCTTGCGTCGCCGCCTGCGAGCGTCTCAACATCCTTTCTCGAAACCATATTGAAGTCTCCGGGGATGGTGTGTTTGAGTGCGGAAGCCGCAACTCCGAATTCAAGAGCATCCTTGAAGTTCTTGCCGTCCAGGAAGCCGCAAATCGTGCCGCCCGCAAAGCTGTCGCCGCCGCCTACGCGGTCAACGATGGGATGAATTCTGTATTCCTTGGAATGATAGAATTCCTTTGCGTCTCTCGAATAGATACAAGCCGACCAGCCGTTATCCGACGCGCTGTGACTTACGCGCAGAGAGCTGATAACATACTCGAAGTTGAACTTTGCAACCATCTGCTTGAAGATGTCCTCATAGCCCGCAAGCTCAAGGTCGCCCGAAGTGACGTCGGTGTTGCCGGGCTTAAAGCCGAGAACCTTCTCCGCGTCCTCTTCGTTGCCTATGCAAACGTCAACATACTGCATAAGGTTTGTCATAATCTTCTGAGCCTTCTCGCTCGACCAGAGCTTCTTTCTGAAGTTGAGGTCAACCGAAACCTTAACGTTGTGCTTCTTTGCAGCCTTAAGAGCAAGCTCCGTAAGCTCAGCCGCAGCGTCCGAAACAGCGGGAGTAATTCCCGTGAAGTGGAACCAGTCCGCTCCCTCGAAAATCTTATCGAAGTCAAAATCGTCAGCGGTAGCCGTAGCGATTGAGGAGTGCGCTCTGTCGTATACGACGTTGGAAGCTCTCATCGAAGCGCCTGTCTCAAGGAAGTAAATTCCGAGTCTTTCGCCGCCGCGAGCGATATTCTTTGTGCCCACGTTCATCTTTCTGAGCGCCGCAACAGCCGAATCGCCAATCGGGTTATCGGGAACCTTTGTTACAAATTCCGCGTCGTGACCATAGTTCGCGAGGGATACCGCAACATTTGCCTCGCCGCCGCCGTAGCATACGTCAAACTCGTCCGCCTGAAGAAACTTCTCGTTGTTGGGGGTTGATAATCTGAGCATTATTTCGCCCATTGTAACTACCTTTGCCATATTTCAAATCTCCTTTATTTATGTATTTTTTCTTAAAAATCTAAAAATCAAACAAATTTCGATTACGAAGCGCGAGCTTCCTTAATCTTAGCGATAAATTCCTTAGCGGTAGCGGTAATGTCCGCATAGTCGCCGGTCTTTGCGCCCTTGGTGAGCGAAGAGCCCGCGCCGACAGCAACGGCGCCCGCCTTTATCCACTTGTCAACATTGTTTACGTCAACGCCGCCGGTGGGCATAAGCTTAGCCTGCGGCAAAGGACCTCTTACGTCCTTAATGAAGTTCGGACCAACTATGTCTCCGGGGAACACCTTGCAGATGTCAACGCCCGCTTCCATAGCGGTAAGTATCTCGGTAAAGGTCATTGTGCCGGGCATATAGGGAACCGCATAACGGTTACAAAGCTTAGCCGCTTCGGCGTTGAAGCCGGGGCTTACGATAAAGTTTGCGCCGGACAGAATAGCCTGTCTCGCGGTTTCGGAGTCAAGCACCGTACCCGCTCCGAGAAGCATTTCTCCGTGAGTGTATTTGGCAGCGAGAGCCTCTATAACCTTGTGCGCTCCCGGAACCGTGAACGTAAGCTCGATGGAGGGGCAGCCTCCTTCAAGACAAGCGTCCGAAATTCTCATTGCTTCCTCCGCACTGTTTGCACGGACAACAGCAACCAGACCGGCATCGGTCATCTTTGTTAATACTTTTTGCTTTTCCATTTTTCATCAACCTTTCTTAATATTTATTATGTAATTTATTATTTTGCAACTGTTTATGTAAACTCTTATGCCGTTTTGCCGTCTGTTTTGGCAACATTCGGATAAAAAGGCATAATTTAATTAATAGTATTATACTACAACAATATTTAATAATCAATATCTTTTCGTTGATTTTTAACAAATATTTTTTAAAATGCAGATTTATGTTGAATTGTAATATTAAATGATATAAAATATGTGGGAGAATGAATTGGAGGTTTGTACTTATGAGTAAAATAAAAAGAATCGGCGTTATGACGGGCGGCGGCGACTGTCCGGGTTTGAACGCGGTTATCCGTGCCGTGACAAAAACCGCAATTTTGAAATACGGCCTTGAGGTGGTCGGCATTAAGCACGGCTACAAAGGTCTGTATGAAGGAGAAAAGGCGTTTGTGCCGCTGACACTGCACGACGTTACCGGTATCATATTTAAGGGCGGTACCATTCTTTACAGTTCCAACAAGGACAATCTCTTTGATTATACCTATATCGACAAGGACGGAAAGCAAAAGCGCGGCGACGTTTCGGACGTCGGCGTTGAAAACCTGAAAAAGGCGGGCATAGACGCGCTTATAGTCATTGGCGGCGACGGTACTTTGACCAGCGGACGCGATTTTTCGCGCAAGGGCGTTAAGGTTATCGGCGTACCCAAGACCATAGACAATGACCTCGCGTCCACCGACACCACGTTCGGCTACGACACCGCGGTTTCGATTGCGACCGAGGCTATCGACAGACTTCGCACCACCGCAGAGTCGCACAGCAGAATAATAGTTGTCGAGGCTATGGGAAGATACGCGGGCTGGCTCGCGCTCGGCGCAGGTATCGCGGGCGGCGCGGATGCGATTTTGATACCCGAAATACCGTACGATATAGAAGTGGTGGCAAAAGCATTAAAGCACAACCGCGCAAGAGGCAAGAACTTCGCCATTGTCGTTGTTGCCGAGGGCGCGAAGTCCAAGGACGGCGACATCGTGGTTTCCAAGGTTCTGGAAAACAGCCCCGACCCAATTCGTCTGGGCGGTGTGGGCGAGCTTGTCGCGGGACAGCTTGAAGGTCTTGTCGGACTTGAGGCAAGAGCAACCATACTCGGTCACGTTCAAAGAGGCGGTACGCCGACCGCGAACGACAGGATTTTGTCTACCCGCTATGGAGTTGCGGCGGTCGAGCTTCTTATGCAGGGCAAGTTCGGAAATATGGTTGCGCTTCGCGGCAACGAAATTTCTTACGACTCTCTCGAAAACGTTATCGGAGAGCTTAAAAACGTAAACCCCAACGGCGAGCTTGTAAATATGGCTCGCTCGATAGACATATGCTTCGGAGAATAATTGTTGGCGGAATTTTAAAATTTTAATTACAAAAAGACAGACGAAATTTTATTTTGTCTGTCTTTTTTGTTTTGCTTCTTATTCCGTTTCGGCTTCCATTCTCTGCACATTCATCAGAGGTCGAAGGTTTTTATCCCAGACATAGAGGCTGACGCCGCAGGCGGCATACTTTTCGGGAATTGTGAACTGAGCGGTCATATCGCTGACCGTCAGCAGCTCGGCATAGCGGAATACGCCGCCCTCGCTGAACACCGCGAATACCCGTATATCATTTTCGGGCGGCGGTAATGTCTTTTCAAATATGAGCCGCACCGTCACTTCGCCGCCGTCGCGGGTAAACTCCACTCTGTCGCGGGGTTCGGGCTCAGGTTCGTCTTTTGTCCACTTCGCGTAATATGTCTTGTTGCCCGTATCGGTGGGGGTTATATCGACTACCGCTTTTCCGTCACAGTTTGCGTCCTCGTACCAGCCGCCGAAGGTGTAACCCGTTTTTTTCGGTTCGGGTAAGGTCGCTCCCACGCCGTAGGTGTAACCCGTCAAATCTTCGCACTCGCCGCCGTTTTTGTTCAGCGTGACGGTGTATGTGTTTGCAATCCATTTTGCGTAGTATGTCTTATCGCCCGTATCGGTAGTTTTGATTTTGTCTACCTCTTCGCCGTCATAATTCTCGTTTTCATACCAGCCGCCGAACGTGTACCCCTCTTTTGTCGGTTCGGGCAAGGTCGCTCCCACGCCGTAGGTGTAGCTCGTCAAATCTTCGCACTCGCCGCCGTTTTTGTTCAGCGTGACGGTGTATGTGTTTACCATCCACTTTGCGTAATATGTCTTTTCGCCCGTATCGGTAGTTTTGATTTTGTCTATCGCTTCACCGTCATAATTCTCGTTTTCATACCAGCCGCCGAACGTGTAACCCGTTTTTTTCGGTTCGGGTAAGGTCGCTCCCACGCCGTAGGTATAGCTCGTCAGTTCTTCGCACTCTCCGCCGTTTTTGTTCAGCGTGACGGTGTATGTGTTTGCAATCCACTTTGCGTAATATGTCTTTTCGCCCGTATCGGTAGTTTTGATTTTGTCTATCGCTTCACCGTCATAATTCTCGTTTTCATACCAGCCGCCGAACGTGTAACCCGTTTTTTTCGGTTCGGGTAAGGTCGCTCCCACGCCGTAGGTATAGCTCGTCAGTTCTTCGCACTCTCCGCCGTTTTTGTTCAGCGTGACGGTGTATGTGTTTGCAATCCATTTTGCGTAGTATGTCTTGTCGCCCGTATCGGTGGGGGTTATTTCGGTTACCGATTCACCGTCAAATTCCTTATTATCATACCAACCGTCGAACGTGTAACCCGTTTTTGTCGGTTCGGGCAAGGTCGCTCCCTCGCCGTAGGTGTAGCTCGTCAAATCTTCGCACTCTCCGCCGTTTGCGTTCAGCGTGACGGTGTATGTGTTTGCTGTCCACTTTGCGTAATACGTTTTATCGCCCGTATCGGTAGTTTTGATTTCGGTTACCTCTTCGCCGTCATAATTTTCGTTTTCATACCAACCGTCGAACGTGTAACCCGTTTTTGTCGGTTCGGGCAAGGTCGCTCCCACGCCGTAGGTGTAGCTTGTCAGTTCTTCGCAATCGCCGCCGTTTTTGTTCAGCGTGACGGGGTACTCTCTCGGTATTGCTTCAAACTGCGCCGTATAAGTAGCGTTTTCCGTTACTTCGGCAATCTCAGGCAGCCAGCCCGTAAACCTGTACGAATACCCGTCATCGCGCGGCTTTGCCGGAGTTTCGCCCTTGTATTCGGGTAATGTTCCTAATGCGACATCCTCGCTTTGCAATATGGACTTATCATAATTAACAAAGCTAATTGTTCTTGCTTCGCGGACATTAACCGTTCTGACAACTTGATTTGCTTTATTCGTCGCATGGTCAGTAACATCGTAATACACATAATATGTACCTACTGTGTCTGTATTCACATCGGAGTCGTCTATAACCAACTTACTTGCGATATCGGGGTCAAGATTATCAGTCACTTCCGCACCCTGTTCAATGTATTGCTCTCCGACTTTCACCGTTACCTCGCTGTCGCCTTTTAGTTTGATTACAGGTTTAATATTGTCAAACCACGTTATTTTTATCGGAATCAAGCTGACATTTCCTGCCAAGTCAGTTATCTTAAATGTACTATCGGTATTACTGCCCCAATTTTGAATTGGACGTTCAATTATTGGTTCAGATGGAATTAACTCTACCCTTACATTTCTATTAGTCCATGTCGAAGGTGTATAAATCACTTCCGCGGTTGGTGGAATTTTATCTATCCATGTTACTTCAACCGTCCTTTTTGCAGTATTCCCCTCTGCATCCGTTAAATCAAAAGTGTACTCGTCATTTTCCGTAAAAGTGTGACTAAATCCGGTTTCGGAGGTTACGCCCTCATATGGAATAAGCGTTACTGTTACATCTTGATTGGTCGGCTCAGTTGTAGAATATTGTATATCCTTGATGAACGGGTCAAATACCGTAACCGTCCGCACAACTTGCTCCGCCTTGTTCCCCGCGTGGTCTGTGGCATTATAGTATACAGAATATGTCCCTATCTTATTCGTATTTACCTCAGAACTGTCTATAATGAGCTTGCTCTCAATATCGGGGTCAAGATTGTCGGTAATCTCCGCGCCGGGATCAACGTATTCTTTACCGTATTCCCATCTTATCTCGCTGTCGCCGTTTATCTTGATTTCGGGAGGGGTATTATCCGCATAAAATATTTCCGATGTTGCTGAAGGAGCATATGTTATTCCTCCTAACGGTCCCACGCTATATGCACTTCCGGGTTTAATTGTAAAGCTCACTGTTCCTTCGCCGCTAATATTTCTTATATATATTGAAGTAAGTCCCTGAGTTCCGTAGCCTGTTTTAACCGTTCCGGTAGTATTAACTTCAATGTAATGCAGCAGATTCCTATAATAACCACCTGATGACGATTCTACTAAACCACCAATTTCTTTTGCGTTTTCATATGTTATTTGGTATTCTACTTCCTCTCCGCTATTTACTGCTTTTTGAGATGGCGGCGAAATGGTTATAGTCGGCGGTTGGGGTATATCGAGTTCTTTAAATCCCGAAAGTATAGTTGCTTTTTCACTGTCTATACTCAACACTTTCATATATGCACCTGTGTACACATCATCATAAAAATTGCTTGATGGAGTGGTTTCAGGAGAAAATTCGTCGCCTGCAAAATATAAATCCTTTGGCGGGTCATATTCCTTTCCGCTATTGCTTTTATACACCGGTACAATAACATTATGGCTTAATGAGGGTAATCTTATATTTGTATAAGGAGCACAATGCCAAATTATAACGCCGGGATTGTTCACAAAGTAGTCGTACTTAGGCCATCCCGTACCTCCGGGACGGTATTCTATAACATAAAACTCTGACGGAGAGAACGAACTCGAATAACCACTATTAACAACCGAAGGGAATATATTCTTATCGGGGATTATAAATACTGCTTTGGTTTTACCCTCCGCTTCTTCGCCATACTTTTCAGCGGGACACAGCTCAATTTCTTTAAGTCCGTCGCCGTTTAATACATCATCATATGTTAAAAATACCGCGCCGCCGTCTTCTTCACTTATCCATCCCAAAATGTATTTATAATACATATTGACATATGCATACGAATAACCGCCAAGGATTTCATTACATTTAGTGGGTACATAATATCTATCATTTAGGAAGTACAGGTCAGGTAATCCAAATAGATGTAGCAGTTCATGAATTTCTGTGCCGGAGTAAAAATTTAAATCCATGTCTTGTGAATTTTTTAGACCGTAAGTCCACCTCATATATGTAAAAGGTCTTGCTTTAACGCCGCCCGGCAGTTCAACATAAGGACTTCTACCATTGGGAAATGCATAAGCTCCCCACGCATTATCCGAAGGAAGGACTGTTATTTCATTATCGCCATCGCAATACTCAACGCAAATGGCATCCACATATCCGTCTCCGTTTCCGTCATATTCTGAAAAATCAACATCGGTATATGATGCAATTGCTTCTTTAATTAATTCCAACATTACTGTTTGTCTATTATAATAATTCTGTATTTCCGGTGCCTTATACACCGGGAGAACACTCCCGCTTACATTTAATTTTCCATAAGACAACCTGTCAAACGCGTCTTTTACAGAAAGTTCCTCAAGCATTTTGGCATCTCTGTTTCTGTCTCCAAAAAATTTGTCCTGCATAAGATCCAAATCTTCCTGTGAAAAATTGGTATCGGCGAACTCTATGGGAATTACAACAACTCGCATATCTCCGACAGGGGACGGAGCACCTTCGCACCTTACGAGCTCATCTGTCGGTCGATATATATTATAGGAGGTTGAGGCTATTGATAAAGTTGAGCTTATTGGCATAAAACCGTTCTGTGACATATCAATGTTTTCTTCATCCACAATGCAATCATTATACGCATTCGCTCGACAAGATAAGGGAGTCAAAAGAAGAACGGATATAATAATCGTAGTTACTATATTCTTCATAATATATCACCTCTTAACTATGTATAATTTACCCTATAGAATTCAGTCTTTACAGTAATAGATTTTTAAAATTCAATCAAATCAAAGACTAGCAGACAAAACAATTACTATACAAATATTTTATCATAAACAAAAAAATATTTCAACAAAATCGCACAAGAGGTCGATTTCGGCGCATATTATGCAAAAATTTTTCAATATCGGCGGCAAGGCGCAACAATGTCGCGCCGTGTCGCACTTTTCTTATTATCCTGATACTGCAAGGCAAACAGAAAAGAATCGGAGGTGAGAACAATGCTTAAACACGAGCTTCCTCCGCCGAGCGTCTTAACGGGCGATATGCGCGGAGATATGCAGAACATTCACGAATGGGCAACCGCTCTCGCAAGAGAGCTGTCGTTTATGTTCGGGAGCCTTGAAAACGAATTTGAGCCCAAGAAAAGACAAGAAAGGAGGGTAATTATAAGTGGCGACTATCCAGGCGAAGAAGAAACCGACGTATAGCGGGAATATAAAGCCCGAATTTTTTGAGAAGATACGCGAGCAGTTTAAAATTTACAAGGCGAGCAAGCGCGGATACGACGCAAGAATTATCGAAAACAACCGCTGGTTCAAGAATTTATACACGGCGGGAGGGGGTGAGATACCCGAAGTCAGCACCTCGTACCTCTTCAACGTACTCGCGACAAAGCACGCCGAAGTTATGGACAACTATCCCGAGCCGAACATCATCGAGCGAGACAAAAAGGACCGCAAAATTGCGTTCGCGCTCTCGAAAGTCATTCCGCGCAGGCTTGACCTGTGCAACTTCAAGCAGACATATTCGCGCGCGTGGTGGTACAAGCTCAAAAACGGCGCGGCTTGCTACGGAATATTCTTTGACCCGACAAAGGACGCGGCGGGCGAGATAGTCATTAAGAAAATCGACCTTTTAAACCTGTTCTGGGAGCCGGGCGTGAGTGACATTCAAGACAGCAAATTCCTGTTTTTGACCTCGCTGTGCGACGCCGAGGAGTTAAAGCGCAAATATCCCGCCGCGGAGCTTGCAGGCAACGCAAATTCGATGGACTTTCTTACCTACGACGACAACCAAAACACTCTGCAAAGCGAAATTATGCGCGGCAAGACAATCGTTATCGACTGCTACTATAAAAAGCACGGCGAATACGGCTCGACGGTCGAGCTGATAAAATTCTGCGGAGACACGATACTCGCGGCGAGCGAGGACGCGGGTCGGGGCGGACTTTACGACCACGGTATGTATCCGTTCGTCATAGACGCGCTCTATCCCGACGAGGACAGCCCTGTGAGCTTCGGGCTTATCGACCTCATAAAAAATCAGCAGATATATATCGACAAGCTGGACGAGCTTATATGCAAAAACGCCATAGCCGCAAGCAAAACGAGGTTTATGATTAAGGACAACGGAGGCGTTAACGAACACGAATTATGCGACCTGTCGAAGGACATAATCCACGTTTCGGGTTCGGTGCTGGACGAGAATATACGCGAGCTTACCGTATCGCCTCTGCACGACTACATAATCGAGCATCGCCAGAAAAAGATTGACGAAATGAAAGAAATCTCGGGCAGCCGCGACGTACTCCAAGGCGGCACCACGGCGGGCGTAACCGCATACTCCGCAATTATGGCGCTTCAGAACGCGGGCGAAAAAATTTCGCGCGATATGCGAAACGAGGGCTATGAGGCATACCGCCGCATAATCGCCATGCTCATAGAGCTTTTGAGGCAGTTCCATCCCGAAACGAGCGTTTATCGAGTAGGGAGCGGCAAAAAGACCGAATACATTGAATTTTCGGGCAGCAGCTTAAAGGACGAGCTTATTCCCGCGGACGGCGAGGTATTAAGGCGCAGAATTGAATTTGACATCATTATAAGTCCTCAGAAAAACAATCCCTACGGCAGAATATCGCAAAACCAGACTATGCTCGATTTGTGGAACGCGGGAGTTTTTGACTCCGAAAACAGGGAAAACGCAATCCTGCTTATTGAATGTATGCAGTTTGACGGCAAGGACAGAATCCTCGACGGGCTCAGAAAATCCGTGCCGAAAATCCAAAATAAAATTTAAGGAGAGATGAAAAATGAAACAGGATAAAACTATGAACGCAGAGCAGTACGCGGAAGTCGTTCAGCCGCAAAACGAAATAAATACCGGCGCAGTAACAACAGCGGACCCCGCCAAGCCGCAAACACCGTTCAAGACCTTTGCGACAGAGCAGGAGTGGCAGAGCGAAATCGACAGAATTATCGGCTCGCGTCTTAAAAACGACCGTATTATGCGAGAAAAAGCGGAAAAATTCGACCGGCTGACCGACGCGCGCGAAGAAGCCGCGGCTTCCGTCAACAGCCCCGAATTTGATTTTGACGAGGAGCTTAAAAATCCCAGGTTCGCAAGCCTGATAACCGAAAACGGCATTTCAGCCGAGGACGCTTACTATCTTTGCCACAAAAACAGCATACTATCGCGGGCAAGGTCTGCGGTAGCCGCCGATATATCGGCGCGGCGCAGCCGAATTGCGGAATCGGGTACCCTCTCTGTACCCGCCGCGTCGGCTTTTATCAATCCGAGCCGTCTTACCGACAGTCAGATAGACGATATATTTGACCGCGTCAGAAGCGGCGAAAAAATCACATTTTAATTTTTAAATTCTAAGGAGGAAAACTATGGCAAACACTGTTCAGACAACCACAACAAACAACTTAAACAACAGCCTCACAAGCGAAATGCAGACCTTTTACGACCGCGCGCTCATAAGATACGCGACGCCCAAGCTCGTACACGCGGCGTTCGGTCAGAAGAAGCCCATTCCGCCCAACAACGGCAAGACCATTCAGTTCAGAAAGTTCAGCCCGCTCGCCAAGGCGACCACTCCGCTGACCGAGGGAGTTACGCCCGACGGCAACAGCCTCAACGTGGTTTCGGTAACCGCGACGGTAGACCAGTACGGCGACTACATAACCACATCGGATCTGCTCAACCTGACCGCGGTGGACGACATCATTATGGAGACGCAGGCGATTTTGGGCGACCAGGCGGGCAGAACTCTTGACACGGTGGTACGCGAAAAAATCAACGCGGGTACCAACGTTCAATACGTCAACTCAAAAAGCGACCGCAGTTCGCTCACGGGCGGCGCGGCGAGCGGCAACGACTATCTCACCGTAGCCGAAATCAAAAAGGCTGTCGCAACCCTCAAGCGCAACAACGCAAGTCCGTTCCGCGACGGCTGCTATGTCGCAATAATTCATCCTGACGTTGCGAATGACCTCACAAACGACCCCGAATGGAAAGAAATCAAGCAGAACGTAGACCCCGAGGACTGGTACAGCGGCGCGATAGGCAAAATCCACGGCGTAGTCTTTGTGGAAAGCACCGAAGCCAAAATTTTCGAGGGCGAGGGAAGCGGCTCGCGCGACGTATACTCAACTCTGGTGATAGGTCAAAACGCCTACGGCGTAACCTCGATAACCGGAGGCGGACTTGAATCCATTATCAAGCAGAAGGGCAGCGCGGGAACGGGCGACCCGCTTGACCAGCGCAGCACAATCGGCTGGAAGGCAACACAGACGGCGGAAATATTGTCAAGCGAATATATGGTGAGAATAGAATCTACCTGTTCGTATAAATAAATCCGCACACACGGGGAGCGTCCGCTCGGCGCTCCCTTAATATTAAAAAAGGAGACTTTATTATGGCTGAAAATAAAAACAACAAAAACAATATTGAAGTTAACGATTTTAACGAAAAGGTGGAGATTACTCTGCCCAAGATACGCGGCAACGACGACGTTACCGTAACGCTCAACGGCGTAAATTATCAGATACAGCGCGGCGTGAGCGTCAAGGTGCCCAAAAGCGTGGCTCTGATACTTGAGCGAAGCGAGAAGCAGTCCCGCGAGGCACAGGAGCTTGTTGACCGCCTTTGCGGCAGATAGAAAGGAGGATTTTATATGTCCCTTTGGTTTAATTCAAAACACAAGGAATACTACGGCGAGGACGGCGGCTACGTCAAGGAGTATCTTGAAGATATTGTCAAGAAGCACACCGAAAAGACGCCGCTCGACCATCCCGACGGCGCGGTAACGACCGCGAAAATAGCGAACGGAGCATTAACAACCGACAAAATAGCGAATAACGCAATCACCGAGCCAAAGCTCGCGGACGGGTCGGTCAGCGAAAGAACTATCGCTTCCGATGCGGTAACGAGCGGCAAAATCAAAGACAAAAGCGTGACCGACGCAAAAATCGGCGAGCGCACCGTAACAATCAACAAAAAAAGCGTGACCGCTCAGATAACTTCACTCATGCAGTCTTTATCCAATGAAATAGAACGCGTCAAAAGCGACTCCCCCGATATTCCGGAGGACTTTTCCAAGCTGAAGGAGCAAATCGGCAACATTGAGGATTTAAAGGCGGGCGACGGTGAGAATACTTTTGAAAAAAACCTCGTAAGCGCAATAAATTCATTGGTTTACGGGCAAAGCGTCGAGGCGGAGCAGCTTGACGACTACAACGAAAACTGGGAGCCTTCCGCTCCCGATTACGACCATTTAGTCCGCGACGGCAGGTACTTTATCAATCACTATCGGGAAGGCTACGGCGGCGAGGCGGACTCGTTATATTATGTCGGTACCGAAATACTTTCGGTTGCCTATTTTAAAATTGATTACAAGGGTGACCAATATACCGACGCCATTCTCGCCGTAATGCTACAATGCAGCGTCTATAATAACTGTTACAAATTCCGTTTCGGTATTGACGACCACGAAAAGATGATATGGAACGACTGGACAGAGCTTGCTATGTCCGACCAAGTTTCCGATTTAGCGGATAAACTTGACGCGCACAAGTCGGCGGCGGTGCTTGACCACCCCGACGGGTCGGTGACGACCGCAAAAATAGCGGACGGCGCAGTGACGGCGGACAAGATACCGAACAAAGAGATTGACGGCATCCTTATAAACGATAAAACGATAGACGAAAGGGTTATCAAAGACAAAGCGGTAACAAATGCAAAAATCGGCGACAAAGCAATAAGCGGCAACAAAATAGCCGAAAAAGCAGTCGGACACAAGCATTTGGAGGACGACTCGGTCTACGGAAGCGTTGTTAAAGACGGCTCGATAGATTCCGAAAAGCTGGCAGCCAAATCGGTGACGCACGAAAAGATGGCGGATAATTCGGTATGGCGTAACAACATCGGTCATAACGCGGTGGAAGAGACTAACATCGCGGACGGGTCGGTTACTACCGCAAAAATAGCGAACGGAGCGGTTACAAATGCAAAGCTGGCGGATAATGCGGTGTGCCTTAGAAATATAGACTCGGAAGCATTGCAAAAGTTTGGCGCGGCGGCGAGCGCCGTAATAGGCTCATCCGATTTTGCTCCGAGAAATTTTGAGTGGCTGGATAAAGATACCGGAAAATGGGAATTTCAATTCAAACTTCCTAAAATCACAATCAAGGACACGGTGTTCGGAGAGATTTCTTTGCCGGAGCAGGAACTCACATATAGCGGACAAGCGAGCTCCGCGGCAGACAAAGACGAGTTCTATATTTACGCGAAATATGAGCTTGAAAGCTCGGTACAAAAACTAAGTGCCAAACCGTTTGTATATGTTAGCGGAACCACGCCTCAGATATTGAAAAAGCGGGGCGGCGCCCCAATAAGTTATATAGAGGTAAACGAAAACGCGGCAACCGCCGTTTATGTTTTTCTCATGTATGTGACGACCGAAACCACCGACCCTACGGGTACCAGTTTCGATGGTGAATATCTCTGGTACGGCGATACCGAAATAACTTTTCTGCACAGTTAAAAGCAAATAACATATAAGGAGGATCAGATTATGGAAATCAAAGGAATTATTTTAGCAATATGCGGAGTTATCGGCGGGGCTGCGTCGGCAATATTCGGCGGCTGGAGCGCCGCGCTTACGACGCTGTGCATTTTTATGGCGGTTGATTACTTCAGCGGTTTGACGGTCGCGGGAGTGTTCAAAAAGTCGCCGCACTCTGAGAGCGGCGCGCTTGAGTCCCGCGCGGGACTTAAAGGACTGTTCCGCAAGTGCGCTATGCTGTGCTTCGTGCTTATCGCCTGCCGCTTGGATTTAGTCTTGGGCACGGGGTTTATCAAGGACGGCGTTGTGACGGCGTTTATCTGCAACGAAGTCATAAGCATTGTGGAAAACGCGGGGCTTATGGGCGTACCTATGCCCGCGGTCATCAGGAGTGCGATTGAAATTTTGAAGAAAAAAATTGACGACGGGGAGGCGGGAAATTGAAAATAACCGATGCAATATTAAACGCCGACAGGTTTATTCCCAATCGCTTTACCCTGCGGGAAAAACTTAACTGGTGCAACGAGCTGTCGGCTATGCTCTCTCAGGAAATATGCAAAAAATACGACTACATAGAGTGTAAAGTTGAGGACGGTCTTGTTCCCTCCCTTCCCGACGGACTAAACTTTGAAGCGGTGGAAAGCGTAATTGTAAACGGAATCGCATACACAAAGTCCGATTTGCGCACATTTGACAATTCTCTTATTTTGCCGTACCGCAGCGGCACTATGGTCAGGGTCGTATATTTAAAAAAATATCTTCCCATACGCTGTGTCGAATTGGAGGGAGAATACTCGGTTTCGGGCGACTTTATAGGCGTTTCCGCGCCGCCTCTGGAAGCGGGCGACCTTATAAAAATCATCACCGAATTTGACGAGGACGGCTCTCCCGACGCCGAAAGCGCGGTCTACACATATGTTCTTGAAGCGACAAAGGACGGTATACGCATATCGGACAGTCTTGACAAAAACGGAGATGTAAATATGTTCATATGCCGTGTGCTGACCGATGAAACGCTCGCGCCTATGCCCTATGACAAAATATATACCGAATATCTGCTCTCAAAATACGCCCTGCACAGCGGCAACTATGACGGCTACCGCAGTTTCAGCGAGCAGTTTAACATCACGTTAAAGGCGTACAGCGATTGGTACAAGGAGAGAAACCCTTTAAACAGAACCTCTTGCTTCACCAATTACTGGAGGTGATTACCTTGCTTCTTAACGAGAACGAAAAACGAAAGAGCAAATCGTTTGAGCAACTTTCCTTTCGGGGAATAAACACCCGCCGCAAAATCGCGGACAACGAGCTTGCGTATTGCGAAAATCTCACCGACAATATGTACCCCTGTCTTGCTCCGCGCGACGAGAGAGTGTCCGTTATCGACGGTATGAGTCAAATATCAAAACTTGCCGCACCTCGGCACGGAGAGAGAATCGACGCGGGATTTACCGGTGTTGCGGGGAACCGCTTCTATTACAAGGGAAGCGCGGTTGACAATTTGGAGCTGTCGGCGGGCAGAAAGTCCATTGCGCGTCTGGGAGACAAAATATTTATTTTTCCCGACAAGCTGTACTTCGATTGCGGCGCGGACAAACCGCAGCTTGAAGCAATGGAAAAGAAGTACAAGGTAGACCATATCAGCGTTTCCACATCTTTCAACCGCGATACCGGAGAATACAGCTCGGTAGCCAGAGCCAATGTGCTTTTTGATGCAAGATTTAATGTGGGCGACAGCGTAATTATCGAAAACTGCCCCTGTGAAAAAGACAATACCGCCGTCCCCGGCCGCGGCGAGGCATACCCGCCGGAGGACAGGATTGCGTATATGGTGGTGCAGTCGATAACTATGACCTCTTTATACCTCAAGCTATACAACCGCATTGGTCAGGAGATACCGTTTCCGCAAAACGGAACCTTCTACGTCGATGAGGGAGCGCCGGACATTATAATCAAGACCTTTGTACCTGATATGACGGATATATGCGTGAGCGGCGGCAGGCTATGGGGTACGTCGGAGGACGGACAGTATATTTTTTCCTCCGCCAAAGCGGACGCTCTCAGCTACAACACCATAACAAAGGGCGAGAACGACAGTTGGTTCGGCGTGGTCGACAACGACAATCCGTTCACCGGAATAATAGATTTGAACGGCTCTGTCGTCGCTTTTAAAAACGACGCGCTGTTTCAGGTATACGGCAACCGCCCCACAAACTTTTCTCTCAAGCAGATAGACCTGTGGGGTTCGGCGGACGCCCGCTCGGTCGCAACGCTCGGCAACTCGGTATACTATCTCGGGAATCACGGATTTTACCGGTATTCGGGCGGAAGTCCCAAACTGATAAGCGACAATCTGACGCAAAAATACACGGGTTGTGTAGGCGGCAGCGACGGTCAAAAATACTACGCCTGCGCCTACTTTGACGGCGGCTGCGACGTTTTGGTATACGACCCGCGGTATGATATATGGTATCGGGAGGACAGCGAACCGTTTGTCGATTTTATTTCAAAAGACGGAGTGCTGTACGGCGCGACGAAGCAAAAAGTCGTAAAAATGTACGGCGGCGCTCCGTGCGCGTGGTACGCGGTCGGCAAACGCTACACTCACGACGAGTTTGATTTGAAACAACTCGGATTTATATATATAAGAGCCGAACTGCCGAACGACGGCAGCGGGATTATACGCGTCAGCGTGCGCGCGGACGACGGGGATTTTAAAGAATTCGGAGTTATTGAGGGAAAGGGTTTTATCGCGAGACAAATACCCGTTCGTATCCCCAAGTGCGACAGCTATCAAATACGGCTTGACGGCGAGGGCAAAATTATAGTACACGACATAAAACGCGTTCTTGTATAGCTTCCGCAAACAAAAAATAATCCGCAAAGCATAGCTTTGCGGATTATTTTTAATTTTATTCAAAAGTCTCTGCCACGTTATATATTTTCAGACCGAGGCGGCGGGCATAGTCCACCGTATACGCGGTGCCTCCCGACTCGCTTTGGCAGTAACATACGCAGACCGAACTGCAATCAGCCATAAAACGGTTCCGCGCGTGCATACAACCCTTGGTGTACTCCTCGGAAATATATATCACCTCATCCGCTCCCCTTAAAATTCTGTTGTAATTCCGCTTTTGTTCAACGCCCCATTTCTCCGCTTGGTTCATACAGGGCAGAGCCATAACAAGGCGAATATCCCGCATTTTGGCTTTAAACGCAAGCACGCTCTCGGCCGCGAGCATATCAAAGCCCATAGCCCCGCCGCACAAAAATGTGTCGATGCCGCACGAATAAAGCTCGGATATTATTTTTTCAAGCTCTTCTGTCACCCGCGCCCTTTTGCCGACAGGTATAATTCTGTGTCCCGAAAAGCAACAGGTCTTTTCTTTTTCAGCCATTTTTACCACCCTGTAAAGCAAATCGGGGCGCATATACGCCCCGATTGAATTTTTAAAATCCTGCTTTAAAATCCTACTGAACGATTATTTTCTTCGCCGTAAATACGCCTGTCGAATTGCTGCCTGTCGCAATTACCGACATACCTACTTCAAGCGATTTAATTGAAATATTCTTGGAAACGCTCTGTCTGTCATCCGATATTGCCGTGCCGCTGTTGGTGAACACCTGCTCTACGTTGCCGTCGCCGTCCTCAACGGTTATGAAACCGTAAGTCGTGTTGATAGACTGAATTGTTCCGATAATATACTCCTTTGACGAGACTGCGGCTGCCGACGTCGAAAGCTCAACTATCTCCTGACTTTCGAGTTTGTACGAAACCGCAAGTCCGGGTCTTAAATCATACAGCGAACCCTCTTTGCCGTCAACCGTAACCTTAACGTTCTTGCTGATATTGTAGGTGTTCTTCTTGCCGTCTGATGTAACGGTCATCTGCGGAGTGGTCGAAGATAGAAGTATCGACTCTATTGTTCCGCTGTCGCTCTGATTAACACTGCTCGCCTGTATCTTGGTTATCTTGCCGTAGGTCAGTCTTAACGTCAGTCCGTCGCCTATCGCAAGGCTCTGAATATCCGAAGCTGAATCGTTCCTCTCGACCGAAACGCCGTTCGCCGAAGTGGTGTATCTCGATTCCTCACCCTTTGAGTTTTCCAGAACGAGGGTAACGTCGTTGTCGCCGATTTCAATATCCGCCAGCTTTCCCGTAACCGTTGTGCTTTTATCCGTGCTTACGATAGAAGTAATCACACCGTTTTCGAGCGTAACTTTAACGTAGTCGTTTATCTTGAGCTGGTTGAAAGTTGCCGCGCCGCCGCTCACGGTTATTTCGCAGTCGTCCGCGGCATAGTATGCGCCAATCACTTCGCCCGATTCGTAGTCCTTTAAAGTGAGCTGCTTGCCGTTCGAGTTTTCGGACGCGTTGCTTATGATTCCGTAAATCGTGGTGTTCTGCTCAACCTCCGCCTTCGCGTCGCCAAACTCCGCGGTTCTCGCAAGTCCGTTCGCATAGAGTATCTTAGCCGCTTTTCCCGTCTCGATTTCAGAAAGGTCTGCTTCCGCGCCGTCCAGATGAATGAGCGTATCGTCGGTAAACTGATGAGTCACATTGGAGTCGAGCGTTACGTTATTGTCAAACGAATTTACTTCTTTAACAATGCCCTCGGCGCAATTCGTATTGAGCAAATCTATGAGGCACGCCAGCATTTTAGCCATCTGAGCGCGTGTAACTTCGGTGTTGGGGGAGAAAACGGGCGCGCCGCTTGCGTCGTTGCCCATACCCTGCATTATACCCTGCTCACGCACATATTCAACATAGGCGCGCGCCGACGAAGGAATTTCGGCGGAGTCGGAATACGACGAAGAAACAAAAGCCTGATTTGCAACGTCGGTCGCTTTTCCGAGCATCTTTGTCAGCAAAATTGCGGCTTCATATCTCTTGAGCGCGTTATTCGCAACATTTGAGGAAACATATGTGTTAAGGTCTGTCTCCTTTATCACACCGCAGTAGAGAAGGTAAGAAACCTCTTTTTTATAATCCGTGTTAAATCCGCTCAGCGTATTCTCATACATCTTTACCGCATTTTCGGCTATGTCGGAATACGCGACGTCGTCAACGCCTATCATTCTCGCCATAAGCAGAAGCGACTGAATCTTGGTTACGGGCTGATTGGGGCGGAACGTGCCGTCCTCAAAGCCTTTAATATATCCCGCGTCAGTCATGGAGTGTATATAAGGCTTCGCCCACTCCACCGACGGATCGTTTTCAACATCATCAAACGTCAGAGCCGAAACAGCGGTAACGGACAACAGCATAGCCGCCGACAGCACACCGCAAACAAACTTTTTAAATTTCATTTCAAATTACCTCCTTAAGGTATTTTCCGTACTCGCTCAGCGGATAACGCACAAAAATATCGACCGAAACTTGTCCGCAAATCCGCAAGCAATTTATTTATGTCCGTAATCTTTAGTATCAAATTTCAATACCGCTTGTACTAATTTTAACACAACGATAAATATAATTCAATAGATTTATAACAAATATTTGATTACATATATTTTAAAATAACGTTAAAAAATGTTTACAGACAAGTTAAATTTACAAATTTTTGCTATAAACACCAAAATCTTTTTGTAGTAAATCCTGTGCGCGGGTACAAAATAACCTTGAATAACTCAAAAATTCAAGGAGGCATAAAAAATATGTTAAAACGAATAAGCGCTCTCGTCACTGCCGTATTGCTTCTGTGCGGCACAGTAGCTTTTGCGGACGGCGGAGCGTCGGAAACATCGGTTGAAACAAGCGCGGAAAGCACCGCCGAAAATTCAACCGGCAGTCCGCTCGAAAACAGCGGACAGGCGGAAATTGAAATAAACGACACAAAGAACAACCAAATGTCAAGCAAGCAGCTCACCGACAACGTAGCGCCCTCGCGTTACAGCGAATACAGGGTTTCGGCGGCGGAGGACGTGGCTAATACCAAATACGCCGAGGCTGCCGAGCTTCTTTCGGCTCTCGGTATTATGGTCGGCGACGCCGAAACCGGACTTTTCAGACCGAACGACAGCATAATCCGTTCCGAAATGACAAAGGTAGCGATTTATGCGTCCGGCTATGAGGACATCTCGAAAAGCTCGAACTATCAGACCAGATTTCCGGATGTTGTGGCAAATCACTGGGCAAACGGTCCTATTAACGTAGGCGACCAGCAGGGGATGATAATAGGCGATGATACGGGCACATTCAGACCGGATGAACCCGTGCTTTTCCAGGAAGCGGTAACAATGATTGTGCGTGCGCTCGGATATGAACCCGCGGCTCAGTCAAACGGCGGATACCCCAGCGGATACATGGTAATCGCTTCGTCGAACCAGCTCCTTAAAAACATTGACACAACCGGCGGCGTTCCCGCGACAAGAGGCGATATTGCACAGCTTGTATTCAATGCCCTCACCTGTAATATGATGGAACAGACCGGTTTCGGAACAAATGTAAGCTACGAGGTAGTAGACCGCACCCTGCTCTATGACAGACTGAACGTAGAAAAGCTCTACGGACAAATCACAGGCACCCACGAAACCACTCTTACGGGCGGCAGCACACTCGCGGAGGACAGAGTGCAAATAGGCGACAATATATATATAGTCGGCGACACGGCGGCGACCGAGCTGCTGGGCTACAACGTACTGTATTATGCGCGTCTTAACACCAACGCGGACGAGAGGACCCTTATCGTGGTACGCCCGCAGGACAACAAAAACAACGTGATTGAAATAAACTCGGCTAACCTTGTATCGGTGACCGGAGACGACGGCGTAAGAAAGACCGTAACCTACTGGCGCGACAAGGACAACGACAAATCGACCAGAACTACGTCGATTTCGGAAGATGCAATCTATATATACAACGGAAAATACACCGACACGATAACCAACGAACAGCTTACACCCGAATCGGGCAACCTCATACTTCTTGACACCGACATCAACGACGTTGCCGACATCGTATTTGTAAACCACTTCAACAATATAGTTGTCGACACGGTTTCGAGAATTACCGGACGAGTTACCGACAAGTATCTCAACGGTTCGGTGGTATTTGACCCCGACGATACGACAGTAACCTACACCATACTCAAAAACGGCGAGAAAATCGGAATTGAGGACATTCAGGAGTGGAACGTAATATCCTACACCATTTCGGAGGACAAAACCCTTATCCGAGCGTATGTTTCGGATGAGTCGATAACCGGCATTGTGACCGAAGTATCGAGCAAGGGCTACAGAATAAGCGGAAGCGACGTATATTACGAAATTGCGCAAAGCTACCCCGAAACCATAGAGATACGCGACAGCGGTACGTTCTACCTCGACTACGAAGGCAAGATAGCGGCCGTAAACAAGAGTACCTCGGTTGAGAACACCGCGACAAAGTACGCATACCTTATGAACGCGGCAGAAGCCGACACGTTCAGCGACACGATAAGAATTGAGCTGTTCACTCAGAGCGGCGCAAGACAGATACTCGACAGCGCGGCAAAGATAAGATACAACGACACTTACAGCGTTGAACCCAAAACAGTTCTTCAAAACCTTGGCGGCGAGGGAAATATAACCCCGCAGATAATAAGCTACTCGACCAACTCAAGCGGCGCGATAAACGCAATCTACACCGCTAAGGACGAAACCGATACAGGTGCGCCCAATCCGGACGAATTTACACTCAATATAGAGGACACTCTCGTTTATAAGAGCGCGTCGGGCAAGCTCGGAAACGTCACCATAGGCGACAGCACAATAATATTCGACATTCCCGAAAGCGCCGGAACCGACTACGACCTGTATGATATAAGAACACGCTCGATGTTCTCCAACGACACCTCGTATGACGTATTGGTATACGACCTTCAGGAGGACTACACTGCGGGAGCAATCTTAGTGACAAGCTCCACGGGAACAGCCGCGCCCGAACAGCCGATTTTGGTGGTTGATTCGATAAGCGAAACGCAAAACGAAAACAACGACTATGTAGACAAGCTCTACGGTTATCAGGAAGGAAAAGCGGTAGAACTGCTCGCGGCGGACAATACGGTGCTTTCCAAGTCGGACGTCAAGCTCCAGCAAGGCGATATTATTCAGTATCGACTGAACGCGAGAGGCGAAATCGACGGTATAACGCTTTTGTTTGACGTGAGAAACAAAGCTACCGAATTCAGCAAGGATGTAACAACAAGCCTTACCACGGTATACGGAAAGGTAACAAGAAAGTTTGCCGGCTCGGTAAACGTGCAGGTTAACGAGGACATCAGAAACTTCTCTGTTGCCGATACGACGGTTTATCTCTACGACTCAAAGAGAAACTCCAACAATGTATCCGTTGTTTCCGCGGCGGATATAGAAATATACGAGGAGGGCAACGAGGCAAGACTCTTCGTTAAGATTTACGACAATGTAGTTGAAGAAATGGTTATCGTAATATAACAATTTCTCTTTAAAATTTAAAAAATGCGGCGCGGATTATTTCCGCGCCGCGCGTATATGTTTTTACTACTATGTAGGGGCGAACCGTGTTCGCCCGCAACGCCCGCGTTTCACGCGGGCGGGGTTATATACTTTTCCCCACGCGGGGAAAAGTACCAAAAGGCGCGTTTAGGGGCAAGCCCCTAAAAACCCCGCCGCGCATAAGACTGTTGTCTAAAATGCGCGGCAAAACCCGATTACGGTAAGGCTGTTGCCTTACTTTACTGCTTCTGATTAAGTTCTTGCATAGTTACATACGCAACGGGCGAACACGGTTCGCCCTTACATCGTCGCAAGTCGCTTTTCGGGAACACCTATCAACCGGGGTAGTCGCCGCGCGACACCGAAAGCTCGTAACCTATGCTCTCCATCCTTCGCGCAAGACAGCCGCGGCACTCCGCCGCTTCCTCTCCGGTACATATTTTATTATTATAAAGCGAATACTTTTTCCTCACCGAGACAGGCGACAAATTCGGCATAACCACATTCGCGCCCGCTAAAACGCCCAGTTCCCGTCCGCGCGGATTTATCGTGCCGAGCGCGGTCGTCGCGGGTATGAGAGCGCGAGGGTTCATAAGCCGAAGCACCGCAATCAAAACGAGCGTGAGTTCAAGGCTTCCCGAACGTTTGGACGCAAACGGTGTGTCGGTATGCGGAATAAACGGTCCTATACCTATCATATGCGGAGAAAAATCCTTTATAAACCTCAAATCCTCCACAAGGTTCTCAAGCGTCTGATACGGCGAGCCGACCATAAATCCGCATCCGACCTGAAAGCCCAAATCCTTCAAATCGCGTAAGCATCTCACACGGTTTTCAAGAGAGAGTTCGGGCGGATGCAGCCTGCTGTAATGCTTCGGGTTTATGGTTTCGTGCCTTAAAAGATAACGGTCTGCGCCCGCCTCACGGTACGCCGCGTAGCTCTCGCGCGGCTTTTCGCCTATCGAAAGTGTAATGGCGCAGTCGGGAAAGCCGGAGCGTATTTCCCGCACAATCTCGCAAATAAGCTCGTCGGTGTAAAACGGGTCCTCGCCGCCCTGAAGCACAAACGTCCTGAATCCAAGCTCATAGCCTTCCGCACAGCACTCCAAAATCTCGTCCTTCGTCAGTCGGTATCTCAGCGCGTTTTTGTTTGAACGCCTTATACCGCAGTATAGACAGTCGTTTTTGCAGTAATTCGTAAACTCTATAAGTCCGCGCGTGTAAATCTTGTTGCCGAAAATCTCAACCGCGCGGCTCCGCGCCTTTTCAAACAGATATTCCCTGAATTTTTCGTCGTCGCTCGATATAACGCTAAAGAGCGCGTCGTCCGAAACGTTTTGCGACTCAAACAGAGCGTCCGCCGCGTCATATAAAATTTGCATTATAAATTCGCCTTTATTTTCGCAATAATTTCGTCGTTCTCGGCATCGGTCAGATACTTGGGCGGATTTACGTTCATCTCAAACGTGCCGCCGAACGTGTGACCGCCCTCCTGCTTGGGAACGAGGTGACAATGCAGATGCGCGAGCGTGTCGGCATACATTCCGTAGTTCATCTTCCTCGGATTTACCGCCGCCGCTATCGCCTTTGCCGCGGTGCGTATGTCCTTTGCAAACGCGTTCGCGTCCTCGTCGCTCAAATCGTAAAACTCATTTACGTGGTCGCGGTACGCAAGTACGCATCTGCCGTAATAGGTCTGCTCTCGGAACAGATACAGCTTCGATACGCCGAGGTCGGCAATATAAATCATAAGACTGTCCAGCTTCTCATTTTCGGTGCAGTACATACAAGTGTTATCTTTCATTTTTAAACGCTCCTTTTATTATTTTATGTTAACCTGTTTTTTAAGTTCTTCGGCTTTATCGCACTTCTCCCACGGCACGTCTATATCGTCGCGTCCGAAATGACCGTAAGCCGCAGTCTGCTTGTAAATAGGCCGCCTCAAATCGAGCGACTTTATTATTCCGCTCGGAGTAAAATCAAAGTTTTTCTCAATGAGGTCGGCTATTTCTTCGTCCTTTATCTTGCCGGTGCCGAACGTATCCACCATAACCGAAACCGGCTCTGCAACGCCTATCGCGTACGCAAGCTGAATTTCGCACTTGTCCGCAATTCCCGCCGCTACAATATTCTTCGCCGCGTATCTCGCCGCATATGCCGCGCTTCGGTCAACCTTTGTCGGGTCTTTTCCGCTGAATGCGCCGCCGCCGTGACGCGCGCAGCCGCCGTAAGTATCAACTATGAGCTTCCTGCCGGTATGTCCGGAGTCTCCCTGAGGTCCGCCTATTACAAAGCGTCCCGTCGGGTTGACAAAAATTTTCGTCTCGTCGTCCAGCATATTTTCGGGAATGACGGGCTTTATGACGTTTTCGATTATGTCCGCTCTGAGCCTGTCAAGCGACGTATGCTCGTCGTGCTGGCTCGAAACGACAATGGTGTCTATGCGCTTGGGCTTGCCGTTTTCATCATACTCGACCGTTACCTGCGTCTTTCCGTCGGGGCGCAAATATCCGAGCAAATCAGCCCTTCTCACATAGGTAAGTCTGCGCGCCAGCTTATGCGCGAGAGCAATGGGCATAGGCATAAGCTCGGGCGTTTCGTTGCAGGCGTAGCCGAACATAAGGCCTTGGTCGCCCGCTCCTATTCCGTCTCCCTTGTCGTCAACGCCCATAGCAATATCGGGCGACTGCTCGTCAATAGCCGAGAGTACCGCGCAGGTATCGCAGTCAAAGCCGTACTTGGCTCGGTCATAGCCAATCTCACGCACCGTACTGCGAACGAGCTTTTGAATATCGACATACGTTGAAGTCGTAATCTCGCCCACAACCATAACAAGACCCGTGGTGACCGTGACCTCGCACGCCACGCGCGCGTTCGGGTCGCGGGATATTATTTCGTCCAACACCGCGTCCGCGATAATATCCGAGATTTTATCGGGATGACCCTCCGTAACCGACTCCGAGGTAAAAAGTCTTTTGTGCATTTTAACTTTCCTCCAATGTAAACGAATAAACTATAAATATATTATAGACCCGCCGGAAGAAAAAAGCAACAGCTTTTTATTATTTTTAATTTTGCGCGATTTCGCGCAAAAAATAACCGACAAAAATCCATAGATTTTTGTCGGAGTAGGGGCGACCGCCCAAAGGCGTGTCTTTGCCCGAACAGGGCAAAGCAAGCAAAAAGGGCGAGTCGCGACGATGTAGGGGCGAACCGTGTTCGCCCGTTCGCGGATGCACTCATTCAAAAACTCAATCAGAAGCAGTAAAATAAGGCTTCAACTTTACCGTCATTGGGTTTTGACGGACGCTTTAGGCAACAGCCTTGCGTCCGTCGGGGTTTTTCAAGGGGGTTCCCCTTGAACGGTTCTTTTGTTACTTTTCTTGACGGCAAGAAAAGTAAGTTATCCCGCCCGTGCGAAGCGCGGGCACCCCGCCCGCACGGCAGTGCGGAAAAACAAATCCGAATTTATCCCAACGCCTTTATGCTTTCCAGAACCTTGTCCAAAATTTCTTTGTATTTTTCACCTTTTCGGCGTTCCTCCTCAACCACCTTGGCGGGAGCCTTGTCCACAAATCCCTTGTTCGAGAGCTTGCCCTCTACGCGCTTTATCTCGCCTTCCAGACGAGTTTTTTCTTTGTTCAGGCGTTCAAGCTCCTTATCGCGGTCGATAAGCTCGCTGAGCGGGAGCAAAAGCTCCGCTCCCTCGACGGCTACCGAAACGGCGTTTTCGGGCGTTCCGCTCTTATCCGAAAGTATTTCCACTTCGGAAGCCGACACGAGCTTTTCAAAGAATGACACGCCCTTTTCGAAAAGTTCTTTGTTGTCGGTCACGACAAACAGCTTAGCCTTTCTTGACGGCGGCACGTTCATCTCGCTGCGCGCATTTCTGACGCTTTTTATGGCGTTCAATATAACCGTCATTTCCCGCTCCGCTTCGGTGTCGGCAAGCTCTTCTCTATAAGTCGGATACTCGGACACCATTATGCTGTCTCCCTCGTGAGGCAAAGTCTGCCATATTTCCTCGGTTATAAACGGCATAAACGGGTGGAGCAGCTTCAGCGTATTTGAAAGCACATAAATCAAAACCTGCTGCGCGACCTCGTTGCTTTCGCCCTCGGAAAACATTCTCGGCTTGACAAGCTCAATGTACCAGTCGCAAAGCTCATCCCATATAAAGTCATACAGCTTTTGAGCCGCAATTCCCAGCTCAAACTTGTCGATGCTTTCCGCAACCTCCCGCGCGAGAGTGTTGCATCTGCTGAGTATCCATCTGTCCTCTATGCAGAGTTTGTCGGAAGGCGGAAGCTCGGCTTTGTCGATAGAAATATTCATCATAACAAAGCGCGACGCATTCCATATTTTGTTTGCAAAATTACGGCTCGCCTCAACGCGCTCGTAGTAAAATCTCATATCGTTGCCGGGCGCGTTGCCTGTGACAAGCGTAAATCTGAGCGCGTCCGCGCCGTACTTCTCCACGATTTCAAGCGGGTCGATTCCGTTGCCGAGCGACTTGGACATCTTTCTGCCCTGACTGTCGCGCACAAGGCCGTGCATAAGCACATACTTAAACGGCTCCTTGCCGATATGCTCCATACCCGAAAAAATCATTCTCGAAACCCAGAAGAATATAATATCGTAGCCGGTAACAAGCACCGAGGTCGGATAAAAATAATCGAGTTCGGGCGTTTTTTCAGGCCAGCCGAGCGTCGAGAAAGGCCAAAGCGCGGACGAGAACCATGTGTCCAGCACATCGCTCTCCTGCTTGACCGCTCCGCCGCACTTGGGGCATTTTGTTATATCGGTCTTGCTGACCGTCATTTCGCCGCACTCCTCGCAGTAAAACGCGGGAATACGGTGACCCCACCAAAGCTGACGCGAAATGCACCAGTCGTGTACGTTCTCCATCCAATTCATATACGTCTTTGAAAATCTTTCAGGAACAAACTTTATTGTGCCGTCCTTTACAACCTCTATCGCGCGCTCGGCGAGCGGCGCCATCTTAACGAACCACTGGTCGGAGGTGATAGGCTCGACCGTCGTTCCGCAGCGGTAACAGGTGCCGACGTTGTGCGAATGTTCCTCAATCTTAACGAGCAGACCCTCCGCCTGCAAATCGTCTATTATGGCGCGGCGGGCTTCATATCTGTCCATACCCTCGTACTTTCCGCCGAAGCGGTTGATGGTCGCGTCGTCATTCATAACCTTTATCTGTTCCAGATTGTGACGCTTGCCCACCTCAAAATCGTTCGGATCGTGCGCGGGCGTTATCTTAACACAGCCCGTTCCGAACTCCATATCAACATACTCGTCCGCTATAACGGGTATCTCGCGTCCGACAAGCGGAAGTATGAGCATTTTTCCGACAAGATTTTTATATCTCTCGTCCTTGGGATTGACCGCGACCGCGGTATCTCCGAGCAGGGTTTCGGGACGGGTTGTGGCGATAACCACAAATTCGTCGCTGTCCTTCACAGGGTACTTTATGTGCCAGAAGTGACCCTCCTGCTCCTCGTATTCGACCTCCGCGTCCGAAAGCGCGGTTATACAGCTCGGACACCAGTTTATTATGCGGTTTCCGCGGTAAATCAAGCCTTTGTTATACAAATTGACAAAGACCTCGCGGACGGCTTTGGAGCAGCCCTCGTCCATAGTGAAGCGCTCTCTGTCCCAGTCGCAGGAACAGCCTATTTTTTTAAGCTGACTTTTGATACGTCCGCCAAACTGCTTTTTCCAGTCCCAGACGCGCTCCAAAAACTTTTCGCGTCCCAAATCGTAGCGTGTAAGCCCCTCATTGGTGCGGAGATGTTCCTCAACCTTTATCTGAGTAGCTATTCCCGCGTGGTCGGTGCCGGGTACCCAAAGCGCGTTGTACCCCTGCATACGCTTGGTACGAATCAAAATGTCCTGAAGCGTTTCGTCAAGGGCGTGACCCATATGAAGCTGACCCGTGACGTTGGGCGGCGGTATCACAATGGTGAACGGCTCGCGGCTGTCGTCCGCCTCAGCGTGAAAGTAGCCGTTCTTCATCCACATTTCATATATTTTATCCTCAAACTCCTGAGGAGCATAATTCTTCGGAAGCTCCTTTGCCATTTGTCAACACTCCGTTTCCTGATTAAATAACATATCTTAAAGTATACAATAAAAAAAAAGACTTGTCAACACGTCGCAAGTTTCCCTTTATGCTCCGATTTTCCTGTTCGGAAAATCTGCGCTTTTACGGGAAACTTGCTTCGAATGAACACTTAATGAGCAAGCTTTTTATGCTTGCGAATTTAGTGTGAATTGTGCCCCGTTGGGTACTCTTCGCAAAAAGCGCAAGTCGCTTTTTGCGATTTGTGCGGCTTCGCCGCATATTTTTTAGGCGGTGCGTCGAGGGCGCCGCACCCTACAAAAGAAAATTGCATCAATTTGGTTGTACGGGACGGCGCCCTCGACGTCCCGCCCGCGAATGTACTCGCGCAAAAACTCAAACAGAAACGGTAAAGTCGGGAAACAACTTTACCGTCCTTGGGTTTTGCCGCGTGCTTTAGGCAACAGCCTTACACGCGGCGGGGTTTTTCAAGGGGTGTCCCCTTGAACGCGCCTTTTGGTACTTTTCCCCGCGTGGGGAAAAGTATATAGCCGCACGCCAGTGCGGAAAATATTTTAAAAAAGTACATTGTCAAACTTATTCTATTGAAAAATCATCGGGTGAATATTTTGAAGTGTCTATACCGCGGCGGCGGGGCGGGTGCTTCAAAAATACGTTATAGGAGTATTTTTTGCACACAAAATCGGGCTTTACAAGTCCGCGTTTCTCACACATATAATCACCGGTGAGTACAACCTGCTTTGCAAAGCGACAGCTTGCACAATTTTCGGATACGTCGTGTTCAATACCCAAATCCAATCCCGCCATAAATTTTCTCCTTTATGTTTATGCGGCTTTTGTTCTTTCTCGTCCGCTTATTTCTTTGAATCGCTAATCAGCTTTTCAATCTCTTTGATAAATGTGTTAACGTCCTTAAACTGCCTGTATACCGAGGCAAAACGCACATATGCCACTTCGTCCAGAGTTTTGAGCTTTTCCATAACCGACTCACCTATTTTTTCGGACGGTATTTCGCGCTCGAAAGAATTATAAAATTTACTCTCTATTTCGTTGGTCAGGTCCTCGATTTGCTTCAGAGAAACAGGGCGTTTCTCACAGGCGCGAACCAAACCGTCTATAATTTTTTCACGGCGGAAGGGCTGACGGGAACCGTCCTTTTTTATAACAATCAGAGGAACGCTCTCTACCTTTTCGTAGGTGGTAAAACGCTTCGCGCATTTAAGACACTCGCGTCTGCGGCGTATGGTCGTGCCATCCTCGCCGGAGCGTGAGTCTATAACCTTACTTTCGGGGTACCCACAGTAAATACACTTCAATTCAATCTCTCCTTTTCAGGCTCTCCTTCGTAATTCCATTTTACAATATTTAAAAAATGTTGTCAATATTTGCGGCGGCTACATTTCAACTATTATCAGGTCGTCGCCGATTTTCTTTATGTCCTCCCATTTTATCACAATATCCTGCTCGCGTCCGAAAAGACCCGCCAGCTTGTACGCACCCGGTATTATTACCGAGATAAGCCGTCCGCTCTCCAAATCCACTTCAACATCGCCCGCAAAACCGAGCCTCGCGCCGTCTTTGACGTTTATTACCTCTTTTTCTTTAAGAGAATTTATACTGCATACCATAAAAATCACCTCGGTAATTTTTATGCGCCAACCTGCCGATTTAAAACAGTTTGAGAGGGAGCGAGCGGTTTTATGTTATCTAAGCTCTCCCATAAAAACATCTTTACCGCATACGGAGCCTCTTCAAACTCCGCCGTTACATCTTTCTGCTCTCCGCTCGCCAGCTCCAGATTGAAAACGCGGCTTTGCGTAAGGTCCTCGTCCTCACCGCACGCGCAGAATATTACCGAGAAGTCTTTTTCCCTATCGGAAAGATTTCGAAGGCTCGCCGAAACCACGTCGCCTTCCGCCGACAGAGCGGTCACTTCCGGAGGCATCAGGCTAGGCGCGTCCGAAAGCGAAATTCGTCCGTTGCCGTAATATATGTCTCTGCCCGCGTCGCCGAGGTCTGCCGCGGATTTTGCCAATATACCGTAAACCTCTTCAATGCTCAGCGACTTATTCGCCGATTTCAGAAGCGCTATCGCCGCGCTGACGTGCGGGGCTGCCTGCGACGTGCCGCTCAGATAGCCGAATGAGTTATCCAGAAAAACGCTCCGTATTCTGTCGCCCGGCGCGGAGAAGTCAATGCCCGCTCCGAAGTTGGAGCCTACGGACGCGCCGGTGAACTTGAGCGCAAATTCATCATTTGCTTTGGTTGCGGAAACGGAAAACGACTCATCAATATTCGCGGGGGAGTAGCCGGATACGTTTATGGATGAATTCCCCGCCGCCGCAACGCACGGAATACCCGCCGCATACGCCTGTTTTACGGCTTCTTCAAGAGTTTTTGAAGTTCCGCTCGCTCCCAAGCTGAGATTTATAACATCCGCCTTACATTCTACCGCGTAATCTATTCCCTTCGCCAAAATTGCAATCGAGCCGCCCGTGCTTGCGGTCAGCACGCGCACCGGCAGTATTTTCACGTTTGATGGCGTTAAATCGACAATTATTCCCGAAACGTGGCTGCCGTGCTTTTGGGTGTCCTGCGGACTTTCGCTGCCGCACAAATCCTTTCCCCTATCCGAAATTCTGCCCTCGAAAAACGTGTGATTATAATCTATTCCGGTGTCCACGACCGCGACCGTAATTTCGGGCAGACAGTCCTCGCCTCCGTATATGTCAAGCAAATAGTCGTAAAATACGTCACTCCTTATGACCTCCGCGCCCCACGAGTTATGCGTCCGCTCGCTTTCGTAAGCCTCCGTGTCCGAAACGCTCTCCGGCGCTATGTAAAGGTCAGGCTCCGCATATTCCACTCCGCTTGATTTATTGAGCATCTCGCAGGCGGAGCGAGCCTCTTCCTCACTCGAATACTGCAATATATAAATATCGTTCGAGCCTTTTATCACGGTTTCCGCTCCGAATGTTCCGCTCAGATTTTTTGATTTTACGATAAGCCGCATAGTCTGATAAGGGCGTGTTATGTTCGCACAGCCGTTTTTGACCGTCACATCAAGATACGGATAACTTTGTTCGGATATTTCATCCGGTTCATCGCCGCCGTCGAATGCGGAAAACAGACTCACCGAGCCGCCCGTGATTTTTTCCGCCGCGCCGTCGGGGAGAATTATTTTTTCATTCTCTATATGCGCTTCGCCGCCGAGCGGTATGATTTCGCCGTCTCTGTCCGCGACAGTGCCGCCGTCCGCGATTGAAATTACCGAAAAGTAGTCGTCCGAGTAATTTTCTTCAAACAGCTTTCCGACCGCCGCCGCAAAAGAGTCAATGTCCTCCGCGTATATCACACCGTCCGCACGCGCGGAGGAATAAGCCGCCGCGTCAAACGTCGGCAGGGCGATTGCAAGTATTAGAATAAATAAACATTTAAAAGGCTTTTTCATAATAAGCCATCATCGCCTTTAATGAATTTATGTGATACTCAATCAAAGTAATCATACCATATTTTCCGCTTAATTTCAACATATTTTATCAGGTATAATTTTCAAGATACCGTCGAAGCTCCGTTTAATAGTTTATATATTTGAGCTTATGTACTAAGATGCGCATTACGCTGTCGTCGAGCCGTTCCTCGCTGATTTCGCCTTCCTCGACGGCGCTCATAACCGCGTCAAACGCCTCTTCGAGATTTTCGGGCATAAGCAAAATGTCACACCCCGCAAGGAACGCGGTCTTTGCCGCGCCGCCCGCGCCGTAGCTGTCGGTCACGGCTTTCATTTCGAGCGAATCGGTTATTATAAGTCCCGAAAAACCGAGCTGTTCTTTCAGGATTTCGGTCACGACCTCATAAGACATTGTAGACGGCGTGCTGTCGCCCGTGACGTTGGGAACCGCAATATGCCCTACCATAATGCAGTCGCCCTCAGCCGCTTCTTCAAACGGCAGCCATTCGCACTGCTCCATTTCCGACTTTGTTTTATGGCTGACCGCAATACCGAGGTGGCTGTCCTCGGCGGTGTCGCCGTGACCCGGAAAATGCTTGAACACAGGCGTGATGCCCGTGCTTCTTAGCCCGTCCGCCATAGCCGCAGCCATTTCTGCGGCAACGTCTGCCTTCGGTGAAAACGCGCGTGTGCCTATTACGGGATTTTCGGGGTTGGTGTTTACGTCCGCGACGGGCGCAAAATCCATATTGAAGCCGTACTTTTTAAGATAGCTTCCTATTTCCTCACCCATTGAGAAAACCGCGTCGATATCCCCCTCCGCGCCTATCGAACCGGCGCTTTCAAACACCGGCAGGTCAAAGGCGGGGCTGTTGGCGAGCCTTGCCACCAAGCCGCCCTCCTCGTCAACCGAAACTATGAGCGGAATTTCGCTCGCGTCTTGCAAAGATTTGTTAAAGGAGGTTATCTGCTCGGGAGAGATTATGTTTTTCCCAAACATTGCGACCCCTCCGACAGGGTATTTTTCGAGCATTTCCGCCATACCGTCCGAAAGCTCGGTCACGCCGTCCGAGGTTCCGTCCGCTTCAAGCGCGTCGGGACGTATTATAAAGAGCTGTCCTACCTTTTGCCTGAGCGTGAGTGAGTTTAAAATTTCCTCCGCTCTGTCCTCGTATGTCAGAACCTTTTCGGTCGCCTGCGCGCTCTCGGTCGGCGCAGGCTTATCCGTTTGCGCACATCCGCCCGCGAGGAGCGCGGTGAGCAGCACGGCGGAAAAAATAACTGATAGTTTAAACTTTTTCATAAAATACCTCCTTGTTTGCGGCTTTCTTATCAAGAAAACCGCGAAAAGAATTGTCGATTTTTTCGATTATTTAACAAGAATATTGTATCACAGTATTTGAAAAAAGTCCAAAAATATTTTTACCGCGCGGGCGGCAATTTGTTTATCACTCGGTGCGTCGAGGGCGCCGCACCCTACATCACGTCACAAGTTTCCCTTTATGCTCCGATTTCCCTATTCGGAAAGTCTTCGCTTTTACGGGAAACTTGCTTCGAATGAACACTTAATGAGCAAGCTATATGCTTGCGAATTTAGTGTGAATTGTGCCCCATTGGGTACTCTTTCGCAAAAAGCGACTTGCGCTTTTTGCGATTTACGCGGCTTTGCCGCGTGTATTCCGATTTAGTTCGGTAAAAATCATCGGATTTTTACCGACAATACGGGGTTTTTCAAGGGGTGTCCCCTTGAACGCACCTTTTGGTACTTTTCCCCGCGCGGGGAAAAGTACATACCCCCGCCCGCGTGTAACGCGGGCAACCTCCGCACGTCAGTGCGGAAAACATTTAAAAAATATAACTGCCTTGCAAACAACGTAACCGAAATTTTATATTTAACATTTCGGTTACGAAACCTTTACGGTTCGTTCGAACCGATTGAAAAATATCGAAAAATGCGGTATAATGCTGTAAAATCACAAATTCAGGGTAGGCGGTATTTCCGCTTTCGAGTGCGGCAATAATGTAATAAGGGCGTTGTTTCGGAGGATATTAGTATTGTATTTGACAATTTCCTTGAGAAACATCGCCCTGTTTTCAACGCATATTTTTGGATATATCGTCATTTCCCAAAACGGCATAATGATATATGGTATCGGAGGCGGTTCTTATGGAAAAGGTCATCGAAATCGGCAGAGCGGAGACGGGTGCAAAAAAGAGGGTCGCGGCGTATGCCCGCGTTTCAACGGATTCGGAAAGTATGAACCATTCGCTCGCCACGCAGGTCAGCTATTACAGCGCGAAAATACGGCAAAATCCCGAATGGGAATATGCCGGTGTGTTCGCCGACTTCGGAATTTCGGGTACGGGAACGACCAAAAGAGACGAGTTTAAACGTATGATAGAAGCCGCGGATAACGGCGAAATCGATATTATACTCACCAAGTCGATACAGCGGTTCGCGAGGAATACCGTGGATTTGCTCAAGACGGTGCGGCACCTCAAGGACATAGGCGTTGAAGTGCGGTTTGAAAAGGAAAACATCAGTTCCCTGAGCGGAGACGGCGAGCTTTTGCTTACCATACTTGCGGCGTTCGCGCAGGAGGAGAGCCGCAGTATATCGGAAAACATAAAATGGTCAAAGGCAAAAACGGCGGCGCAGGGTATTATGACAAACGCCTCCGCACCTTACGGCTACAGGTACGAAAACAGGAAGCTGTATATCGTTCCCGAAAAAGCCGAGATTGTAAAAAAGATGTTTTACGATTATACCGAAAATAAAATGTCGGCTTACGCGATTGCAAACAAACTCAACGCCGACGGCATACCCTCGCCCCGCAATTCCCTGTGGTCGCAGAGCATTATAACCCATCTTCTGCGCAACGTGACCTACACCGGCAATATGCTTCTCGGCAAAACATATGTTGACAGCTATTTATCTCACAAACGCGTATGGAATAAAGGCGAGCGGCAAAGCTACTTCGTCAAAAACACTCACGAGGCAATCATACCGCAAGACGTTTTTGACAAGGCGCAAAAAATTTTGGACGAGCGCGCCGTTATCGTCAAACGCACCCACTGCTTCAAAAACAAAATCATATGCGGCTGCTGCGGCGGATTTTTCCGGCCGAGCAATTACAACACCAAAGCCTACGGACGCAGGTATGTGTGGCTGTGCGTGAAAAAGCCGCGCAAATGCCCGACCGCGGTTTTAAACGAGCGCGAACTTGAAGATATAATAGCGAAAAAGCTCGGCGCGGACAGCTTTACCGAAACGCTGTTTGAAAATGAAATAGACAAAATATACGTCGGCGAAAACGACGTTCTGCAAATATTCAAAAAAGACGGAGCGGTTATCAACGTTCCGTACATACGAAGTGGAAAGAGGGCAAAAGAAAAATGAACGTGACAAAAATTCCGGCTACGATAAGCCCGTACACCGAAGCGCCGCTCGGCAGCAAGAAAAAGCGCAGGGTCGCGGGCTATGCGCGGGTCAGCAGCGACCGCGGAGAGCAGCAAAGCAGCTATGAGGCGCAGGTATGTTATTACACAAACTATATCAAAAGCCGCGACGACTGGGAGTTCGTCTCGGTATACACCGACGAGGGAATTTCCGCGACCGACACCAAAAACCGCAAAGGCTTTAACGCGATGATAGCCGACGCGCTCGCGGGCAAAATCGACCTGATAATTACCAAAAGCGTCAGCCGATTCGCAAGGAATACGGTGGACAGCCTTACCACCGTTCGGGAGCTGAAAAACAAAGGCATAGAGATATACTTCGAGAAAGAAAACATATGGACGCTGGACTCCAAAGGAGAGCTTTTGATTACCATTATGTCAAGCCTCGCGCAGGAGGAGAGCCGCAGTATATCGGAAAATATCACATGGGGCAAAAGAAAACGGTTCGCCGAAGGTAAGGTCAGCTTTGTATACAGCCGTTTTCTCGGTCTGGACAAGGACGAGGAAACCGGCAAGCTCGTTGTAAATCAGGAGCAGGCAAAAATCGTAAAGCTGATTTTCCGCCTTTTTCTCGACGGCATGACGCCGTACTCCATCGCCAAGGAACTGACGTGTATGGGAATCAAAACTCCGTGCGGCAAAGACGTATGGAACCAGCAGACGATAAGGCGTATGCTCACCAACGAAAAATACAAGGGTGACGCGCTCCTTCAAAAAAATTTCACGGTGGACTTCCTGCGGAAAAAGAAAAAGAAAAACGAAGGCGAAGTACCGCAGTATTACGTTGAGGGGAACCACGAAGCGATAATAAGTCCGCAGGTTTTCGACATAGTGCAGGACGAAATCGAGCGCCGAAGGCATCTGAGCGGCGCGCGCTACAGCGGCGTAAGCATTTTTTCCACCAAAATCAAATGCGGCGACTGCGGCGCGTGGTACGGCTCCAAGGTCTGGCACTCGACCGATAAATACCGCAAAATCGTATACCGCTGTAACCATAAATACGACAACAAAAAATATGACCGAAACTGCCATTCGCCCTATGTGACCGAGGACGAAATAAAAATGATGTTCGTCGAGGCGTTTAATAAACTGCTTAGCGACAAAGAGGAAATAATCGCCAAGGCGGAGGCGGCGGCAAAATCGCAAAAAGCCCCGTCAAATATTGAAGAGCTTACCGCCGAGCGAGGCAGATTGCGGGAAGAAACCGCTTCTCTTGCGGACGCGATGCAAAATATGGTCGAGGAAAACGCCCGCACGGCGCAAAGTCAGGATGAGTTTCGCAAACGCTATAACAATCTGGCCGCGCGTTACGAAACGGCAAAAAGCCGATACGACGAGATTGACCGCGTGATAAGACAAAAAAATATTCAAAAAGAAAAAATAAACGCGTTTGTAAAGACGCTTAAAGACCAAATCGAACCCATCTCCGAATTTGACGGCGCTTTGTGGAGCGGCACGGTGGAGTTTGTGACTATCGGCAAAGACGAGCGCCATATAACATTTAAAGACGGCACGATAATACACATATAGCCGCAAAAATTCAACCGCCCACAAAAATTTTTGTGGGCGGTTTTTTCAAATAATTTTTTGTATCATTTTCGTAACCTTCACAAAAGGGGTGACAGGATCGCAAGCTGTTAGCTTTACTGACGTAGAGAACGGCAAGTGGTACACTGACACCGTAAAAG
>CANRNL010000005.1 GCA_947631965.1 uncultured Clostridia bacterium
GAGCCGAAAGAGCCGTACACGGATGACGACCTTGACTGGACAGACGACAACAGCCGCGTTGTGAAGGAGCATAACGACCTTGATAATACGGACGTGGAGCTTGTAACAACGGATGTTCCGAATTTTGACACATACAGCGTCGTATATATCGGCGCGCCGATATGGTGGCAGGAGTTCTCGTGGGTAATCGACGAGTTTGTCGAGAATACCGACTTCACAGGCAAAACCGTTGTTCCGTTCTGCACGTCGATGTCGTCGGGACTTGGTGACAGCGCGAAGCATTTGGCGGAGAAAACGACTACGGGAACGTGGCTCGACGGTATGCGTTTTGGTTCAAGCGCAACGGCCGATCAGGTTCGGGAGTGGATCGACGGTCTTGAATTACCGAAAACGGAAAGCGCAGAAACAGACGCGGCTGCTCCTACGGTCTATATGACAACGGAGATAACTCCGGAAGCGCTCGTTAAGATATATGACACGCTCGGCTTCAAGCCCGAGGGCAGCGTGGCGGTAAAAATGTCAACGGGCGAGCCGCCAAACAGTAACTACTTAAGACCTGAGCTTATCGGCGATTTGGTTAAAAAGGTTGACGGCACGATTGTTGAGTGCAACACGGCTTACGGCGGCTCAAGAAGCGAAACCGAAATGCACAAGCAGGTTATAGAGGATCACGGCCTTAACGCCATATCCAAAGACGGCAAGGCTGATATTATGGACGAGGACGGCTCTTTGGAAATTCCTGTCCCCACCCCGGCGGGCGGAGCCTCAACGATTACCAAAGATTATGTTGGCGCTCACCTTGCAAACTATGATTCGCTGATCTCCCTTGCACACTTCAAGGGTCATGCTATGGCGGGCTTCGGCGGCGCTATCAAGAATATGTCAATCGGGATTGGTTCTTCCGAGGGGAAAAGCTATATTCACAGCGCAGGACAGTCCCGTACAAGTCCGTGGGGCGGCGATCAGGACAAGTTTTTGGAATCTATGGGCGACGCGACGAGTGCAGTAGTAAAGCAAATGGACAATAAAGTAGTTTACATTAACGTAATGAACCGCCTTTCCGTTGACTGCGACTGCGACGGAAATCCTGCCGAGCCCGATATGCACGATATAGGCATTTTGGCATCGACAGACCCTGTTGCGCTCGACCAGGCGTGTCTGGATTTAATCTACGCGCAAAAGGACGGCGACGGAAAATCGCTTGTAGAGCGAATTGAAAGCCGAAACGGTCTGCACACGCTCGAACACGCGGCTGAGATAGGCTTAGGAAGCCGCGAATATAACTTAGTCAGCATAGATTCATAATGTTGACAGAGCAAATCAAAAGCAGTATAATTTAATTGGTATCAAAAACCATAATTCAATACAAGGAGGAAAATAAAATGGCTTGTTTTATAGCACCGGCAACAGAGGCAATCGTTACAACGATTGTAAAGAAAACTACGGATAAAAAGGAAACTCACAATCCTTTTATAAAAAGACTTAACTGGCTCAACAATATGCTTTGGGGCGGCTCTGCTCTTTTGGCGTTTGAGCATATTTGGCACGGCGAGGTAGTGCCGTGGGCGCCGTTTTTGACAAACGGAGTGTCGGCTGTTCAGGAAATGGCGACAACGGGCGTTGCTATGGCTGTGGCGGTTACCGCGGTATGGGCGGGAGTTGTCGCGGTTACCAACTCAATCGTAAAACGCCCGATAAGCGGAGAATTGCAGGGACAGGCGAAATGACGCTTTTAATAACGGTTTTCGCGGCTGTTGCGGCAACGCTTGTGTGGTACAACACAACGAGTGATATGAAGCTCGGCTTTCTCTCTTTGATGTATTGGGGAGCGTCGCTTATGTGGCTCGTTGACGCGGTCGCGGAGTACATAGAGATTGGCGCGGAGTATTTCACTCCCGCACCGCTCGATATGTTAAACGACGCTTACCTCGGACTTTCGGTCGTGGCGCTGGGGCTTGTTATATGGCTTGTCGCGGTGCTGATAAAAGACCCGAAGGGTAAGCTAAGAAAAACGCTTAAAGATAACTCTAAATCCTAAGATTTTGAAACGGCTTCGATGAAAACGCGGAGCCGTTTCGAGTAAATGCGAAATATGAATGAGGTTTTGTAAAATGGAACAGAAGGAATTAAAAAAACTGCTGGAGGAAGTCGCGTCAGGGCAGACGGATATAGACAGCGCGATGCTGAAACTGAAACTCCAACCGTTCGAGGATTTGGGCTTCGCGAAGATAGACCATCACCGCGGAATCCGTCAGGGCGCGGCGGAGGTCATATATGGCGCGGGCAAAACGCCGGAGCAGATTGTGGAAATTGCGGAGCGTCTGCGCTCGGCAGGACAGAAAACCGTTCTTATCACCCGAATGAGCGCGGAAGCCGCAAAGGTTGTAGGCGATAAACTTCCGTTTACATATCACGAAATTGCAGGGATAGGAATTGTCGGCGAAATGCCAAAGCCCGACACCGCTTCAACCATTGTAATCGCGAGCGGCGGCACGAGCGATATGTCGGTCGCGGAGGAAGCTGCGCTGACCGCGCAGGCGCTCGGAAGCCGAGTTACGCGCCTGTATGACGTGGGAGTGGCGGGCTTGCACAGACTTCTCGCGCATACGGAGGATATTATGAGCGCGAAGGTTATAGTTGCGGTCGCGGGAATGGAGGGCGCGCTTGCAAGCGTAATAGGCGGACTTGCGGACTGCCCCGTTATAGCCGTTCCGACGAGCGTAGGCTACGGCGCGTCGTTTGGCGGATTGTCCGCACTTCTTTCTATGCTCAATTCCTGTGCGAGCGGCGTAAGCGTGGTGAATATTGACAACGGCTTCGGAGCGGGATATTTGGCAAATATGATAAATCGGATTGGGGACTAAGAAATGCTTGATATACTTCATCGTGAATTTGTATATGTGTGGTACTATTTCGAGGTTCAGCTGCGGCAAATAGTATTTTACTGGGCGCTCGGTATCGTTATCGGCTCGGTAATATCCGTGTTCGGCAAGCAGAAGATACACTCGCTTATGACCGTAATTCAGGACAAGCACCTCGGCGCGTTCGGCATAATTCCGGCGAGCCTTATTGGTATCGCGTCGCCGCTTTGTATGTACGGCACAATTCCGATTGCCGCGTCGTTTTCGCAAAAGGGTATGCGCGACGACTACCTCGCGGCGTTTATGATGAGCAGTATTTTACTTAATCCGCAGCTTTTAATTTACAGCGCCGCGCTCGGCAATTTCGCGCTGTGCGTGAGATTTATTTCGTGCTTCCTGTGCGGAATTGCGGCGGGACTTGTGGTGCGGTTCTGCTTCAAGGAAAAGCGTTTTTTCAACTTCGACGGCTTTTCGGAGCGCGCGAGCCACGATACCGACCCAAATCCGTTTATGCGGCTTTTGAAAAATATCGGACGCAACATAAAAGCGACAGGTCCGTATTTCCTGCTCGGTATATTATTGAGCGCGCTGTTCCAAAGATATGTACCGCAGGATGCGTTTGCAAGCCTGTTTGTGAATAACAGAGGCTTCGGCTTACTTATGGCGGCGACTATCGGCGTACCGCTCTACGCCTGCGGCGGCGGAACCATTCCGCTTCTGCAACAGTGGCTCTCAAGCGGTATGAGTATGGGCAGCGCGACCGCGTTTATGATAACAGGCCCCGCAACGAAGATAACCAACCTCGGCGCGCTCAAGATAGTGCTTGGCATAAAGCATTTCGCGATGTACTTCGCGTTCGTTATGCTCTACGCCCTCGTGAGCGGATTTATCGTGAATTTGATTGCGTAAAAATTCAAGAAATTTTCAAAATACCTGTTGACTCTCCCGTAAGGGGATACTGTATAATGTACTTGTTTCGGAACAAATACAACCGATATGCGCGTTTTACTTTTTTATATTTTGTTATAATTTTATAGGGCTCCCAAAAAGCGACTTGCGCTTTTTAGGAAAGAGGAGCAACCGCGCGAAAAAGCGCGAGTTGCGACGTTGTACGGGACGGTGCCCTCGACGTCCCGTCACGCGGAGCGCGAGCAAAACGGGTGAACACGCCTCACCCTACATTGCCGCGACTTTTTATGCTTTGCAAAAAGTGTCTTAACTTTTTGGGTTATTCGATTAAATAATTTATGTTCTGAAATTATCTATTTTACCTCAAATACAAATGCAGACGCTCGGACTTTTGCAATGTAAAAAAACAACATAATGGAAATTATGTTGTTTAATAAATATAAAATTTTATAATTTTTTACATTTTCAAGCAAAGATGAAACGCAAAAATTTATATTTTAGCTGACCATTTTTGAATATTTTTCAATATCAATCATACATAATAAATGATTATTATTGCACATATTCTAGCATACGAAAAGATTTTAGCATACGAAAATAAGAAAGTCAACGTTTAATAAGTGGCATAATTTCATAAATTTGCAAAGCTCTTTTCCTGTTTTTTCGGCATTTTCGACAATCATAATAAATGATTATTTGGCACACGAATGGAGAAGTTAACATTTAATCGGAAAAACAATTCCATAAACTTGCAAAAACTTTTTCTGTTTTTGGTGTTTTTTATAATAATCATAATAAATGATTATTATATCACAAAAAATGGGTAATATAACATTTAAAATGATTTTATAACTGTATTTTGTATATAAATTTATATATTGTAAACAACATAATTTCCATTATGTTGTTAAACCAAAAGGAAAGAGTGAAATTTTTAATATTTATTAAACAACATAATTTCCATTATGTTGTTAAGCCAAAAGGAAGGAGTGAAATAGGGAAATAGAACAAACATTCACTTCAAACCAAGTAAGTAATAGAGAGGAGCATTTAATTATGACAAAAAAACTTACAAAAAGAATTATCAGCTTTGTGGTAACGCTGGCAATGGTTATGGTACTGCTGCCGACAATTCCGGCAATGGCGGACGAAGCGGCAGAGAGTGTGACAGCCGCCACAGAAGTCGAAAGCAAGCCGATTGCACAGGCTGACGGAATAATGCTTATGGAAGCGGGTGCTGGCAGCAGCAGCTCAAATCCGTGTAAGAGTGCGGATGATGTGGCTACGGCTCTGGGAGGAACCGGAAAGGCTAAGGTTACCGAAAATAATACGGTAAAGCTGATTGCTGATATTGAAGATATAGGTGACCTTTATATCAACGCTCCGGAGGATTTAACGCTTGACCTCGCCGATCATAGTATTACACTTAAAAGCGATTGCACCTTGATACTCATGTCTAATGTTACCATTACCGGCACAGACGGATTTATAACGCAGGCGGATGGTACGACATATCCGACTGTTCAGGTTGGCGCTAGTCAGAAAGAAGTTACTGTAAAACTCACCGGCGGCACGATTAAAAAAGCGGAAAATACTCCTGAATGTGTTCTTGTCAACGGAAACGATAGTTTTGAGATGAGCGGCGGCAAACTTGAATCAAATAAATTCTGCTTATATTTGCAGGGTGAATCAAGTGCGAAAATATCAGGAAGTGCGGACATCAACAGCACCAGTACAGCTATAGAGATACAAGCGGTTACTGTGATGCAAGGTTCCTCACTTGAGATGTCCGGCGGTAAAATTACATCCACTGGTGTCTGCATGCAGGTGGATGGAAAAGAAGGTAGTTCCCAAGCAACGGTTACGAGCGGAACGATTGAGAGCACGGCTGCTGACAAGACGACCCCCGCTGTCTATGTAATTACTAACGGTTCTTTCGGAATGACCGGAGGTAATATTAAAACAACCGGAGGACTGGCGGTTAGTGTAGGAAAAGATGGGGATGACACCAACGCCACGGCGACGATCGGAGGAGAAGCTGATATAAGCAGAACCGGTGGTGCGAACAAGGGTCTGTTGGAGGTAAAGGGAAAGCAATGCAAACTGAATATTGAAGATAACGCACAAATTCATGACGAAATAATGGTCTTTAAAAACGGTGAACTGAACATTAGCGGAGGTACAATTACGTCAGAAGGCTACGCTGTAGGCACCAACGGCAGCAAAGAAGACAGCGAAAATACAAGTGTAGGCGCGAAGATTAACATTACCGGCGGCACAATCACCGGCGGAAATGGGTCGTGCGCTATTTACGCGCCTGCGGGCACATGGACGATAACCAACGGCGAAATCACAGGCGGCGCGGGTATCGTAGTACGCGGCGCTGATGTTGACGTGCAGGGCGGTACAATTACAGCCACAGCAGCCTCTGCCACTAGTATTGATGTGGGTGACGCAGGACACCCGGTTCCCGCAGCAGGTATTACCGTTGACATTGCGGGTTATCCCGAGCAGGAACCGGGTCAGCCGCACGTTACGATTAGTGACGGCGCTACCGTAAAGGCAACTGCAGAGGACGGCAAGACTTTGGCTGCGTGCAATAACGGAGAAGCGGTAGTGCCCGGCGACGGCGGAAAAGTTGAAGCCGCAAAGAACCCGTTTAGTGTATCCGGCGGTACATTTACGACAGGGGCAGGAACAGACAAAGAATCAGACGCTGTCAATCAGTTCCTTGCTGAAAATTATACATATACTGACGAGGGCATAACGTATAACGGAGACGACGCTGAGGTTACATTAAACAATGTTAAGTGTGCAACTCTGGAGGAAGCGCTTGAAAAAGCCGTTAACGGCGACACAATCACGCTGCTTAAGGATGTGGACATCAGTGATACCATCACAATTGCATCAGGCGCTTTAACAATTGATTTGGCAGACCATAATATTACTAGTACCAAAGCACGTGTATTTGTGGTTAAGACCGGCGGCAGCCTTACTATAGAAGGAACAACAGGTGTTGTTTCCAATGAGTCGGCGAGTGACCCAGACTTCATGGTTATCGCGGACGGCGATAATACGAAATTGACAATCAACGGCGGCACTATTGAACAGAAGAAAGACCAAGTCGCTGTATCTGTTCAAAACGGAGCCACAATGACGCTTACCGACGGCACTATTAAAGGCTCAGACACAGCAGACACGAACAAAGCAGCCGTAAATGTTTGTTGCGATTCTGGCAAATCAGGAGGAGTCTTGACCATGAACAGCGGCACCATTAGCGGTGGATGCTATGCCGTTAACAGTTTTGGGGAAGGCTCCAAGGTTAGTATTTCCGGCGGCAAGCTTGAAAACACAGAATCAGGATCAGGATTATCTGTTTCAGACAAGGCTTCGGCAGAAATCACGGGTACCGCGGAAGTTAGCGGTAATTTTGGAGCCACTGTATCCGGCGGCGCTAAGCTGACTGTTTCGGGCGATGCCGAAATTACAGGAACAGGCACAAACGCAGAATCGGGAATTGAAGTTAAAGGCGAAGGCACTACCGCGGAAATTAAGGAGAACGCGAAAGTCAGCGGTGACTATGGAATCTATGCGAAAGATCAAGCGAAACTGACCGTTTCGGGCGGCACGGTAGAAGGTACCGCAGCCGGAATCGGCACCAACGGTGACGACAAGGCAACACCTGCAGACATTACAGTCAGCGGCGGCAAAGTCAGCGGTGATACAGCGGGCGTATATCTGCCATCGGGTAAGATGACCGTAGAAAACGGTGCCAACATCACCGGCCCGGCGGGTATCGTGCAGTTCGGCGGCGAGCTGACCGTTAACGGCGGCACGATTACGGCTAACGGTACAGCGGACGTAGAAATCGGCGCGTCCGGTAAAAAGGTTCCACCTGCGGCGGTTGTAACGAATAAGCAGGCGGGTTATGATGACAATGTTAAAGCAGATCTGAAGGGCGGCAGCTTTACCGCCGCGGAAGGCAAGCCCGCTGTTACATATACCGAGAACGGCGAAGAGGCAGCCCCCGCTGCCGAAGCTTTCAAGGTAGAAGGCGGTACGTACACGACAGGCACCGAGGCTGATGTTTCCGTTTATCAGTATGTCGGAAGCGAGCACGCTGTTGATCCGACAAACGGTACAGTCGGCGCAGAGGCAGAGGTGGCTTTGACGATTATCGACTTCGGTTATGTTGAGGATATTGACGCGGAAGGTGTTGTTGACGCGGATGGTATATTCACATCCGTGAAAGACATCAAGTACAACGCAAAAACCGCTCAATGGACTGACGCAACATTCTATTGGTGCTTCAACAGAGCGCTGAAGGATGGCGAAAATGTAGAAATCACGCTCACCGCTAACGGAAAAACATACACAGACACATGCGAGGGTAACGGCGTTTCACCGCGTTACGCGGCGTCGCTCCTGAGCGACAGTCAGTTCGGCGATGAGGTTTCAACTAACGGCGTACAGATCGGTGATTATACAATCAGCGGTAAGATTGGCGGAGAATCCGAAACTGTTATAGCGGCTGCCACCGGCGTTAATCCCGTTAATGTTGACAAGGTGCCCGAGCAGTTAAGCGGTAACTACGCTCCGGTTGTAGTGGCGGCGACGATTGCCGACCGCACAGCGGAGGGTACCATAGGAAACGCAGCAACCGATGCCACAGCGACATATGTAGGTACTACGCCCGGTGAAGGCGGTAAGACGATTTACAATATCATAGGAACCGCGAAGAACCTTAAAAAGCACTTAAACGGCGCAGCAAGCCCAACAGAGGGTTATTGGTTCGGTATTGAAATTCAGGCTCCGACGGGCGTTGATACCGAAGGCGCCGACAAGACGTACAAGATTACTATTGACGGTGAAGAGGCAGGTTCGTCAACATTTGACGCGCTTCCGCATATTGAAGAGGGTGCAGCCAAGGGTGCTATAATCTACTTTAATGTGAAGGGCGACGACACCGATAAGTACATCGTTGACATCGAGTGGGCTCAAGACACAACATACACATATAGTATCGACCTGACAGGCGTTGAGCTTTACGGAGCGGCTTCGTTTGTCGATGGAGAGACAGACAGCTATGGCTTTATTGCCAAGGGCGACAATGACCTCCTCAACAGCCTTGCACCGTTGGTAAAGGGCGAAAACGAAGAATGGGGTACTCCGATTACAGACTGCAAGGACAACACATTCTATGCGGCGTTCAAGGTAGATCCCGCCAATGCCGATGGTAAGTCCTACACGGTGAAGTTCGCAAACGAAGCCGGCAACTCTTACTCTACCACAATAGACGCTGCCACCAAGGGCGGTATAGCGTATTTCACACCCGCATGGCAGGACGGTAAAACCGATAATAATATTCCGACCGAAAATTATCAGGGTAAGTACACAGTGACCGTAACCAAGACGGGAGATACAAACCCCGACGATACGGCTGAAATAAAGGTTTACAAGATTATTTACAAGGCTGTAAACGGCAAGTTTGGCGAAGCTGCGGAACAAGACAGCGGTCTTTACGCAGCGTCGGTTACGGATGCCGATGCGATTATAGGCACAATGCCCGAAGTTACTCCCGACGACGGATTTAAGGCGGCTGAGTGGGGCGCAGGCGTAGCGAGTGATGATGACTACACCATTACCTATACGGCAACCTGCTCGGAGATTGAGAAGTACACGGTAACTTGTGAGACCGCGACAGGCGGTAAGGTAGAGGCTGACAAGACAGATGTTGCCGCAGGCGATACGGTAACGCTGACTGTTACAGCTGACAGCGGTTACAGCTTCGAAAGCCTTACCGTAAAGGATGCCGACGGCACCGAAGTAGAGACAGCACAGCAGGCAGACGGCACATATACATTCACAATGCCCTCGTCGAACGTAACCGTAACGGCGACATTCACGGCTGATGTAGTGCCGATGACATACACGGTAACGATTGAAACAGCGACCGGCGGTAAAGTAGAGGCTGACAAGACCGCAGACCTTGCTGAGGGCGAGACGGTAACGCTGACTGTTACAGCTGACAGCGGTTACAACTTTGGCAGCCTTACCGTAAAGGATGCTGACAGTACCGAAGTAGAGACAACATTGCAGGCAGACGGCACATATACATTTACAATGCCCGCGTCGAACGTAACCGTAACGGCGACATTCACGGCTGATGTAGTGCCGACGACATACACGGTAACGATTGAAACAGCGACAGGCGGTAAAGTAGAGGCTGACAAGACCGCAGACCTTGCTGAGGGCGATACGGTAACGCTGACTGTTACAGCTGACAGCGGTTACAACTTTGGCAGCCTTACCGTAAAGGATGCCGAAGGCACCGAAGTAGAGACAGCACAGCAGGCAGACGGCACATATACATTCACAATGCCCGCGTCGAACGTAACCGTAACGGCGACATTCACGGCTGATGTAGTGCCGACGACATACACGGTAACGATTGAAACAGCGACCGGCGGTAAGGTAGAGGCTGACAAGACAGACGTTGCCGAGGGCGAGACGGTAACGCTGACGGTAACTCCCAACAGCAACTACAACTTCGGAAGTCTTACCGTAAAGGATGCCGACGGCGCAAAAGTAGAGACGACGCGTCAGGCTGACGGCACATATACATTCACAATGCCTGCATCTGATGTAACCGTAACGGCGACATTTTCTCGTAAAAGCACAGGCGGCGGCCGCGGTGGAAGCGGAGGCGGAAGTGCAAGCGGCGGAGAGACGAGCTACAGCGTAAGTGTTCCGTCAAAATCAAATAACGGTAGTGTAAGTGCAAACCTCAAAAATGCAACAAAAGGCTCTAAGGTAACGTTTACCGTTACTCCCAACATGGGATATATGGCAAGCGGAGTAACCGTTAAAGACGCAAACGGCAACGAGATTGCAGTTACGGATAACGGAGACGGAACATATACGTTTGTAATGCCCGACTCTAAGGTATCAATCGCGGCAGAGTTCGTGAAGAAAGAAACCGGAACGCCCGATACAACGCCTACTCCCGACGCGGAGGAAAATTGTCCGTCAGCGAAGTTTACCGACGTTGACCAAAGTCAGTGGTATCACGAGGGCATTGATTACGCGTTGACCAACGGACTTATGAACGGTATGAGCGATACGACGTTTGAGCCGAATTCGACTACGACGCGCGCAATGGTAGTAGCTGTTTTGTACAGACTTGACGGTTCGCCGGCGACCGCTCAGGCGGGCTTCGCGGATGTTCCCGCGGACGCTTGGTATGCCGACGCGGTAGCGTGGGGCGAAGCCAACGGTGTTGTAAGCGGTTACAGCGCGGAAACATTCGGACCGAGCGATTCTATCACCCGTGAGCAGATGGCGGCGATTTTGTACAGATACGCTCAGTATAAGGGTGTTGACGTATCGGCACAGGCTGATCTCTCCAAATATTCCGACGCGGACGCGGTAAGCGATTGGGCGAACACGGCTCTCAGCTGGGCGAACGCGGAAGGATTGATTTCGGGTATGAGCGATGCCGAGCTCGCGCCGACAGACACGGCGACACGCGCTCAGGTAGCGTCAATCCTTATGAGATTTTGCGAAAATATCGTGAAATAAATTTACAAATGTTAAAGGCGGAGCTTCGGCTCCGCCTTTTTCTGTCCGCTGTTCGGTTATTTTTTTATTTCTGCGGTGCGCCGCACCCTACGGCGAGTAAAGTTTTTTTGCTTTTCTTCGACCGCTTTATCAAATTAAAGAAATCTCAGCCCCAAAATTTACCAAAAATCCGATTATTCGTGAAATGTAGTCTCCAAATAACGTAAAAAGCAAGTTTGACTGCGTAAACGTCAAGACGGACGCATTGACACAGAAATTTGAATAATGATAAAATTATTATATCTGAATGTTTTCATCCGCTATATCGGATAGGGCATACACAAACTTATATAAGGGGCTGATCAAATGATACAGACGACATCAAAGCGAATAATATCCATACTGCTGGTCATATGTATGACGGTAGCGCTTATTCCTTCGGTAGTGGCGGAGGAAGAGGAGAGCAGCGTATGGCAGCCGTCGAGAATGGCGGAGCTTACGGATGAGGAAATGGAAAACGGCGTTATTTATATGGGACTTAACGCGGGTCGCGCGCAGGAGCGCGGCACTTATAGCCTGACCGTTTACCGCGACGGAAACAGCGAGAACGAAGCGGAAATCGAGATAAGCACCATTGACTTGTCCGCTGCTATCGGCGAGGATTACGACGTTCTCGTGGACGATATAGAGTATTACGATACGGGCGGCACGGTTATGGAGCGCAACGCCAATATCGACACGGAGGAAATGCTCGAGGAATATTCCAATGAATTGCAAAGCGTCGCGGAGAATGTGTCGGATGAGTCGCCCAAGAGCGCGGCGGAGCAGGGAAGCGTCCTGGCAAAGCTGAAAGAGGAGCAAACCGGACAGAAAACGCGCTCGCTGTCGCACGTGACTCCGGTCTCGAGAGCGGATTTTATCGATATGATGAATGAGACCTACGGCGATGACGCGCTTACGCCCGAGGAATATAAGGCAGATGCCGATATGCTTTTGGATGCAACAAGGAACAATGCTACGGACTTTATGGCTGTGTCGTCGACGGCGCGGCTGGTTTTCGAGCCCGGAGAAACCGAAAAGCAGGTCGAAATAGAGATATATGAGGATGAAAAGCCCGAGGACGACGAGTTCATTGTATTTATGCTTTCTTCCCCGGAGGGTGCTTTGCTCGGAAATCTGTATACAAGCACCGTTACAATAGAGGACGACGAGCCGCGCGAGGAGGCGTTCGTGGGCTTTAAGTCGGAAAAGCAGACGGTAGCCGACGGCGAACCGATTATTTTGGAGAGAACCGGCGCGGATTACTATATGGTATCCGTCGACGCCGTTCTTGAAAACGGCGGCCGCCAAACAGTGTATTTTAAGCCGTATCAGACGGAAGCAAAGCTTGAAATGAGTATTGAGGGGCGCGGTAAGGAAACCGTGACGCTGGAGAATTTCACGGCTTGCTCCGAGGGCGATATAACCGAGTGCGAGATAAGCTTTGACGATGGTAAGACCGAGAAAACCGAGACTGTCGGGCTGCCGGGCATACAAATTGCGTCGGATGGCGACGACAGCAGCAGTACCGAAGGAAATTCGTCGTTTGAGCTTGAAAGCTCGGAAGGCGGCGTATCGGCACATCTGGATGGGTACAATCTGCGCGTGGACTATGTTCCGGGGCAGAAGGACTCGAATGGTCTTGTCTACGGTAAAATAATGGACCCGAGCTATGTTCCCGAGGTCTGGGTCGGCAATTACTATTTCCCCGAAAGCTTCACTCTGGGAACCACCGGCGATGACGGCTCGGAGAATAGTTATAATGACAATGACGCAAGCAAAGGCGACGGTCATCCCAACGGTTATATTTATCTTGGGTATTATGACTGGAGGATCTGGCGCGAGGGAACGAGCTACGCCGAACTTAAAAAGCTTGACCATGAGATATACAGAGGCTACGCGGCGGACTGGAGCGGAGGCCGTATTCATTCCGTTGACGCTGAGGACAGTATGTATAAGCGTTACTTTTCGGTGTACAATTCCGCCGGTACCACGCTGCAGAGCTTTTGTGAAACAAACAGCTTCGACAGAAGGACCGATTTGCTTACGGCGCTCGGCACAGACGGTCTGCCTGAGGGTGCGGGAGGCTCGCTGAAGCTTAATATAGCGGATGAGGAGAGTGCGTTTACGCCGTCGCCGACCATTAACCTTTACGGCGTCGCGGCGATGTTCAGAACCTTTAACATATCGCTGCAGCAGCCGGGAGAAATGGAGTTCAAGGACGGCGACCAAACCGTTAAGAAAAAGCCCTGCAACGTGCAGCTTGGAACGGGACACGAATTGCGATATACAAATCAGACGTTGACGATAACGGCGAAGTCTGCCGAGGAATCGACCGGACTTATGCCCGGCGAGCTCATAGGCTATAAGATTGAGACAAACTGGAGAGCTCCCGAGGAGGAAAAGGATAAGAGGGATTTCTTCTATTATATGGCGTCCGGTCATAAGCCGTCGGAAGCAAAAAGCGCGTCTATAAGCGACGATAACGACAGCAACACCGTATATACAACGGACAAAACGAAAGATTTGACGAATATTTTGTTTGACGAGGACTTCATAAAAATCATCGACCAGCATTTAAAGGGCGTCAGCGGCTCAAACTCGGCGAAATGGTCGACAGACCTTCAATTTACGCCGCTCTATATCTACAAGGACGTTGACGTGCGCGTTAAAGAGACGGATTTGGGAACGTTCAACGGACTTCCGGCAGGAGACTACACATTCCACGAGGGCGATACGCTTCGCCTTTCGGGAGTCGGCGCGGACGGATACGACGTAAAGTACGCCGGTTCGAGAGTTGCGGGAAGACTGACAAAGAATCAGAACGAGGAGACGGTTTTCGACGTTACGATAAATCTGACGGGAAACTCGACGGAGACCGTTTATACTCTCGGCGCGACGCTCGGCGGTATAAGGGGGTGCGGTTATTACGAAATCACGCCCGAATTTGTCGTAAACGAGCCGAACTACATATCGTTTGAAATACAGGCGGATGAGGACGGAAACGCGCACGGCGTGGCGGATTACCTGATGTTCCTAAGCGAAGAGCAGATAAAAACGCTTATGGACGAGCATCCCGAATATAAACTTAAAGGAAATGAAAATATTTATATATGCAATCCAAACGCGAGCGGTACCACAGAGGCGGAGAAAATAATAAATATGATAACCCCTGTGCGCGGAAAGGTTTACTCGTTTAACGCCGAGTGTACAGATCAGCGTATGAGGCTCAGATCGAACAACAAGGACGGAACAAACATTTCAGTCAGCGCTAAGCCCACATACTGGGCGCCGGTATTTGAAAACAGCTTTACCTACGGCACAAAAAAGGTGTACGGCACGACGGCGCATATCGTGGCGTCGGGCGAGGCGAAGGACAACGTAGTAAAGCTGAGCTCGGTGGAAGCGTCAAGAGAAAACGACATATTCCTGAGAGCAACAGGTAGTATTACAGCAAAGGAACACTCCATACGCGAAAGCGCGGAGTATATGGAGGTCGTCGGCGTACCCGGTCTTGTGGTAACCGGTCCGGGCGAGGTATATACCGAGGCGGTAAAAGAGAATGCGGGAACGGAACAGGAAATAATCCGCGAGCGTTCGGAATTTAACACGCCGAGCGATACTACGGCTAACGACGGAAGCTTCAAGCTGGAGGGAATAAATCTGCCCGAGGACGCGGAGGCATATACGATTTATTATACCAACGGCAATATTGAGGGCGTGTATGTTGTGGATATTACGCAGCTTAAATCCGATATAGAAGCCGATAAGGCAGTTCTGATTAATGCTAAGAATAAGGATGGTACCGATAATGCGGATGCCATAACATTTAACCGCAACGCCGAGCGGAGCGACGGAGGCAATCTGGACGTCGAGACAAAGGTGGACGGTTACGCCAATGCGATTGCGGAGGATATACAAACGCCCGTTATAACGACGGACGCGCCGTATCCGACAAGCGTGGAATACAAATTTGAAAAAAGCGCAAGCACCACGCAGTACGGAACCGTTTCAAACAGCGTGCCCATTATCGACGACTGTTTAACCGTGACGCTTACCATCAATCCCAACGGACGCGAGGTAAAGAAGGTGAAATTCATCATAGATAGGACAAGGACGCTAAAGGATGATGCCCAAAAGGATGATGATAAAAAGGATGATTCTCAAAAGGATGATTCTCAAAAGGATGATTCTCAAAAAGATGATTCTCAAAAGGATGATTCTCAAAAGGATGATTCTCAAAAAGATGATTCTCAAAAAGATGATGATAAAAAAGATGATGTTGAACAAGAGAATGATATTGTATATGAGGTGGATTTAAAGCCGGGGCAGACAAGCGTTGACTTTAACTTCGGCTCAAAGAGTTTGAAGGACGTGCTGGAGCCGGGCGATAAGCTGTATGTCATTATGGTTGACGCGGCAAAGAGGGAGGTTACGACAACAGGCCAGGACGCCGACGGCAATCCGATACCCGTAACGAACCAATATGATATAGAATACACAAGGCTCTACACAGGTCTTAGCTTCTACGTACCCATGGTCAACAACGTGATGCAGTCGTTTGACTTCGTTCCCCAACAGATTGGTGCGAAGGAAGTACCTGTTCTCGGCGAATGGATGGGAAGTATGTCGACCGGAGTTATGACCTTTAACCATAACAGCTGGACAACAGGCGGAATAGACGGATATTCGCTTACCTTTGATTTAAACGCATCCCCGATTGGTTATCCGTCCGATCCGGCGACTGAAAAATTCAAGAAGTTAAAGCAGACGCAAAAAGACGCGGAGGAAGCCGCCAGACCCGGGCCGGGAGAAGGCGAACAAGGTCCAAGTGGAGAAATAGACTGGAGCGCGTACAGAGGATATAACGGAACGTATAGAAACTCTATGACCGATGTCTTCGGGAAAAACAAGTTTAGTGTTCATTTTGTCGTACTTGCCAATCTCGACTGGGTTTTGGACAGGGATACGGGCGAATATGTGTTTGCCGGAGCGCAGATCGCGCTGGGCCTTTCGGGAAGCTTTAAAAAGACGATTTTCGGCGTGATGCTGGGTGCTCCGCTATTCTTTGACATTAATGTTGACATTGCGTTTGAATGGGAAGATAATATAGTAGAGGATAAAAAATTGACATTTGACCGCTTCGGCACCTATCAGAATATTAAGGACGCTTTTCCCAACAGCAATAACGGCGAGCTTTTAATTCTAGGCGGTAAGTTTCAGGTGGGTATAGGATTATGCGGAGTTCTCGGCGCCCGCGGATTTATCGGCGTAGATGCAAAGCTATATTTCCCCAATCACGGCTATGAAGAAAATCGCGGACATTCGGTGACGTTGAAGGGCGGAATCGGAATAGATTTAGTTTTCTTCAGCATTGAATATGTGCTTGGCGATCGAACATGGGCGGGCGGAATATACGCAGATGAAGCCTCCGATAGTGTAAGTTCGGCGTCGGCGGATGAGCCAATATTAAGGACGCGCGCATATAATACCGGAGGCGGCGGACGCGTAGGCGACCCCGATAACGTATCGCTAGCGGACATAACGTCGCATAAGGTCTTGATTGAAGACGCGCCCGAACATACCAGACCGCAGATTGTGACGCTGAACGACGGACGAAAGCTGATGGTGTACATAGGCAGCGACACAGAACGCGAGTACGATATAAACAAGGCGTGCCTGTATTACAGCGTGTATGACGGCGGAAAATGGTCTGAGGCACAGCCGGTCGAAAACGACGGCACGCCCGATTCTACCCCGTCACTCGCAAAATACGGCGACAAGGTAGTAATCGCGTGGTCCGACGCGTCAAAGGCGTTTGACGCGGATTTGGACGCGGCTATTGCCGACGGAACCGCGACGACGCGTCAGAAGGCGGATTTGCTGTCGTGCAATGATATATCCATGGCGATGTTTGACGGCAACACAATCCATGAGCCGACCAAGGTAAACGACGACGAAAGGGTTTATAACGGCAACGGGTTCTGGGATCTCAATCCCGTAATCTGCGCCGACCCCGACGGCGAGGACGGTATGGTGCTGTACTATACGAAGCGCGACTTGGGCACCGTAACGGATCTTGATGAGGAGCTGCTGGACGTTAACGCGACATACGAGACGATTGCCGCGGTGGCGTGGGACGAACGCGGTGTGTCGGAGGAACAGTTTGTTCCAATCGATGGCGACCCGCTGATAAACGAAATAGACTCCGAACTGTTTGAAATGACCGTTGGCGGCGAAACGCATAACATTTCCCTGTGCGCGTATATGGCGGACAAGGACGGCAATCTTGAGACGTACGAAGATAACGACGTATATCTTCTGATTTTTGACGTCACCGCCGATAAAGTCTACGGCTCGATAAATCTGACAAATGACTATGATGCGAATATAAAGCCTCAGCTTACAAGGATTAGGGACAGATTGGGCGATGAGGACGGCAAGGACGACATATATTATTCGTGGCTGACCAAATACGAGAACGGCTGCAACACGAAAACCAAGCTCAATGTGCTGTCGTTCGACAGACTTGTGAGCGAGGTGGAGGCTCATTTTGCAAGTAATGCCGGTTTGGAAGACCCGATAGAGGCTGAGCTTGACGACGTGGTTGAATACCTCAAATCACCCGACGCGCGTCTGCCCTTGGATACAATCAATTTGTCCGACGACGAAACCGTTGAGCACTCGTTTAACGAGTATAAAATGTTTGTGGGCGGCGACGACAATCTGTATATACTCTGGACAGACTCAAACAGCGAGGACCAAGATGACTGCTCTATGGAATTGTACGGCGCGGTACGCTATGACGGCGACGGCTATACGGGCATAGAAGGCGATACAGCCGAAAATGCTATGGAAGACAGCGGCTGGAGCGGCGTCTCAAAGCTGACGAACTTTTCGGACGAAATGCAGGCGAATACCGTTATAGACGAATTTACGGCGGCGGTCGGCGCGGACGGCGATTTCACGCTTCTCAGCAACCTGTTCACGCAGGATTTGGATGAAGAAGGAAATATGGTTTATTCTCCGAACGAGCTTATCGAATTTACGATTGACGACAGCGCAAAGAGCGAGATTGACGGCGAAAGCGTGCAATTTGACAGCGAATATCCGCGTGCCGGCGAGGAGACCGCGATTGAATTTGACTTGAAAAATACGGGTCTTATGAAGCTCAAAGGCTATGAGGCAACCGTTAAAGTAGGCGGCGAAACGTTCGGCAGTGTGACGAGCGACCATAAGATTTTGGGCGGCAAGAGCGAGACTGTCAAAGTCACAGGAGTATTGCCCGAAAATCTGACGGCGGATACGCAGGTTGAAATCACCGTTACGAGCCCCGACAACGAGCCCTGCACATACAGCGGCAAGGTTCCGTTCGGCGCGAAGCTGGAATTTGAGACGGTTGATTTGGAGCCGGACGAGAACGAGAACCTTGTTTACACGGTCGACATAAAAAATACCGGTAATGCCGAAAGCGGTAACTTTAACTTGGAAATTCAGCACGTTATAAACGGCGAAGGACTTGTCGGAGCGCCGACAAATGTCGATACGGAGTCAATCGGCGTGGGCGAAACCGTGAGAAAGACGGTTACGCTCAATAAGGAAACGCTCGAGCCGCTCGACTTCGGAACGCTTGGAATTGCTGAGCTGAGCCTTAAAGCGATGAACGGCGAGACCGAGATTGACAGCGATATTGAAAACGTTTCGGATTACGGTTTTGTGCAAAAATTCGGTTTGGAATACGTCGACGGAAAAGCGGTTGTGACCGCGCCCAAAAAGGGAACGTATTCGGTAATTTTTGCGGCGTATGACGAAAGCGGTATGCTGGTAAGCGTTGATGTTTCGGACGTGAAATTTGATGATGTAGGCATAAAATCGGTTGCGCCCGAAAACTTCAATACCGAAGGCGCGGCAAGGGCTGAGGTAATGCTCTGGAACAGCGTAGACGGAATGATGCCGATATGCGATGCGGTAGCTATTCCGCTCAGATAATTCAAATAAGAATGTGTAAAACGTCTCCGTCCGCATTTATAGTGCGGGCGGAGACGGCATGAAAAGTTTTGGCAAGAGGTGAAGGGGTTTGAAGAATAAATTTACGGCGGCGATAACGGCATTGATGATGGTTGTTGCTCTGCTCCCAAATACGGTGTTTGCGGCGGAGCACAAGCACAAGGAGTGCGGCAAAACCGCGTGTGACACGCACACGGAGGATGTTACATATACGGAAATCGACTCATTGACGAAGTCTACTGTCAAAGAAGACGGCGCTTACTACCTTTCGAATAGCTGCACGGGTAATGAGTTTGAGACGGGAGAAGACGTTAAAAATTTAAAGCTGTGCCTTAACGGCAAGAGCTGGAGTTCCTTTGATAACGGATTTTCCGTGCTGAGCAAATCCTCGCTCACCATATCCGACTGCCAGGGCGTCGGAAAAATCGTAGGTCCCGCTAAGGGCTCCTACACGGGAATAACAGCGAACGGCACGGTAAATCTTTATGATACAGAAATCACCGACTTTACAAACGGCGGCGTTCGCGTGGATACGGGATTTTTCACCGGCGAAGGTTCGGGCGAATTGAATATTGCGGGAAACGTAAAAATTATAGGCAACACATCGGAAGGAGATGCGTGCAACGTCTCTCTGAGCGAGGACTCTTATATAAACGTGGTGGGCGCGCTCGGAGAAGATGCTAAAATAGGCATAACAAGCGACGCCGTCGCAAGCGGGAATCTGCCCGTGAAGGTGGTTGCGGGAAACGGAAATCTTACCGAAAACGACGTTGATAAGTTTTCGAGCGATAACGCGATATGCACCTTTAATTACGACGGAAAAGACATATACCTTGACATTCTTTTTGAGGGAAGCGGCACGACGAGAAATCCGTATATTATAGACGACGCGAATTCATTGGCGGCGTTTTGCAATTATATCAACACAGGCAAGGGCGACAAAATCCATTTTAAGCTGACGCACGATATAGATTTGGAGGGCAAGCAGCAAACGACGATAGGAAACACCGAAAATCCGTTTAAAGGCACGTTCGACGGCGACGGTCATACGATAAGCGGTTTTAACATAAACGCGTCGTCGGAAAGCGGCAAGGGCTTGTTCGGAAGTATCGGAGAAGGCGGCACGGTGAAAAATTTGAACCTGGTCGGCTCGATTACGGGCAAGGATAACGTCGGAGGAATAGCCGGAGAAAATCACGGCAGCATAACAAATTGCCACGTGAATGCAAACGTCGTCGGAAACAGTCATATCGGCGGCATTACTGGCTATAATTACGGAAATATAACGAACTGCGACGTTGCGGGCTCAATTAACGGCGACAGTAATTTGGGCGGCATTGCGGGATACAGCGACCACAGTATAACCCAAAGCTACAGCGCCGCGTCGGTTTCGGGCAACAGCCATATCGGCGGCGTTGCGGGACAAAATTACGGCGATATAACCGACTGCTACAACACCGGCTCTGTTACGGGAAGCATTTACGTCGGCGGAATAGCGGGCTACCAGTTTTTGGGAAGCATGGCAAACTGTTACAGCTTCGGCACCGTCAAAGGCGAAATTCATTCGGGCGGCATAACGGGACAAAATTATGCCGACGTATCAAATTGTTATTTTCTCGCGGGTACGGCGGACAGCAGTGTCGGCGGGGACGAAGCGGAGGAAAAGTCGGAGGAGGAATTTAAAACGCTCGCGGACGCGCTTAACGGCTCGGACGGAAGCGCGTGGCGCGACTGCAGCTTATTCGGCAGACCGCAGCTTTACGACAACCCCGAAATCGTCGGTATGGGTACCGAGGATGAGCCGTATCTCATTCCAAATCTTGCAACTCTTGAACTGATGCGCGAATATATCAACGTCGGAAGAGCGGACGGCAATTATTTTGAATTGACCGGAAATATTGATATGTCCGATAAATACGGCTCGGATATCGGCGGAGCGGCTGTGTCGTGGACTCCTTTGGGAAACGCGGAATATCCGTTTAACGCGGTGTTCAACGGCGGCACGCATACGATAAGCGGGTTGTATATAAACGATAAGACGGGCGAGGGCGTCGGTCTGTTCGGATACATAGGCGATGACGGCGTGGTAAAAAATCTCAACGTGAGCGGAAGCGTAACCGGTCATAAATACGTAGGCGGTATAGCGGGAGAAAATCACGGCAATATATCGGACTGCGTCGGAACGGTCAGCGTTTCGGGCGACAATCTTTATACGGGAGGTATCGCGGGAGGAAACGACGGCAATATCACCGCAACCTCCAACGGCGGCGCCGTGACAGGAAAAATCGCTTATACCGGCGGCATCGCGGGAAACAATACCGGTGCCGTGTCCGAATGCTCAAACACGGGAACCGTAAACGGAAGCGTTGTTACGGGCGGTATCGTGGGCGAGAACACGGGAAGTATAGCCGGAAGCTATAATACCGAGACGGTTGCGGGAGGCGATAGCACAGGCGGTATAGCGGGCGAAAACATAAACGAAATAGCAAATTGCTTTAATGCGGGCGGGATAAACGGCAGCGGCAATCTCGCAGGAGGTATCACGGGTGAAAACGACGGCAGCATATCCGACAGCTATAACAGAGGCAAGATTACGGGCGGAGGCGGTTTTGCCGGAGCTATCGCTGGGTATCAGAAATCCGGAAATATAAGCAACTGCTATTTTCTCGCCGATACGGCGGACGCAGGCACGGTCGGCAGCGAAGATACGTCGGTCGAAAAAACGGATAAAGAATTTAAGTCGGGCGAGGTCGCTTGGCTTTTACAGGGAAGCGGCGACTCCCTCAAGTGGGGTCAGGAGATAGACACGGACGATTTCCCCAAGCCCAACCCCGATGCGGGCGAACAGGTGCATAGGGTTTTGTTTGTCACGGAGGATAATCCGCAATATAAAGTGTGCTATGTTAATACAAACAATACCGTTTCTATGCCGAACGATCCTACGAGAGACGAGTATGACTTTAACCGTTGGTCGCAGACAAATTCTGTGGACGGAGAGGTGTTCACCGCGGAGACGCGCGTTACCAAAGATATGACGATATACGCGATAGGTCGCGTATATTTCGGTGGAGAAGCCGATACCGTTATCGTAAGCGACGTTTACGGATATGAAACAGAGCCGACCTTAGACCTTAACACTTGTGTATCGTATTACGGCGGGGTTATCGACACGGCGGGCAGGTTTGACTACGAAATTTCGGACAACGGAGGCATCGACGTTTCGATTGAAGGCGATACGCTTGTCGTGCCTATGAATCTTGACGCGGGCGATTATCCGATTGTAATCACCGCAACCGAGAGAGACCCCGGATATGCGCTTATGAGCGTCGAGGAATACGGCAAGGAACAGATAACGCTGAACGTGACGGTAAAAATATTAAAGGCAGACCCCGTCTTTATCAAAGCCCCGGAAGATAGACCCGTATTTACATACACAGGCAAGCCGCAAGAGCTCGTAACCGATTTTGAATTGATTGGCGGCGAGATGCAGTATCTTTTAATGTACGGAGAAGAAAATCTTTCAACCGAAATTCCGACCGCCACAAATGCGGGCAGTTATCCGTTCAGTTACACGATAGTCGGAGATAAAAATCACAATGACGACGGTCCGCATTTGATATTAGCCACAATCGAAGCGGTCGATCTTGCAGGGACTGTTTCGCCCAACGAACTTACCTATACGGGTGATGCGCAGGAGCTTGTATCGCCCGGCGAGATTACGGACGGTTTGCTGTACAGCATGGAAGATGACATGGGGTATTCGCCCGAAATTCCGACAGGTATCGATGCGGGCGATTACACGGTATGGTATATGGTAAATGAAGACGATAATCATATCAGAGTGTATCCCACCGCGGTTCCGGTTACAATCAAAAAGGCTGATATGCACGCGGTAGTATCGGTTACTCCCGCCGAAGGACTTAAATACACGGGCGGCGCACAGCCCCTCATAACGTCGGGCACTTCGACAGAAGGCGAACTGCAATACTGCACGGAGCGGGACGGCGAATATTCAGCAGAGCTTCCGACCGGCACAAATGCGGGCGAATATGAGATATGGTATAAAGCCGTGGGCGACAAAAATCACAACGACAGCGAGCCGCAGAGCGTAACCGTGACCATAGATAAAGTGGAGCCCGAGGCTGATGTGACGGCAAATAATTTGACGTACACGGGCGAAGCGCAGGAACTTGTGACAGGCAGTACAAGTGACGGCGAGCTCAGATATTGCGACACTGAGGACGGGGAATATTCCGCCGACATTCCTATGGAAGTGAACGGGGGCGAATACGAGGTGTGGTATAAGGTATTCGGTGACGAAAACCACAACGACGGCGAGCCGCAGAGCATCACGGTGAGCATTGCCAAGGCGGAGCCTAAAGCCGATGTGACGGCAAATGTCCTGTCGTACACGGGCGAGGCTCAGGAGCTTGTAACAGGAAGTACGGACGACGGCGAACTCAGATACAGCGATACGCAGGGCGGAGCATATTCCGCCGATGTTCCAACTAAAGTGAACGCGGGCGAATACGAGGTATGGTATAAGGTACTCGGCGACGAAAATCACAATGACAGTGCGCCGCAGAGCATTACGGTGACCATAGCCAAGATAGAGCCTAAAGCTGTTGTGACGGCGAACGTCCTGTCGTACACGGGCGAAGCGCAGGAGCTTGTGACAGGAAGTACGGACGACGGCGAACTCAGATACAGCGATACCGAGGACGGAGAATATTCCGCCGACATTCCGACTAAAGTGAACGGGGGCGAATACGAGGTATGGTATAAGGTGTTCGGCGACGAAAACCACAGCGACAGCGCGCCGCAGAGCATAAAGGTGACTATCGCAAAAATTGACCCGACAGTAGTCGTGGAGTCCGCAAGAGCGCTTTATGATGACGCCGAAATACCGCAGGCGCTTGTTAAATATGAAGCGCCCGACGGCGTTACGGTGATGTTCAGTGATAAAGAGGACGGTCAATATACCGCCGCGGTTCCCACCGGAACGAAAGCGGGCGAATACACGCTCTGGTATAAGGTTGAGGGCAACGAAAATTACAACGATCTCCCGCCGAAGTCTTTGACGGTTAAAATCGCGCACGGCTTTGCGGAAGTTTTAACGGCTCCCGAGGCGATAAAAAATCTTGTATATGACGGCACGGCGCAGAGTCTTGTAACGCCCGGCGTGGGCATAAACGGCGAAATGGAGTACAGCCTCGACGGAAAGACATACTCGCCCTCTGTGCCGACAGGCACGGAGGCGGGAGAATATACGGTATGGTATAAGGTTGTCGGCGGATATATCAACGACAAACATTATCACGACTCGGAAGCGCAATCCTTGACGGTTGTTATCTCAAGGGACGGCGATTATGATTATATTATCAAGAGCGCGGGCTTTGACGCGGACGGCAATTTAGAGGTCGAAATTTTGTGTCAAGTCGCAAATCCGAGTGCCGCAAAGCTGGTTGCGGCTTCATACAGCGGCGGCGTTTTGACGGATATAATGCTTTTCGACATAGACGGAGCAACGGTTGACTTGGACGGCTACGCTCCGCAAGCCGAGAATGTCAAGTTGTTTATATGGAGTGACTTGGATTATATGGTTCCGCTTGCCCTGCCGTATGAGATAAACGGTTAATCAAATCAGCACAAAAATCCGCGTGAAATTTATAGCGGAAACGAATATTTAAAAAGCAAATTCCGATTAAATTTAATCGGAATTTGTTTTTTTGACACGAAACGTGCTGAATTTGACACGAAATGTTGTTTAAATTTGCCAAAACATATGATATAATTAAAAAATAAGTATCGTAGATAAACAAAAAAAGGAGTCAAATTATGACATCTGTGACGAAAATAAAATTAAAAAGACTGCTGAGCGTAATACTTGTTCTTGCGCTCGTTGCCACCTTGGTGCAGGTACCGGTTTTTGCCGAAGGCGAGCCGATTTATCTGCCCGAGGCGGATTTGAGCGAGGAAGTGCTAAACAGCGGTACGTTCAATTTGTCCGCTTCGGGAGCGGAAATTGAAGAAAATGCGGGAGCGCCGTATATCTTCAAGGTCAAAAGAGGAGGAGAATATTTGCCCGAAGCTACGCTTCGCCTTGATATGATTGATATTACGGCGAAATACGGCGACGATTATACCGTAAGGCTGTATAACGGCGACGGTGAGGGCGTCCAAAACTCCGGCAGCAAGTCGATTATTGAGGAAATAATCGACAATGCCGACGAAATTGAAGAAATCAACGACAGCGACTACATTGTCTCGGGTGAGCTGGTTGATACCGAGGAGGAAATGGAAGCCTTTCGCGAGGACGCAAGCATCGGTGCGGAGTATGTCGCTGCTATGTTCGGCATAGGAGAAGGCGAAGCGTCCGCGGATGACGCGGCAGTACCCGAAGCTACCGATACTGCTGAGCCCGAAGTTACCGATGAGGTAGAACCTGAGGTTACGGACGCGGCGGAGCCCGAAGTGACTGACGCGGCGGAGCCTGAAATAACTGACGAAGTCGAACCCGAAGTAACTGACGAAGCAGAGCCCGAAGTTACCGACGAGGCGGAGGTTGAAGCGTTTGACGACGAGACTGTTCAGGAGGCTGACACGTCCACCCTGCGCGGGATAAAGGCTCTCGCCACGGGTATGGAGAACGATATAGCTCCCATGGACGGCGGAAGCGCAGGCGCGGCAAGCACGGAGCGTATGCTTACCGACGAAATGCTAAACGGTCTTTCGACTTCGCTCGGAAGCGCGTACCTTACGCTTAATTTTGCCGAGGGCGAAACCGAAAAATACATAGCCCTTACGCCGAAAAATAATTTAAGAGGCGACGGCGACAAAATGTTTACGATAAACCTCGTAGCCGAGTCATCCTATGCGGTCGTGGGCTTGTCGGGTATGAGCGTCTCGATTATTGACGACGAGGTTCAGGAGGAAGCGGCGGTTGAATTTTCGGACGCGGAGTATCATCCCTCCGACGGTTACATAAAGGTTAAGGTAGTGCGTGACGGCGCTTTAAATCAGGTGGTATCGGTAATGCTCTCCACCGAGGACGAAACGGCACTCAAAAACCGCGATTATTCTCAGGTGGACACAACTCTCGTCTTTCCGTACGGTATCAGCGAGAGAACCATAAACATTCCGATAAGAAGCGATTACGCGGAGGGAAACGCGTCGTTTAAGCTGAAACTGCACGAGGCGACTAACTGCGTTGTGGGCGAGCTTGGAGCCGCGCACGGCGTTATTGACGCGCACAGCGAGAGCTTTGACTTTAAAGGAACCGACTACGAAACCGGCGACAGCGGCAGTGCCGACAATGCGGACAATAGAGTAGAGATTGCGGCGGACGCTTCCGCGTCGGATATTATTCTCGGCGACAAAGTGGATTTGAAGACGTTTTTCAACAGTTACCTGTCTCGTAACGACGGCGGCGGTGAGTCGCATATGGATGGAGAGGAATATGTGCTTACCTTGCCGGCTCTGTACTGGTTTAACGCCAACGAGGACGCGTCTGTGGAATTAGTCGGCACATCGGAAAAGCATTACGATTACAGCGGCTATCAAGTCGAATGGACAAAGGAATCAAATGACGGCAATTATTCGCACACCACGTTAGAAGCCGGCGCCAACGATGTTAACAGTAGTGAGGAACGATGGAACAACCGCAAGGATAATGTTTTCGGCGACATAGATATGGATTCATTTTCAATCCGGCTGTACCATGATTTTGCCTTCATAACCACGGCGACAAAGCTCACCATTCATTCGATAACTCCTATTTTAAGACCGTTCGAGGTGTCTCTCGCCCCGTCCGATCCGCTTAAGTTTTTAAACGAAAACGGAGAGTATGTGGACAATACGAATATAGCGCGCCTGAAAAATGCGAACGACACCGTTTTGCAAAACGCAAGCACCAACGGCAAGGGAACGGCGGTAAAATTCAGCGGCGACTATATTACGGTGACGACAAGCAGCCCATATGCTTATATTTCAGGGCTGAATATTATCAATCCCTCGAATGGATGGACAAAACCCATTCTCAGTAACCTCAAGCCCGGAACCACGTCCGCGTCGGTACAGCTTACGAACGATTTTATAGCGGACAACCTTTATTATGTCGATTTTGCGAATAACGGCAAAAACGGAAGTAAAGGGCAGTTCCAAGTTCAGGCGGTGCTGGATTATTATGATGTGAAAGTCAATATTCACGAGGACCCCAATGCGTCGGTTACCATGACCCATATAAATGACCCCACAGAAAAGGACGATTCTCATATTATAAGAGGGGAATATTACATTAAAAGCGCGTCAAACGGCAAATACATATATATGGTTCCCGACCCGGACTTTGTATATCCCAAGGATGTCACTTTGCAAAACGGTTGGGGAACAAAGTTTACCATTGTTCCTGCGTTTATGTATGCCCAAGGTCAAAATCGTGAGGATTGGGCTGTTATAAAAGCGTCGGATTGGCCGAATAACGCCCTGACCCGCCGCACTCGTTATTTAGAAAATGATCATTCTCCGTCAAGATGGCATCAGCGGGATGTCGGAGAGAACCCGAGTATGGACGAGATGTTTTCCATTGTCAAACACGAGGACGGTACTTGCACGGCAGTCGCCTGTATGTACTACTCGCTCAAGGAATGTGGAGATTATGTAGGGTATGATTTTACGCTCAAACCCGAGACGCTGAGTACCTCCTCACGATGGATATTTGAGCCTGCGAGCGAGCCGGAGACGGAAAAAGAATGGACGCTGCACCGCGGCGATACGGTCACGTTTACTCAGGAAATAAACAACGCGATGTACAAAGGCTCGCGTATAAGATTTGTTACAAGAGATACCTCAAGCGCCGAGGAGGTTGACGTTAAGAGAAAGTACGACAAGGATAATTCATGCACGTTATTCTGCAATTATTCAAGTCTTGACGTCTACCCGAGCTATGAAAACAGTATGCAGGTAATAGTCAGGGTAAAGAAAAGCGACCTTTATATGTTCCAAACCGACAAGGGTATATTCACCTGCCCGAGCGTTGATAACGGCGATTATAACGATTATATCGTAACAAACGAAAACGACTTTGCGGAATCGGTATATTATGAATATTCCGCATACCCGAGGAGCGACACTCTGGTCCCGATATGGAACAGCTTATATTCGCAGAGTACCCTTTATTTTGAGTCGTCAAACGTTCCGGAGAAGAATGTCATCACGCTGACCTGTAAGCCGGCGAGCAAGCAAAAGTACGTTCTGACCGGAACCGCGCGTTACTCCGACACATCCATAAACGGAACTACCGAGGGAAGTGCCTGGATGCCGGCAAAGGGCGCGTATGTGCTTATGGGAAGCTCGGTTTACGGAATATCCGACGACGACGGAAATCTTACAACCATCGGTGCGCCCGGTCTTCCCTGTTATCGCTTTATTTATAAGGTCGTCGCATCCGGCACGACTCGATACGCGACCGTGCGTCTTAGAGATGACAATACCGTGGAATACAGCGAGAACACATATGACCCCGTTACGGGAGATGTGACAGGCACAGTCACGCAGACGGCGTATGGTATGAATATAGGAACGATAATCGTGTCGCCGACTGACAGAACCGCCCCGTACCCCGAGGCGTTCGTGTCTACAATGTCGAGCGGAGTTCAGACCGAAACCGTGCAGATAAACGACGACATTACGAGTTTCACCATCACAGTCAACAACAACCACTCAAAATACACCGACACCGACGGAGTTGAGCGTGAGGAAAAGGTTATCGGCGTTGACGTTTTAATTTACGACGGACAGACCAATCAAGAGAAAACCGTGCTAAGCGGAGCAAAGCAGGTATCGGATGAAAACGGTATGAGCGTATGGACTCTCTCTAAGAGCTTTGAGCGAGGAAAGACCGAGGAGTACAAGGCAAGCGACAAGGTCTACGTCAGATTAACCACCGACAGAGTTATAGGAAACGGAAAGAGCGTCAGTGCCGACGGAACCGAAACGAGCGCCGAGGCGCTTTTGCAGACGGTTTACGCTCCGGTTTACACGGGCTATACCCTCGCACAAAGCAACGTGCAGCAGCCCGTAACGCAGGAGTTCGACCCGAGGGAGAATATTTGCCCCGTAAATCTTCCGTTTTTGGGAGCGATGAACTCAACTTTTAATGTTGCGTCCATTTCGCTGTCAATATCTGAACTCCCCAACGGAGGTCAGCGACTGTCGTTCGGAGTTTCGCCCCAAAGCATCAGCGCGGGCAACGAAATTAAAAATGTGGAGACCGGAGTGGACTACGGTCTTAGCGACATAAAGCAGGCTTTCAGCGAAACCAAGGAATTCGGAGAAGCGATAAACATTTTCGGAAAGCCGTTCGGCGGCAGTCATTATGCGGGTATGAAGGCGTTTGCAATTAAGCCGATTTTTGGAATATACCTTGATTTCGGTGTTAAATCCATAAATCTGCAAGGCAGCACAAAGACGGCGTTTTCGTTTATGGGCGGCGGACTTTATCTCGGCGGTATGGGACATATCCGCGGAACAATATACTTCACGATAGGATGGCTTCCGATTTACTTCGGCTTTGACGGAGAACTGACGATATATACCCAGGTAGGTGTGCAAACAATAGACAAATCCATTGATGTCACACCGAGTATGATAAACAGCGAGTCTAACTCGTTTGACAGGTACCTGGAGCCGTCGTGGTGCTTACAGGCAAACGTAATTGTCGCGATATATGCGGGCGTGGGACTTTGCGGCACTCTGGGCGTGCGAGGCGGAGTTCAGCTTGATATGAACGGTATATACAACCACACGATACAACTGCTGTATCCAAGTATCCGCAAGACGGGAGCATATTTAAATCTCAGCGTAAGAATATGGGTGGACGCGCTCCTGTTCTCAATCCCCATTCCGGTGGCAAATCTCGTTGAGAAGAGATACGGATACTACGAGGATATAGCAAACTCCGACATCATCGGAGGTTCAAAGACTTCGTCGTCCGAAGCGCAAACTCAGACATCAGCGGTAGACGAGGATACGGGAGTTGTTATGCGCCCGAGAAGCGCAAATCAGTCGGCGTGGCTGCCTAACGGAAGCGTAGACGTTGCAAGTACGTTTGAAGAGGCTTCTTCAACGGTGCTTTTGGAGAACGGATACGACAGAGCAGACCCGCAGCTTATGGATTTGGGCGGCGGCAGAATACTCCTCGTGTTTATCGCGGACGACCCAAGCCGAAGCGACAGCGACAGGACCGCGCTTATGTACAGCATATACGAAAACGGAACGTGGTCAAATCCCGCTAAAATTCAGGACGACGGAACAGCCGATTTCGAGCCGGATTTGTGCGACGCGGGCGATAAGGTACTCATCTCGTGGACTTCGAGGTCCGAAGGCGTTTCCCCCGAAAACGAGCTTGATTACATAAAGAGTATGGACGTTTACGCGGTAACTCTCGATAAGGCGACGCTTGAACTCGGCACAACGGAACAGCTCACGAATGATACCGACAAGGGAATGTATGACAGCGCACCCGTCGGACTTTATGACGAAACATCGGGCGATATGATGGTTTACTATCTCAAGTCCGAGGTAAAAGGCACCGACTTTGAAAAGTCTGTAATGCCGACGACGAACGAAAGCGTAATCGTTTATATGCTCTACGACGCTTCAATGGGTAAGTGGTTAAGGGATTACTATTACCCGAACGAAGTCGCAAGCGATGAGGCGAAGCAGGAGCTTATCGAAAACTGGGGCGCTCAGAGGTTCCTCGCGTCTCCGATAAAGGACTTCTCCAAAAATTCGCCTGTAATCATAGACTTTGACGCGATAAGCTATAACGGCATAGGTCTGTATACCTTCACCGTAGATCAGGACAATAATATGGATACCGACTTTGACAGAGAGCTGTTTGTTCAGGCGTATGACTTTGATACGCATACGACATATGTGCCTGTGAGAATAACAAACGACAATTTCGCGGACGCACGTCCTCAGCTTGTCAGAAACGGCGAATATACATACCTGTTCTGGTTTGAAAACAACAAGGATATACGATACATAAATGTTACCGATTTAATCAAATACGGCGTTAACGCTGACGGAACTATCAAAGAGGACTACGACTTCAACATTAACGTGGTATTCTTTATGGACAGCAGCGACAGCACCAGTATTGTAAATCCGTCCTTTGACAGCTACAACGCGTTTGTGGATAAGGACAACAATTTGTTTGTAACGTGGCTCCAGCCCGTTAAAGAGGAGGACGGCTCAAGCTGTCAGGAAATCTACGCGTCGGCGTTTATACGCGACGCGGAAGGCTCGTGCTGGTCTGACGGCGTAAGGCTCACTCACAGCGGAGTGCAAAACGACGAGGTCGCGTTCCTTACAGACGCAAGCGGAAATCTGCTCACCGTAAGCAACCAATATAAAGTGGATTTCGTGGATGAAAATCTGGGAGCGAAGGACATAAAGCTCGTCGCGACGAATTATAAGACCGTTGGCTCTATCGATGTTACCGATGTTCAGCTTGCCGACGCGTCTCCGACGGCGGGCAGCGAGAACAATGTGACAATAACCGTTAAAAACACCGGACTTAAAAACGCTAAGGGCTACACGATGGACGTTTACGAAAAGGTAAACGGTGAGGTCGGCAAAAAGCTTACGACCATTACTTCGGACGAAATACTTACGCCTTCGTCAAGCGACACGGCGGAGCTTATATGGACAATGCCCGAAAGCTATGAGGGCGTTAACGATCTGTCGCTTTATATCACGGTTAACGAGAACGAAACGAGCGAGATAAGCAAGTTCACGAGCGACAGTATAGACATAAGAGCGGAGTACGAAATTGTAAGCTATGACATTTCCGAGAATTCCGACGGTTTTTACATCACATATACTGTTAAAAACGGAATTGTTCTCGGCTACGAGGATGGTAAGTTCGGTCCCGACGATTTGATAACGCGTGAACAGGCGGCGGCTATGATGTGGCGCTATGCACAGTATACCGGCGAGGATGTATCCGTGGGCGAAAATACCAATATACTGAGCTATACCGACGCGCCGCAGATAAGCGAATACGCGACTCCCGCGCTTCAGTGGGCTTGCGGAGCGGGCGTTATCAACGGATATACCGACAACACGTTACTGCCGCAGAATAATGCGACGCGCGCGGAAGCGGCGGCAATGATAGAAAGAATTGACAAAATGTTAAATAACGATAACGATATACAGTAAAGGAGGTATAAGAATGAACAATAACAAAAAAGATGATAATAAAAGTAATCCCAAAGAGATTAATTTAGAGACTTTGAAGCAGGTTACGGGCGGCTCACTCGAAAACGTGCCCCGCGTACCCGAAAAACCGATAGACGACCCGTTGAAATCCAAAATTTAATTGCGGACGCATACAATGAGCGGGACGGATATTATCCGTCCCGCTTATTGTATAGAGTTCCCGAAAAGCGACTTGCGACGGTGTAGGGGCGAACCGTGTTCGCCCGCAATGATTGCACTCCGTGCGGGCGGGACGTCGAGGGCACCGTCCCGTACAACTGAATGGGCGTGCTTTACCTGTTGTAGGGTGCGGCGCCCTCGACGCACCGTATATAAAAAATAACCGACAAACAATGGCAGAAAGTCTAAACCGTATACTATTTCAGGCTTTTCGGAACAGGTATTATTGATGCCAGGAATGCGGCGGCGAGTATATAAATAAGATTGCTCACGGGGAAACACAGCAGCAGTAGCAGCGCAACCGCCAGTGGTTTTCGCATAATGGTGGTCATAACCGCCGCGGCCGATATTGAGACTGCGAAAACAGGGTCTATACCGAACGCGGCCGAGCAGGCGTAGCCTAAGCAGACTCCGGCAAATATTGACGGGAAAAAGCTTCCGCCGCGCCAACCGAAACGTATACACATATTTATTAAAAAGACCTTTATAACAGGTATTATAAACAGCAGATACAACGGATATTGAGTGTATGTCTCGGTGAGCTTTTGAATTTCCTCCTCGCCGGAGAACATTGCAATCGGGAACACGGTACCGATTATTCCCAGAACAAGCGCCGCAATAATCGCCATTATAAAATATCTCTTTCCGAGTTTTTCCGCCGCCGCTTGTGTCAATTTGTCAAAAATCATATACACATAGCCAAGGGCAACGCTGATTGCCAGCACAGGCACGGCAAACAACAGTTCGCCCCTCTCTATCGACACTTTTTCAAAATGCGGCATTCCGGCACCTAAACCTAAAAATTTGCCCAACAGCATAAATATACCGAAACCCGCCAGTACGGCGCAGAATATCGCGGTTGTTTTTGATGCTTTTGGGAGGACGAATTCATCATCATTCTCGATTGGTTCTATAAATCCAAAAAGCGGGGAACGGAACACAATACCAAGAGTTGCTGAAATTCCTATTTCCGGTAGCTCGGACATATACTTGCCTGCATATTTAAAATTATCTCCCGCCCAGCAGCATAGTCCCACAATAACTCCCGTAAGGCCTGCCTCGGGACCTATCGCTCCGCCGAATATCAGCGGCATCAGTGCGGCGATCAGCATAATCAAGACGTTATTATACGGATACCTGCCGTCTCGCTTGTACTTTGCCATGACCTGATGAAGGTCATCGGGACACGGACCGTACTTCTTCTGTATAATTCCGACTACAATGCCGCCCAGCAAGCACATCAGTACCGTGTAGCCCGGAATATGCACAACACTTGGGATATAGTTCCAAAGCAATTCAATGAGCAGGTGCATAACGCGCATAAACGCCCAGATTATTCCGCCGATAACCGCGCCTGCCGCAGCGCCGAGCAGTATAAAAACAATCCCATTATTGTTCGTTGTCTTCATTTTTTGTCTCCTTCTCTGATACCCATATTTTTATTTTATATGTTCTGCCGGTTCATCTCTTATAGCATTATTCTATCAATATTTTCCGCTTTGGTCAATATTGATGTGAAATAATACAAAAAAATCACAGAAACTTCAAGTATAAAATCCATTTTTGTACCATTTTGTCCTATATTAAAAAATTTTCCCAAAAAATCGCCTCCGATTATTGACTTGTTCAGGGGTGGACATGGTATAATTATAATATTGATGTGCTATATGAAAAAATCGAAAAGCTTATTGTTAAATATCAGTAAAAAACAAGCCACGATGAGGAGGTAATTATATGAAGAAATTGTTATCGGCTATATTATCGGCATCAATGCTGCTCTCGTCGGCAGTGATTCCGGTAAAGGCGGAACCGACGCCCATACCGCTCGATGCGGAGCGTATTGATGCGTCCATGCTGCCGGAAGGCAACGTGTTTTATGTGGGAACCGCCGCCGCGAATCTTGCCGAAGAGGACGCAGTTTATGAATTTCCGGTATATCGTGAGGGCGATTTATCCGAGGAAGCGTCAGTCACCGTGCATACGATTGATATGACGGCGGTTTACGGCGAGGATTATGAAATAGTCGACGCCGACGCAGAAATAGGCGGCGACGGCAAGTCCATATTGGAAACGCTCGTAACCGACGCGCAGAACGAGCCGGATGAGTCGCCGGATTCCCCCGTTGCGGCTACGGCGGACACGGAGCCGGAGAAAATATTGGCGGAGAACGATTATGCCTCCGATGCGGAGGAGGATTCCGACGGCGGCGCGGAGGAAAAATCGCTTCGAGAGCTTAAAGAGGAGCAGACCGGCGAGGATACGCGCGACCCGTACGATAGCGAAATAGATGAGAGTATAACGCAGGAAATGGCACAGGTGCTGGTGCCGGAGGCTATGCAGTCGGTAAAATATTCGAGCGAGTTTACGCTTACATTCTTGCCGAACGAGGGCGAGAAAATCATTCGGTTCAGAATTATCGACGATAATAAGAGCGAGGGCGCGGAAGGATTTTCAATTGTACTGCTAAACCCCGAAAACGCGGAGCTGTGCTCGCCGTTTTTAATGGCGGTAACCATTGCGGACGACGAACCGGTCGTACACAGCACGGTAACGTTTTCAAAGAACTTGTATCGCTCAAAGGACGGAAAGGTAAGCGTTAAAATTACGCGTAAGGGCGCGGAGTATTCTATGTGTAAATTCCAACTGCGCTCGTCGGGCAATACGGCGGTATCGGACGAAAATTACAGCGAGATAAACGACGAGATAGTGTTCCTGCCGTATGAGACGGAGAAAAATATAGACATACCCGTTCGCGGTAGCGGTGAGTTTAAGCTGCTGATATGCGAGCTGAGCGCATGCGAGGAGGGCAAATATACCGAGGCGTCGATTAAGATTGACGAGTCGGAGGACGGCGAAATAAGCCCGATTGCAGCTGCCAATGGTATTCAGATTGCCTCATCGGACGGAGACGTGCAGACTTTCGCGGAAGGGAAAAAGCCTACGCCGTCCGAGGCGGACGTTATGCAGGAGGTAACGATTAACGGACGCGACTGTATGCTTTGCTACAATCTGCCGAGCGGCTGGCCGAATACGCATCCTACAATGGGATATATATACGAAATGGGATACGATGTTCCGCCGGAGGTCGGCGTGTACTATTTCCCGCCCGACAAGGCGCACGGCGGTAATTTTCAGTACGACTTAAGATACGGGGACTCGGCAGATACAGGCGGCAGCGTGGAGGCAAGTGTATATTCGCATGACGAAAGCACGGGAGATATGACGAAAAGTTATGCTCATGTCAAATATTATAACCAAATCATGTGGGAAGAAGGCGGAAGATTTGCACGCTCGATTGATAAGTTTTTCGAGCCTATTTACTTCCAGTTTGCCGTTCCGAACTGGGTTGAGTACGACGCAGGCGGCAACGACAACCGCATACGTTTTTCACTCGGCAGAGATTTGGATGGGGACAGCTCCGTAGTCAGTGAATTGTACGGCGATGTAGAAGATGAATATGTCGGAACCGGCGATAAGAACGGCGAATATAACAGCGAAATGAAGCCGGGACGCATTGAGCTTAGGGAAAGCGACCCGTCCGTTAAATATTATGTGCAGGTTACAGCCATGGATCACAACGCATGGTGTCCGGCGTCGTATATGCGCTATTACGGAATGGCGGCGATGTATAAAAGGTATGATATACAGGTTAAAGACGCATCGAGCTTAACATATAAGCGCGGCTGGAATGAGGATAAGAATGCTTACGACGAATATGCTTTTATGCCGTTTCAGGTTTCGACCGATAACGGCGTGGATGTGGGAGACGGCAAGTACCGCGGCGTTTACACCAACGTTGACGAAGCGTCGCAAAATATGGTAATCGACGTAAAGACAGCCGGTATCGACAATCACAACGGAATATTCGGAACGATTAAGGGATATGACATAATGATAACCCCCGGAGACTCGCAGAACCAGGTAAAGCTTTCGTATCCTGAGGATTTCCTTAAATTTGTGAATGACACCTACGGAAGCGAGGTTCACAATGCGGAATATGAGAAGGTACACAAAGACCTTAACCAAATCGTGACGGATAAATATTTCATAAGCTGGATAGGTAAAAACGAGAAGAGAACGTATTCCGACGGCAGCGATTACGACGGTTATCATCAGAAGCTCGATATAACGCCGAAGGCGGACTATCTGCCGATTAACGTAACTGTTCTCTCACCGATAGTGAACGATGGCGATAAAAATGACGGCGCTTTCGTTGATCCGAATTTGAAGATAGGAACACACCAATTCAATGTGGGCGACCAGCTCAATATGGAATCTGTTGCATACGACACAAGCAGATACGAGGCGGTCGGATATGCGGTCAGCTATGACAATGGAACAACTTGGGATTTTATAGCGAGCGAGGAGAACAGGGATACACTGTTCCTTGAGCAGGATTACGTTACAACCGGATATACGGTGCGTCCGCTTATCGTTGAGAAAAAGAACAGGATTGAAGTAATTTACGATAACGGCGCGGAAAATTATCTCGAGGTTCAGAATTTGATCTCTAAAGACGAGCTGGAAATGATAATAGACAACGAGGACGAGGCTAATAAGGCGGCGGACGAGGATCTTCTGGGCAGAAATTTCATAGATATGTCTCTTGTAACATCCGAGTCGGGAGTTTCGGATACTTTACCGTCCGAATCGCTGACAGGCGCGGCGGAGCTGTCGGCAAGACTTAATCCAACGGTGGGTAGTATATACACGATAAATATAATGTCCAAGGAGGACGAAAACTACACATACCGTCCCGTAATAACGCATAAAGGCAACGCTGCCTCCGCAGGACCGTACACGACAAACTCATACCATCTCACTGCGGGACAGCTGGCGGGAGACAACGTCATACATATAAGCTATAAAAAGGTTGCCAAAAAGGAGCTGACATCGTTCAAGCTGAAGGGCTCGATCCTTATCAAATCAAATACCATACGCAACACTACATATGCGACAACAAGCACTGCCGCGAGCGGTTATACCGTAAGCGCGGGAGCGGGAACGCAGAGCAAGAGTACGGAGGTTAGCAAGGACAATTCAAAATATCAGCCGTACGAATACACAATTGACGGAGTATCCACAACGGCCGGAGAGGACGGAACCTTCCTCCTCGAAGGAGTGCACGGTCAGGCGGGCGACGTTATAACGGTTCTGGCGTCAAACGATATTTTCGGCGGTCAGGTCATTAACGTGACGCTCAGCGACCGAGGCAGCGTGGACAGGGAGTCGGGTAATTTTATCGTAAATATGCAAAAGGTGGAGATGGCGTATCCCGAGTTCGCTCCGAGCTTTAGAGGCGTAAGCTACTACTACACCGGCGGAGAGGTCAACGACACGGACAATACAATATCAATATCGGACAAGCTGCTCACCCTTCAATTCTCGGTTGACCCAAATGGGCATAAAGTAAAGAAGGTCATGGTCAATATTGTCTCCACTACCGGAGCGACGACCGAGTACACCGCGGATCAGTCGACGAGCGACAGCAACAGCTATACCGTGAGCATTGAAGGTCTTACGGAAACGGCACATTCGGGAGACAGAATATACGCATATATTGTTGCGGACGACGGTCAGACTTCGACGAGCGACGAGCTTGACGACAACGGAAAACCGACGGGTAAGCAGGTCGTAAACCAAATTGACACCTATTATCCCGTGGTTGATACGGGATTGATGTTCCAGAACGAAAGCAATAAAACAAAGCCGCAGACCTACGACTATCTTCAGGCGCAGACCGTGGACATACCGATTATAGGCTCGGCAACGGGAATGGGACAGACAGGCAAGATAAACCTTAAAAAGCTGGACTGGGATGATGGCACGGGATATACATACCAGCTTAATTTTGACACAACGTTTGATTCGGCGGCGTCGCCTACAAATAAAGAAAAGCTTGATAAAGTCAAGAAATTCCATGACCATGGAAAGAAGATGCCGGGAAACCAGGCGCTTGCGGAGGATTTGATGCTTGAGCTTACGGTAGACGAAGCGATGGGCGCTCCATGGGGCGACTTTGAAGACCCCAGTCAATTCTTTGAAAAGGACGGAAATTATAACGACGAAATCGATATGATGACAAAGCTGGCGCAGGCGCAGAAGGATTCGGCATGGACAGGCTTTAACTCAAAAAAGCTGTCGGTAAATGCGGCGCTGCTGTTCGCGTTCGATTTTGTGTTTTCGCCGGAAACAAACTCGTATATTTTCTCATACGGCACGGTAGCGATAGGCGGAACGTTCACCTATAATAAAACGCTGTATGTAAAGGCGTTTAAGGTGCCGATATTCGTAAATCTGGTGCTTACGCTTCAAGGAAATCTTGTCTCGAATTACAGCACCGCGGAGGGCAGAAACGCCTTTGACGCCGGGTATTTCACAAGTTATGAGGGCAACATCGCCGATTTGATGTCCGAGGACTATAGCGGTGACTTCAATGTTATGCTTACCGGAAAAATACAAGGCGGCGTGGGAGTATGCGGCGTACTTTCCGCGCGAGGTTACGCATCGCTGACAATACAGTATGATTTGCAATGTTCCACTCTGGAGTCCGGAGCGTTGTTTACAATCACGGGAGGAATTGGAATAGACCTGCTGTTATTCTCGTTTGATATCGACATAGTATCGGGTACCTTCGGCTTCGGAACGCTTTCCAATAAATCAAGTTATTCGCTGTTCGGAGGACTTGTAAGCAAGGGAACAATCAATATATCGGCGTTTGAACCGCTTTCAATCAACGCGGACGCGGACGGCGACGGCGATAAGGTAATAGCGTCCGATGAAACGCAGACCGTAAGCGAGCATACTTATTCAAACGGCAGTGCGGATATGTCCGGCTTTGGCACGGGCAGTGAAGTAATGCCCATGTCGGTGCCGAAGGCGGTAAGCATACATACGCTGCTCAATAACGCGGCGGAGCGCACAAGACCGCATATAATTTCGCTCGGCGACGGACGCAAGCTGGTAACGTTTATCGGAAACAACGCAGACCGCGACGAGGCAAACGGCGCGACGCTCTATTACAGCGTTTACGACGGCGCATGGAGTATGCCGCAGCCGGTAGCCGAGGACGGTACAGCCGATTCCGACCCGATTATGGAACTGTCGGACGGCAAGGTATATATCGCATGGGCGGACGCGAACGGTACGTCGGACGCGAACGACGGTACGGCGGAGGTACTCAACCGCTTCGGTATTTCCATGGCGGTATACGATGTTAAATCGGGAACCATGGGCGATGAAATAACGGTTACGGACGACAGGTTTATGAATTCGTCGCCGCAGCTTGCAATCGACGGCGACAACGTCTATGTCAGCTATATAAAGCGCGACTTGACGGATATGCAAAATGATATTGAGTTAATGGATGCGGGTTACCTCTATTCCACAATGGCTTCCGTAACGTATAATGCGGCGACGGGCTCGGCGGGCGACGAGAGGCTTATACCGATACGGCATGAGCTTACAGACCCGCTTGTGGAAGATTATCAGACGCAAATATATAAGAGCGGAGGCAAAACGTTTATGCTTTCGGCATATACGGTTGACGGGAACGAGGACATCTATACCCCCGAGGACCGCGAACTGTATTTGGAAATTGCCAATCTTGACACGGGCGAGGAATATTACCCGATACGCATAACAAACAACGCCGTTGCAGATACCACTCCGCAGCTTACCGAGCTGAACGGCGAGGTATATCTGACGTGGCTTGAGGACGGATATATGTTCGACATAATAAATCTGTCGGGAATAATCGGCAATATGTTTGACACCGAGCAAAACGGCGGCATATCGGCTTACGAAAAAGCCGATAAGTCGGTTGACGGCTGGTGGATACAATCGGCAGGTAAAGTCGGTATGAGCGAGGAGGAGTATGACGGCACAATATTCTCTGAAATCGCGAAGGGCGATTTCAATACGGCAAGGACAAACCTCAGAGGAAATCCTGAGCTTATGACGGGTATAGGCTCGTACAAGCTTGTCACCGACGGCGATAACGTATATGTGTTCTATACCGAGCCGAACCACGATCACGAAAGCTCCGGCATGGAGATTTTCGGCGCGCGTATGGAGAGCGGCGGTACGTTTACCAAGGGCGTACAGATTACGGACGAGGACAATGTTATAGACGAGCTTGACCTGTATATGAACGAGGACGGAAAAATGGGCGCCGTATCGAATTATTACAGTCAGTGGATTGACGGCGCGGGTCACATACAATACGGTGACAACAGCCTTGTTGAAATTGATTTCGAGCCGGAAAGCTCGGTGAAAATAGAGGACGGAATAACATTTCCGAGTTCTATTGTGCCGGGCACGAACGATATGATAAACTTCAGCGTGGAAAACGACGGTCTGCTTGACGCTCACGGCTATAACATAAAGGTGAGCGAAATTAAGGGCGGTTCGGAGAACGTCATATTTGAAAGGGATTACGATACGGTATTGAAATCCGGCGAAACGGCAGATATTTCGGTTCCGTGGACTATTCCCGCCGACGCCGCAAATACGGAAATCAAAGTAGAAATAGCCGAGCATGGAGCAAATGGCTCGATAATTGAAACGGGAAAGGTTCCGTATGAGGCAAGGCTGCAGATGTCGGAGGTTGACGTTACGCGCAACAAAAACGAATATACGGCATCCGCAAAAATCGTAAATAACGGAAACCTCGCCTCGGAAGCCACAACGGCGGAGCTGACGGCATTAGACAGCAATTACAATAAAATCAGAAGCCTCGGAACGCTTGAAATACCTTCGGTCGAGGCGGGCGGCGAAACCGAAGTATCAATCACATTCAAGCCGAGCATAAAGGATTTTGATGCACATCAGTATATCAATCTGAAGCTTGCGACGGAAAACGGCGAAGAGGCATACGGCAAAATTTCGGTGCCGGTGCCGGTTATCGCGGAGATTAACGACGGTGCGGAAAGCGTGGACATCGTCGCGGGAGAGACCGCGCCGATAGAGACGAATGCCGCGCCGTGGGGCTCAATCGCAGGCAATGTGCAGTATTATTCGTCCGACAACGGCGTGGCGGTTGTGAACGACGACGGCGAAATAGTCGGCGTATCGGAAGGTACGGCTACGATTTACGCTTACTACACGTTATGCGGTGCGGAGGACGAAATCACCGTCAACGTTCTGCCCTCCGACCAAAGCGGAGGCGGCGAAACAGAAACATCAAAGTTCTCAATAAGCGTCGAAGATAACGTCATAACCGTAACAATAGACCACGACGCGGTTGTTATCGCGGCGGATTACGACCCTGACACGAATAAGCTTAAAGGGGTATATATAAAAGCGGTTAAGATTGCGGACGGCGAACTGCAGACGATTAACGCGGCGGATGAATGGGGTATGACCGAGATTGGCAGCGAGGACAAGATAATGCTTTGGGACTCGCTGGATAAAATGACGCCGCTGAGTGACACGTGGTCGGCAGGGTCGGCAGAGTAAGGAGGGCGCAGAAATGAAAAAGAGACTTATAGGATTATTTATAGTATTAAGTATGCTCGTCGGACTTGTTCCGGGAATAACTGTCAACGCCGACGCTTTGGACGGTGTTGCCGGCTTGGGTGAGAGATGGTCTCCGTATGAGTTAAATGGCTCGAGCGATGTTAAGACTGTGGCGGATTACATAAACAGCAACGATACGACGGACATATATGTCACCGTAAAAAAGGATATTGATGCTTCCGATTTGAGCGATTTCAAGGGCTTTGGTTCGGAAAGTCATCCGTTTAACGGACACTTTTCCGGCAACGGATATACCATTACCGTCAATATTTCCGGCAACGGGAAATATTCGGGGCTGTTTCCGTACATAGGCGAAGAAGGTACGGTGCAAGGTGTTACTCTTGTCGGAAGCGTAACGGAAACCGCTGACCTTGGAAATGACTTTTTCGTCGGCGGTATTGCGGGTGAAAACAAGGGAGAAATAACAGGCTGCACCAATACGGCAACGGTTTCGGCGCGGTACGCCGACAGCGATTATACAATACTCGCCGGAATAGCGGGCTATAACTACGGAACGATACAGGGCTGCCGCAATATGGGAGTTGTCGGTGCGACCGATAATTCAAACGACGGAGTGTTGCCGACTCTTGCCGCCGCCGGTATCACCGGAGCGAACTACGGCGAATCATCACAGAAGCCGGCGCAGGTTTTGAACTGCGAAAATGTCCGAACTGTCAGCGCACCGAGCGGCTGTGCGGGCATTGCCATTGCCGCGAACAAGTTTACGACAATCAAGGACTGTAAAAACAGCGGCGAGATAATGTCGAGGAACAATGTCGCGGCGGGTATTATCTGCGAAGCGCGCACCGACGGCAACGGCGTTATAGAGAGCTGCACCAATACGGCGAATGTTACGGCGGGAGGAAAGACAGCGGGCGGTATCGCCGCGTCGATATACAATACGGATATAAGCAAATGCTCAAATTCGGGCGCTGTAACGGGCAACTGGGAAAACGACGGAAACAGGATAGGCGGTATTGTCGGCGATGCGGCAAGCGGCAACATATATATGTCGGACAACACAGGAACGGTAACGGCAAACAGCAAGATTGGCAGCAGCGTCGGCGGTATTGCCGGCGAGTTCGGATATACCGACCAAAGTTTCGTTATTGACAGCTGTTACAATGCGGGCAATGTTACCTGTGAGGGTATAGGCTATGTCGGCGGTATAGTCGGCATAAACTACGGCTCGAATATTTACAATATCTATAACGTAGGCACAATTTCCGCCAAGGGCGAGCAGCGTCATGCAACGATAACCGACGACGACGGAAACGTAAGCGAAACGGAGGATGTGCTGGACGGCATAACGCGCGTCGGCGGTATCGCGGGCGGAATTATGCCGAGAAATTCAAACGCTCCTTTTATAAAATTCGCGTACAATGCGGGCGAACTTACCATTACAAACGAAAAGGGCACAAATTCCGCCGTGGGCGGTATAGTCGGCGTAAACGAAACGGATTCGGCGGGAAAAATAAAAGGCAGATATGAAAGCTGCTATTACGAAAACGACAGAGCCGAAAGCGCCGACGGAGAAGGCGATAAGACCGGCGAACTTACTCCGGAGGAGATGCTGCTGGAGGAAAGCTATGATGGCTGGGATTTCCATTTCACATGGGAGATAATCGAAGATCTGCCTAAATTTAACGTCAGCGGCAGATACAGCGGCAGTCCCATTATACTGAACAAGGGTGAATTGGAAATAATCGCGCAAGGTGTTCAAAACGGAAATACATACATAGGCAAATATTTTGCCACAAACGACAGCATTGAGCTTAGTGATGACTGGACGCCGATAGGCAGTGCGGGTGCGCCGTTTATGGGTACCTTTGACGGAAAGGGACATACGGTCAAATTTTCGATAAGCACCGGCGGCAAATATAACGGCCTGTTCGGATATATAGGCTCGCGGGGCAGGGCAAGAAACATTACCACGGGCGGAAGCATAGAGATAACCTTGAATGAAGCGTCATATACCGGCGTAATCGTGGGCTTCAATGAGGGTACGGTCGAGGGCTGCGAAGCCAAAACGAAAATAACGGTCACCGGCAATACAAGCGACACCATATATGTGGGCGGCCTGGTCGGATATAACAACGGCGGAACACTCAGCAGAAACAGTGTCGGAGGGTCCGGCGCCGACATATTAACTGTCACCTCGGATAACGGCACGCTTTACGCGGGCGGAATAGTGGGCTGCAATATTCTCGAAGGCGTGGTTAAGGATAATTACAGTCTCATGGATGTGCGCGCGAATGGCAGCGGCGCCGTTACGGGACTGTTGGCGGGAACGAATAGCGATAACTCGCCGATTGAAAATTGCTTTCAGTATTACTCCGACTACAGTACCCCAAAAAATATGGTAAGCGAAGGCGGTCCGTATATAAGCTGCTACTATTTTTCCGAGACGCGCGGCTCGGACGGCGCCATCGAGTATGATGATTTCAAAAACAAAAGCACATTTGCCGGATGGGATTTCACGAACGTTTGGAAAATGGGCAGTAAATACCCGATTTTGAAAGAGTTGGAAGAGGAGCAGACCACCGTCGAGATAGAGCTTAACGGTCAAGGCACTCAGAACAACCCGTATCAGATTACAAGCGCGGAGGATTTGAAAACGCTGCAGGCATATGTCAACGAAGCGAAACAGCCCGCCACGGGTCTTTATTTCAAGCTGATGTCCTCGATAGACCTCGACGGCAGATTGCTAAATGAATGGACTCCGATAGGCAACAGCAGCGGCTGCAACTTTGAGGGTTATTTCGACGGCGGAGGACATACGATAAGCGGACTCTATATAAATTATATAAATAAGATAGAAGATGGAGATATAGATATAGGAAGGGATTTTGAGTACGTCGGCTTATTCGGCGGAATAAAAGACGCAAGAATAAGCAATCTGACCGTAGAGGGAGAAATCCATATTGAATTTCTCGAAGAAGAAACGAGCGATGAAACCTATAAAATAGGGGCAATTGCGGCAAATGCGGAGAACAGCGAGATCACCCACTGCACAAGCCGCGTCAATATAACCGTCATCAATATGTACTCAGGAGAATTTATCCTCGGTGCACGCAGCCATATCGGAGGAATAGTCGGCGCCGCGGGCGACAATGAGCCTACGCTTGTGAACGACTGCGTAAATACCGGAACCATAAGGGTAGGGGGCGAAGTAAATTACGTGGCAAGCAACGGCTATCGGGTAGGCGGTATAGCGGGGTCTGCAAGAGAGGTAAGGCGCTGCGTCAACAGCGGACTATTGGACCTCGTCGGGGTAGAAGCCGCCGGAGGCATTGTCGGAAGCACCGACTTTAGCGCTCTGGGGGATTCACGAGGCGGCGTCACGCACGTATTCGGTGAAATCTGGGACTGCGAGAACAGAGGCGAGATCAAAGTGGAATCCGCAATTTTTTCATCGACCTTTTTGGTTTATTACGGCGGTATCATGGGATATGGCGACGCCGTACACCGATGCACAAACAACGGAAACATAACAATCACGCCCACACCCAACGAGGAGGATTATATGGGGTGGTTTGTGTTCAATGCGGGCGGAATAGCGGGCGCGCTGCTGTACAGCGACAGATGCTTAAATAACGGTGATATAGACGTCACATTGGCGGGAATTGCGCGTACAAGCCATTTATATGTCGGAGGAATAACCGGCGTCCGCAGCACGCCGATTTCGACTGACACGATGCGGAAAAGAGATGTCGGATACAACGCCGTTATATCAAACAGCTGCAACCTCGGAAATATAACGCTTTCGGGAAGCTATGATGACACCAGACGGAATGAGGCTTATGTGGGCGGCTTGTTCGGATATTATATGTCGTCGCAGAGCAGCCACCATCCGCTGGGCGCTAAGAACAGCTACAGCTATAGCACAATAAAGACAAATGCTTTCGACTCCGATGTGACAGTTGATGGAGTCGGAACGTTTGAGGACAAGGATGACAGTGTAGAAAAAAGTTATTGTGTCAACAGTAAGACCAAGTGCCGCGGGGCGGAAAACAGGGGGTCTATGGGTTCCTTGAGCTCATATGTTAGTGAAGATTGGGATTTAGAATATGTGTGGGAGACCGGTTCAGGCTCAATGAAGCCGAAAACGGGAGGAACACTTGAAGCCCCGTTTGAAATCACCGATTACGACGACTTGGCGGCATTCGCCAAGAGCGTTAATAACGACGCGGGATTTTCCGGCACTTATTTCAAACTGATGAACGATTTGGATGTGGATGGAGATGAAACGATGATCGGCGTTGACTCTCACATATTTCACGGTGCATTTGACGGAAACGGTCACACGATTAATCTCACCGGCGACATCGGACAAATAAAAGGCTCGGACGATCAGTATTTCGGATTGTTCGGCGCCTGCGGCTATTATTCCGAAATAAACAATCTTAACATTAACGCCGACATAAATATTGAAAACCACAGCAAAGGAGATTCCTATGTCGGCATGGTCGCAGGATATACCTACGGTATAATTTATAACTGTAATGTGGAATTTAAATGTCACTATTCAAATAATAACACCGGATATATCGGCGGAATTGCGGGACATGCCGTCAGTGTAACAAACTGCGTGGCAAGCGGAAGCTTTGAGGTCGACGCTGATTCGAAGGACTATTATTTGGGCGGTATTGCAGGAACGATAGACGAAAGAGCCGCACACTGCGTATCGAATATTGATATTGATGCGTCCGGTAACTCTGTCGTGGGCGGTATCGTCGGCGTGGGAACCGATATCACCGTGTCCGAATGTTATCATACGGGCAATTTGTACAGCGAGTTCTCCGTAGGAGGTATTGTCGGAAGAGCCCTTGGAGACTCGCAGGTTTACGATTGCTTTAACGAGGGAGAAATTAATATCGGCGCAAGCTCCGACAAAAGCGTGTTCAGACAGGGCGGCGGAATTGTCGGCGAAGCATTCGGAACGGCAATAGATAACTGTTATAGCTACGGCAGTATGTCAACACTCAGCCCGGACGGTAAAAGCTACGGCGTTTTCGGACTTTATTCGACAAGCGATAACCCGGTAGAAGGCAGTCCGAAGCCGTCGGAATGGCCGCGTACGGAGGCGAAAAACTCGTTCTATTCGTCCAAGGGCGTGGACGCTACGTACAGAGAGGATGTGTATTCCGTGGCATCCAACTGCAGAGATCTTACGGATGCCGATTTTGCCAATCAAGATACGTTCATCGCCTGGGATTTCGACAGTGTATGGACGATGGATGAAACGAAGAGGAGACCTGTTCTGAGGAACGTCGGAAATGCGGAGAACACCCTTGTGCTGCTTGACGGCAGCGGAACGGAGGATAATCCGTACCAAATTCCGAGCAGAGCGGCATTTATGGTAATGAAAGGGTATATTGACGAGGGCAACTCCACGTCGGGATTATACTTTAAAATTACCAACGATATTGATCTTGGCGGCGTAACGTCGGAAGGAGAGCCGCTCAGCGCGGGACGCATTACGTCGATAGGAACGCCGATCGGTTCTTCGGAACAGACGTATTACGCATTTGACGGAGTCCTGGACGGCGGCGGACATACGCTTTCGGGAATGTATATTGACGGCTCCTCTTCACAGCGCGCGGGACTGTTTGCGCAAATATCCGCTTCGGGCGCAGTGAAAAATCTTACGATTGACAATTCGGTTGTCAAGGCGTCAACATTGGGCAGCTCGGGTATGTTCTCGGGAATATGCGGCGGAACGATATCGACCTGTGTCAATAAGGGCACGGTAAGCACGAATGCCGGCAGTACTTTGAACCTCGTCGGCGGAATAGCGGGAAGAGTCAGCGAAGGCGGCGTTATAGAAGAATGCGGCAACGAAGGAACGGTTTCGGGATATACGGCAGGAGGAATTGCCGGAAGCTTTAACGGCAGCAAAATCGCCAACCTGTACAACACCGGCGAGGTTTCGGGAACCAATGCGGCGGGTATTGTTTCAATTCTCGGCGGAGTACAGCCGGATTTGCCGCTTGTCGTATATAATATCGGAAAGGTTTCCGGCACAAGCACGAGTATGCAGGTTGTAAATACCGATACCGCCTCCGTGCCGATTATCGCGTATCTTCCGAGCTCGTCAAGCGACGGCGCCGCGCCGAACGGCACGGATATTACCGTGAACGAGTTCAGCGAGGGGGATTTTTCAAGCGGACTTATGGCTCATATGCTTAACGATTTGACCGAGACGGATTATGTTTGGAGACAGCGTCTTTCCGCCGAAAACAGCCATCCGACGTTTACGGTTGACGACGGAGCAAAGGTCTACAAAATAACCTTTATGAAGGATGAGCAGCAGGAGGACGGAAGCTACGCCAAGGCGGTGTATCACGAGGAATATGTAAACGCCGACGATGAGATTGAATATCCCGAAACGCCGACCGATATGCAGTATAAATTCAAGTGGTGGACGGCGGATACTCAAGCTATGACCGAATTTGAACCGCCGGTGACAGGCGATTTGACGCTTTACGCGGTCGGTGAGGAAATGTACGGCTCAAGCGGTAAATTGGGTGATTTTGATACAACGTATTCCACTGAAGGCAGATTTGATTTATCGCCGCTCGTTGCATTCGCTCCACCGCGCGACGGCGAAATCGACAGTACGGCGGAAAAGTTCAAGTATGCCATACTGGACAACGGCGGATGCGGCGGCGCGTATATTATTGGCGATGAGCTTGTCGTTCCGGCGGGAACGAACGCGGGACGGTATCAGTTTAAAATAGACGCGAGCGAGGTGGTGTCGGAGAATGATTTAGTGTTGTTCTCTCTGCCGAACGCGTTTGACGTCGAACCGATTACGCTGGACGTTACGGTAACCGTAAAAAAGTGTGAGCAGATGCTCGAAGCGCCGAGAATGCAGGGCAACAGCGCAATGACGCTCCGCCTTGTACCTGTTACGGCACACGGCGACGTGACCTACGCGATTATGAGCGAGCAGGATTATATGGCGCACTCTTCAAATATTGTATGGCAGGACAGCAATGTCTTTACGAAACTGACCCCCGGCACCACTTATTACGCATGGGTTCAGGCTGCGGGCGACGAAAATTATGACAGCGGCATAAGCCCGGTCGGTATGGTATATACGTCCGAGCATACGCATAGTTGGGAATACAGCTTTGACGGAAACACCGTATCGGCGCGATGCACCGCGCCGGAGTGCCCGAACAGGGACGGCGGCATCTATACGATGAGCGCGCCGCAAGAGGACATCATATATGACGGTCAGCCGCATCCGCCCGTTATAACCGATACGCTCGCGACCGACGACGTTCCGACGGTTACATACCATTACAGACCGTTCGGCGCGGATGATTATACTGTCGCAGCGGCACCGATTGATGCGGGTGATTACAGAGTTACATCGACGGTTGCGAGCTATTCAATGGAAGTCGAATACAGCATATCAAAGGCGCATTCGACATCATTTGAGCCGACGTTGTTTGAGCAGACATATTACGGCAGCACCCTTGCCGATATGGAGCTTCCGGCGGGATATACATGGAACGGCGACAGTTCCGGTTCTGTCGGCAGCATAGGCGTGCATACTTTCACAGCGACATATACTCCGCCGAGTACGACGAATTATTATGTTGAGCAGGCAAACGTGATAGTAGAGGTATTGCAGAAGCCGGAGAATATTATAAGCGCCGACGACGTGGAGATAGACTACATTAACGAGCAGCTTGTCGGCTTTGAAAGCGGCAATTATCTGATAATATGCGGCGATGACGCGTATACCGCAACGGTCGGAACGGACGGCGCAATCGGCATAAAGGAACGCTGCATCGGTCAGGACATTGAAATTATAAAGCTGGGACGCAATAATAATTATACCGTCAGCGAGCGCATTACCGTATCGATACCCGATAAGAGCGCCGCACCGGAAGGACTTGAGACGGTTAAGGCGGACGACATCGATTCGCCGACGGGTGAGATTTACGGCGTGAACGATACCATGGAATATTTCTCGCTTGAAACGAAAGAATGGGTTTCGGTTGAGGACGGCGCAGACAGTATAACAGGGCTGGCTCCGGGCGCGTACTATATTCGCGTTAAAGGAAGCGAAACCTCGTTCCCGGGCAGAATTGCAAGGGTTGTTGTCGGTGTGAAATCTCAGATTATCGCAACATTTGTTGACGGCGACGATAATATTTTAAAAACGGAAATTCTTCCGGACGCGAGTACTCCGACGTATGATATGGGGACAGACCCCGTCCCGACAAAGGAAAGCACGGCGCAGTATGACTATACCTTCACCGGCTGGGACAAGGATATAAATATGCCAATCGGTATGGACACGATTTATACCGCGCAGTTTGACAGTATTCCACGCTCATATACGGTAAAATGGATTGTAACAGGTTCGGTTAAGAAAGCCGAAACGTATAATTACGGCGAAATGCCGGATTACGGCTCCGAGCCCGAGCGCGGGGATAACGCCCGATATTCGTATAAATTCAGCGGCTGGGCTCCGGAGGTCGGAGAGGTTAAAAGTAATGCGGTATATGCGGCGGTATTTGACAGGATACCGAAAACATACAAGGTCACTCTTAATACGAACGGCGGCGAAATACCGGGCTCGTATAAAACCGAATACACTTTCGGCGAGGGGTTAAAGCTTCCCGTGCCGGTGCGCGAGAACTATGATTTCCTCGGCTGGTATGACGGAAACGGAAGCAGATTTACGGAAATCGGCGTTATAGCAACCGGAGATAAGGAATTTAACGCGCGCTGGAAGAGAGTGAGAGAGCGTGAAACGATTATTGACCCGAACGAGATCGTAATCGGTTATGAAAATGAAACGCTCGGCGGTTTTGAAAGCGGAAAATATCTTGTTGTCTGCGGCGTGCAGTCGGAGCTTGTCGATGTAAGTGACGGAACAATCCCGATTTATGAGGATTATTTCGGTCAAACAATCTACATAACGAGAATTGCGCGCGACGAAAACTATCTGAACAGCACCCGTATCGCATTCGCCGTACCCGCGCGTCCGGAAATGACGGGAAGTATTGCGGCGAAAAAGGCGACGTCGATTGACGCGGCGGACGGACAGATTACCGGATTGAGCGACGATATGGAATACCGTTCCATAAACAATACGGAATGGATTTCAGGCAAGGCAGGGGAAACGACGGCGGACAATCTGTCGGCGGGAATATATTATGTGCGCCTAAAGGCGTCCGACTCCGCATTCGCGAGTAAAGCGGCGACTGTTACGGTAGGCGTGGAAGGCTATGCTCTGGCGGTCTTTGTGGACGGTGACGGCAAGGCGGTGGCAATAAAACATATTTTAAACGACACGGCACCCGGATATGCGGATACCGATCCCGTTCCGACAAAGGAAAGCACCGCGCAGTATGACTATACGTTTGCGGGCTGGGATAAAAATCCGGACGAACCAATAAGCGAAACAACGATATATACGGCACAGTTTGACAGTGTTCTTCGTTCGTATAAAATAACATGGATAGTCAACGGCGAAACGAGAGAGGAAACGTATCTGTACGGCACGATGCCGTCATACGGTTCAATTCCCGAAAGGGAAAGCACCGAAAATCATTCGTACGAGTTTGCGAATTGGTACCCGTCGATTATGACGGTATCGAGAGATCAAATATATATTGCCGTATTCGATGAGAACGCGAGGAAGTATAATGTGACGCTTGACCCGAATGGCGGAACGCTCGCGCCGGGCAGCGATGTTACAAGCTATACCTGCGGCGAGTCGAGAAACCTGCCGACAGCGAACGAGATTACAAAGGACGGCTGTGACTTCCTCGGCTGGTATGACGAGGCGGGCAATCAGGTCACGCGTATCGCGTCGGACGAAATCGGCGATAAGACATATACCGCGCATTGGGATATAACGGTGACAAAGGAAGAGATTATTTCCGAAAGCGATGTTGTAACCGATTATGAGGCGGAGACGCTCGGCAATTTTGAGGACGGGGATTATCTTATAGTTCTCGAAAATCTGTCGCTGTCGGTGACGGTCACGAACGGCACGATCCCGATAAAGGAAATATACTTCGGACGCGATATACAAATCATTAAAAAGGCGAGAGACAGCTATCACACCGACAGCGATCCCATAACGGTCAGCGTGAAGGAACGCCCTGCCGCGCCGGAAGGAATTACCGTTAATCGCGCCTCGGATGATAACTCCGCAGACGGTGCGATGATCGGCGTTACGTCGAATATGGAATACCGCAGAGCAAAAACCGATGAATGGATTCCGGTTGAAAGCGGACAGACGCGTATAGACGGGTTGGAACCGGGCATATACTATGTGCGCATAAAGCAAAGCGGCGAGGAGTTCCACGGACGTTCAAAGATAGTCATTGTGGGAATTGCGGATAAAGTTGCCGCGGCGTTTATTGACGGCGACGACAATTTGTTATATGCAGAGTATATAGCTCCGGGCTCAGTGCCGGAATATCATGGCGAAACTCCGACAAAGTCGGAAACGGACGCTTACAGATACGAGTTCAGCGGCTGGAACAAGGATATAACACAGCCCTTGACCGCCGATACGATTTTTATGGCACAGTTTGCAGAAATTCCGAGAACATACGGCGTAATACTTAACCCGAACGGCGGAACGATTGCCGACGGATATGATATAACCGAATATACCTACGGCGATGCGGTCAAGCTACCGGATGCGGCTCATGTAACGCGCGACGGCTTCGACTTCGCCGGATGGCATGACGGAAACGGACGGCTTATGACGGAAATCCCGCAATACAGTGTCGGCGACGTGGAATATACAGCATACTGGACAGCATCAACGGATAAGCCCGATGTACCGCCCACGCCTACGCACAGACCGTCATCCGGCGGCGGAGGCGGCGGATCGTTCGGAGCGGACAACGCCACACCCACGCCCACGCCGGATGCCACACCCACGCCGGGAGCGACAAACGCGCCCGACACAACGGTGACCCCAAATCCCGTAACGACGCCGGTATTTGAGGATGTACCCGCAGATCACTGGGCATACAGCTACATTATGGACCTATACAACACGGGTATCATAAACGGCAAGACAAATACATTGTTCGTTCCCAACGACAACGTGACCAGAGCGGAATTTGCCAAAATGGCGGCAATGCTGTTCGGTTTGACGGCACAGAGCGAGGATTCGCAGTTCGCTGACGTAACGGCGGACGACTGGTACGCGCCGTATGTAATAGCGGCAACAGAGGCAGGAATCGTGAACGGCACGAGCGAGACGACGTTCAGCCCGAACGACAACATCACGCGTGAGCAGATTGCGGCGATAATCGGCAGACAGATGGGCTGGACATCCGAGAACGCGGCGGCATACAGCGACGCCGCCTCAATAGCGGCATACGCGCTGCCGTATGTAAACGGCCTGACCGAGCAGGGAATCCTGATCGGAAACGACGGAATGTTCAGACCGAAGGACAATTCCACGAGAGCCGAAGCCGCGGCAATAATCGACAGAGTGAAAAATCACTAAAATATAAATATCCGCCCGACGGCGTTACCAAAATCAAAGATTTTGACGCCTGAGCGAACATTTTATCCGAACATTTTATCATACTTTACCAGCCACAACGCGAACGTTAAGTTCGCGTTGTGACTGCGGATAAACAGCACAATGGGGATTGAAATAATTGTAAAAATTTGCTTTTTCTATTGACGTACAAGGCTTTGGGCTTGTATAATATATAATAACGGTATGTGTTATAAAAATACATAAACTGCGTCCGAGCAGTCGGGCGTGCGAACGGAGATTGACAGTTTTTTTTGGAGGAGGGGGTGACATAGGCATTTGCGTCAGAACCCGTTCAAAATTATTTTAACGGCTGCCGCACGGAATGCGGGCAGCGGAAAGGAATAAAAAAATGAATGTATTAATTATGATCTTGGGAATACTTATGGTACTTTGCGGAGGCTCGTGCCTGTTTACGCCGCTGCGTACGTTTTTAGCGTCGGGATATGCGCTTATGGTGCTTCTTCTCGTTTACGGAGTTGTGGGCATAGTAAAGTCAATTGCGTCGAAGGAATACGGCGTTAATTTCGCATTCAGCATAATCAGCGTTATCGCAGGATTGGTTATGGTATTTTTGCCGGGACTCCCGCTTATGGCAGACGGCATGCTCATCTATATAATGGCTGTTTGGTTTATTCTTCAGGGTATCATGTCCATTGTGGTTTCGGTGAAGCTCAAGGGCGCGAACGGCGGAAAGAAATGGATTTGGGGACTTGTTCTGGGAATACTCGGAATAATACTCGGTCTTTACTCACTGTTCCACCCGGTACTTCTCGCGTTAACAACAGGAATACTTATCGGTGTGTATTTCATCGTAAGCGGAATAAATATGATTTTTCTGTCGTCGCAGAACGCGAATAAGTAATACGCTTTACGAGTACGGATGCGGCAGATGAAATTATGAAAAGGTTCAGAAGAATAATAAGGGTTTTAAAATATACCGGTACGCTTAAAATGCTTACGAGCTTCATTGTATTTTACTGCGCGGCTTCCATTGTCCTGTGGCTGATTGAGCCGTCGATAAAAACTATGGGCGACGGTTTTTGGTACTGCTTCGTATCGTGTACCACGATAGGCTTCGGCGATATTGTCGCCGTAAGTCGTATCGGGCGCGTTATCACGGTTCTTACGGCGGTTTATGCGATAGTCGTCACGGCAATGATACCCGGCGTTGTCGTAAGCTACTATATGGAGTTTATGAAAACAAAGGAAAATGAGACTATATCGCAGTTCCTTGAAAAGCTGGAGCGGCTTCCGGAGCTTTCGCAAGAGGAGCTTTCAGAGCTTTCGGAGCGTGTAAAGAATTTCGAAAAGACTAACGGCGCGCATAAATCAAATAAAAAATAAGAAGCTCGTAATTCTTTTTTCTCATACCAACCGGAAAACGGCTTCAAGCAACCCCAAAAATCAGCGGCACCGCCGCTGATTTTTTTCTGCTATTATGAGGAATTTTAAAAAATGCAACCCCTTTTTAAAGAAAAATGTACCGGACGAATTTTACCGATGAAAATTAAATTATTGGGTGCATACAAAATACGGTTGATACAATAATCTTTAAATTATGGGATAAATAGCGATTTTCAGCACTCCAAATATCTCATAAATGTGGAGACACATATATAGAGAAACGGCATATCGCAATTTAAGCGATATGCCGTTGTCATGCCATAGAAAATCCGTAGATTTTTGTCGGCGCTGGCACGCCCAGAGGGACTTGAACCCCCGACAAACAGATTCGAAGTCTGCCACTCTATCCACCTGAGCTATGGGCGCGTATATTCGGGTAAAAAATTACCCGTTAATATTTTGTTATTTTTGGTTTATGCTCTCAAGCGCATCTTCAAGCCAGAAAGTGCCTATGTCGAGCGCTTTATAAAGACCGTCTCTCTCGGCTTGCTTCAAAAGGCGTGACTTCTCGCCCTCGTTGGTTTTAAGCTCAATAATTACCCTTCTTGAAACAGTCAAATCGTCCAAAGGCTCGTTGTCCTCCATTCGGAAGCACACAAAAAGCTTATCTTCTGGGTTGCCGTAGTATATAAGGTCGCCGCAGCGCAAAAGCGGCTTGCCCTTGTACATTAATACTTCGGGTTTCTTTTTTGCCGGCATAAAAACCGCTCCTTTCCAAATAGCATTAAAATATCATATATTACAAATCAAAAATTTCTTTCAAATGCTCGAAAATAATATCGCTGTATATTTCGTAACCTTTTTCGCAAAGGTGTACTCCGTCGTCTCGGAGCATTTTGCGGCAGTCGATATTGTTATCGAGTATGTACTTTTCAACGTCAATAAGGTGCGCGTCTAGCTCTTTTGCGACCTCGCGGACAGCTTGATTGTACGGGATGAGGTTTTCCATATATGTTTTTCCGTTGCCCTGCGCGAAGTATCGGCTGCTTTCGTCGGGAGCCAATATGTGGTTTGCCACAAAAAGCACGCTTCCGCCGCGCTCGGTGATAACTCGGTATATCTCTTTAAGATTTCTCTTAAATTCCGAGAGGCTCGAACGGTTCACCGACATCCATTCTCTGACGTTGCAGTCGTTTACGCCAAATTCGACGACGCAGGTGGCGGGCAAATCTCCGAAAAGCTCTTTCTCCATTCGGTCTATACCGTTTGCCGCCGTATTGCCGTTGTGACCGCAGTTGATAAACTCAAAGCCCTCCGCGCCAATCTCTTTCATTTTTGCGTCCACTCTGCCGAGCCAGTTGCCATAAAGGGAATCGTGTCCGTTGGTTATCGAGTCGCCGAAACCCACTATTTTTTTTGAATATGTCAAGGTTATCGCCTCTTTACTTTACAATATTTTGCTCTCTGTCGGGTCCGACTCCGATAGTGGAGATAGGACACTCGCAAAGCTCTTCAATTCTGTTGATATAATTTTGAGCTTCAACAGGCAGCTTGTCAAATTCCTTTATTCCGCTTATGTCCTCTTTCCAGCCCGGCATTTCCTCGTATACAGGCTCGCACTGCGCAAGCTCCTCAAGGGTCGCGGGGAAGTCGTAGATTGTTTCCCCGTTCTTTTTATATGCGGTGCATATTTTGATTGTATCAAGTCCGCCGAGCGGGTCGATTTTGTTAAGCACGATGGAAGTAAGGCTGTTTGTGCGAACGGCGTATCTTACAATAACCGCGTCGAACCAGCCTGTGCGCCTGGGTCTGCCGGTGGTCGTTCCGAACTCAAATCCCTTTTGACGGATAGCTTCGCCAATCTCGTCGTCAAGCTCGGTCGGGAAAGGTCCGTTTCCGACGCGGGTGGTGTAGCCCTTGGCAATTCCTATGCACTCGTCAATCATTTTCGGACCTATGCCGCTTCCGACACAGACGCCGCCGGTGAGCGGGTGAGATGATGTTACATAGGGGTATGTTCCTATGTCGAGGTCCAAGAGTACGCCCTGAGCGCCCTCGAATAAAACTTCCTCGCCGTCCTTGATTTTTTTATAGAGGATAGGAGTGGTATCGCAGACGTATTTTTTTAGCTGCTTTGCGTACTCCGAATATTCAGCTATTATTTTGTCGGCGTCCATGGGGGTGCCGCCGTACACAAATTCAATCATTTTGTTCTTTATTTTAAGATTTTCCCTTACCATATTCGGGAACTTTTCTTCATCAACCAGGTCGCTCATGCGTATGCCGCTTCGCTCGGTCTTGTCCATATAGCAAGGTCCTATGCCCTTTTTGGTCGTTCCGATACTGCTGCTTCCGCGCGCCGCCTCGGAAAGTCCGTCAAGCTCAATATGGTAGGGCATAATAACGTGTGCGCGGGAATCAATCAGAAGATTGTCGGTCGATATGCCGCGGCTTTCCATATCCGCTATTTCCTCAAGGAGAACTTTCGGGTCTATAACAACTCCGACGCTTATTATACAGAGCGTTTCGGGATTGAGTATGCCTGACGGCATTAAATGGAGCTTATACTGCTCTCCGTTTGCTTCAATGGTATGTCCCGCGTTATTTCCGCCCTGTGTTCTGACGACAACGGCGGCGCGTTCCGCAAGAATATCAATGGTTTTGCCCTTTCCCTCGTCGCCCCATTGTGCGCCGATAACAACTTTCGTTGACATATTTGCTCCTCCTACAATTTCAATTTCGGTTTCGTTTGATTTTAAACACACTATATTATTTTATCAGATTATAGGAAGAAATGCAAGAATTTTATTTGAAGAATTATTACGAATTTGGGATAATGCGGCAGAAATATTCTGACAAAGTGTAAAATTTGTATATATTAGATTAAAAAAAGGAAAAATATATCAAAAAATCTTGCTTTTTTTGTTAAAAATATATAAATTTTTTGGAATATTTGAGGAATATATATGCAAAATGCAAGGCGATTTTATTTGACAAAATTTACATAGTGCTGTATAATGACAGGGTATTTGAAAATTGCAGAGAGCGAGGTGAACCATAGGAAACGCGCAATTACAAGTTTTTTTAAAATTTTTGGAGGTTTTATCGTGAGTATCAGTAAGAAGATTATCGCTATGGCGGTAGTCGTAATTACGGTTATAACGAGTTTAACGGTTACAGCATTTGCAGAGGAGCAGAGATATGGTATTGTTACCGCTTCGCTTCTTAACATAAGGGCAGAAAACAACACACAGTCGACTATACTGGCTCAGGCACCTTGCGGTTCGTCGCTTTTGGTTTACTGGGTCGATGATTTAAACTGGGCAAGAGTTTCATATCACGGTATCGAAGGTTATGCCTCGGGAGAATTTCTCAGTATATATACCGTAAATACGGACGAAATGCCCTCTCGCGGACAGGCGGTTTCGACAAAAGGAATGGCGGCATTGGAAGTTGCAAAGAGTTGCCTCGGAATTCCTTATGTATACGGTGGTTCTTCACCAAGCGGTTTTGACTGCAGCGGTCTTGTGTACTACTGCTACCAGCAGTTGGGCGTTACGCTCAACCGCGTTGCGGACGACCAGATGAAAAACGGCGTATATGTTGACAAGTCGGAGCTTCAGCCGGGCGATATAATCGGTTTTACAAGCGGCGATTCTTCGTACATAAGTCATGTGGGCATTTATGCCGGCAACGGTATGATGATACACGCTCCGCAGACGGGCGACGTTGTAAAATATGAAAGCTTGCTTACCGGTTCTTACTCGCTCAGATATGCGGGAGCAAGAAGAATTGTTGATTAAGTTTATGAAATTAAAAAAGCGTTTATTCCTAAAGAATAGACGCTTTTTTGTTTTGCCTGCAAAAATCCGATTATTCATTTAGTGTCCGCGCCCGAAACGGGGAGCGCGAAGCTTTGAAAGTTACATAAATTGTCTTGAAATGTCGGTATAATCTTTATAATCTTTGCAGTCCTTTTTGTCCTTATATTCTTTGCGGTATACATATTCGTCATCGGGCTCGGCACAGCTGCATATACAGCCGTCGCCGTCCGCGGAACCCTCTGTCTTACCGCATTTAACATAAGTCTCGCCGACGGATATGTCCGCTCCGAAGGTTATCGGAATGTCTATCTTCATTTTCTGAGATACCGTGAACTCACAGCAGCCGTTTAAGGTGCCGCTGCAGTCGTCATCGCCCATTTTGATTGTGGGGCAGCCGCAACATTCCATAGAAACCTTGCCCGGATTGGCAAAAGGCTTTATTTTTACGGGAACACACGCCGTTGTCTCGTGACTTGCGTTTACGGGACACGCCGCAACGTCCATAGATTGTTTTTTATCCATAATTTCACTCCTTTAATTTTTTGGGGTTTAGTATATTGTATGAAAAAATGCGCCGTATGTGATTGACCGTACCGCCGCAATGTGATATATTGTTAATAGATTGCACGGTGCGCGCTATAAATTGTTCGGAGGTATTAATATGGAATTTCGTGAGATGGTTCTTAAAAACAGAAGTTACAGGAGATTTGACGAAAGCTTTGAAGTTTTGGAGGAAACGCTTAAAGAGCTTGTGGATTTGGCACGGCTCACGCCGTCCGCCGCAAATGCTCAGGTCTTGAAGTATAAGATTTCGGCTGACAAGGGGCTGAACGAGAGAATTTTCCCGAATTTAAAGTGGGCTGCCGCCCTCCCCGATTGGAACGGTCCGCAAGAGGGGGAACGCCCGCGCGGATATATTATAATCCTGAGCGATTTGTCAATCGGAAAAGAGCATAAGCAGGACGAGGGAATAGCCGCTCAGACCATAATGCTCGGCGCGGCAGAGAGAGGGCTCGGAGGCTGTATAATGGGCGCGATTGACCGCGAAAGACTGTACGACGTTCTCGAAATCGATAAGGAAAAGTATAGCATAGAGCTGGTGCTGGCTATAGGAAAGCCTGCCGAAAACGTTGAAATAACAGAGATTGAAAAGGACGGAAGTACAAAGTATTACAGAAAAGACGGAATACATTTTGTACCCAAGCGCAAGCTGGAGGATATATTGATTTGAGGGTCTAAATTAAAAACGGCAATTTATAATATAGGACGTGGAACGGATATTAACCCCACGTCCTTATCTTTATAATCGGCTAGAGGCGGATGTGTAATAAATTTTTTTCAAAGGCAATAATTGACCGAAAATTGTCTATAATACTTTAGAGAGTTGTGTTGACGGGAGGGAGTATATTTGGCTGAAAATAACTGTGAAAACAAAACAGCAAAGTCCGAATCGCCCCTGCCCGTGCTTTATATAGATTCGATACACAAGCCGCGCTTTCACCTGTCTCCCGACAGGACACACATATGCTGCCAAAGTGAGGTATGCGTATTTGACGGCGAGTATCACATATTCTTTTTTTCGCGCTGCGATCACTCGGACGCAGAGCATTTCTCCACCGTAGATTTTGTGAGTTATACCCGTCATATCGGCTGTGAAGAGAAAAATCCGTTTGACGGAGGATATGCGGAATTGATAGCGAATGCGGGAAATACAGCCTACGATAAAAGTCTGCTCGACTTCGGCCGTGATTTTGAATTTCCGTGCGTTAACAGGGATGAGGACGGCAGATGTATTTTGACCGCGCTTGCCGCAAATCCAGACAGCGCCGAGGGCGATTGTCATATGACCTCGCCGCGCGAGACTATATGTCAAAACGGCAAAATAATTCAGCGCCCAATCGGGGAGCTTGAAAGGCTGCGTCGGAGCCACGAGCGGTTTTTTGTTGACAAAAACGCAAAGATATGCGGATATGAGGTCTTTGAAGCGTACATTAGGCTGTCGGAACCCGCGTTAGTATGCTCGGTCGATATTTTTGGTTGCGCGGAACTCAGATATTGCAAAGACGTATTTTCGGTTTCGTGCGGCGGAGCTGGAAATATCCGCCCAAGGTGCAAAATTCCTCTGAAAGAGCTTTACACCGTGCGTATTTTATGGGACGTATCTTCGTTTGAAGTCTTTCTGAACGACGGCGAAGTGGTGTTTACGTCAAAGATATATCCGCGAAGCGTTGACGGAGTAATAAAATTTTTTAATATGACCGCGTGGGTGGATATATGGAAAATGGGCGGTATTGAGGTGAATAACGAAGGTGTAAACGGGGGCGGTCTGTAAAATGATTGCCCTTTTTTTATAAAAATACTTGTATAATTTTGAAAAAAGTATTATTCTATAATATATAAGCTCGGAGGAAAAATAATATGGAAAAAAGACGCGCAAAAAGAAACGGGTACGGATGCGCAATCGTCGCAGTCATATTTATTTTGATTATCGTGACGGTCGTCTCGGTGTGCGTACATAAGATGAACGGTAAAAAAACGGAATATACGGACGATATGTCCATAAAAGCGGGTGCGCACGAGATGGCTGTAACCGAGCTTGCGCTCAGCGACGCGGACTGCACCGTTATTATGACCGACAGCGGTACCGCGATGATAGACTCCGGCGAGTATGAGGACGCCGAAGGCATAATTTCGTTTTTGTCCGCAAACGGAGTAAGCTCGATAGATTATTTTATACTTACAAATTTTGACGAAAGCCGCATAGGAGGCGCATCGGACATAATAAACCGCTTTGATGTAAAGCGCGTGATTATTCCCGAAGTTTTGCCGCTTGAAACAGATGACAACGAGTATATGAGGCTTATGTCCGCTCTGGACGGCAACGACATTACGCCTTATGTAGCCGCGGACAACCTCGGTTTCACGCTTTCGGATGCACGTTTTACGGTTTATTCGGGAACCAAGGACGCTTATTCGTCGGACCAATCCGAGAATATGTCGCTCGTGATAAGCGCGGTACACGGGAACAACAAATTTCTGTTTGCAAGCGACATCAAGGAGGAGCGCATAAGCGAGATTATGTCGCGGGAGAGCGAATTTGGACATAATTATTTGAAAGTTCCGTGTCACGGTGATTTTGAAAAGAACAGCGGCGAGTTTTTCTCATTTGTAAATCCGAGCTATGCGGTGATTTCAAACGACAGCTCCAAAGACGCGAAAAAAGCCGCTTCCGCGCTCAAAAATAACGGGGCACAGGTGTTTGTTACAAAAAGGCATAACGTTTGCGCGGTTTCCAACCTTAATGAAATAAAAGTTTATCAGGAATAGAATAGGAGCAAAAATATGAGCGAACGACAGGAAAAAATCAGAAATTTCTCTATTATAGCGCATATAGACCACGGCAAGTCAACTCTTGCAGACCGTCTTTTGGAGCTTACGGGCACTTTGACGCAAAGGGAAATGCAGGAGCAGATACTCGATAATATGGAGCTTGAACGCGAGCGCGGAATAACCATCAAGGCGCGTGCGGTTCGGCTTATATATAAGGCGAAGGACGGCAACGAATATATATTGAATCTTATCGACACTCCGGGACACGTCGATTTTAACTACGAGGTTTCCCGCAGCCTTGCCGCCTGTGAGGGCGCACTGCTTATTGTGGACGCGGCACAGGGTATCGAGGCGCAGACTCTCGCCAATACCTATCTTGCGCTCGAACACGATTTGGAAATCGTGCCGGTTATCAACAAAATAGACCTGCCCTCGGCACAGCCCGACGTCGTAAAGAGTGAGATAGAGGACGTTATCGGCATTGACGCGGAGGACGCGCCTCTTATTTCGGCGAAGAACGGTATAAATATAGAGCAGGTTCTGGACAAAATAGTTGAGCTTATCCCGCCGCCGAGCGGAGATGAAAACGCTCCGCTGAAGGCTCTTATATTTGATTCGTATTACGACGCGTATAAGGGCGTTATTGTATATGTGCGAGTTATAGACGGAAAACTCAAGGCGGGCGATACGATTAAAATGATGGCGGCGGGCGGCACGTTTGACGTGGTGGAAGTCGGTTATCTTTCACCGTCGGGAATGTCGCCGTCGTCGGGACTTGCGGCGGGCGAGGTAGGATTCATAGCCGCGAGCATAAAGAACGTGAGCGAGGTGCGCGTCGGTGATACCGTGACTACCGCGAACGGGGGAGCTAAGGAGCCGCTTGAGGGTTACAAACAGGTAAACCCGATGGTTTACTGCGGAATTTATCCCGCGGACGGAGCGCGTTATGACGATTTGCGCGAGGCTCTTGAAAAACTGCGCCTTAACGATGCGTCGCTGAGGTTCGACGCGGAAACGTCGGTTGCGCTCGGCTTCGGATTCCGCTGCGGCTTTTTGGGACTTTTGCATATGGAGATAATACAGGAGAGGCTGGAGCGCGAATATAACCTCGACCTTGTTACGACCGCGCCTTCGGTTGAATATAAGGTCGTAAAGACCAACGGAGAGGTGCTTGAGATAGATAACCCGACCAATATGCCCGAACCGTCAACAATAAATTATATGGAAGAGCCTATTGTGCGCGCTTCGATTTTGACTCCCAAGGACTATGTGGGCAGTATTATGGAGCTTTGTCAGGAGAGGCGCGGAACCTATATAGATATGACTTATCTCGACGAAAAGCGAGTTTCGCTCAACTATGATTTGCCGCTCAACGAAATCATATACGACTTTTTTGACGCGCTTAAATCGCGGACGCGCGGTTATGCGTCGTTCGACTATGAATTTAAGGCGTATGAGCGTGCAGACCTTGTTAAGCTGGATATGCTTTTGAACGGCGAGATAGTTGACGCGCTTTCGTTTATCGTACATAAAGACAAGGCGTATGCGCGCGGCAGGCGTATTGCGGAAAAGCTGAAGGATGCGATACCGCGCCAGTTGTTTGAAATTCCGATTCAGGCGGCGATAGGCGGAAAGATTATCGCCCGCGAAACGGTTAAGGCTATGCGAAAAGACGTGCTTGCAAAGTGCTACGGCGGAGATATAACGAGAAAGAAGAAGCTGCTTGAAAAGCAAAAAGAGGGCAAGAAGCGTATGCGTCAGGTCGGTTCGGTGGAGGTGCCGCAGGAGGCGTTTATGTCGGTGCTGAAGCTGGATTAGGATGACGGAGTATGAAAAATCTTGGAATTTATGTCCATGTGCCGTTTTGCGTTAAAAAATGCAATTACTGCGATTTTAACTCGTACTCGGATATTTGGGAGTATGAGGACGCTTATTTTGACGCGCTCATTGACGAGATTGTGAATAAGAGCGATGCGGACAAATACTGTGCCGACACAATTTATATAGGCGGAGGAACTCCGAGCGCTGTTCGTCCCGAAAATATTATTCGGGTTATGAGCGCGATTTATGAACGTTTTTCCGTTGCAAAAAACTGCGAAATAACAATAGAGTGTAATCCCGCGACAGTAGATTTCGAGGGATTTTGCCGATACCGCGCTGCGGGTATAAACCGTGTGAGTATGGGGCTTCAGTCGGCAAACGGCGAAGAGCTTTTAAGGCTCGGAAGAATACATACGCTCGGCGATTTTGAAAGCTCGTTCAACGACGCCCGAAGAGCGGGATTTGCCAATATTTCACTCGACCTTATGTTCGGTCTGCCCGACCAGACTGTGGGTAAATGGCAAAAAACGCTGTCGCGTGCGGCGGAGTTCGGGGCAGAGCATATCTCGTGCTATGCGCTTACGATTGAAGAAAATACCCCTTTTTCAAAAATGAAATTAAATCTTCCGGATGATGACGCTCAGCGGGAAATGTATGATTTTGCGGTTGATTTTTTGGGAAAGCAAGGCTATGTGCGCTATGAAATTTCCAATTTTGCGCGTTGGGGCTGTAAATCGCGGCATAATTTAAAATATTGGAGGCTCGACGAGTACGCGGGCTTCGGAGCGGGCGCACACTCGTTCCTGGACGGAAAGCGGTTTGCGAATGAGCCGAGCGTTTTAAAATATATAAGCGGCGCGCCGCCCGAATGTACAAACGAGAGCGACGAGGATTTAATGAGTGAATTTATGTTTTTGGGGCTTCGTACTTCGGAAGGAGTCGCGGAAAGTGATTTTTCGGAGCGCTTTACGCGAGACGTTGACAGCGTTTTCGGCAGTACGCTTAAAAAATACGAAAATATCGGAGCGATAGTCCGCGAAAACGGGAGGATTTTCATTAAACCAGAATTTCTGTATGTTAGCAATTCAATACTTTGCGATTTCGTCCGGATAAAATAATATTTCGGTCATAAGCCGTCGGCGTTTTAAAAAGCGCCGACGGTTTTTCGCTAATAATTTTTAGAAAAAATTTCAAAATAATATTGACAAATTTCATCCAAGGTGCTATTCTATATTAAAGCGTTAGCACTCTCAACCGTTGAGTGCTAACAAAAAGCGGAGGTGAATTTAAAGTGGGCTTGGATGAGAGAAAACGTCAGATTTTGCAGGCGATTATCGAGGGTTACATCAATACCGCCGAGCCTATCGGTTCACGCACAATAGCCAAAAATTCGGAGCTTAATCTAAGTGCGGCTACCATAAGAAATGAAATGGGCGACCTTGAGGAGATGGGGTTGCTGATTCAGCCGCATACTTCGGCGGGACGCGTGCCGTCACAGCTCGGATACCGCTTGTACGTTGACAGTTTGATGCAGAAGTACAAGATGACCGCGGCGGAGATAACCCGCCTGAGAAGTGCGATGATGTTAAAAATAGAGGAGCTTGACAAAACGGTCAGGAAGCTGTCGGCAGTATTTTCGGGGATTACGAATATGCCTACCGTTGCGACATTGCCGACTGTGGAGCGTGGCAGAATAAACAGCATAAAGACGGTTATGATTGACCCGCGCACTCTTATGGTAATCATAGCGGCAGGCTCTAATATTTTGAAGAACAAGCTGCTCAGGCTTTCTTCGGCGGTGGACGCGGATTTTGTCGAAAAGCTTAATGTTATTTTGAGCGAGAACCTTGTTGGTCTTACAAAGTCCGAAATAAGCCTGGATAATATAATGCAGGTGCAGAGCGCGGTAGGAGGTAATTTTGAAATTCTTACCGCAGTTCTGGAGCTGGTGCATGAAGCCATAAGCGAGCTTGACAACAGCGAGGTAATATTGGAGGGAGTTACGAATATTCTGCGCTTCCCCGAATATAACGATATAGAGCGCGTGAAGGAACTGCTCGGCTTTTTTGAAAACAGGGAAAATCTCGGCAAACTGATAAAGGCAAACGCGCATGGCGGCGTTAGCGTTATAATCGGCGAGGAGAGCAATATACCCGAGCTTAAAGAAAACAGCCTTGTGCTTTCGTCTTATGAGCTTGGCGACGGAATGCAGGGCTTTATCGGAATTATAGGTCCTGTGAGGATGGACTATTCAAGGGCGGTTTCAAGCCTTGAATATTATACAAAACAAGTCGAAAAAACTCTCAGAGGAAAATTTTATGAAAATGCTCTGAGGGAGAGCGAGGTGGACAATGATGGAAAATAATGAAAAAAACTTAAATGAGCCGGAAACCGAAAGCACGGTGGACGAGGAGACTGTAAACGAATCCGAGAATACCGAAGGCGAAGGTGATGTCCAAGCTGATGAGGACGGTGAGCTTGAGGCTTTGCGCACAAGTCTTGACGAGGCAAAGGACAGAACACTTAGGCTTGTGGCGGAGTTTGATAACTTCAAGAAAAGGACGCTGAAAGAAAAGGAGGAGCTTTATTCCACGGCGGTATGCGAAACCGTTAACGAGTTTTTGCCAATCATAGACAATCTTAAGCGGGCGATAGATACCGCGGACGGTGCGGACGTAAACTCGGTTTTGAACGGAGTTAAGATGATACTGAAGCAGTTCGAGGATACGCTTTCTTCGATAGGCGTTGAAGAGATTGAAACGGATAACGGCTTTGACCCGGAGCTTCACAACGCGGTTATGCACGTTGAGGACGATAATTACGGCGAAGGCGAAATCGCCGAAGAGCTTATGCGCGGGTACAGGTATAAAGGCAGGGTTATCCGACATTCGATGGTCAAGGTTGCAAATTAAAGCTGTAAGCATATAAATTTTAAATACAAAACAGAACAGAAAGGAAGAGATATATTATGGGAAAGATTATAGGTATTGATTTGGGAACGACAAATTCCTGCGTTGCGGTTTTGGAGGGCGGCGAACCTACGGTTATTGCCAACGCGGAGGGGTCGCGTACAACTCCGTCTGTCGTTGCTTTTACCAAGACAAACGAAAGACTGGTAGGTCAGGTGGCAAAAAGACAGGCTATCACAAATCCCGACAGAACGATAATTTCAATCAAGAGGGATATGGGAACAGACCGTAGAATCGCAATCGACGATAAGAAGTACACTCCGCAGGAAATCTCGGCTATGATTTTGCAAAAGCTCAAGAGCGATGCGGAGAGCTATCTCGGCGAAACGGTTACGCAGGCGGTTATAACCGTTCCCGCATATTTCAGCGATACGCAAAGACAGGCTACCAAGGACGCGGGAAAAATCGCGGGCTTGGAGGTCCTCAGAATTATAAACGAGCCTACCGCAGCGGCTCTGGCATACGGACTTGAAAAGGACACGGACCAGAAGATTATGGTTTACGACCTTGGCGGTGGTACGTTTGATGTTTCGATACTCGAAATCGGCGACGGCGTATTTGAAGTTCTTGCAACCAACGGTAACAACCGCTTGGGCGGTGATGACTTTGACGAAAGAATAATGAATTACCTTGCTGACGAATTCAAAAAGGAAAACGGCATTGATTTAAGGCAGGATAAAATGGCGCTCCAGCGTCTTAAAGAGGCCGCGGAGAAAGCGAAGATAGAGCTTTCGGGAGTTGCGACAACGAATATAAATCTTCCGTTTATTACGGCGGACGCAACGGGACCCAAGCACCTCGACGTAACGCTTTCGCGTGCGAAATTTAACGAGCTGACGGCTGATTTGGTAGAAAAGACTATGGTTGCGACCCGTAAGGCTCTTGAAGATTCAGATATTTCGGTCGGCTCGATAGACAGAGTCCTGTTGGTCGGCGGTTCGTCGAGAATACCCGCGGTTCAGGAAGCGGTACAAAAGTTTATAGGAAAAGAGCCGCACAAGGGAATTAACCCCGACGAGTGCGTTGCGATAGGCGCGGCAATTCAGGCTGGCGTTCTCGGTGGAGAGGTCGAGGACCTTGTACTGCTCGACGTAACGCCTTTGTCTCTCGGAATTGAAACGATGGGCGGAATATTCACAAAGCTCATCGAAAGAAATACAACTATCCCCACCCAAAAGAGCAACGTATTTACAACTGCGGCAGACGGACAGACGAGCGTTGAGGTACACGTTCTTCAGGGCGAAAGAGAAATGGCGGCGTACAATAAAACGCTCGGACGCTTCAGCCTTACCGATATTCCGCCCGCACCGCGCGGCGTTCCTCAGATTGAGGTTACGTTTAACATTGACGCGAACGGTATAGTTAACGTAAGCGCCAAGGATTTGGGAACGGGTCACGAGCAGAAAATAACGATTACCTCAAACACCAACCTTTCGGATGACGAGATTGACAGGGCGGTAAAAGAGGCTGAAAAATTTGCGGCCGAGGATAAGAAGAACAAGGAAAAAATCGAAGTCAGAAATCAGGCCGACCAGATGGTATATCAGACCGAAAAAACGCTCGGCGAGCTTGGCGATAAGGTAAGCGAGAGCGAAAAGAAGGACATCGAGGCGGAGGCGGATAAGCTCAAGGAGCTTCTCAAAAACTCGGATATCGACGTTGACGCGGTTAAAAATCAGACCGAGGCTCTTTCAAAGAAATTCTATGAGATTTCTGCAAGGCTTTATCAGCAGGCACAGCCAAACGGCGGCGCTGCGGACGCGGAAGCCCCCAAGAGCGATGATGTGGTCGACGCTGAGTTTACCGATGTTGACGACAATAATAATTAAATAGCTGTTGACTTTACAGAAATAAAAGGTTAAAATTAAAATCAGTGCAGAGCCAAATCCTTATCTGCGGTTTGGCTTTGCGTTATGTTTGGATACAGGTGTATAATTATGGCGGAAAAAAGAGATTATTATGAAGTGCTTGGAGTGCCGAAAACGGCTTCTGCCGAGGAAATAAAAAAGGCGTACCGCAAGCTGGCAAAAGAGTACCACCCCGACCGCAATCCCGGCGACAAGACCGCCGAGGATAAATTCAAAGAGGCGGGTGAGGCTTACGAGGTACTCGGAAACGAGGAAAAACGCGCCAAATATGACCAATTCGGTCACGCGGCGTTCGACGGTACGGCAGGCGCGGGCGGCGCGGGCTATGGCGGAGGCGGTTTTGACTTCGGCGGCTTCGGCGATATTTTCAGCGATATTTTCGGCGGCGGCTTCGGAGGCGGTTTCGGCGGTCAGAGACGTAACCCGAACGCTCCTCAAAGAGGCAACGATATTGAGCAGAGCATAGAACTTACGTTTGAACAGGCGTGCTTCGGCACCGAAATAGAGGTTAACATAAACCATACGGAAACCTGCGAACATTGTCACGGAAGCTGTGCCGAGCCGGGTTCGGGCGAGAGTGTAAAGTGTTCCGCCTGCGGAGGAACCGGTCAGGTTAGGCGTGTTCAGAAAACCCCGTTCGGCAGTTTTGCGAACGTCACCACCTGTTCGGTTTGCGGCGGCAGCGGCACTGTAATCAAAAATCCCTGTAAGGTCTGCGGAGGAAAGGGAAGCGTGCATAAGGTACGCAAGAAAAAGATAAGAGTTCCCGCCGGAATAAATCACGGTCAGCAGATTTCGGTTCGCGGCGAAGGCGACGCGGGCATAAAGGGCGGTCCGAGCGGTGACCTTTTCCTTACGGTTTATGTGAAAAAGCACAAAATTTTCGAGCGTCAGGGCTACGACATATACTGCGATTTCCCGATTACGTTTGTTGAAGCGGCGTTGGGCGCGGAGGTCGAGGTTCCGACTATTGACGGCAAGGTGAAATATAATATAAGCGAGGGAACTCAGTCTGGTACAAAGTTCAGGCTGCGCGGAAAGGGAGTTCCGAAAATCAATTCAAATCAGCGCGGTGACCAGTATGTTACGGTAATTGTTGAGATACCAAAGAATTTGAACGATAAGCAAAAAGAACTTTTGAGGCAGTTTGCCGATACGGTTGACGGCTCTAAGTACAAGCAGAGAAAAACTTTTTTTGATAAAATGAAAGACGCTTTTAAATAAAGGCGTTTGAGGTGAAGCGTATGGAATGGATAAAGGTCAGCGTGAAAACGTCCGCCGAGGGCATCGAGCCGTTGTGCGGTCGGCTGTATAATATAGGCGTGACAGGCGTTGAAATAGAGGATAAGGACGACTTTTCCGAGTTTCTCGAAAACAATCACGAGTATTGGGATTATGTGGACGAGGAGCTTGAACGCCTGAAAACCGCAGAAACCACCGTGCGCTTTTATGTGAGCGACAATGCCGCGGGTCACGAAATGCTCGGCTCAGCCCGCGCCGAAGTAAGAGCGCTCAAAGAGATTGATGCGGACAAGAGCTTCGGCAGGCTTGAAATATTTGTTGAAAACGTCAGGGATGAGGACTGGGCGGACAACTGGAAAAAGTACTTTCACCCTCTCGAAGTGGGCGAAAAGATACTTATTCAGCCCGAATGGGAGCCTATAACCCATAAGACGGACAGGACGGTTTTCACGGTAAATCCCGGAATGAATTTCGGTACCGGAGGGCATCAGACCACCAGAATGTGCATTGAAAACCTTGAAAAGTATGTTTCGGACGGCTGCAGCGTTTTGGACTTGGGCTGTGGCAGCGGTATACTTTCAATAATAGCGCTTTTGCTCGGAGCGAAAGGCGCTGTGGCTGTTGACATAGACCCCAACGCGGTTGATTCCGCTTACTCAAACCTTGCCCTTAACAATTTGCCGCGAGACAGGTACGAGGTGCTTACGGGTGACATAATTTCGGACTCCGCGCTAAGGGAGAGGCTTTCGGAAAACAAGTACGATATAGTTCTTGCGAACATTGTGGCTGACGTTATTATCGCGCTTTCGCCGTATGTGAAAGATTTTATGAAGCCAGACGGGGTGTTTGTTTGTTCGGGTATAATAACCGAGCGTATCGACGAGGTGAAAGCCGCGCTTTCGGCTGCGGGACTTACAATATTTAATGTTGAAACTCAGGACGATTGGGCGGCGATTGCGGCAAGATGAGAAGATTTTTTACCGAACCCGAAAATATAAAAGAAAATCTGGCGTATATTTACGACGACGCATCTCACATAAGCAAGGTCTTGCGCCTCGGAGAAGGCGAGGATATTATTGTTTTTGACGGAAGCGGGTATGAGTATTTCGCCCGTCTCAAAACTATCGGAAAGAGCGAGTGTGTTGCCGAAATATATGAGAAAAAAGAGTCAAAATCCGAGCCTAAAGTGAAGGTTACACTGTTTCAGGGCGTGCCAAAAGCGGGCAAAATGGAGCAGATTATCCAAAAATGTACCGAGCTTGGAATATATCGCATCGTTCCCGTTATGACCGAGCGCTGTGTCGTGAAATTCGGCGAGCGAAAAAATGTTGAAGCAAAGGTCGCCCGCTGGCAGAAGGTTGCCGTAGAAGCGGCTAAACAGAGTGGCAGAGGAATTATACCTCAAATATCCTTGCCGATGAAATTTTCGGAGGCGGCGGAGTTCCTTGCGCAATACGACCTCGCCGTTATGCCCTACGAGCTTTTGGGTCACGAGGGCGGAGCGGGGCTTCGCGAGGCTGTAAAAAACGCCGTCGGCTGTAAGACCATCGGAATTATGGTGGGACCGGAGGGCGGCTTTTCCGGAAGCGAAGCGGAGCTTGCAAAGTCGCTCGGTATTCGGCTTTGCGGACTCGGCAGGCGCATTTTGAGAACCGAAACGGTAGGTGCGGCTCTAACCGCTATTTTGATGTATGAAAATAATGAAATGTAGAATATATTAAAACTCAGGAGGAAAACGATGGATAAGAAAGCTAGACAAAAAAAGGAAATAAAGGCTTTGAAAAAAGAGCGTGAGGAGCATCTCACAAACTGGTACATGATAAATATGTGCTGGAGCATTTTCGGGATTATTGTTTTGTATATACTCCAACGCGTATATAATTGGGCGAGCGGCGCCGAGTCAACTCTTAAGGGCTATGAAATTTCACTCTGGATTGTTGCGGGCTTGGCTGTGGTAGGCGCTGTCGTATTGCTTGTCCTCGGCTTAAAGGGCGTTATAAAAAACGGAAAGCGCGCGCGAAATTACAGCATTTTTCTTTTTATCGTAGCCGGCGCGAGCGCGTGGGTGGTTTTGTGGAGAGTTTATATAAGAGCGGTTGTCGCTAAAATCTTTGGAACCTCCAGTTTTTTATACACGGGCTCCTTCTGGGGAATATGGCTTCTGATGATTGCCTGCGTTGCGTGGATAGTTATTGCGTTTGTAATTTATCTTGTGAGACTGTCAAAGCTTCGTAAGAGCCATAAATAAAATAACTTGTCGTCCGTCCGCTTTGGGCGGACGATTTTAGCTTTGAGGTGAAAATATGAAACCGTGGGATAACGGTATTTTAATTGTAAGCGCAAATCGCAGATATTTGGTGAATGGAACTGCTCCGTTCTTTTGGCTCGGCGATACGGCGTGGCTGCTGTTTGTAAATCTGAGCGAAGATGAAGCTTATACATATCTCAAAAACCGCGCGGAAAAGGGCTTTAATGTAATACAGGCGGTGCTTGCGTATTCGATACCCGATATAAACGACGTGAATAAAATGTCCGTTTCGGAGTATGATGTGCGGACGCCGCAGTATTGGGAGCATTGTGACAGAATTATAAGTATGGCGGAAAGTCTCGGAATGTATATGGCTCTTTTGCCGTCATGGGGCAGCTTTGTCAAAAAAGGGATAATAAACGACGGAAACGCCGAGAAATACGCGGAGTTTCTTGCGGACAGATACAAAGGACGAAAGAATATAATATGGCTTCTCGGCGGCGATATAAGGGCGGCGGGATATGAGAAGCTTTACAGGAACTTTGCCGAAATTTTAAAGAAAAACGCGCCGAATCAGCTTATCGGATTCCATCCGTTCGGCAGATGCTCGTCGTCTATGTGGTTTTCGGATTTTGATTTGCTCGACTTTAATATGTTTCAGTCCGGTCACAGACGGTATGACCAATGCACGCTCGGTAGTTGGGACGATAATGACGACGCGGAGTTTTTCGGCGAGGACAACTGGAGGTATGTGCTTCGTGATTTAGAGCTGTGCGACAAGCCCACGCTGGACGGGGAGCCGTCGTACGAGGGAATACCGCAGGGGCTTCACGACACTTCACAGCCCTATTGGTCGGCAAAGGACGTACGGCGGTATGCCTATTGGTCGGTATTTGCGGGCGCGTGCGGTCATACTTACGGTGATAATTCGGTTATGCAGTTTTACTCCGAAGATAGAGTTCCGTCCTACGGCGCGAGAGAATATTGGTACGAGGCTATACATCACGACGGTTCAAGACAAATGGGATATTTAAAGGCGCTTATGACCTCGGTTGACTTCACTTCGGGCAAGGCGCGGGACGATTTGCTCATTGGCGGACAGCGCGAAAAGTATGGCAGAGTTGCCGTGTTCGCGGGTGAAAGCTTTCTTTTGGCGTACAGCTTTTCGGGGGAGCCTTTTGAACTTGACCTGTCGCAATATATCGGTGCAGAAGTGCGTCGATTCAGCCCGTCAACAGGTGCCTTTGACTATATAGGTGAGGTTGACATAAAACATTATAAAGTTGTTCCGCCCATAGCCGCAGGAGAGGATGAAGATATGGTTTTGGTTGTAACCGGGCGGTGAGACGGATATATGTCCGTCTTGACACAAGGTCCCGAATGTGGTATCATTTTATGTGTTAAATTGAAGTATACTGTGTGTGCCGGAGGAAAGCGAATTATGGAAAAGGAAACACTCAGAAAAGAGCTTTGGGGGCTGCTCGGCGACCTGCCCGAAAGAGGTGAAATAAGCTCAAAACTCATTAAAACAGAGAGAAACGAGCGCTTTGTCACCGAACGCCTGATGCTTGAACTTAACGGACTTGAAAGCGTTCCGGCTTTATTTGTGAAGCCGCACGGTGAAGGCAAATTCCCCGTTGTATTGTTCTTTCACGCTCACGGAGGGGCGTATACGCTCGGAAAAAGCGAGCTTTTATCTTGCGCAAAATGGAATTTAAACGAGCCTTACGGAGAGTTTCTTACCAAAATGGGATATGCGGCTTTGTGTATTGATATGTGGGGCTTCGGCGAACGAAACGGGCTTTCGGAAAAAGAAATATATAAGCAGATGGCGTTTCGCGGTCAGGTTATGTGGGGTATGATGTGCTTTGACGCGGTGCGCGCAATCGACTATCTTGAAACGCGCGACGACGTATCTCTTGACAATCTGACTGCTGTCGGAACGTCGATGGGCGGATTTATGTCACAATGGGCGGCGGCTCTCGACGAGAGAATAAAAAGGTGTATCTGCATCGGCGCGCTTGCTGATTTTGAAGAGCTTATAGCTACAAACCAGCTTGGCAGACACGGAATTTATCTGACAATTCCGTCGTTTTTAAAGAGCTTTTCGACTTCTAAAATGCTTTCGCTTATCGCGCCGCGCAAGCTGTTGCTTTTGACGGGAAAGTATGATACACTGTCACCCGCATCCGCGTTTGAAAGAGTGAGACGTGAGGTTGAGGCGGAGTATTCAAGGTGCGGAGCGTCCGAAAATTTTGGATTTAAGGTTTTTGGAAGCGGACATTACGAAACCGCTCAGATGAGATATGAAGTAAGGAAATTATTGGAGGAGGAAGTGGTTTAGAATGGCATTTAATTTTTTCCCGAGCTACAATAAGGCAGGAAAAGGCGTTGACAAAAACGAGCCGAAAAAGCGAGGCTTTTTTGCGTTCTTTGAGCTTATGGGACGCAAATTCTGGAAGATGGTACCCTTGAATTTGCTGTATGTACTGTTTTGTCTGCCTTTCCTGGCGGTAGTGTTTATTGCGGCGGGTTTTATTTCGTCCTCCGTTATTAGTATATGGGACTTGACCGGTGCGGGCGCAGAGCCGGTTACCGTAGTGCTTATTGACTTATATATACGCTTTATAATTTCGTTTATGTTTATGATGTTTTGGGGTATGGGACCCGCAACCGCAGGATTTTCCTATGTCTTGCGCAATTACGCGCGCGAAGACCACGCGTGGCTGTGGAGCGACTTTTGGCAAAATTTCAAGTCGAATTTTCTTCAGGGAATTGTCGTGTGGATAGTAGATGTGGTTATGATGGTGGTTTTATATACCGCGTTTGTTTACTACGGAAATATGCCCGCTCCGATGTCGTTTTTAAGGTATCCGGTATTCCTTTTGCTTATTGTTTATACGTTTATGCATTTTTATATATATCAGATGATGGTAACGTTTAAACTGACCATTCGCGAGCTTTATAAAAAATCGTTTATTTTTGCGCTGGGAAATTTCCCGTGCAGTCTGCGCGTTTTTGTAATACTTGCTTTAACTTTTGCGGCGTTGTTTGCCGCGGCCGCTTCGTCGCGCTATGCGCTGTTCGGAGTGATTGCGTTGCTGGCGCTGATAGCGTACAGCTTCTGGGGCTTTGTGGTCAACTTCAATGTTGAACATAAGCTTCACGAGCATACAATGATATCGGATATGGAGCTTAAAAAAGAGGAAAATTGATATGTCTGCAAAAGTTGTTAATGTTATAAAGGGCAGTATAGCATATCGCGCCGGAATCAAAAAGAATGATGAGATTCTTGAAATAAACGGTATTCCGACGGCGGATTATCTTGATTATATGTTTGCTTCGGCAAGCGAAAGCCTTGAAATAAAGCTCAAAGACAGAACGGTCAGCTTGGAAAACGAGGATTATGAGCCGCTCGGTCTGGAATTTGAAACAATGCTGATAGACGAGCCGAAATCCTGCCGTAATAAATGCGTGTTTTGCTTTATAGACCAGCTTCCGCCCAATATGAGAAGCTCCTGTTATTTTAAGGATGACGACTACCGTCTGTCTTTTCTTCAGGGCAACTATGTCACGCTCACCAATTTGGATGAGGCTGACATACAGCGCATAACAGATTATAATATTCCCCGCATAAACATATCGGTTCACACCACAAATCCCGAATTGAGGTGCAAAATGTTAAACAACCGATTTGCGGGAAATGTGCTTGATATTATGAGGCGTTTGGCGGAAAATCAAATTGATATGAACTGCCAGATAGTCCTTTGCAAAAATTATAACGACAAGGAAGAACTCGACCGTACGCTGAGCGACTTATATGAGCTTAAAGACTCGATAGGAAGCGTTTCGATTGTTCCGGTAGGTTTGTCCGCATACAGGCAAAATCTCACTCCGCTTGAGCTGTTCTCCGCCGAGGACAGCCGAGAGGTCATAAGGCAGACGCAGGTCTGGCAGGAAAAAGCTCTGAGCGAAACGGGGCGCGCTTTCGTATATCTCGGCGATGAGTTTTATATAACCGCCGGCGAGCCGATACCTCCGTATGAGCATTACGACGGCTTCCCTCAGATAGAAAACGGCGTCGGACTTATGGCGGCGCTTGAATATGAGTTCAACGACTTTTTAAGTCAAAAAAATAGAAAGAAAATAAAGGTAAAAACGCCGAAATCAATCGCAACCGGATACCTTGCGTATGAGTATATTCGCGCACTGGCGGATAAAATAAGTCCGGATATAAAGGTATATAAAATCAGAAATGATTTTTTCGGTGAGAATATAACCGTCGCGGGGCTGGTTACGGGCAGGGATATAATAAAACAACTCAAAGGCAGGGAACTCGGAAAGAAACTGCTGATACCCGACAGTATGCTCAGGCATAACGATACCGTTTTTCTGGACGACACCACAATAGGCGATGTGGAACGCGAACTCGGAGTTAAGGTCTGTGCCGTTCCGAACGACGGGTATGTATTCGCCGAGGAGTTAATTAAGTAGAGAATAAAAGTTAGGAGAAAAATTTATGAAACCTACTGTTGCAATAGTCGGCAGACCTAATGTGGGAAAGTCGACTCTTTTTAACAAAATATCGGGCAGAAGAATATCTATTGTTGAGGACACGCCCGGTGTTACTCGCGACAGGATATATACCGAAGCTCAATGGCGCGGAAAAGACTTCCTTATGATTGACACGGGCGGAATAGAGCCGTCCGGCAAAGATGAGATTCTGTCGCAGATGCGCGGTCAGGCGGATCTTGCGATAGATATGGCGGACGTTATTATATTTATGGTGGACGCGCGCGACGGTATGACCGCCGCGGATGAGGAAGTCGCGGCTATGCTCAAGCGCTGCGGAAAGCCCGTCATTTTGGTGTGTAACAAAGCCGACAATCCCGGCCAGCCGCCTGTGGAGATGTACGAGTTTTATAACCTCGGACTGGGCGACCCTATGGCGGTTTCGTCAACACACGGTCTCGGCGTAGGCGATCTCCTTGACGAGGTAGTAGAGAATTTTCCCGAATATTCAGATGAGGAAACGGACGAGGATACCATAAAAATTGCGGTGGTGGGCAGACCGAATGTCGGCAAATCCTCCCTCGTAAATAAGATTTTGGGAGAAAACCGTGTAATAGTGAGCGATATTGCTGGTACGACCCGCGACGCCATAGACAGCCGATTTGAAAAGGACGGTCAGAAATATATTATAATCGACACCGCCGGAATGAGAAAACGCGGCAAAATAAATGAGAATATAGAGCATTACAGCGTTGTGCGCGCTCTCGCGGCGGTTGACCGCTCGGATGTGTGCGTAATTATGATTGACGCGGAGGAAGGCGTGACCGAGCAGGATACCAAAATTGCGGGATATGTCCACGAAAAGGGCAAGGCGGCTGTTATCGCGGTAAATAAGTGGGACTTGGTTGAAAAAGAGACAAATACGATGAACGATTTTCGCTTGAGCGTCAAAGAAGGTCTGAATTTTATGATGTACGCGCGTTCCGTGTTTATTTCCGCTAAAACCGGTCAGCGCGTCGATACGCTTTTTACCGAGATAAAGAGCGCTCTTGAGCAAAATTCGCGCCGTATTTCGACAGGACTTTTAAACGACGTTTTAAATGAGGCTACGGCTATGGTACAGCCTCCGTCGGATAAGGGAAAGCGGCTTAAAATATATTATATAACGCAGGTTTCGGTAAAACCGCCGACGTTTGTGCTTTTTGTAAACAATAAGCAGCTTGCGCACTTTTCGTATGTGCGCTATCTTGAAAATAAATTCAGAGATATGTTCGGTTTCGAGGGAACTCCCTTGAATTTTATAATCAGAGAAAAGGGTGAAGGCAAGCAATGACGACGGTTATGATTTTAATATTCGCGGCGGCGGCATATCTTATAGGCTCGGTGAATTTTTCGATTATTTTATCGAGGATTATGAGCGGGAAGGATATACGCGAAAGCGGTTCGGGCAATGCGGGCGCGACAAATATGCTCAGAACCTACGGTAAAAAAATGGGTGTTATAACCCTTTTGCTCGATATTTTAAAGGGCGTACTGGTAGTGTTGCTCGCCTCGGTTGCCGCAAAAAGCTTGGGAGCGGCGGGGTATCTCCCGTACATAGCCGGCGTATGCGTGGTGCTGGGTCATAATTTTCCGCTGTATTTCGGTTTCAAAGGAGGCAAGGGAGTTGCCACATCGCTTGGCGTGGTGCTTGTGCTTGACCCTATAGTCGGACTTATCATAATGGTCGCCGCGGTTTTGATAATTGCCGTTACGCGGTATGTATCGCTCGGCTCGGTTGTCGGAGGTGCGCTGTTCATAATAGCCGAGGCGATTAAAATGATTGCGGCGGACGAATTTGATATTGTAGTTATGGTATGCTGTGTTATTTTGGGCGGACTGCTCATAGTAAGACATCACGCCAATATAAAAAGGTTGCTTAGCGGAACCGAAAATAAACTCGGTACGAAAGGCGGGGATAAATAAATGGCTAAGATTTCTGTTGTAGGTTCGGGCGGTTGGGGAACCGCCGTTGCGATAATGCTCGCCAAACAGGGGCATACAGTGCTTTTGTGGTCGTATTTAAAAAGTGAAAGCGAGGATTTGGCAAAGTACCGTGAAAACAAGCCGTTCCTTGCGGGTGTTAAAATTCCCGACAGCGTTCGATATACATACAATATAGCGGACTGTGCCGACGCCGACGTTATTGTTATGGCGACGCCGTCGCAGGCGGTCAGAAATACCGCTAAAAGCCTTGCGCCCAATATTAAAGACGGGCAGATAATAGTAAGTATTTCAAAAGGACTTGAAGAAGGAAGTTATATGACGCTTTCAAGCGTAATAAAGGAAGAACTGCCAAACTGCCAAATTGCCGTTATGTCGGGACCGAGCCACGCGGAGGAGGTGTCGCGCGGAATACCCACCACCAATGTCGTGGCGTCTGACGATATGGAACTCGCGGCTTATATACAGGAGCTTTTTATGTGCGATAGCTTCAGAATCTACACAAACCCCGATATGCTCGGAGTAGAACTCGGCGGTTCCCTAAAAAATGTTATTGCGCTCTGTGCGGGAATTTTGGACGGTCTGGGACTTGGCGACAACACAAAAGCCGCTCTTATGACACGCGGTATTGCCGAAATAGTCAGGCTCGGTACAAAAATGGGTGCGAAAGCCGAAACGTTTTTCGGTCTTTCGGGTATAGGTGATTTGATTGTTACCTGTACGAGTATGCACTCTCGCAACAGGCGAGCCGGAATTTTGATTGGTAAAGGTATGAATGCGGCGCAGGCGCAAAACGAGATTAAGATGGTGGTTGAGGGAATAAACACCTGCCGCGCGGCATACGAACTGAGCCGCAGAGTCGGAGTTGAAATGCCCATTGTCAACGAAGCGTATAAAACACTGTTTGAAAATCAATCCGCTGCGGATGCGGTGTCAAATCTTATGGGAAGAAACAAACGCAACGAAACCGAGCAGTCGTTTTTGGAAAATATAATTTTTTAAAAGGAATTTTACATATGAATAAACACAAGAGGCTGCCGAAATTCGGCAGCCTCTTGTGTTTGGAAAGTCTTTATTTATAGATGAACAAGTGCCTGGGTAATCCGTCTACCGTGAACGGAAGAAGTTCTCCTATGGTAAGCGGTCTTATGTAATCACAAAGTTCCTTTGCAACATATGTATTATTGTTTGTAATCCATTCGTCGGGAACTTTTTTCTCGATATTTGCGATAAGGTTAACATCGCATACCGAAGTTTTGATTTGATACGGTTTATCCGAAATACGCTCAAATATGATAGTCTTGCCCGTATCTCCCTCAAACGCCGCGTGAACCGCGTGACCGCCCGCCATAAACGCTTCGGTAATGTCGGTTCTGGAAACGAGATGAGAAGCACATCTCTGAAGCGTACTGAAGATGATACCTCTTGATTTGATGCCGGTTTTCTCGCTGAGATAGTCGGCAAGATAGAGCGCGGTACCACCAAGAGATTTATGTCCGAACGAGTCCTCGTGTATGGTTGATTTGTTAACCTCGCAGACATACTTTCCGTCGGTGGTTTTAAGACCCTCGGAAACTGCGATTACAACAGATTTCTTATGCTTTTTAAGCTGATTTATATTTTCCACAAACTCGCCTATATCAATCTCTTTTTCGGGCAGATAGATGAGGTCGGGTCCGTCGCAGTCCTCGGACTTGGCAAGTGCGGATGCGGCGGTGAGCCAGCCCGCGTTACGTCCCATAATTTCAACTACCGTAATCGCGTCGGTGCCGTAAACAAGCGCATCGCGTATAATTTCTTTCATAACTGACGCGATGTACTTAGCCGAGCTTCCGAAGCCCGGAGTGTGGTCTGTTACCGCAAGGTCATTATCTATAGTCTTGGGTACGCCCATAAAAGTAATGTCGGAATTTTTAACTTTTGCGTATTCCGAGAGCTTTTTAACGGTGTCCATTGAGTCATTTCCGCCGATATAGAAGAAGTGCTTTACATCCAGCTTGTCGAGTATTCTGAAAATGTCGATGTAAACCTGCTCGTTTTCTTCCGCGTCGGGCAGCTTGAAACGGCACGAACCGAGAAAAGCGGACGGAGTTCTCTTGAGAAGCTCTATATCAAGGTCGTCACGAATGTAATCCGACATATCGATGTAGCGTTCCTGCAAAAGTCCCTGAATACCGTTCATCATACCGTAAACTTTTTTTGCTCCGTTATTTAAAGCAGTCTGATAAACGCCGACCAAACTCGAGTTGATAACCGAGGTAGGACCACCCGACTGTCCTACAATAACATTTCCTTTTACCATAGAAATCTCCCCCTTAAAATATTATTTCAATAGATTTTAAAGCAATCTAATAATTTACAGTAAAATCATACCATAAAAATGACTAAATTTCAAGAGCATTTTTAAATTTTTTTGTATAAATTCACAAATTGTTTTCGAAGAAAAATTTTACAGCGCTCGGCGGGTATTGACAAAGGAAATTTAATAAGTTAAAATTAAAGCGAAAAATGCGGGCGTGGCGGAATTGGCAGACGCGCCGGACTTAGGATCCGGTGGTTATACCGTGGGGGTTCAAGTCCCTTCGCCCGCACCATCGTCGCCGCAAGCTTCGTTTGCTTGCGGCGACTTTTTATGCTTCGCAAAAAGTCACCGGCGCGCTTACTACGCTGCGGCTCCTCTTTCCCAAAAAGTCTTTGGGACTTTTTGGGAGCCCTATGGGATTTTTCCGCCGTTTTCGGCGCTATTCCCAAAAAGCGCAAATTGCTTTTTGCGACATATTACGCGCCTGCGGCGCGTTTTTTATTTTGAAAAGTTCGCTTTGCTCAGACTTCCTTTTTGTTCCGATTGGTTGTACGGGACGGCGCCCCCGACGTCCCGATTGCATATAACTTGGGCATATCGGGCGAACACGGTTCGCCCCTACATTGGAAAAGTGTAGTTGCCCGCGCGGAGCGTGGAAACAACGGGCGAACGCGGTGCGCCCCTACATCGTCGTAACTCGCTCTTTATGCTCCGATTTTCCTGTTTGGAAAATCTACGCTTCTTCGCGCGGTTGCTCCTCTTTCCCAAAAAGCGCAAGTCGCTTTTTGGGAGCCCTATAAAATACTTATATAATACAAAAATTTAATTCGATGCGTCGAGGGCGCCGCACCCTACATTGTGCTTGCGGATATAAAAATAGTTAAATTTTTGTAAATTTGTCAGTCAAAAGATAAATCAAAACAGATGACGGATTTTAGGTTTAATCCGTCATCTGTTTTTAATCAATCCGCTTCTGCTCAGCCTGTCGATTTCTTCCTTGTCTAAATTCTCAATCGGGACGACAAGGCGCGATACATAATTTTCCCGCGAAAATTCTTTACCGGTATAACCGCTTACGATACCTATACCGCGTTTACAGCCCGTAGGCTTCAGACCGAGAGTGCGGATTTTTTCATCAAACTCGGCATACGCTTTTATTGTGGTTTGTTCATTTCCGTAGCACAGCATAGAAAACGCCGTGCAGCTTGGATAAAACACGGTACTGTCATCGGCGCAGGACGGGTCAAGCGGCACACAGCAAATATAAGTATTTTCGCCTTCCTTCGCCGCCCCATCATTGTTATGTATAACAAAAAGCCGTTTCGATAAAAGCGGTCTGTAACCCTTTTCCACAGCCTCGCCGAAAAGATTATACATATCGCGGTATTTGTCGCTCCAGTCCGTGCCCTTAAATTCCTTTTGGTAACAGACATATTCGGGCAGTTTTATAATTTCCAGTTGAAGGTGCTGCTTGTCGTCCATTCTCAGCTTCATTTCTTCATACGCTCTTGTAAAAAGCGTAAGACGGCTTTCGAGCATGGCAAGAAGCTCGGACGATTTGCCGCTTGACGCAAAGTATAAATACGCGTCGTCATAATTAAGACCCATCTCCAAAAACATTTGAATATGTAAAATTTTTGTAACGTTATAAATATCGTAATAGCGGTACCCTGTATTTTTATCGACGCGCGCGGGAGACAAAAGGCCTCTGTTCTCCATACGCAGAATAGTCGAACGCGAAACACCACAGCATTTGCACACCTGACCTACCGTAAAAAATTTTTCCAAAAAAATCACTCCAAATTATTGACTTGTTCACGAGTGAACGCGTTATAATTATAATGTATGTAAAGAAAAATGTCAATACATAGTATAGTTACAATAGAATTATAACCGGAGGAATGAACTATGAGAAAGCGAATTTTAAGCTTAACTGTCGTATTTGCGATGATATTAACATTTATACCGGAGTTTTCGCTGACCGCGTCGGCAGAGAGTCTTACGGTTTCGGGCGGCGGCACGGGCATTGCGGGCGATCCGTATAAGATCGCAAACCTTGCCGACCTTGAGGCGTTTTGTGAATATATCAACGACGGCAACGGCAGCGGTGAGTATTTTAAGCTGACGGATAATATTGATATGTCCGACAAGTACGGCGCGGACAAGAGCGAGGGCGGCACATCATGGACACCGATTGGAGTGTATTCAAAGCCGTTTAACGGCATATTTGACGGCGGCGGCTTCACGATAAGCGGACTTTACATTAAATATGTAGCGGGTGACTACACAGGCTACAAAGGTCTGTTCAGAGAAATAGACACAGAGGGAGATGTTAAAAATCTAACCGTTTCGGGCAGTATCAGCGGCTATGAAACCGTGGGCGGCATCGCGGGATATAACAAAGGCGTTATCTCAAATTGCCACAATAAATGCACGGTCAACGGTACTCGCAGTGATGTAGGCGGTATCGTGGGACAAAACAGCAGCGGCAGCATTGAAAATTGCGATAACGCGGGCGCGATAAGCGGTGTCGGAAGTATAGGCGGCATCGTGGGACAAAACGTAGCAAGCGGTAGCATTGAAAATTGCTATAACACGGGCACGGTAAGCGGCAGTAACAGAGTAGGCGGCATTGCGGGAAACGACTACTACGGCGGCACCTTTGAAAATTGCTATAACGCTGGAACGGTAAGCGGTAGCGGAGAATACATAGGCGGCATTGTGGGCTACCACGGCAGCAGCGGCAGCAGCGTTGAAGGGTGCTACTACCTCGATACCTGCGGCGCGGAAGGTCAAGGCACGGCAAAAACAGAGGACGCGTTTAATTCCGGCGAGGTGGCGTATCTGCTGCAAAACGGTCAGGACACGCAGACGTGGGGACAGAAGCTCAGTGACGGCGCAGACGCATATCCCGTGCTTACGAGTGACACAAGTAAAAAGGTTCTGAAAGTTACGTTTGCGACACAGGCAAACGAGGCATACGACGCGAAGTATACAAATCCGGACGGCACTGTGGAAATGCCGGAAACCCCCGTAAAGGATAATTATACGTTTGAGAAGTGGGCAAAAACGCAGAACGCGGACGGTGACAAGTTTGACGAGAAAACCCAAGTTACCGAGGATATAACGGTGTATGCTGTGGGGCACGACCATTTCGGCGGCGACAGTGCGGACATCACGCTTAGCGCGACTTACGGCTACGAAGCGCCGATTACGGTCAATTTGGACGAGCATATGAAGTACGCGAACAAGAGTGTTGCGTCCGAGGATAAGTTTACATACGAAATAAGCGACAAGGGCGATACAGGGGCAAGTATAGTAAGTGATAATACGCTGTCGGTTCCGACAGGGCTTGACGCGGATGATTATACGATTACGGTTACGGCACATGAAAAAGCGCCGCAGTATTCGATTATGAGCGTGGATAGCTACGGCACGGACGACGTGACGCTCACGGTTAGCGTGAGCATAGAGAGAGCCGCGTCAAGCGTAGTGAGCGCGCCCGCGGCAAAGGATTTGACGTATGACGGCACGGCGCAGGAGCTTGTCACGGCGGGCGAAACAGCCGACGGCACAATGCAGTACGCTACGGAGCAGGAGGGCGAGTATTCGTCAACCGTTCCGATGGGTAAGGAAGCGAAGGGCTACACGATATGGTATAAGGTAGTCGGCGACGGCAACCATAACGATTTGGCTCCGCAGTCGATACAGGCGGAAATAAAGAAGGCATATTCCGTCACCGATGTTGATAATGCAGAAGTAACGTATGGCGACAAATTGACGCTGACAGCTTCAGTGTCAAAGAAACCGTTTAACGGAATAGGGCTTACGGCGTTGGCAGATAAAGTTGATTTTTATCTCGGCGAAACGCCGCTCGGTTCGGCAGACGTAAGCTATACCGATGAGCTGAAAGACAGCGGCACGGCAACTCTCGAAATAACGGCTGACAAGCGTTTTGAAATCGGTGCAAATACAATCCGCGCCGAGTACGGCGGAAGCGTTGACCTTGCCGGAAGCGAAAAAGACAGTATCGTTGTGACGGCCAATAAGAAACCGCTTGAATACAGCGTTTCTGCGGAGGGCAAGGTTTATGACGAGAATACAGCGATTGATGTAACGCTCACGCCGACAAACAACGGTGAGGACGACGTAACGCTTACGGCAAAGGGTGCGGTATCGTCCCCAAATGCCGGAAGCTACGGCAAAGTGAATTTAACCGAAATCGCCATTGGCGGCGGCGACGCACAGTATTACAGCGTAGAGGAAAGCAAAAACGACGTTTCCGTTGACGTTCCGATTGAAATTGCAAAGGCGGAGGGTACAGCTAGTGTTACAATGGCAGACTACAAGTGCGGCGACGAAAGCGTAAACCCCATTTCCTCGTCCGATACAAACGGAACGGAAAGCGTAACCTATTCATACGCGCGAAGGGTACTGACGATTACAGCGAGGTCAAGCCTTTGACAGTCGGAGAATACACGGTCAGAGCGGTATTTGCGGCAACCGATAACTATACCGAGTTGACCGTGACCGACGACTTTACCGTATCGCATGAGTATTCAGCCGATTGGAAAAACAACGAAAATAGTCATTGGCACGATTGTGTGTGCGGAGCGAAGTCGGACGAAGCGGCTCATGAGGCGGTGATTGACGCGGCTATACCCGCGACCTGTACCGATACAGGCATAACCGAGGGAAGCCATTGTGACGTGTGCGGCTATGTTATTACGGCGCAGACAGAAACGGACGCGCTCGGTCACAGCTACGGCGCATGGACAATCACGATAGACCCGACACAGACAGCGGCAGGTAAAGCAAAACGCGTATGCGCTTTGGACAGCGAACATCAGGAAACAGCGGACGTTCCCGCCTTGAGCGACAGTTCATGGATAAAGGGCGAGCGTCAGGAGCCGACCGAAACCGAGGCAGGCTATCAAAAGTATATGTCGGACGAATTCGGCGAGTTTACGGAAGTGTTGCCCGCGCTCAACGCGCCGCCGACCTATGGAGTACGCGGCACGACCTTTGACAGTGACGGCAACCCAAAGGCGGGCGTGCATGTGGTATTAAAGCAGGGTAATACAATATTCGGCTCGCAGGACGGCGTTGTGTCCGACGAGGACGGCGAGTTTAAGTTTGTCGGTGTAGGAGCGGGTGTATACAATATTATAGCGGAGTTTACGGAAGCGGACGAAACTGTTACAGTTACGGAAATGGTCGTAATTACGGACAGCGACGTGGATAATGTGGAGGTAAGACTGCCCACGGCGAAGGCGAACAGCATACTTATCGTTGAGAGTGATAACGATACTCCAGACATTGTTGTAGGCGGTCTTGACAGCGTGGCGTTGGATGAAGCTTTGAATATTCCCGATACGAGCCATGTCACCGTTACAATGACTGTGGAAAATCAGCCTGCGGACAGCGAAAACGCCGAGCAACAGAAAATTGACGAGATTTGCGATAATGCGAATATCAGTTTTATAAATATTGCCCTTGTTAAGCAAATAGATAACGGCGTTTCGGAGAATATTAAGGAAACGAGAAAACAGCTTACAATCGTAATTCCGTTTGATACCGAAAATAAAACCGACATAACGGTTTACCGTTACCATGACGGCGAGGCGGCGGCTATGACAAAGGGCGGTACGGGAGAGCGTTATGAGGTCGGCGACGGCGTTATCACAATTTACACGCAGAAATTCTCGACCTACGCGGTAGCGTATAACGACCAGTCAACTACTCCGACCCCGACGCCCGATACGGGCAGCACGTCACGCAGCGGCAGCGGTGGTTTATCGTCATATACGGTTCAGTTTGAGACAAACGGCGGCAGCAAGGTTACATCACAAAGCATTTCGCGAAACGGCGTTGTGAAAGAGCCGACCGCTCCTACAAAGGACGGCTATACGTTCGTGGGTTGGTACACGGATAAAGCTTTGACAACCGAGTATGATTTTACGGCGAAGGTTACAAGCAGCTTTACTCTGTATGCAAAGTGGAACGAGAACAAGACGGAAACAACTCCCGCTCCGACGGCAAAATCAATGCCGTTTACGGACGTAAATACAGGCGATTGGTTCTACAATAACGTACAGTATGTATACGAAAATGGATTAATGAACGGCATCGGCGGCACCGAGTTCGCGCCGAATGAAACCATCACAAGAGGAATGTTTGTAACAATCCTCTATCGTATGAACGGCGAGCCGAATACCGGCGCAAGCACATTTGCCGATGTCCCGTCCGACGCATATTACGCGAATGCGGTCGCATGGGCGAGTGCAAACGGAATTGTTAAAGGATATTCCGATACCGAGTATGCGCCCGACGATGCTGTAACGCGCGAGCAAGCCGCGGCGATACTGTTCAGATACGCGGCGTATAAAGGCGAAAGTCCGACGGGAGCGTGGGCGATACGTCTCGACTACCCCGACCTTGCCGAAATTTCCGACTGGGCGGCCGAGGGCGTTATGTTCTGCACCATGAAGGATATTATGGCAGGACGTGACAGCGGAGAGTTTGACCCGCAGTCCGACATAACCCGTGCCGAGGGCGCAGCCGTGTTTGAGCGGTATTTGAATATGGCTAAGTAAAAGTTGTATACAAAAAGGTGCTATCCTCTTTTGAACTGCACCAAATTGTACGGACAGCACAAAAGACCCCCCTGTGGTAGGGGATATAAAGATTTAAGCAACAAACT
>CANRNL010000006.1 GCA_947631965.1 uncultured Clostridia bacterium
TATATCGTAACACAAAAACGGAGTTTCCGTATATTCTTTTTTTCACTATTTGTAACACATCTATTGTAAACCTACAACGACGGCAGGTATTGACAGGCGACAAGGATTGACATTTTAATTTTGGTGTGTTAGAATTTTACTAGGTATGATGTTTTATTAAATATTGCTTGTACTACCTGATTAAATATTTATATATATATTTAGTATCGGTTCTTTTAAGGAGGAACTAAAGATGGCGAGTAATTTTACACTTGGCATAGATATAGGTTCAACCACGGCAAAGCTCGTTTTGATGGACGGCGAGCGCGTCGTATATAAAAAATATCAGCGTCACCTGTCGCGCGTGCGCCAGACGACCCTTGAAATGCTCCGTACCCTTCAGGAAGAGATGAAGCTCGACAGGCTCTCGGTCACCATATCGGGTTCCGCGGGAATGGGCGTCGCGGAGGCGGCGGGTATTGATTTTATTCAAGAGGTTTACGCGACCGGCGAAGTGGTCAGCAAGCTCGCTCCGGATACAGGCGTGGTTATAGAGCTTGGCGGTGAGGACGCGAAGGTGATTTTTTACACGGGCGGCGTTGACGAGCGTATGAACGGTTCGTGCGCGGGCGGCACAGGCGCGTTTATTGACCAAATGTCGGTGCTTCTCAATATGTCGGTCGACGAGATGGACAAAGCGAGCCTTAAAGCGGAGAGGATTTATCCTATCGCATCCCGTTGCGGTGTTTTCGCAAAGACAGATATTCAGCCGCTGTTAAATCAGGGAGCAAAGAAAGAGGACATTGCCGCGAGTATTTTTCAGGCGGTAGTCAACCAGACCATAACGGGTCTTATACAGGGCAGAAAAATAGAAGGCAAGGTTATGTTCCTCGGCGGGCCTCTTTATTATTGCGACGGACTTAAAAAGCGTTTTTACGAAACGCTGAAGCTGACGCCTGAAACCGCGGTATTCCCCGAATACGGACTTTATGCGGTCGCGATGGGCGCGGCTATGTATGCGAAAAACTCGGAGCCGGTTGAGATGGGCGACCTTTTGCAAAGGCTGGAAAAGAGCGCGGGAAGCGACAGGCACAGAAGCGACAGACTTCCGCCTCTGTTTGAGAAAAAATCCGATTATGAGGAATTTCGCGAGAGGCACGAACGCGCGTCGGTTCCGCTTCACAATATAGACGAGTACAGCGGCAGCGCCTGGCTCGGTATAGACTGCGGAAGCACAACGACAAAACTGGTGCTTATCGCGGAGGACAAATCGATATTGTATACATATTACAGCTCCAATCGGGGCAATCCGGTAGAGCTTGTAAAAAGTCAGCTTATAGATATACGCAAAAGATGCGGAAACCATATTAAGATTTGCGGAAGCGCGGTGACGGGCTACGGCGAGGATTTGATAAAGCACGCGTTCCGCATAGACCGCGGAGTGGTCGAAACGATAGCGCACTACACGGCGGCAAAGTACTTTCAGCCCGACGTAGACTTTATCCTCGATATAGGAGGACAGGACATAAAATGCTTCAGAATAAGGAACGGCGCAATCGACAGCATTATGCTCAACGAGGCGTGTTCGTCGGGCTGCGGTTCGTTTATCGAAACGTTTGCGCGCGCGATGGGCTACGACGTTTCGGATTTCGCGGAGCTTGGACTTAAATCGACGGCGCCCGTAAACCTCGGCTCGCGCTGTACCGTGTTTATGAATTCGGCGGTCAAGCAGTCGCAAAAGGACGGCGCTTCGGTCGAGGACATCTCGGCGGGGTTGTCGGTCAGCGTTGTTAAAAATGCAATCTATAAGGTAATACGAGCGACTTCGCCTAAAGAACTGGGAGAGCGTATCGTGGTTCAGGGCGGCACGTTTTATAACGACGCTGTTTTGCGTGCGTTTGAAAACGAGATAGGCGCGCCCGTTATAAGACCGTCTATTGCGGGTCTTATGGGCGCGTACGGCGCGGCGCTTTATGTTATGAACATAAAGGAAAGCACCCTGCTCGGCGGAGAAGAGCTTGAAAACTTTTCGCACAAGTCAAGCTCCGCGGTGTGCGGAGGCTGTGCGAATCATTGTCATCTGACCGTCAATGTTTTCTCGGACGGCGAAAAGTTTATTTCGGGAAATCAGTGCGAAAAGGGGCTGGGAATAAAAAACGTGCCCGAATTGCCGAACCTGCACGCGTGGAAGCGCAGCTTTTTTGAAAGTCTCAAGCCTTCGGCGGGCAAACGCGGCAAGATAGGAATACCCATGGCGCTTTCGATATATGAGCTTGCTCCGCTGTGGCACGCGCTGTTTACAAAGCTCGGCTTTGAGGTGCATTTTTCGGCGCAGTCAAATCGCGCGACCTATGAAAAGGGTCAGTTTACCATTCCGTCCGACACCGCGTGCTATCCCGCGAAGATAATGCACGGACATATTATTGAACTCATAGACGACGGAATAGACACGCTTTTCTATCCGATGCTTACATATAATGTGGACGAACACGCGGGAGACAATCATTACAACTGTCCTGTTGTGGCGTATTATTCCGAACTGCTTGTCGGAAATATGGAGCAGCTCAGGCAGGTAAACTTTTTGTATCCGTCGCTTGATATAGACGGTGTAAGCGCTCTTACGAGAACTCTTTATCCGTGTATGCACGATTTGGACAAAACCATAACGAAAGCGGAGGTCAAAGGGGCGGTCAAGGCGGGCTTTGCCGCATACGAGGAATACAAGAAAAAATTGCGCGCCGAGGGAGAGGCGGCTCTCGCCTATGCGCGCAAAAACGGCAAGCGGATTATGATACTCGCTGGCAGACCGTACCACATAGACCCCGAAATAGGACACGGTATCGACAAGCTGGCGACCTCTCTCGGATTTGTGGTCGTGAGCGAGGACAGCGTGTGCCACCTCGCGCCGGTGCAGTATGTGAAGGTCTTGGACCAATGGACGTTCCACGCGCGGCTCTACCGTGCGGCGCGTTATGCGGCTGAGCATAATGACACAGAACTGGTACAGCTTGTCTCGTTCGGCTGCGGAGTCGACGCGATAACGACCGACGAGGTGCGCTCGATACTTGAGGGCGCTCACAAACACTATACTCAGATAAAAATTGATGAGATAACCAATTTGGGCGCGGTAAAGATAAGGCTTCGCAGTCTTATAGGCGCGCTTGAGGAAGGGGGAAGATGATATGCAGGACAAAACCTTTGTTCCGTTTACAAAAGAGATGAAAAAGGACTATACTATTCTTGTCCCGAATATGCTTCCTATGCACTTTAAGCTGATTATAAGCGTTTTTGAGACTTACGGGTATAAAATGGAACTGCTTGAAACGTCGGGAGGAGAGATTGCCGAAACGGGTCTTAAATATACTCACAACGACACCTGCTATCCCGCGATACTTGTTATTGGGCAGTTTATGCAGGCTCTTTTGTCGGGCAAGTACGACCCGCACAAGACCGCGCTTATAATGTTTCAGACCGGCGGCGGCTGCCGCGCGTCGAATTACATATCTCTTATAAGAAAAGCTCTTAAAAAAGCCAATATGGAGTATGTACCCGTTATTTCGTTCAGCCTTGCGGGAATAGAAAAGCATCCGGGCTTTAATCTGTCGCTTAAAACTTACCACAGTATGATATATGCGGTTTTGTACGGCGATTTGATGATGAGCCTTTTAAATCAGGTTCGCCCGTATGAAGTAAACAGCGGCGAGGCGGAGCGCCTTGCCGACGCGTGGATAAAGAAGCTCGGCCGCGAGCTGGGAGAGTCGCGGCGCATAAGCTATAAGAAGGTAAAAAAGAATTATGCCGCGATAGTCAAAGACTTTGCGGCGATTGAAACCAAGCGCGCCGAAAAGGTAAAGGTCGGAATAGTCGGCGAAATTTTTGTTAAGTTTTCGCCCCTCGGAAATAATGATTTGGAACGCTTCCTGATAAGCGAGGGCGCGGAGGTCGTTGTGCCGGGGCTGCTCGATTTTTGCCTCTACTGCATTTATAACACGATTGCGGAGCATGATATATATAAGAAAAAATCGGCGGCTTATCCGATTTTCAAGTTCGCGTACCGTTTCTTATGCGGGAAGAAGGATGCGATAAGCGCGATAATCGATAAAGACGGTACGTTTGAAGGCTGGACGCCGTTTGACAAGGTCACGCATATAGCGGAGGACATTATAAGTACCGCGGTCAAAATGGGTGAGGGCTGGCTTCTGACCTCCGAAATGCTGGAGCTTGCCGAGTCGGGCTGTAAAAATATCGTCTGCACTCAGCCTTTCGGCTGTCTGCCGAACCATATATGCGGCAAGGGTATGATGAAGCCGATAAAAGAACTCAAGCCCGACGTAAATATTGTCGCGATAGATTACGACGCGGGCGCGAGCCGTGTAAACCAGGAGAACAGGTTGAAGCTGATGCTTGCCAACGCCTGCAAAAATCTCAATAATGCGTCCGAAGCAAAGGATTTTCCGCAAAAATCCAAAAAACAAACTGCTGCGATTGTATAAATTTGAATTTTTTCCCCCCCCCGCTTCGCGCGGGGGCGGGACGTCGAGGGCGCCGGTCCCGTACAACCAAACGGGTGCGCTATCCTTTTGTTATAATTTTACAGGGCTCTCAAAAAGCGACTTGCGACGATGTAGGGGCGAACCGTGTTCGCCCGTTTTGCCCGCGTTTCACGCGGGCGGGGTTATATACTTTTCTTAATGTTAAGAAAAGTACCAAAAGAAACATTTAGGGGCGTTGCCCCTAAAAACCCCGCCGCGCATAAGACTGTTGTCTAAAATGCGCGGCAAAACCCACAGACGGTAAGGCTAAAACCCAACTTTACTGTTTCTATTTAAGTTTTTGTGTGAGTATATCCGCAAAATTAAAACCGACAAAAATCTATGGATTTTTGTCGGTTGTTTTTTTATTTTGCCGTCCCGTACAGAAACGCGCCGCAGGCGCGTAATCTCGCAAAAAGCGACTTGCGCTTTTTGCGAAAGAGGAGCAAGTTTCCCGTAAAAGCGCAGACGCCCGCTTGCGGGCGGCGAAGCATAAAGGGAAACTTGCGACGATTATTCGCGTTCCGCGTCCCATTCGAGAACGTCGCCGGTATTTGCGTCAATTTCGGCGCTGTACTCCATATCGCGCCATCCGGACGCGTTCAACGTATAAAACTCCACATCATAAACGAGCCTTCCTCTTTCGCGGTCGAGATGTATTTTTTCAAATTTTACATTACTGCCGTCCGTAAGTCCCGCTCTTTGAAGCGCGATTGCCCTTGCCTGCTCCTCGGTTATTTTTACGTCTCCCGAATTAGCGTTGGCGTTGGCGTTGGGGCTGGCGTTGGGGCTGGCGTTGGGGTTTGCGTTCGCGTTTGGGTCTGTATTGGAGTTGGAGCCGCTCGGAACTATAACGTCCGCGTCCGTCACGGTCGAGCCCTCGTCCTTAAGCTCTATTTTTTTCTGGTCCTCGTACCAGTATACTGTTTTGCCCATAAGCTCGCCTATCGCGCGAACGGGCAGATATGTCGTGCCGTTGTATAGCACGGGGTCAACCACCTCGCCGTTGACATTCTTGAACACGCGCTCCTGTCCGTCTATCACAATCGTGAAATCGGGGCGCAGTTCGGCGGTTATCTGCGTTATTTGTTTGATTGCCGGCGCGGCGCACGCACCGACCACAGCGCTCACCGCACAAAGTATGCACGCTGTTGAAACCGCCATCATTCTTTTTTTCATAAGATCAGATCCTTTTATTTTAATATTTTATATTATTATTTTTATCTTTTTCACGTTTATCCGATAAAACGGCGCCGTGTCTATACGGCTTGGTTCCTTTCGTTAACGTGTATTACGGTGGGCTTGTGGCTTTTTGCCTCGGAATACTCCATTGAGGCATATGCGATTATTATTACGGTGTCGCCTATGCCGAAATGGTGCGCCGCCGCGCCGTTTAAACAAATCACGCCGCTTCCTGCCTCGCCGCGTATCGCGTAGGTTTCTATTCTCGCGCCGTTATTTAAGTTAAGCACCTGCACCTTTTGGTTTTCGAGTATGCCGCTCGCGTCCATAAGAGAACCGTCAATCGTGATGCTTCCTATATAGTTTAAATTCGCGTCGGTGACGGTGGCGCGGTGTATTTTTGAGTTCATAACTTCGATAAGCATTTAAATCCCCTCATTTTACTACTTAATTTATTCCGTTAAAAATTATGTTGTCTATAAGTCGTGTTTTGCCGAATCTTACCGCAAGAGCGATAAGCACCTCGCAGTCTATCGTTTCAACCGCCGTCAAGTCGCCGTAATTTACAATTTCGATATAGTCAATATCGGCAAGCGGCGAGGTTTTGATGATACGCTCTATCTCGGCTCGTATGCGCTTTGCCGACCTTTCTCCGCCCTCCAGCAGACTTTTTGCGGCGCACAAAGACTTGTAAAGTACAAGTGCTTGACTGCGCTCTTCGGGCGACAGAAACACGTTTCTTGACGAGAGCGCAAGACCGTCGCTTTCGCGCACGATGGGACAGCCGATGATGTTTATGCTCATATTGAGGTCGGCGACCATACGGCGCACGACCGCAAGCTGCTGAGCGTCCTTTTGACCAAAGTAGGCACGGTCTGCACGGGTTATATTAAACAGCTTTGCCACGACCGTCGTAACGCCTCGGAAGTGAGTAGGGCGGGATACGCCGCACAGCACCTCGGTCAGCTTTTCGACCGATATATATGTGTGGTAACCGTCGGGATACATCTCCTCCGGTTCGGGGTGGAAAACCGCGTCCGCCCCGACGCTCTCGGCGAGAGCCGCGTCGCGGTTTAAGTCGCGGGGATATGTCTTAAAATCCTCGTTCGGCGCAAACTGCGTCGGATTTACAAACACGCTCACTATGGTCACGTCGTTTTCCGAAACCGATTTTTTGATAAGTGAGAGATGTCCGTCGTGCAGATAGCCCATTGTGGGAACAAGTCCGATTTTTTTGCCGAGCGAGCGAGCCTTGTCCGCAAACTCGCTCATTTCTTTAACCGAGGTTATAATTTTCATTGAGGAAAAACGCCTCCCTTAACTTCCTCTATATACTGCGAAACGGCGTTGTTTACCGTTGCGCTCAAATCCGCATACTTTTTTACAAACGACGGTGTAAAGTCCTTGAACAGTCCCAAAATGTCGTAAAGTACAAGTACTTGACCGTCGCATTTTGCGCCCGCGCCTATGCCGATTGTCGCTATATCCAGCTCTTTGGTGACCTTTTCGGCAAGCTCGTCCGGTATACATTCAAGCACCACCGCAAATACGCCCGCGTCCTGAAGCGCCTTGGCGTCGCTGAGCAGTTTTTGAGCCGCTTCTTCGGTTTTGGCCTGCTTTCCGTGACCGCCGAGCTTGTTTATGTGCTGCGGGGTAAGCCCCAGATGTCCCATAACCGGTATTCCCGCGTTTATTATGGCGCGCACCGTGTCGCATATCTCCGCGCCGCCCTCCAGCTTAACCGCGTTTGCACAGCCCTCCGAGATGAGCGCACCCGCGTTTTTAACAGCGTCATACACTCCGGTGTGATAGCTGAGAAACGGCATATCCGCGACAATCAACGCGCGTTTCGCGCCGCGCGACACCGCCTTTGTGTGGTGGAGCATATCCGCCATCGTGACGTGAGTGGTGTCCTCGTAGCCGAGAACGACGTTGCCGAGGGAATCCCCGACCAGAATCATATCGATTTCCGCCTCGTCGAGTATTTTCGCCATCGGATAGTCATAGGCGGTCAGCATCGAAATCTTTTCGCGGCCTTTCATTTCTTTTATTGTTTTTGTGGTTATTTTTTTCATAGCTAAGCCCTCCGAACACGTTCTTACCTATTAAAATATATATTTTGGTATGCTAACATTTAAACAGTTTAAAATTTTTTATAAAATTATGGAACAAAATCCAGGTACGAACAGTCTAATTAAATGTAAATCCAAATTAAGTATAGCACAAAAAAATATATAAGTAAAGACAAATGCAAATATAAATAATTAAAAAAAGCCTTGACATATTTGGGTGATGGGGTTAGAATATACTATATAATGTCATTTATTAGCAGATTTGGTTAAGGGGGGGGATTTAAGATATGGCTGTCAAGTACATCTTTGTAACGGGCGGAGTTGTTTCAGGAATAGGAAAGGGAATAACCGCCGCGTCTTTGGGGCGGCTTCTTAAAACCCGCGGACTTAAGGTGACGCTTCAGAAGTTTGACCCTTACATAAATATAGACCCCGGTACAATGAGCCCGTATCAGCACGGTGAGGTGTATGTTACGGAGGACGGGGCGGAAACCGATTTGGACCTCGGTCACTATGAGAGATTTATAGACGAGAACCTCACCAAAAACAGCAATATTACGACCGGCAAGGTTTACTGGTCAGTCATAACCAAGGAAAGACAGGGTGACTACCTCGGCGGTACGGTTCAGGTAATCCCGCATATAACCAACGAAATTAAGAATAAGATTTCGGCGGTGGCGCAGGAGGGCGAGACTGACGTTGTAATAACCGAGATAGGAGGCACGGTCGGCGACATTGAAAGTCAGCCGTTCCTCGAAGCGATAAGGCAGTTTGCCGGAGTTGTCGGCAGAGATAACTGTATGTATATCCACGTTACGCTTGTGCCGTATCTGAGAATGTCGGGCGAACTTAAATCGAAGCCAACTCAGCACAGCGTAAAGGAGCTTTTGAGCATAGGAATACAGCCCGATATGATAGTGTGCCGCTCCGAGCTTCCTCTCGGAGACGACATAAGAAATAAAATAGGTCTTTTCTGCAATATTCAGGGCGAATATGTTATAGAAAATCTTGACGCGGCGACGATATATGATGTTCCGCTTATGCTTGAGGAGCAAAACATATCGCAAAAAGTCTGCGACAGACTGGGGCTTGATACCCCTCCCGCCGATTTGACCGAGTGGCGCGGGCTTGTGAAAAAGGTCAACAGCCTTAATAAAAAGGTTAAAATAGCTCTTGTGGGAAAGTATGTCGCGCTTCACGACGCATACCTGAGCGTAGCGGAGGCATTGAGGCACGGCGGATTTGACAACGGAATAGATGTTGAAATAGATTGGATAAACTCCGAGGATGTAAACGAGCAAAACGTTGACGAACTGCTCAGCACCGCGGACGGAATACTCGTTCCGGGCGGGTTCGGCGAAAGAGGAATCGAGGGTAAAATTCTCGCCGTGAAATACGCGAGAGAAAATAAAGTCCCGTTCCTCGGCATCTGCCTCGGTATGCAGCTTGCGGTAGTCGAGTACGCGAGGAACGTCGCGGGACTCGCGGGGGCGCACAGCTCCGAGCTTGACCCGAACACTCCGTATCCCGTTATCGACCTTATGCCCGACCAAAAAGATATTTCGGATATGGGCGGCACGATGCGTCTGGGCAGGTATCCGTGCATTATAGCTAGGGGTACCAAAGCGTATGAAGCTTACGGAACCGAGGAAATAGGGGAAAGGCACAGACACAGATACGAGCTTAACAATTCGTATCGCGATAAGCTGAAGCAGGCAGGGTTGGTTGTTTCGGGGGTTTCGCCGGACGGCAGACTTGTGGAGATGATAGAGCTTAAAGACCATCCGTGGTTCGTCGGTTCGCAGTTCCACCCCGAATTTAAGACAAGGCCGAACAGACCTCACCCGCTTTTCAAACAGTTCATATACAATTCGCACTTATTCGGCGGAAAATAACTTTCTCAGATTGTAGATTTGTTACAAAATTGTTAAATCTGGAAAATAATATTGACAATTCCGACCGTTTAGTGATATAATCTGAATAAGTTTAGTGGCGTATTGTGCGCAATCGCGCTTCTAAACGAGTTGCGGCGCTTGATATTGCTGAGAGGAGAGCGGTGATTTCAAGTGAAAAACATCTCTCCGAGAAAATTTGAAAAAAAATTAAAATTATTTATAAGGAGGAATTGAGACATGAAAAATCTCAAGAAAGTGATTGCTTTGGTTGCAGTATTTGCACTTGTGTTCACTACTGTAACAGCGTTTGCATCGAGTTTCGTTGATGTTGATGACAATGCAAACTACATCGAAGCAGTCGAAGCACTTAACAAGCTCGGTATTATTACCGGCGACACGAACGACAATGGAGAACCTGTGTATAGACCGGATGACTCTGTAACGAGAGCGGAGATGGCTGCTTTGGTTTCGAGAATGCAGGCCTTCAACGCAAGCTCGCAGTCGGCAACTCCGTTTACGGATGTTCCCACGACCCACTGGGCATCGGGATATGTTGCAGCTGCTGCACAGACCGGTATTGTTAACGGCTATGGCGACGGAACCTTCGGTCCCGAAGATCCCGTTCTGTATGAGCAGGTTATCAAGATGGTAATGGTTACTCTCGGTTATGAGCCTTTTGCGGCTGCTAACGGCGGTTATCCGACAGGTTACACCATCGCAGCAAGCAGATATGACGTAACTAAGGACGTTACCGGCGGCGTACCGGGACAGCCTGCTCCGAGAGCTACCATCGCTCAGATTATTTATAACGCTATCGATACTCCTATCATGGAACCCTATTACTATGGTACAGGTAGCGAGAACTATGTAATCTACGACGGTTTGGGTAACTTCCCCCGCAGAACTCTTTTGAGCCAGAACCTTAAGGTTACAAAGCTCAGAGGTCAGCTTATCGACAACGGTATTACGGACATCAATAACAACAACGTAACTATCGACACCGATGAAGAGAGAACCGTAAGCGTAAGAATTAACGGCGTTTATAACACTGACAATTCCGACTACGCTGATTTCGATGAGAATGATGACAATTACATCAGAGATTATCTCGCAGGTGATTCCGGTATCGAGAAGTATATCGGTCAGCAGATAGTTCTCTATGTAAAGGCTGACGAGACAAAGGCATATCCGGAAGTTATTTCGGCTGCTCCCGAGGCCGGTAAGAACAAGGTTGAATCTTTCACGGTTGACAAGTTCGATAAGGTTGAGCAGAACAACAATACAGACGTTATAAGATATTACAGAAACGACACCGACAGAACTTCTACGAAGTGCACACTTCAGGAAGGCTATCACCTCATCTACAACAACGTTGGCGGATATTTGGTTGACGCTGTATTCGGTGAAGGACAGCCGGTTCAGAAGGATTCTAAGGTTGGCGGTAAAGTAACTCTTTATGATACCGACAGCGTTTCGGGCTATGACGTAGTTATAGTTGAAGTTGCGGCTACCGCAGTTGTTGACTCTGTTGACGGAAACTTGATTTCGTTCAAGAATTCGCCCGGTGAGAGCGTTTACAGAAATGCAGGTATGCTTGCAAACATCTCGGTTGACGAGAACGATTCTTCGCAGATTATCAACATAACCAAGGACGGCGCTGATGTAGCTTACACCGACCTCGCAGAGTGGGATGTTCTCTCTGTTATCTGCAACGAAGATTTTGATAACTACTATGATATCAGAGTAATTTCGAACGTTGTTGAGGGTACTATTTCTACACAGTCGGGTTCTGACACATCGGATACCGGTTACAAGTACAGAATCGGCGACGGAACATATGATGTAGCTGTAGGCGCTTATGAGGCAGACGGTCTTGAGCCCGGTGATGCAGGTCTGTTCTATATCGACGAGTATGGAAAGATTGCTGCATACAGCCAGGATTACAGCGCAAGCACAGGTAACGGCAACTATGCTTATATCATTAAGGCTGTTGGCGATACCGACGACTTTGGCAACAAGACTCTTACCATAAAGATGCTCACCGCTAAAGACGGAATCAGAACCTGGAACGTTGCTTCGAATCTTACAATAAGAGATCACAAGAACTCTACAAAGGCTAACGAAGCGATATTCGGTACTGCGGATATCAGCAGATATAAGGTTAAGGACGACGATACGCTCGGTGCTACAGCGAATGCACTTACCGGTCAGGTAATTAAGTATTCGACCAACTCTTCGAGCCAGATATCGGCTATCGAACTTGTAGCTGATAATGATGACGACAGCAACCACCTCAGTCTGATGTATGATTATGGTGACAGCGATGTAACATACGAAGCAGAAGACCAGAGATTTGTTGGTAGCAGGAGAACTTTTGTAGGCGAGAATGCAATCGTATTCTTCGTAAACGGTGAAAATGATGACAACGCTGAAGTTGGTACAATCGCTGACATCGCAGACAACGAAACATACAATGGCGTATCGCTCTATGATGAAGAGTCTGAAGGACCGAAGCTTATCGTTATAGATGACGAGAATGCAGCGACAGGTATTTCGACCTCCTCTTCGGCAATCGTTATCGAAGGTGTTGGTACAACCACCAACAGCGAGGGTACAGTTGTAACAACTCTCTCGTACTATCAGGATGGTACTCTTAAGGACGCTATGGCTAGCGAGACTATCAATGAAGGAAATAACGTTAGCATCAGCGAATACAACGAAGGAGATATGGCTCTCATATCGCTCAATGCAAACGGCGAAATCAAGAGCATTAAGCCTATCGTAATGTTCGACAGCGACTATGTAAGAGATGACGCTACTCCGGACTTCCCGACCGGTCAGATTTTCAATAACGATACTAAGAACGTTACTGACGAAGGTGTTGCGGTTAAGAAGAGCGGTTCGAGAATAACCATCACAGATGCGAACGGCGGAAATGAGCGTTCTTACAACATCTCGGGTGCAAATGTTTATGTTTATGATGTAGCTAAGGCAAGAAACAACCTGACCGTTGGTTCTACCGGAAGCGTTCTTATAAACCAGACATTGCTCAACGGTTCGTCATTTGGTAAGGATGATGACCTCATCTACAACGTATACACCAATGATTACGGTACTATTGCTGAGACGCCGGCTTACGCACTTTGCGACTATGTATATGTAAGAACTTATGAAGACGACGTAATTGATGTACTTGTTATCAAGGCTGCTGACTTTGGTACACTTCGTTACGAGCCCAAATAAGTTAACGGTTGCTTAGAGCAATTAGGTTAATAAAAAAGCGAAACCCGTTTCGGGTTTCGCTTTTTTTATCGTTATGCAGATGATAGTATGATAGTATGTATTAAGCCGCCTCTGATATTAAGATAGCTTGGCTGTTCTTTTATCTCTCTATCGGTAAAAGAATATAAACAAAGCCCGCACCTTTTTGGTGCGGGCAACAGTTCAAGTGATTTTCTTCGCGTAATAACTTACGCTTGCGGTAGACCGAGTTTTTCAATGCCTGCCGATTATTTTTCTTCAACGTAATACTTCACAAGCTCCTCCAGAATTTCATCTGTTTCGAGCTTGCGTATGAGCGAGCGCGCGTTGTCGTAAGAGGTTATATACGACGGGTCGCCCGACATAATATAGCCGACGATTTGGTTTATCGGATTGTAGCCCTTTGCCGCAAGTGCGTCGTGTACCCGAAGTATTATTTCACGGGGAGAGAGCGCCTTCTCACGCACCGCCTCAAATTTCATCGTAGCCTGCAAATCATTGTTATTTTCAATTCCCATTGCCATTTTATACACCTTACCTTTATTAAAGTGAATTTTTATGATTTATTACGCTCTGAGCGATGCTCCGAGCTTTGTTTCAAGTGCCTTTACGATTTTGTTCATAACCTCCGAAACCTCATCATCAACCAGAGTTCTGTCCGCCGCGCGGAAGGTTATCGAATACGCGACACTCTTTTTATTCTCGCCGACCTGCTCTCCGCGATAAACGTCAAACAGCTTATAGCTTTCGAGTATTTTGCCTGCGTTCTCTTCAATAATTTTCTCAATATCCGCAACATTTATACTGTCGTCCAGCACCATCGCAATATCGCGCGAGGTGGAGGGGAACTTCGGAAGCTGAGAATATGTTATCTCGCTTGAGCAAAGCGGCAAAATTGCCCCAAAATCAAGCTCTGCAATATATATTTCGGTGTTTATTTTGTAGTTTTTCGCCACCCTCGGATGAATCTGTCCGAGTATGCCGATTATTTTATTTTTTACGGCAATCACCGCACAGCGTCCGGGGTGGAAGGTCGGGTCCTGCTTTTCGGGCATAAATGCCGGACGCGGTACACCGAGCCTTTTAAGGAGCTGACAAACAGCGCCCTTTAAGTCGTAGAAGTCAACATCGCCGTACATACCGAGCGACAGGGTTCCTATTTCGTCGGGAAGCTGTTGTCCCTCGACCGGTATATATCTCGTGCCAAGCTCAAATACCGCCGCGGACGGAATACGTCTGCTGTAATTCGTCTTTAGCACTTCCAGCGTCGTGGGAATAAGCGTGGTTCTCATAATGCTGTTTTCCTCGCCGAGCGGATTTATAATTTTGAGCGTGTTCCTGAGCGGACTGTCCGCGGGAACATTTATATCGTCAAAAAGCTTCGGGTCGGTAAACGAGTAAGTCATAATTTCAAAGAAGCCCAGCGAGGTCAAAATATCCTTTGTCTTGTCCTCAAGCTGCTGCTTGCGGCTCTTGCCGCCCGTAGTGACGCGGCTGTTCATAAGCACGGTCGGAATTTTGTCGTAGCCGTATATTCGCACGATTTCCTCCGCTATGTCGGCGTATGTCTCAATGTCGCCGCGGAAAGACGGCACGATAATGGTTCCGTCGCTCTCTACTTTAAATTCAAGACTTTCAAGAATTTTAACCATTTCTTCGCGCGGTATGTCCATACCGAGGAAGTTGTTGATTTGCCTGTCGTCCAGCTTTAATTTAAGAGGCTCTTTCGGAGCGCATCTTACGTCTATCATTCCGCTCAGCACCGTGCCGCCCATATCGGACAACAGCTTGCAGGCGCGTTCCATAGCCTTTGATGCGTTTTCGGGGTCAAGCCCTTTTTCAAACAGCGCGGACGCGTCAGTCCTCATACCGAGCTTTTTCGCCGCGCGTCGAATTTTAACACCGCTGAACGTTGCCGCCTCAAAGAGGACGCGGGTGGTATTTTCCGACACCTCGGTATTCGCGCCGCCCATTATTCCCGCGACGCCTATCGAGCGCTCCGTGTCCGAAATAACAATCATTGTGCTGTCCAGCTTATGCGGTTTGTCATCCAGCGTTTCGAGAAGCTCGCCGTCCTCCGCCGCGCGCACGATGATTTTTCCGCCCTTTATTTGGTCGAAGTCGTAGGAGTGCATCGGCTGCCCGTATTCAAGCATAACATAGTTGGTTATATCAACCACATTGTTTATCGGGCGCAGACCGCACTCGCGCAGTCGCTTTTGCATCCAGTCGGGTGACGGAGCTATCTTTACGTTTTCCACAAGTCTTGCGGTATAACGCGGACACAGCGAAAAGTCTTTTACTTCGACCGAAACATAGTCGGCCGCCTTTTTTTCGGATTCGGGATAGCTGTTGCCCGGCTCCGTGAATTTACGTCCGAATGTAGCCGCAGTCTCTTTTGCAAGCCCTATAACGCTCATACAGTCGGGGCGGTTGGAGGTTATTTCAAACTCAACCACGTTTTCGTCAAGCTTTAAGTATTTGCATATATCCTCGCCTATAGGCGCGTCGTCGGGCAAAATCAAAATTCCGTCGGCGCGAGTCTCGGAAATGCCAAGCTCGTCGGTCGAGCACATCATTCCCGCGCTTTCTACGCCGCGCAGCTTGCTCTTTGTTATTTTGACTCCGCCGGGGAGGGTGGATTTATGTTTTGCAACAACAACATATGCGCCCTCAAACGCGTTAGGTGCGCCGGTAACAATTTGAAGCGGCGCTTCCTCTCCGACGTTTACCTGACATACCACCAGCTTATCCGCGTCGGGGTGCTTTTCTATTTTCTCAATTTTACCTACGACCACGTTTTTGATTTCATCCGCGCGGTTCTCGATTTTTTCAACCTTGGAACCGCTCATGGTCATTTCGCGCTCGTAGCTTTCGGCGTCTATGCCGTCGGTATTCATATAATCTTTAAGCCATGACATTGGCAGCTTCATAACTTACTCAATCCTTCCAAATTTATTTCGTGTATCGAATAATCAAAACTGATTTAAAAATCTCAGGTCGTTTTCAAAGAACAGACGCATATCGTCAATACCGTATCTGAACAGAGCGACGCGCTCCAGTCCTATGCCGAACGCAAAGCCCGAATACTCGTCGGGGTCTATGCCGCAAATTTTCAGCACCTTCGGATGAACCATTCCGCAGCCGAGAATTTCTATCCAGCCTTCGCCCTTACAAACGCTGCAGCCTTTGCCGCCGCAGTTGAAGCAGGATATGTCAACCTCTGCGCTCGGCTCGGTAAACGGAAAGTGGTGCGGACGGAAACGCAGTCTTGTGTCCTCGCCGTAAAGTTTGCGGGCAAATGTTTCGAGCGTTCCTTTGAGGTTCGCCATTGTGATGCCCTTATCCACAACAAGACCCTCTATCTGGTGAAATACGGGAGAATGTGTGGCGTCCACCGAGTCGCTTCGGAAAACGCGTCCCGGAGCGATAATTCGTATCGGCGGCTTATGCTGTTCCATATACCTTATCTGAACAGGAGAGGTCTGCGTTCTGAGCAGCACGTTGTCGTTTATATAAAACGTGTCCTGAGTGTCGCGCGCGGGGTGGTCGGGCGGAAGGTTGAGAGCTTCAAAGTTATAGTAGTCAAGCTCAACGTCAGGTCCCTCCGCTATGGAGTAGCCCATACCGATAAATATGTCTTTGAGGTCGTCCAGCACCGTGGTGAGCGGGTGCTTTTTGCCGAGCGATACCTCGCGCCCCGGCATAGTGACGTCAATCGTTTCGGAAGCGAGCTTCATATTCTCAAACTTCTGAGCAAGACTTGCGCGTGTCTCCTCCAGCTTTTCCTCTATTGCCGCGCGCACCTCGTTTGCGCGCTGTCCGACTATCGGCCTTTCTTCGGGCGAAAGCGACCCCATACTTTTGAGTACGGAGGTCAGCGAGCCTTTTTTACCGAGATATTTCACGCGGAAGCTCTCCAGCGCTTCAACGCTGCCTATCTCGCCAAGCTCCTCAATTGCCTGATTTTTTATTTTTTCCAAGGTTTCCTTTATCATAAAATTATCCCTCACTTTGAAACCTACCGTGTGGTCTTAATAATACTATATTCTACCACAAAAACACCTGTCTCGTCAACCGTATAGAATAATAAAAAGCAGATTTTTTGCAGGTTTTGATAGGCCGCCGTGCGGCCGCGGGCGGGCAGGGCGCAAAAAAGCACGCCGCGCAGTCCCCGCGCGGCGTGTCGTTTTTATATTGTATATAAAGCGTGAACCTTACTCCACAATCGTAGCGCTCTTTATAACAATAGGCGTTACGGGCTTGGACTGTTGTCCGTCCAGTCCCATTGTGCGCTCGACTTCCAAAAAGCCGTCCACTACGTCCATACCCTCAACTACCTCTCCGAATGCGGCGTAGGAGCCGTCGAGGAAAGTGCAGTCGTCATAGCAGATAAAGAACTGACTGCTTGCGCTGTCGGGGTCGTTCGCGCGCGCCATCGAAACAACGCCGCGCTTATGAGAGAGCGTGTTCTGAGTAAAGCCGTTGCTCGAAAACTCACCCTTTATTTTGTCCTTGGAGCCGCCCGTTCCGGTGCCTTCGGGGTCGCCGCCCTGAGCCATAAAGCCGTCTACTACGCGGTGGAAAGTAAGTCCGTCGTAAAATCCTTCCGAAACAAGCTTTGTAAAGTTTTCAACCGTTTCGGGAGCGTATTCGGGATGAAGCTTGATTGTGAATGTGCCGCCGTTTTCCATTTCAAATTTAACCATTGAAGCCGTCTCCTTTTTTCCGCAGGCTCCGAGCAGGAGCGTAAGCGAGATAATCATTGCAAAACACAAAAATGCCGATAAAATTCTTTTCATAAAAATACCTCCAAATTCTATTGTATCTATTTTAATGCCAAATATTTTATTTGTCAATATTTTCTTATATAATCTTGAAAAGTTTTATTTTTTGTGTTATTATCATACTGTACAGAATGGTTCGGACCGTACGGGTTCGGAATATATTAGTTCGGAAAGGACTGAGTGTTGTGGGAAATCTTGTAGTATCAATCGGCAGACAGTACGGAAGCGGCGGTCACGAGGTCGGAGAACGGCTTGCGGAAAAACTCGGTATTTCGTTTTATGACAAAGAGATAATTACTTCGGCGGCAAAGGCGAGCGGTCTTTCGGAGGAATTTTTTAAAAACGCCGACCAGAAAAAGACGAGCAGTTTTTTGTATTCCCTGACGGTCGGAGTAAACGCCGGAAAGGGTATAGGCTTTAACTACGGCGATTTGCTGACGAGCGACACTGTTTTCAAAATACAGTCCGGCGTTATAAAAGAGCTTCGCGACAAAGAGCCGTGCGTGATAGTCGGCCGCTGTGCGGACTATGTTTTGAGCGGACACGACAATCTTGTGCGCATATTTATTCACGCCGACGAAGCGGCGCGCGTGAAGCGTATTGCGGAGCGAAACTCCCTTTCCGATAAAGAGGCGCTGTCGCAAATCAACAAGAACGACAAGAAACGTTCCAACTACTATGAGTTTTACACGGGGAACGAGTGGGGCAATGTCACAAATTACGATATTGCGCTCAACACCACCAAGGTCGGAGTTGAAAAGGCGGCGGATATTATAGCCGACTATATAAAAATTACTCATAAATTAGTTTAGACGCACAAAGTGTTAAATCACGCCCGACACTAATATAAATATTAGTGTCGGTGGTGATTTTATGGCAGTTTCGGCAGTGGCGAAAAACGCGTGCATACTTACTTTTTCGGGCGTTTGTGCCAAATCGGTCGAGTTTATATTCAGAGCTTACTACTCCAAGCTTTTGGGCAGCGAGGGTATGGGGCTTTTATCTCTTGTGTTCGGAGTTCACGGCATTATGCTGACGCTTGCGAGCGCGGGGCTCGGAACCGCGACGGCAACTCTCGTCTCGGCGCAGTACGCGGGGCATAATGAAGCGTCTGTTCCGAAAACAATGCGAACCGTCATCGGTATGACCGTTGTTATGAGCGCGGCGGTTATCGGTGCGGTTTTGTTTTTTTCGGACAGTATTTCGGCTTCTTTCCTAGGAGATGCGCGTACACGAATAGGAATTTGCGCTCTTGCGCCGAGTACGCTGTTTATGAGTATTTCGTATTGCATAAAGGGGTATTTTTACGCTTCGCGCAAGGTGGTGCGCCCCGCAAGCTCGGAATTTCTGGAGCAGTTTGTCAAGGTGCTTACAATGCGCGGCTTTTTGAAGCTGTTTTTGCCGTTTGGCGTAGAGTACGGCTGTGCGGGAGTGTTCCTCGGACTTTCGATAGGCGAGGCGGCGTCCTGCACATACCTGATACTTATGTTTATACCCGAATACCGGCGGCTCTTGACTCGCGGCAAGCCCGCCGCACAGTCGGGAACTCTTTCGGCGGTGCTTAAAATTTCGCTCCCGACGCTGACGGGCGCGCTTATAAGCTCGTTTTTGAGAATGTATGAGGATATAAAAATAATAAGCGGACTTACCGCCGCGAATATGCCGGCGGCGGAAGCGCTTTCGCAGTACGGACTGCTCAAGGGTATGATTATGCCGCTTTTGACGTTTCCGCTGACGCTTATCGGCTCATTTATAACGCTTCTTGTCCCCGAAATATCAAGGACGTTTGAGGTGCGCAACAAAGTGCGCTTTCGTTCGCTTGCCTCCCGCGCTCTGCGGCTCGCGTTTGCAGCCGGAGTCGCCGTTATGCTGGTTTTTGTGATTTTTTCGAGGCAGGTTTCGGCCGCGGTTTACGGCAAGCCCGAAATTGCGGGAGCCGTGCGCTCCCTCGCTTTGCTGTGCCCGCTGATGTTTCTCGATTCGGTATCCTGCGGGATTTTGAACGGTATGAAACAGCAGCTCAGAATGTTTGTCTACAATATGTGCGACTCGGCGCTTCGCCTTTTTGTTATAATATTTTTTGTGCCGAGATACGGCTGGGCGGCGTTGATTTTTATGATTGCGGCAAGCAATATTTTTACCTGCGCGCTTTCGTTCGGCACGGTACGGCTCAGCGAAGCCTATACCGACAGGGGAGCGGGACGCGCGGGCTACGAAAGAAAAAGGGCTTTTTAGGGCATTATAGAAAAGCACGGTTGTCTGGGTTTAATACGATTATGACGGAAGAGAGTAGATTAAGGTGCGGAAGTTTATAGACCATATGAAAAAAGAAAAAGATGAGCGTCGATTTGTTTCGGCGAAGCACAGAAACGTTGAAATAGGGCTTTTTTGCACCGTTGTTCTTTTGCACATATTTAAGTTCTCGTTTTTCGGATTTGAATATTTTCCGTATCTTGACGACTATGTTCAGTACGGGCTTTATCCCCGTCTGCCAAATCTGTGGAGCGAGGTATTGCTGGGCGGCCCCGGAATTATGTTCAGCCGACCGTTCGCGGTGTTTTTTGATACTTTTATATGGGGCTGTTTTTGGAATTATCTGTGGGCGGCGGTGATTATAATTGCCGTTATCGGCGGAATTACCGCCGTGCTTTTTAAACGTTTTTTTGAGCGTATGGACATTGAGGTTTCTCCGCTGTTTATAGTGCTGTTTTTGTTTACTCCTTTGAATTTTGAGGGAACATACTGGATTTCTGCGTCGAGCCGCGTGGTGGTGTCGCTGTTTTTTACGGCGGCGTCGCTTCACGCGCTCCTCGATTATTGTGACGACGGCAAGCTGCGCTCGTTGGCTGAATTTGCGATAATCAATCTCATTTCTTACGGGTTTTACGAGCAGACGATAGTGCTGTCGTTTTTTATGATTGTTTACGTCGTGATTTCAAAGAGAAAATGGGCGGCGCTTTTGCCGATGGCGGTCAACTTGGCTTTGATTGCATCGTATTATATACTTTTTATCGGCGAGAGCAACAACAACGGCAGGATGAACGTAATGTCGCCCGATGCGCTCCCCGCCTTCTCGCTTACCGTGCTGAAAGAGATTTACACGATTTTTGTGACGCAGGGCGGCAAGATTTTTACGCGCGGATTCCGGCGCGGACTGGAAATGATTTTGAATAACGGAGTTTCGGGAGCCGTGTGGGTCGGCGCGGGCGTTTTGCTGTGCGCGGCTTACGCGTTCTTTTCGGGTTTTAAGCCTTTCGGAAAAATTCGAATCAAAGGACTTGAGATGAATAAGCTGCGTTATGACTTAAAGAGGTTCGGACTTGAAATGCTGCTTGCCGCGCTGTTGTTTTTCGCGCCGTTCATACCGTTTGTGCTGAGCGGAAATCAGTGGCTTAACTTCCGCAACCTCGTGCCTGTGTCGGTCGGGCTTGCCCTTGCCGTAGACGCTGTTTTCCGTCTGCTCGTAAAAAACAGACGGGTGCAGGGCATTGTATCGGCGGCGGTGCTGGCGTTATTTTTGATAATGAATGTGTCAGAGCTTTATGACTATCGTTCCGTTTCGGAGACGGACTATAACCTCGCGCTTAAACTGACCGAAGAGTACCAAAGGACGGGTGAGGAAACCCTTTACTGCGAAAAGCCGTATATAGATTATAAGTCGCAGAACGCGGCGTATCATGACCACGTCGTGAGCCAGAGCGACTCGGGCTGGGGCTTTTCCTGTACCGTGCGAGGTCTTACTCACAAGAAAAACATTGTTGTGGAATTTTTGGAATGACGCATAATTTTGCGGGTTAGCGGAGATTTTCCGAAATTTTAAAAATTTTTATTGACATATCGAATGTTTTGTTGTATAATTGAAAAGTCGTGAATGAGACACGCGGCCGTGGCGGAATAGGCAGACGCGCTACTTTGAGGGGGTAGTGGGCAAAACGCCTGTATGGGTTCAAGTCCCATCGGCCGCACCAGCGCCGAAAACGGCGGATTTTTTCGAAGACCTTGCTATGCAAGGTCTTCTTATTTTACCGCCGTTTTCGGCGCTCTTTCGCAAAAAGCGCAAGTCGCTTTTTGCGAGATTACGCGGCAAAGCCGCGTTTTTTTATTTTTTTCAAAGTTCGCTTTGCTCCGACTTTTTTGCGCTTTGCGCGTTGGTGCGTCGAGGGCGCCGCACCCTACATCGTCGCGACACGCCCTTTTTGCTTGCTTTGCCCCATTCGGGCAAAGGCGCGCTTTCGGGCGGTCGCTTCGAATGAACACTTAATGAGCAAGCTATATGCTTGCGAATTTAGTGTGAATTGTGCCCTGTTGGGTACTCTTTCCCAAAAAGCGCAAGTCGCTTTTTGGGAGCCCTGTAAAATTATAACAAAAGGATAGCACGCCCATTTGGTTGTACGGGACGGCGCCATCGACGTCCCGTCTTATGTAAAATATTTGTAATTTTAATATCGATATTTTGTAAAAGTCAGGTTTGACGGCGTAAACGGCAAATTTGCCGCATTGAAAATATTATTGATATGTGGTACAATTAAAATAAAGGATAATAGGCTCGGACGGTTTTATGACGGGTTAGGGTGATGTTATATGCGGATTGCGATTTGCGATGATGATTTGAGAGAACAGGAACAAATTGAAGGCGCTTTGCGCGGCTGGGACCCGACGCGGAGCGCGGAAAAATTTTCAAGCGGGGCAGAGCTGCTGGATGCGGCGAAGAATCCGCCTTCGTTTGATATTGTGTTTCTGGATATATATATGCCCGACGAGAACGGTATTGCAGTTGCCAAGGAGCTTCGTGAAATCTCTCCCGAAACCGGAATCGTATTTGTCACCACCAGTCGGGAACACGCGGTGGAGGCATTTTCGCTCTATGCTCTTCACTATTTGGTCAAGCCGGTCACCACAAAGGGAGTTGTCGAGTCGTTTCGGCGGCTTACCGAGTTTCGCTCCCGACACAGAGAGAGCATCACGCTCACGGTTGGCTCGGAGCGATATACGGTGTTTTTAGACCAGATTTGCTTTCTTGAGAGCGATAACCACACCGTGAACGTCTCGCTTTCGGACGGGCGCGTGCTGAAGGTGCGTATGTCCTTCAAGGAACTGGAGAACCAAATGGATGAAAATTTTTTGAGGATTAACCGAGGAATAGTCGTCAATATGGAATACATTGTGCGAATAGGAACCGACGTTTGCGTTTTGCGGAACGGAATACGGCTGCCAATAGCGATACGGCACAGCACCGCCGTCCGCGCGAAATATGACGACTATGTGTTCGATAGGCTTTCGGAACGAAAGGATTTTTAGGAGGGAGGATTATGGCGACGGATTTTTTGCGGAATATGCTTGGATTTTTCATACAATTTTTTCCCTGTGCGATTATGATTTTCCTGACATTCCCAAAGGATACATACCGTTTTCGGCGCAGGTGGATTTTTTGCGGCATAACGCTTGCAACCCTGTTATTTGCGGCGTTGTTCTCCGCGGTGACAAACAGCGGCTTCGGCGGGAACGCGGCGTTTGCCGCCAACATCCTTATGTTTACCGCGATATTTCTCACGCTGGCGGCATATATGTTCCTTATCAGGCAGTCCCTGATGAAAAAACTGCTGGTCTTTTTCGTCATAATGTTTTATGCGGCGCTGCAGTATTGTCTGGTAAACCTGCTGAACGGCGTTATTTCGGTGTTCTTTGGTTTTTCTCCGGAGAACGGGGCTCATTCGGTGTATTCCCTGCACGGTCTGGCGCTTTACGTTGTTACGGCTGCGGTTATGCTGCCGCCTGTGCTGACGTTTGTGCTTCACACTCTGAGGGAGTATATACGGGAAGTGGAGACGCAGGATATGCGTCGGGAGTTTTCTGTCCTGATAGTTTCGACAATCGCTTTGATTGCGATTATGATATGCGTTGACTTTACATATTATTATTTGGACTATAAGCTCTATTTGCTGGTTCTGACTCTTTTCTGGGTCTTGCTTATGTATCAGATGCTGATTTGCTGGCTGATTTTTCGGGAGTCCGTGCGGCGAAAGCGGGATGTTGAGCGCAGGCGGACGCTGGAAATTCAGCAGCTTCAATACGAAAAGATTGTCGGCGATATGGAAAATACCAGGCGAATGCGTCACGATTTGCGGCACCATTACAACGCGCTGAACGATATGCTCGACAGGGGGCAGACAGACGAGATGAAGGCGTATCTTTCCGACGTTATAGATACGACAATCAAGCGGGACAGCGAGGCGTACTGCAAGAATATGACGGTCAACGGGCTGCTGCAATACTATGTCGGACTTGCACGCGACGAAAATATACAATGCGACGTGCGGGCGGAGTGCGGAGAGCTTGCCATTGACGCGGCGGATTTGACGGTTCTGTTCGGCAACGCGATGGAAAACGCGATAAACGCCTGTTTGAAATGTTCGGGTGAGCGATGGATAAGCATACAGGTCGGCACTGTTTCGGACTCGCTGGCAATCGAAATATCCAATTCCTGCAAAGAGGCGCATATCAACCGCCGTTTTCAATCGGAGGACGGTTTCTTATCCGCGGAGGCGTTTTTGAGCGACCGCTCAGACGGCGGGCACGGACTGAGGAGCATAGCGCATACCGCGCAAAAATACGACGGAAGCGCAAAGTTCAGATTCAACGCAGAAAAGGAAATTTTTACAACGCGCATAAGGCTGAATATGCGGTCGGAGCAATCGTGAGCGCGTTAAAGGCGATAAAAACAATAGGCGAAAAATAATGAAGTAAAAAATAAATAAACACAAAACAGTAAAGGAGGAAAAAATATGAAATACGATATTTTCGGAGGTACGCTTCCGGCGGTTGAAATAACGCTTGATAAAGGCGAGGGCATTTACACCCAGTCGGGAGGTATGGCGTGGATGACCGACGATATAGCTATGGAAACGAACACAAAAGGCGGAATTTTTAAGGGTCTTGCGCGTTCGTTTTCGGGCGACTCGATGTTTATGGCGACATACACGGCTAATAAGGACAATGAGAGGATAACCTTTTCGGCGGCTACGCCCGGCGAAATAAGACCGATTACGATTGACTCGGCGCACGAGTACATAGCGCAAAAGGGCGCGTTTTTGTGCGCGGAGAACGGAGTAAATCTCAAATCGGTATTTACCAAATCCTTCGGAGCGGGACTTGTCGGCGGCGAGGGCTTTGTGCTTCAGGAGCTTTCGGGAAACGGCACAGCGTTTTTGGAGCTTGACGGCAGTCTTAAAGAGATAGAGCTTGCTCCCGGAGAGCGCGTAAAGGTGGATTCGGGCAACGTCGCGTTTTTTGAAAAGTCGGTTAGTTATACCGTGGAAACGGTAAAGGGCTTTAAGAATATATTTTTCGGCGGCGAGGGGCTGTTCCTTACGGTGCTTACGGGTCCCGGCAAGGTGTGGCTTCAGACGGTGAGCATCAGCGAGCTTGCCGCGAAAATCCGTAAGTACATTCCGACAAACAATAATTAAAGTCGGACGGTTCGACAATTATTTATATATTTTATATTTTTAAGGAGGATCAAATAATGAAAAAAAAGATTGTTTCATTGATTTTGACAGCCGCGTTGGCGCTTGGAGTAATGCCGTTGGCGGTCTTTGCGGAGGATGATTATGCGACGCGCGGTGAGGTATGCGATATGCTTCTCGCGGCGGCGGACGATTACAATTCAGGGGTTGAAAAGACGGATATATTAAAAGGCTACGAGGACGGTCAGCTTCACGAGGAACAGAGCGTAACACGCGCCGAGGCGCTGGTTATGCTAAAGCGCGCGTTTGGCGAAATCCCCGAGATAAAAGGCTCGAACAAGTATATTGCGTTTCCAGCAGAAACGTTCACCGACATTCCCGACTGGGCTAAGACCGAGCTTTCGGATGTGTTCGACGCGGGAATAGTTGCGGGAAAGTCCGAGGGAATATTTGCGCCCGACGACAACGTGACGACCGACGAGATGAAGCTGTTTATTGAGCGTATGTACCGCGTATTCGGGACAAACCTCAAGGATAACTACTATCAGACGGTCAACAGCGACCCGCTCAACAACACGGTTATGCCCGAAGGACAGTCGTCTACCGGAACCATCAGAAACGACACGGTTGATATTCAGATAAGAGATTTGGTTAAGGAAATCGCGTCGTCAAATCCCGATAAGAACTCAAAGTCGGGCAAGATTAAGACGCTTTACGACAACTATATGAACAAAGAGGCGAGAAACGAGCAGGGCTACGAGCCGCTCAAGCCGTATCTCGATGAAATAGACGCGGCAAAGAGCGTTGCGGACTTGGTTGACACATACGCCATAAATTCGATTATGGGCTTTACGGTCACTAACGATTATATAGACTCGAACAGCTATATAAATATGTTCTACACGCCGTCCATATTGACAAAGGATATGTACGAGGGCAAAGCCGAGAGTCAAAAAGCGGCGATGCTTGATTATATATCCGACGTCTTTGTGCTTATAGGATACAGCGAAGCGGACGCCGAAGCGGCTGCCGATACGGTGTTTGAGTTTAACTCGGAGATAGCCGAGGCGAGCCTTTCGGCAATCGACGCCAGAGATATAAGCAAGATCTATAACATATACACGCTTGACGAGATATGTTCCGAGTTTAAAAACATTGATATTGAAAAAGTGTTTGAAAACAGCGGACTTAAGACAAAGGACAAATTCCTTGTGATAGACGTCAGCTCAATGAAAAAGCTGGCGGAGCTCCTTGATGACAAGAACCTTGAAACTATAAAGACTTTTCTCAAGTATAACCTGCTTGGCACATACGGCGAATATCTGAGCGATGATTTTACAGACGCCGAGAATAAATACGGGTCCGCCGTAGAGGGAACTCAGGGAACAATTGCCGATGATATTCAGGCGGCAGGCGTGGTAAACGATATGCTTCCGTCATATGTGGGCGAGAGGTATGCCGAAAAATATGTGGACGACGAGACTAAAGCAAAGATAACCGAAATGATAAAGGGACTCATAGAGATTTACCGAGAGAGAATAAAAAATCTTGACTGGATGAGCGAGACTACCAAGGAAAAGGCAATAAAGAAGCTTGACACAATGAGAGTAAATGTCGGCGCACCCGAAAAATACGACGAGATAACTCTCGACGGCAAGGAGCTTAAAAGCTATGCCGACGGCGGAAGTCTTCTCGAAAATATAATCACGATACAAGAGGCAGATTCGGAGGACAATGCAGCCCTTGAGGGTACTAAGGTCGACAAAACAAAGTGGTCTTCGCCTCCTCAGACGGTAAATGCGACTTATAATTCGTTATACAACAGCGTAACGGTATATGCGGGATTTTTGGCGATGCCGGGCGTTTACAGCAAAGATGCGTCTTACGAGTCAACTATGGGCAGCATAGGCGTGGTTATCGGTCACGAAATCAGCCACGCGTTCGATAAGAGCGGTTCTCAGTTTGACGAGAACGGAAACGCGGTTAACTGGTGGACAGACGAGGACGCTAAGGCGTTTGACGAGCGTTGTCAGGCTGTCATAGACTTCTACGACGGACAGGAAGCGGCGCCGGGCATCACCACCAACGGCGAACTGACGCTCACCGAAAACACCGCCGACCTGGGCGGCTTGTCGGTTGTGACAGAGCTTGCTTCAAAGACCGAGAACTTTGACTATGACGAAATGTTCAGAAGCTGGGCAAATGTTTGGATGAGCCTGATCTATCGTGAAAGGTTGCAGCGTCAGGTTATGAGCGACAGTCACAGCCCCGACAGCGTGCGCGTGAACAGACTGTTTGAGACCTGCGACAAATTCTTCGAGACCTACGGTATCACCGAGGGCGACGGAATGTGGGTAGCTCCCGAGGATAGAGTTTCGATTTGGTAATTTCTGTTTCGCAGACGCGAAAACGTGAAAATTTAAAATAAGGAGTTTTAAAAATGAGGAGAAGAATTACGGCGGCGGTGCTGACTTTGGCTATGCTCATTTTGACAGTGCCGGCGGCGGTCTTTGCGGAGGAGGATTATGCGACGCGCGGCGAGGTTTGCGATATGCTTCTTATTGCCGCGGACGACTACAATGCAGGGGTTGAAAAGACGGATATATTACAGGGCTATGAGGACGGTCAGCTTCACGAGGATTGGGGCGTGACAAGAGCCGAAGCGCTGGTTATGCTCAGGCGTGCGTTTGGCGAAATCCCCGAAATTAAAGGCTCGAATAAATATATTGCGTTTCCCGCCGAGACGTTCACCGATATTCCCGAGTGGGCTAAGACCGAGCTTGCGGACGTGTTTGACGCGGGAATAGTCGCGGGCAAGTCAGAGGGCATATTCGCGCCCGACGACAACGTGACGACCGACGAGATGAAGCTGTTTATACAGCGTATGTACCGCGTGTTTGGCACAAACCTCAAGGATGACTATTATCAGACAATTAATCACGACGCGCTTGACAGCGCCGTTATCCCCGAGGGAAAAAGCGTCACAGGCACCACACATGGCGATCGGGTCAGCGGGCAGCTTAAAGCTGTTGTAAAAGAAGCGGCATCTTCAAATCCCGACAAGAACTCAAAGGCGGGCAAAATCAAGACGATTTACGACAACTATATGAACAAAGAGGCGAGAAACGCACAAGGCTATGAGCCGATAAAGCCGTACCTCGACGAGATAGACGCGGTAAAGAGCGTCTCGGACTTTGTAGGCACCGAAGCGATAGATGCTTTCGCGAGATTCCAAATTACGATTGATCAAAAGGACTCGACCAAATATATAGATATTTTTGTCACCCCGTCGATAAACACAAAGGATATGTACGAGGGAAAGAACGAAAACGCAAAAGAGGCGTATCTCAAATATGTCACAAAGCTGTTTTCCCTTATAGGTTACAGCGAGGCTGACGCCAAAGCTGCGGCGGACACCGTGTTTGATTTGGAGACTCAAATAGCCGAGGCAAGCCTTTCGCTCCCCGATACCTATGATATAAACAAAACATACAACATATACACGCTTGATGAAATATGCGCGAAGTTTAAAAACATTGATATTGAAAAGGTGTTTGAAAACAGCGGCTTTAAGCTCAAAGACAGATTTATGGTTTTCGATGCGGGCGCGATGGAAAAGACGGCGGAGCTGCTTGACGACAAGAATATCGACGCCTTAAAGATTTACGCCAAATTCGCGCTGCTTAGCAATAGCGTTCAATATCTGAGCGAGGATTTTGAAAACGCGGAGGATGAATACAACTCCGCGGTTATGGGCATTCAGGGAACCCTCGATGATGAGACGAAGGCGGTAAGCTGCATAGACAGCCTTGTTCCGGACTATCTTGGCGAGCTGTACAGCGACAAATATGTTGATGAGAAAACCAAGACCGACTTGACCGAAATGATAAAAGGTATGATCGAGATTTACCGCGAGAGGCTTGAAAACAACGATTGGATGGGCGAGGCGACAAAGCAAAAGGCGATAAAAAAGCTTGACACCATGGGTATAAAGGTCGGCTGCCCCGACGAGTACGCCGAGGTCTCCCTTGACTCCAAGGACATAAGGAGCTATGACGAGGGCGGAAGCCTCATTGAAAATATGATGACGATAGGCGAGGCGAAGGAAGAAGACATGATAGCCAAAGAAGGCACTGTGGTAGACCGCAGTCAGTGGGCAGCGACTCCGCAGACGGTAAATGCTTTCTATGACCCTTCGTTTAATGATGTGACAATTTGCGCGGGATTTTTGCAGGTGCCCGGAGTATACGGTACCGACGCCCCTTATGAGAGCAACCTGGGCGCCATAGGCATGGTCGTCGGTCACGAGATCAGCCACGCGTTTGACAACAACGGCGCGCAGTATGACGAGAACGGAAACGCGGTGAATTGGTGGACTGATGAGGACGCGGCGGCGTTTGACAAGCTGTGTCAAAACGTTATAGATTTCTATGACGGCTACGAGGCGGCGCCGGGAATTGCTATGAACGGAGAACTGACTCTTACCGAAAACACCGCCGATATGGGCGGCTTGTCGGTTGTGGTCGAGCTTGCGTCAAAGACCGAAAATTTTGACTATAAGCAAATGTTTGAAAGCTATGCCAACCTTCAGTTTAGCGCGGCGTATCGCGGTTATTTACAAATGTGTGCGACGGGCGACGTCCACAGCCTTCCGAGCGTCCGCGTGAACAGACTGTTTGAGACCTGCGACAAATTCTTCGAGACCTACGGCATCACCGAGGGCGACGGTATGTGGGTAGCTCCTGAGGACAGAGTTTCGATTTGGTAATGCCCGTTTTGCGGACGAGAAAATGTGAAGATTTAAAATAGGAGGTTTTAAAAATGAGAAGAAGAATTACGGCGGCGGCTCTGGCTTTGGCTATGCTTATTTTAACAGTGCCGGCGGCGGTCTTTGCGGAGGATGATTATGCGACGCGCGGCGAGGTGTGCAATATGCTTCTCGCCTCGGCGGACGACTACAATGCAGGGGTTGAAAAGACGGATATATTACAGGGCTACGAGGACGGTCAGCTCCACGAGGACTGGGGCGTAACAAGAGCCGAAGCGCTGGTTATGCTCAGGCGCGCGTTCGGCGAGATACCCGAGATAAAAGGTGCAAACAAATACATAGCCTTTCCCGCCGAGACGTTCACCGACATACCCGACTGGGCTAAGACCGAGCTTTCGGACGTGTTTGACGCGGGAATAGTCGCGGGAAAGTCAGAGGGAATATTCGCGCCCGACGACAACGTGACCAAAGACGAGATGGAGCTTTTTATACAGCGTATGTACCGCGTGTTCGGCACAAATCTCAAGGACAACTATTATCAGACCGTTAACCTCGACGTGCTTAACAGCGCCGTTATCCCCGACGGAGAACTCAGCATGGGCACCCTGTCCGGCCTTGAGGTGCAGGATCAGATCAAGGACATCGTAAAGAACGTGGCCGCGTCAGATCCCGACAAAAACTCAAAAGAGGGAAAGATCAAGACGCTCTACGACAACTACATGAACAAAGAGGCGAGAAACGCCCAGGGCTATGAGCCGATAAAGCCGTTTCTTGACGAGATAGACGCTATGAAAAGCGTTTCGGATCTTGTAAACTGCAAGGAGGCGATGGATATTTTCGCGAGATTTGAGGTCGGATATGATGACAAGGACTCAACTCATTACGCCGATTATTTCTCGACTCCGACGATAAACTCAAAGGAAATGTATGAGGGAAAGGACGAAAATCGAAAAGCGGCTTCTCTGAAATACAAGGCGTCTCTCTTAAAACTGATCGGCTACAGCGAGGCCGACGCCGAAGCCGCGGCCGACAGAGCGTTTGATATAGAGAAACAGATCGCCGAGGCGAGCCTTTCGCTTACCGATACCGATGATATAAACAAAACATACAACATATACTCGCTTGATGAGATATCCGCTCTGTTTAAAAACATTGATATAAACAAGGTGTTTGAAAACAGCGGCCTTAAGAATAAGGACAGATTTATTGTTTCCGACGTCGGCGCGATGAAAAAAACAGCCGAGCTGCTTGATGATAAGAACCTTGAAGCGATCAAGGACAGCGCGAAGATCAATATTCTCTCAAGCTACAGCATATATCTGAGTGATGACTTTCATAATGCGTATAAGACGTTTACTTCCGAGGTTTACGGAATTCAGGGAGAGAGCGACGACGAGACCGACGCGATTGACTGCATTGACGGTCATCTTTCGGATTATCTCGGCGAGCTGTATACCGATAAGTATATGGACGAGAAAACAAAGACCGACGTTACCGAGATTATCAAAGACATGATAGACATCTACCGCGAGAGAATACAAAAGCTTGACTGGTTGAGTGACGCGACGAAGCAGAAGGCGATAAAGAAGCTCGACACCATGGGAATAAAGGTCGGCGGCCCCGATAAGATCCCCGAAACGACCTTAGACAGCACAGAGCTTAAAAGCTACGCCGACGGCGGCAGCCTCGTTGAAAACATTATAGCGATCAATGACGCCGCCGAGAAAGACGAACTTAAGAACGAGGGCGGAGAGGTCGACCACAACGAGTGGGTAATGTCGCCCCAGACCGTGAACGCCTGCTACAATCCCAGCTTTAACGATATTACCATCACCGCCGCGATATTGCAGATACCGCACACTTACAGCTCAAGCGCCTCATATGAGGAAAATCTGGGTGGAATAGGAATCGTTATCGGCCACGAGCTCAGCCACGCGTTTGACAAATACGGCTCTCAGTTCGACGAGAACGGAAACGCGGTGAACTGGTGGACCGACGAAGACGCCGCGGCGTTTGATGAGCGCTGCAAAGCGGTTATCGACTTCTATGACGGACAGGAGAGCGCGCCCGGCATCACCACAAACGGAGAGCTGACTCTTACCGAAAACACCGCCGACATGGGCGGCCTGTCGGTGGCGACGGAGCTGGCGTCAAGAAACGAGAATTTTGATTACAAAAAGATGTTCGAGACATGGGCGCAGCTCTGGTTGGATGTTTCCTACCGTCAGTATCTTGAACAGCTAAGCATGATTGACGTGCACAGCGCGGCCGAGGTTCGCGTGAACAGACTGTTTGAGACCAGCGACAAGTTCTTCGAGACCTACGGAATCACCGAAGACGACGGAATGTGGGTAGCTCCCGAGGACAGAGTTTCGATTTGGTAAGATAAAAAATCGGAATAATTAAAAGAGGCTGCCGCCTGAAGTGTTCAGGCGGCAGCCCTTATTTTTTAGTTTTGCTTCATTTATTTATTCATTCGGGTATTCGGGAAAAACGCAAGGACTGCACAGCGGGGTCATATCTCCGTGCTTCCACACGAACAGCTCCGCCTTCTCGGCGTGCGCCGCGTCGGTAAAGCCGAACGTAAACTGCTCCTGCGCGCCGCTTTTTATAAATTTGTTTTGAGACTGTGCGTCGATTAGTTTGCCGTCCGCGTCGTAGAGCGCCATTATAACGTCCGCGTCCGCATCCTCCGCCGTATTTGTTACGCTCGCGATAAACGCGACGCTGCCTCCGTTTATAATACTGTCGGTGATTTCAGCGGTCACCGCGCCGATAGTGAAGGTGTAGTCGTTATAAGCGTAATCGTAAACCGAGAAGCTGAGAGTGCTCTCGTCCATATCCGTTATATCAAGCGTTATTTCGGCTTGTTGCTCCGCTTTGACGGGTGCGCTGACCATTCCTGCCGCGTCGACCGCAACCGCGCCCATAAGATAGCGGTTGTCGCTCGCCTCGAACGCCGCATATTTCTTACCGTTCTCCTCATAAATTCTCGGATTGCTTATTTTCGGCTGCTCGGAGTCGATATAAAACTTATATGTCTTTTCCTCCGACCTGCTCCTTTCTCCGTAGACGAATTTACCCGACACGGTAGCGGTATAGTCGCCGTCGGGAGCAGTCAGCCCGCCCAAGGAAATTGATTCAAAATAATCATTGTTTTCAAGCTGGCGGCACAGACCGTCGCCCCTATTTTTTTCATACACAACCTCGCCGTCCGCGTCTTTGACGGTCAAAGTCACATCGGTAAGACTGCGCAGCATACGCAGATATATTCCGCAGTCGTCGGTGTTAAAGACGGATATTCCGACATAGCTTTCGCTTTCGTATTCGCCGCTGTCTGCAAATTCGTTTGTTCCGAGCACAAGGCTGTTATATGCCAGATAGCCGTTTGCAAGGCTTCCTCCTTCCTCAAAATACGAGGGAGAGAACGCGTCAAACGCCGTCCAGTCGCCGTAAAAGCCGGTGTAGGGCATACTCGCTTTTGTCACCGAGCCGTCTTTGGAGCTTAAGGTTATATAGCCGTCCACCCAAAAGCCGTTCGTGAAAATTTGCTTATTCGCCGCGGTCTGAGCGCTGTTTAAAGTAATTTTTATCTCTATATCCCGCGTGTCTTTGGCGGGAATGGTCACTTCCTCGGGCTTGTCGACGGCGGTAATTTCAAGCGGCACCGAGTCCGAAATGAGATTTTCGCCGTTTACGTTTTCATAGCCGTCGGTGAGCGCGCAAACCGATATGTCGTCGTAGGTCACGGGACTGTCCGTCAGGTTTTCAGCCGTGAATTTAAGCGTTATCTCGTCGCCGAGCATATCGCCGAGGCTGAGCTTCGACTTGCCGCTGTCCCCCTTTAAGATTACGGGAATTGTCAGCGCGTCTTGCAAATTCGCAAGTCCCGCGCCCTGCTTGCGCGGCGACAAGGGAAGGGACTTTTCGTCGTCGGAGAACATAATGCTCGCCGAGCTCATCATAATATTTTCCATAAGCGCGACCTTGTCCGCCCCCGAGACGTCGGGATATTTCGCGTCGACAAATCCGCTTATCAGCGCCATTGCGCCGGTTATATGCGGAGCCGCCATGGACGTGCCGTTGTTGTTTTCGTACATGTCGCCGTTCACCGACGACAGAATATTTCCGCCCGGCGCGGTGATTTCGGGCTTTAGCTCAAGATTTGAACCGATCGCCCAGTTGCTGAAATAGGATATGCCCGCGTCGGGAAATTCCTTGTAGAGCGTGCATATTTCCGCGTCGGTCTTAAAGCGCTTGTCCTCGGCGTTTATCAGCTTTTCGCCGTAGGACTTGCGCACCACCAGACCGGGTATTTCATCGCTCACGGTATGCAGTCTGCCGTCAATCTCGTCGTTTTCCACAAATATCATTCCAATGGCGCCGCAATCTAAAAGATACCTGCTTGTTATTCCGCTGTTTAAAACAGAGATAACGATTTTTCCTTTTACGACATCCTCGGGCGGGGTTGTCTCACTGCCCACATACACATAGTCGTAAAATTTATCCGAGAATTTTTTGAAAAACAGCTCGCTGTACACCTCTTGGTCAACGACGATTTTCTCTCCGTCGGCGAGTGTTATTCCGCCGCCGACGAGCCACCTCTTATCCGTGTCGCACGACGCGACCGAGGTCGACGCCGAACAGATCGCTGGATAGTCGACGTAGCTGTAATCGGGATTTTCGGCGGTCTCGGGGTATCTGTCGTCATTTCCGGCGGCGCTGACGACCGCTATACCTGCATTTCTCAGGTTATCGCAGGCGGTTGTGTACGCCGGGGAATTTGCCATTGTGGAGCCTAAGCTCAGATTGACTGCGCACACATCCATTTTCGCCGCATCGTCCATCGCGGCGATGATAATGGAGTTATATGTGCTGCCTTCCGAGTCGGCAATTTTCATCAAGATAAGCTGAGCCTCGGGCGCGACGCCGGAGAATGTAGTCCCTTCAAACACGCCGTTTTTGCCCGCCGCGATGCCCGCCACATGAGTGCCGTGCGACAGCTGAGGGTAATACACATCCGCGTTATTGTCTCCGTAATCATAGGCGAACGGGATTTTCGCGTTTTTATAAACCTGATTTGCCTCAGCCTTCGCGTTAAGCTCGTTGTTTTCGATAAGGTCTTTTACATAGCTTTTAGATAGTCTCGGGCTTTCAATCGGCGATGAGAAAAATTCGTGAACGACATCAAATCCCGCGTCTATGATTGCCACGGCTTGCCCGCGTCCGTCAAAGCCGTTATCATACATAGCCTGAACGTTCATCATCTGTGCGCTGAGGCTCGGCTCGCCGTCCTCGCCCGAGATTGGCGTGGGAATGCTTGCGGCTTGGGATATATACACGTTTTTGACGCCGTCTATCGACTTGATTTTCTCAATATCGCTCTCGCGGGCTTCCATCGAAAAGCCGTTTAAAACGCTCGTGTAGGTAAAGCCCTTGTCGGCGTTCGCACCAGTGCGTCTTTTGATGTCGGACTTGACCTCCGCCTGAGCGCTCAAAAGCTTCGCCTCGGTGTTCTTCGCCTCGGCGGTTTTCATAAACTCCGACGCGCCTATGCGGACGGCGTTTTTCGTTGCCAAAAGCGGAGCGCCCTCGGTTTCGACTATAAGCGTTACCTTTTCGTCTTCGCCCGCCGCGAACGTCGGAACGTATGCCGCGCCTAAGATTAGCGCCGCCGACAGAAGTGCCGAAATAATTTTTTTGAACATAGCAATCACCCTCTTGATTACATTTTTAAGATAGTTTCAGAATGTTTTTATGCCGATTACTTTATCAGCTCTTTTCTTTTGGCAATACCGCAGCGGACTATGACCGCGCCGTAGGCGGCGGTAAGTACGCCGGCAATAGTATAGCTTGCCGCCCACGGCAGGTTAAAGCCGATAGCCGCGTTTAAAATAAAGCTCGAAATTATGAACATATAGAACATACCCGGCACAAGAGCCATTATAAACGGCTGTTTGTGGCGCATCATATAAACCGTAATCATTGCGAACGCGAACACGGCTATGGTCTGGTTCGCCCACGCGAAGTAGCGCCAGAGTATATTAAATCCGCCCGTGTTCAGCTTGGCGAACACCAAAATTACCGCAACGACCGCGAATATTATGATTGAGATTCCGAGACGGTTGGTCTTTTTGGATTGGTCTATTTTTGCCGCCTCGGCAACTATGAGCCTGAGGGAGCGCAGAGCCGTGTCGCCCGATGTTATCGGAAGCACTATAATTCCTATGATCGCGATAATTCCGCCGACGCTGCCGAGAAGGTTATTTGAGACAATGCCCACTATGCTCGTGGCTTCGGTATGCGCGTCGGCAAGTCCGAGCTTCATAACGCCCATTGCGGCGGCAGCCCAAATCATTGCGATAAAGCCCTCCGCAATCATCATATTGTAAAACGTCGTACGACCCTCTTTTTCACTGCTTATGGTTCGGGAAATCAGCGTTGACTGCGTGGAGTGAAAGCCCGAAACTATTCCGCAGGCGACGGTTACAAAAAATATCGGTATAAAGTGAAGTCCTTCGGGGTGAATACCGGTAACTCCTGTCGTCCATATATTGTCAAGGGGATAGCCCTTTACGAACAAGCCGATAAACACGCCTATCGCCGACAGGATGAGCAAGCCGCCGAAGAACGGGTAAACCTTGCCGATAATTTTGTCGATTGGGAACAGCGTGGCGATTATATAATATACGAAAATCGCGCCGTACACTATCCAAACGATTGGATTTGCGGCTCCGTTGTCGACTCTTAAAATCTGAGTGATGAACAAGTCGCCGGGCGTATATATAAACACCGTGCCGACGAGCAGCATCGTAAGGCATACAAATATATTATAAATCGGATACGCGTATTTTCCGAGGTATTTGCGTATCAGGCTCGGCATCTGCGCGCCGTCGTTTCGCACCGAAATCATACCGCTCATATAGTCGTGAAGCGCGCCGCCTATTACGCAGCCTATGGGTATGGTCAAAAACGCTATAGGTCCGAACAAAATACCCTGTATCGGTCCCAGAATCGGGCCCGTACCTGCGATATTCAAAAGTTCGATAAGCGAGTTTTTCCACTTTTTCATCGGGACGTAGTCCACGCCGTCATTAAGCCGCACGGCGGGCGTTTCGCGGTCGTCGGGTCCGAACGCCTTTTCGCACACCTTGCCGTACAGAGCGCCGCCCACGGCGAGAATAACCAGTCCGATAATAAATGTAATCATTGTAAGTCATCTCCTTAAATAATATATTTATGATTGGCTTTAATAATTTAACTTCGTTCGAGTTCGTCCTGCGCGTCAAAACACTCCATTGCTTCGCGGAGTATGCCGTCCGCGTCCGCGCCGACTATATCAAGCCCCTCGGCTGAAATAAAACGAGTTTCGCCTATGCCGTAAAATTCTTTTGCTAAAGCGTCGACATATTCAAATCCGAAATTGTGGACTATCTCTCCGCCCGACGTCGTCACATAATACAGCTGCTTTGCGCGGCACAAGCCTTTCGGAACGCCGCTTTCGGTATAGTAGAATGTCACTCCGCACACCGTGACGTTTTCGAGATATATTTTGAGCAGAGACGGAAACGTCAAATCCCAGTACGGCGCGGCTATCAGTATTATGTCGGCGTTTGCTAATTCCCGCGCCGCCGCGAACTCAGAAGCCGAAAAGTCCTTTTCTTCGAGTAATTTGTCGCGTCGGGCGAGAGAGTCTTCGTCCAGTGGCAGAAGTCCGCTCAAATCCGGTCGCACCTCGGTCACCTCGCCGTCCAGCCTTTCGAGAATATGCCGCGCCAGCTTGCCTGTGCGCGACTCCTTTCGAACGCAGGCGTTTATAAACAAAATTTTCTTCATAATCAGCCCTCCGTTAATAGTGTACGTTTCTCTTGATTTCCGCCGGAGGCATAAAATAAAACTACACATCTTATTTTATCACATCTTCTATCATCTTTTCAAGAGTAATTCACGCCATATATACCATATTTCGCGTTTTAATATCCGCCTTTGCGGCGGCTCTTTGACGTAAATCACGCCTTTTTTGGCGTGAAACGTATAGACATCACGGCGGTTTTGTGATAAAATATATTGATGAAATATATTATTGTTCGCGGATTTTCGAGAGTTATCCGTGAGTTGACAATGAAAAGAGGTAGCGTTATATGAAAAAAGTATTTGCAAAACGAATCACGGCAGTTTTGCTTGCCGCAACTATGCTTTCGGTTTGCGCGCCGTCGTTTGCGGCGGACGAACCCGAAGCGGAACTGCATTTCGCCGCTTATTACGACAGCGCGGGCAAGCTCATAGGCGCGAGAGCGGTAAAGGGTACGCTCAGCGCGGATGAGGTCGATACGTTCGTCGATATTTACGAGCCGGAAAACACGGCGGTGGCGAAGGTCTTTGAATGGACCAAGGAGCTAAAACCGATAAACGACAGCGGCAGAGAGGTTGACGTGTCGGATGACGCGGACGTGGTTATTTTGCACACGAACGATATGCACGGCGCGCTTGCCGGCTCGTCGTCTGTGATAGGCTCCGACAGTGTTGCGGCGCTTAAAAAGCTTGACGACGCTATTTTGGCGGACGGCGGAGACGCTACGCAGGGCATTGCTCTCGCTTCGCAGTCGAAGGGCGAGGACGTAATAAAAATTATGAACGCGGCGGGATACGACGTTATGGCGGTCGGAAACCACGAGTTCGACTACGGTCTTGACCAGTTCGCAAAGCTCAGAGGTATGGCGGATTTTCCGGTCATATCAGCCAACACATATGTGGGAGACAAGCTCTTGTGCGCGGACGAGAACAACAACGGCGCGAATGTTATTATAGACAAAAACGGTATAAAAGTGGGATTTTTCGCCCTCACAACGCGTGATACCAAGACCGCCACAAAGCCCGAAAACCTGCTCGGCGTGGAATTTAAGGACGAGGTCGAAACGGCGAAGGCGCAGACCGAGGCTCTCGACGAGGCGGGCGCGGACGTAATAATCGCGATTACGCATATGGGTGTTATGAAATACAATTCATACACAAGCGAGGAGCTTGCCGAGGCTATGGCGGGTACCGAGCTTGACGCAATCATAGACGCTCACAGTCACACCGAGATAAACAAAAATGTCGACGGTATTACCGTCGCGCAGACCGGCACGGGCGGCGCAAAGGTCGGCAGAATGGAAATAGACGTAGCCGAGGACGGCACGGTTTCGATAAACGAAACTATGCTCTCCCGCGCGTTTTTTGACAACATAACTCCCGACGCGGAGGTAACAGAGGTAATAAACGACACAAACGCGGAGCTTAGCGAAACGCTCAAAAAAGAGATAGGCAAGACCAAAACCACTCTTTGGGGCGGCTCGATAAGAAATGTTATCGCGGAAGGACGAGTTGGTGAAACGAACTTCGGCGACCTTATCTGCGACGCGATGATAGAGGATGCGAAGAATATCGTACCCGAGGAATATAACAATCTTCCGATAGTGGCGATTGAAAACGGCGGCGGCTACCGCGCGAGCGTGCCGAACGGCACAATTACGCTCGGACATATTATAAACGCACTGCCGTTTTCCAACACCGTAAGAATTAAGGCAATTACTCCTAAGATGCTGTACTCGGTGCTTGAGGAATTTGTCTCGTCGGTAAGCGCACAGGATGAGAAAACGGGATTTCTCACCGCGGGTTACAACGGTTCGTTCCCGCAGATAGGCGGTATGCGTTTAAGATACAATCCGAATAATCCAAAGGATGAAAAAATCGAAAGTATTTCGCTGATTGCCGGCAACGAGGATTTGGACAGAAATGACGATACGACAAAGCTGATTATCGCCTCAAACGATTATGTTATGGGGCTTGACGAGCTTGCAAATTTGCCGATGATTGCCGAGGGAAGCGGTCTTACCGAGGCTGTTATCGCCTATATCAACCTGCTTACCGAGAACGGGGCGGAGCCGCTTGAAATACCCGTTAGTATGGGCAGAATTGCGGCTGTCGCGCATAATCCCGACAATTACACATATACCGCTCACATCAGCCTTTTGAACGCCGGCTCGCTTTCCGACGGAGATACGGTCGCGGTGTATGTCGACGGAGAGCCTTATGATAAGGCGGGCACGGTAAGCGGCGGCTTGCTCGACGTTGAACTTCCCGACGGACCTCACGCAATAAAGCTGTTTCCGGAGCAGGAGGAAGTATATGTAAATAACTACAGCGGCAACGGCATAATCGACGTATACGGAGATTTGCAGCTCGGCTATCCGGAGCTTGATTACAGCTTTGAGGTTGAAAACCCCGTAGGCTAAAATTAAATAAAACAAAAACAAAAGTCTTGAAGCTCAAAGAGCTTCAAGACTTTTTAAAATTCGTTTATATTTTATATTACTCCGTAACCTCTCGCACGTCGCTGACAGTGCCGGAGGTGCTGGCAAGCTTGCTCGTGAAGTTGTAATGTGAACCCGGGGCAATCTGCTTATTTTGCTTGGTGTAGAATCCGTCCGCCGAAATTTTGCCGTTTACGCGCACCGTTACCGTGACGTCGTATCTGTCGGGCACTTCGGCGTTTCGATAAGAGCCGTCCGCCATAATGTGAGCGTCGTATGCGGGTCTTTCCGTAACCGAAACAATCTCGCCCATTTCCTCCTTGGTAGAAAGGTCGGTGACGGGTCCGCCCGCTTTTAGCGCCTCAACGGTGCCGATACGAACCGTGTTTACGTCTATGTCGTACTCGAAAACGGATGAGGAAGCGCCTGTGTCCACGCCTGTGTCGTCGGGCTTAACGAAGCGCATATATACGCCGATAATCAGAACCAATACGGCGACGATTGCCAGAATATCTATAATGCTGACCTTTCCGAACAGCTTTCCTTGTTTATTTATTATCATAGCCTTGTCCTCCTATTCCTCGGTGTAAATTTGGGTGACATAACCGGAACCCGCGCATTCGCGTCCTTTTATGACTGCCGACATACCGACGCGTATCGCCGTGTCGTTTGAGTTGACCGAACTCGCGCTTTCGGTACCCTCCGACATAAGAGTTACGATAATATCGTATTTGTCCGGAATTTCCGTTTCGATAAACTTACCGCCCACTCCGTCGAACGAGTTTTGGGTCGCGGGTCTTACTTCGCTTTTTACAATGGTTGCGGGAACTTTTTCCTTTTCTCCGACAGTCACCTTTTCGCCCACGGCAAATCGGTCGGTCATATATTCCTCGCACTCGGTAATGTCAACATCATAAAAGATTTTAACGCTTTTGTCTGTAGATGTGACTTCCGAGCGGTTGCTAAGGAACATAAAGCCTGCCGCGCCCACCGCCAGAATCAGCAGTATTATTATCGCGTCGATAACATTAAATTTAGCCTTCATATTGAGTTTCCTCCTTTGCTTTTCCGTACGTTTCCTTGTTTTTCTTCGTAAACGGCGTCATAGACAGCCTGTATATTTTCGGCATATTTTTCGGATGTAAATACCGAATTGTAAATTTCACGGCTTTCCGCGCTCATTTTTTTATACAGAGCTTCATCCGAGAGCAGGCGTATTATCGCCTGCGCGATTTCGCCCGCGCTGTGAGTGGGAACGAGGAATCCGTTTCGCCCGTTCTTTATAACTCCCGGATTGCCGCCGAAATCGGTGACGACCGCGGGCTTTCCGAGGCTCATTCCCTCCAGCAGCGAAAGGCTTGTAGCCTCTGTGCCGAAGGAGCAGTTGACCTGTACGTCCATCAGATTCATAAGCGGCGTTACGTCCGAGACGAAGCCCGCCATAACGACCGTATCTTCAAGACCAAGCTCTGCTATGTGCCGCCGTATATTTTCCTCTTCGCCGCCGGTACCCGCTATTATGAATTTGACGGGTATGCCGCTTTCTTTGACAATTTTTGCCGCTTCGACAAAGTATTTATGCCCTTTGACCTCGTTGAGCCGCGCTATGATTGCGGCGACGCGTTCGCCGGGGCTTACTCCGTACCGATTTTCCGCAAGCAGAAATTCCGCGTCACGCCGCATTTCCTTGAGCGGGTCAACTCCGTTTAACACGACCGTAATTTTTTTCTCGTCAACTCCGGTGTCGACAAGGTTTTGCTTTGCCGCCTCCGCCACCGCGATTATAGCGTCGGCGGTGTGGTTGTTGACAAAGCCGTTTATCTTTTTGCCTATTCCCGACGACAATCTCTTCGAGGGAGGGAAAACGCTGTGCCGCGTATAAACTATTCCCGCGCCGCAAAGCTTTGCGGCGATACGCGCCGACATACTCGCGTGGGTATGCACTATGTCGGGCTTCAATTCGTCAAAACACTTTTTCAGCTTGCCTATCGAGCCGATACTGAGCGACTTTTCGGCTATGCCGTCTATTTCAACCACGGGAAAGCCAAGTTCCTCAACGAGCGGTTTTAAAAGACTGTTTGGCGGCAGTACCGTCGTAATGTCAAATTTTTTTCTGTCGCAGCGGCGCAAAAAGGTGAGAATACATTTCCCCGCGCCGCCTATGTTGGTGTCGCTCGAAACCTCAATGACCTTTATCAACCGCGTTCACCGCCAATCCTTCTTTTTTCGGGTTTCCCGTTTTCAATCTTGCAGTTTTCTTTCGCAATATTAACGCCGACCGAGCCGAGCGCGATAACCATCCAGAAAATCATAAATACACGGTAGTTATAGAAGCAGTTGTCAAACATTCCCTGCAGCAGAAAACCGCTGACCGCGGAAGCGATAGCAACAAGCGCCGTTGCGACCGGCGCACCCTTTCCGCCCGCGGGGCGGTGTGCCGAGCATATCTTTTTAAAGAAGAAGAACAGCAAAAGCAGAAATACCGCCGTTCCGACTATTCCCAGTTCCACGGTAATTTGCAGGAACAGGTTGTGAGAATGGGGCGCGACTACCGCGTTATACGAATAAAACGGATAAACCTCGGTGAACGCGTCGCTTCCCATACCTATACCCGATACGAAAAAGTCTTTGAGCAACGCGAGAGTGCCCATCCAGATATACACTCGGTAAGAGGTGGACGAGTCTTTCATATTGCCTATGCTCGTAAATCTGCTGATTATGCTTTCGGGAATTATGAACGGCAGAATCGGGAGCGCGATAAGCGCCAGACCCCACAGCTTACCCGCCGCAAAGGTGATAAATACCGCCGCGCTCGCCATAAAGCCTATCCAGCAGCCGCGCGACATTGTGAGAATAAGCGCCGCAAAGTCCACGCAGAAAATCGCCGCGTATAAAAGGCGCGGCAACGCCTTTTTGTTCGTGAAAAACAGTGCGGCGGTAATCGGAATAACCAAAAGTATGTATTCTCCGAGGACGTTCGGGTTTCCGAGCGTCGAGTAGATGCGCATTTTAAGTTCGGAAAACATACCCTCGTCCAGCCACGACTGAGCAATATCCCAGCCAAAGACGTACTGCGCGATGCCGTAGGCGCAAACGCAAAATCCCGATATTGCAAACACCGTGAGCAGGTCGAAAAACTGCTTTTTGCTTTTAACCGTGTTTGTGATAACAAAGTAGAACGCCATAAACACAAAGTATATTGCGAAAATTTTAAGACTGCTTTCGGGAGCAAACGACAGCACGCCCGAAATAAGGTAGAGCGCGAGCATAGCGACAATTAGAAGCCCTACCGCGTCGAATTTCCACACGAATTTTTTAGTGGTAAGCGCGCGTATTATCAGCGACGCTATGCAAAGGAGCGCAAGACCCGCCATTGCCATTGTCGGAAGAAGCGGAGCAAAGAACACCGCCGCAAACACGCCGACCTCAACCTTATACAAAACAAGGAATACCGCAAACGAACCGACCAGGAACGCCGCGCCGTACAGCGGGGAGAAAAACGCCGCGATAAACGCCGCAGCCGCGCCGAAAAATATCGCTGCGGGAACTCTCTTTTTGGAAAGGCATCTCGATTTATAAAAAAAGTCAAATGAAAATTCGGTGCCGAGAGCGTACTCTATAAAGCGGACGAGCAGCGAGCCCTTGAAGAACTCGGTCACGTTTACGCCGTCTATAAAATACAGGATAACGCCGATTGCCACTCCGACGAGAGCAACAAGCGAAAAAGTCCTGCCCGCCAAAAGTCCGAAAATTATGTAAAACACCGAGCCGGATGCGCACAGCGTACCTATAAAACGCAGATTTAAACCGAGCAGATTGTGGAGATACAGCTTGCACAAAAGCACAAAACCGCTGTTTTCCACGAGGTCGTTTGCGCCGTCGCCGCATTTTTTGCCGACAAAGCTCAAAAACGTAAACACAGAGCGCGCGGCGCGTCCGAAAAGGCTCTGAGATATGCACTCGGCCGAAAAATGCTCTTTTCGGAACAGGTTTGTTATTAAGCTTTGCTGCCACTTACGCGAAATAAAGTCATACACTCCGCGCACGGCTTTATAGATAAGGCTGTTTCGAATTATATTCAGGATGAAAAACCAGGCTGCCTGAAAATATCCAATCTGTTTGTCCATAATATCTTTACCTCTTTATTTTTTTGCTCTTTGTTTTTGTTAATTATCCTGCGCGCCTTTGCCGAAAAATTCCCGTATTGACGCACATTCGTCGGTTTTTAAAATAAATGTCGTAATTAAGTATATCACAAGAGCGGGCGCGGACGCAATACAAAGTTTTAAAAGCAGTAACAAAAATGTATTTGCGAAAATTCCGTCCGCCCAAACATATATCAACTTTGCCGCCGCAAACGCCGCCGCCGCGCAAATCAGGGTCTTTGCCATATTGATTATAAAATGCGCCGTTATCACGCCGGGCTTGCGTTTGTTTATCATAATTACCAGCATGGCCGCTATCGCGACAGAGCTTATTGCGCTCGCAAGCGCAAGTCCGCCGATTTGCATATTCAGTCCGCGTACCAGAAGCAGAGCCGCCGCGAAATTGACCAGAATTCCGAAGATAGAGCTGAGCATCGGCGTTTTGCCGTCCTCAATCGCGTAAAAGCTCTTGTTCAGAACCTCACACATCGCGTAGCCGACCATACCGAACGAGTAAAAGAAGAGCGCCTCGCCGGTTATGCTCGCGTCGCTCGCGTTAAAGCTGCCATGCTCAAAAACCACCTTGATTATCGGGTTTGCGAGGGCGAGAAACAGCGCCGAAACAAAACCTATGATGAATACCACCCAGCCGATTGAGACGCGCGTTGCTTCGGCAAAGCCGCTTCCGTCGTCGTCGGATGCGGAAAGGCGGGAGAGCTTCGGAAATATAAAATTGGTTATTGCGTATGCAAAAACTCCTACCATTATAATATATATCTTGTACGACCAGTTAAGCCCCGAAACTATACCGTCTCCCATCTCGGAGCCGAAGCGCATATTTATTATACTGCAAATCGGGTTTACCCACGAGCTTATCAGCACGGGCAGAGCGAGCTTCGCCGCGTCTTTTATTCCGCTGTCCTTAAAGTTCAGCTTAAAACGGTAACGGAAGCCCTTTTTCGCAAGCGAGGGTATCTGGATGAAAAACTGCAGCGACCACGCGACAAGCATAGAGATTATCACGCCCTGCAAACCGTACTTGTTTCCGAACAAGGCAAGATACAAAATCATTACCATATTTGAAACAAGGCTTATGAGCGAGGGTATCGTAAATTCGCCGAACGACTGCAAAAAGCCGACCGAAACGTATGCCATTGTGGTAAATATAATCGAAGGGAAAAGTATTTTAAGGAGCGCGCCCGTCTGCGCGACCTTAGCCGCGTCGTAGCCGGGAGCCATAATATGCACTATCGGGTTTGAGAAAATCATACCCAAAAGAGCCGCCGCGCCCGCAATGAGAGTGACTATCGTGATAAAGTTGTTCGCAAAGTCCATCGCACGCTCCCGTCCTTCGCGTTCGAGCCGTTTGTTGAAAACGGGTACAAAGGTCGACAGTATTGCGACGCCGAGCGTCATATCGAAAAACAGGAGCGGGATCTGAGTGGATGTGTTTATAATATCCGCCGCCTCGCCTTTGCCGTAAACCGCCGCAATCATAGTTTCGCGCAGGAGCCCCGCAAACTTTGCAACAAATATTATAACCGCCATAATGCTTATGGTCTTGACCGCCTTCTTTTGCGTAACCTCACCCAAAATAATCACCTTTTAAAGTTTGATAAAAATATGAAATAATTTTATCATAACGTATTTGAAATGTCAAACCCGCGAAACGGTATTTCGACGCGGCGTAATCGTTTTGTAATCTTGCCTTAAAAAATCCGCAAACGAACCATAATACTTGCGAAAAATTCTTTAAGTTTACATAAAGCAAAAGAATATTCCCGAAATATGCTCAAAAAAAGCGCGCTTTATCGCTAAATGGCTGAAAAGCGCGGTTTTGCAAGGGTTTGCGCGAACGAAAGGAATAGAAATTTTGTACGAGCCGTGGTAAAATATGTATTGTAAACAAAAAGGAAATGCATTTCACAAAAGAAAAATATGAAAAAGGAGAGATAACTATGTATTTTGTAAAAAGCGAGTATATAGAAGAGCTTGAGGACACGGCGGACTACTTCATAATAATAGATATGGACAACCTTGACCGACCGTTTGGAGTCAAAGTAGAGCTTCACGGAGGCGGGAGCGAGGAGGCGCACCACGCTTACACGACTGCTTCCGAGGCTTATTCGGCGGCGCTCCGCTTTGCCGAGTGTCAGGTTTTGCCCCATACCTTGCGGGATATAATCAGAGATGAAATAATATCTATGATAAGTTGACGCTAAGGCTCGGCAAATATTCCGCGCTTTGTGCCGGAAAAGGCGCTTTTTTGTCGGAGCGGGGCAAGTTTTCTGAAATTAGGGCTTGAAAAATTGTGAAAAGTGTGGTAAAATGATACTGTAATCTACTGTTTTATAAAAAAGGGCAAAAATAAGGGAGTTGAAAACTTACGCTTGGTGCGAGGAGGGTTTACTTTGCGAAAGTTTATAATTACTTTAATTGCGGCGGCGCTGTTGCTTTCGCCGACGGTTGCGTTTGCCTCTTTTCCCGATATTCCGCTTAATGCGACATACAGGAGTGCGGTCGATCAGCTTGTTTCGGACGGCACTTTAACCGGCTATACCGACGGTACATTTCGTCCTGACGCGAGCATAACCCGCGCGGAGTTTTCCACCGTACTGTCGCGCGCTATGAGGCTGAACACCGACTTTACATCTTCGTCTTTGCGCAGTATTCCGTTCAGCGACATTGATTCGTCGAACTGGGCGGCGCCTTATATTTACGCATGTTATGAAAACGGTTACATAGACGGTATGGGCGACGGAACTTTCCGCCCCACCCAGGACGTGACGCTCGAACAGGCGGTAAAAATGATTGTCTGTGCCGCAAACATCTCGGTTGACAACGAAAGCAATTCGGGAAAGTGGTATGACAAATACATATCCGCCGCAAATCAAAGCGAGCTGCTGACAAATGTCAACGGCTCGACCGGTACGGCTATTTCGCGCGGAAACGTGGCGCAGATTCTCTATAATACCGAAAAGAACGTTTCGTCGGAGTCCGCTGCGGAAGCGGTATCCACGCCTACGCCTACGCCCGTTCCCACGGTCGAGGCTACGCCGACCCCGACTCCGGTATCTACTCCGGCGGCTACCCCTGTGTCTGCGCCGAAAGCTACGCAGGCGGCAGCTCCTGCCGCGACGGCGAAGGCTACACCGACGCCCCAGCCCTCATATGTTCCGCAAAATCCGAATCTGATAGTTATAGACGCGGGACATAATTATTCGGGCGCGGACACCGGTGCGTCGTCTCCGGACGGCACGGTGAAAGAGCAGATAGCGACGTGGGGGATAGCGAACAAGGTTAAAGAGCGCTTGGAAAAAAGCGGATACAGCGTTATACTTACAAGACCGAGTGAAACGTCGAATATTGCCAATACATCGGTAAACGACAGCCTTCAGGCGCGCTGCGACGCGGCAAACTCCAACGGAGCGAGTTTGTTCGTTTCGATACACTGTAACGCGGGCGGCGGCACGGGTACGGAAGTTTACTATTACGACGGAAACGAGAGCGGCAAAAGTCTGGCTCAGCTTATAGCCAAGAAGGTTTCGGAAAGCACAACGCTGAGAAATCGTGGCGCAAAAAGCACCACGGGCTTGTATGTAATAAAAGGCACGCTTTCGACCTCAGTCTTGGTTGAAACCGCGTTTATAGACGCTGCCGAGGACTATCCCGACTTGAAGCTGCTGTCAACGAACGATGGGCAGACCCAAATAGCCAACGCGATAGCCGACGCAATTATCGAGTACAAACAGAAAAATTAAATCAGGCGACATACGGAAGTGATGGAATTATGAAATCTCTGAAAAAGCCCGAACTGCTTGCTCCCGCGGGGAATCTTGACAAGCTTAAAACCGCTGTGATATACGGCGCGGATGCGGTGTATGTGGGCGGGGAGGAATTTTCTCTGCGCGTTGCCGCCGATAATTTTTCGGCGGAGGATATGAGGCGCGGGGCGGAGTATGCTCACGAGCATGGAAAGAGGGTCTATCTTGCCGCCAATATAATACCCCACAATTCGGATATAAACGAGTTCCCCGACTTTCTCTACGAAATGACCAAGGCGGGTATAGACGCGGTGATTTTGTCGGATTTGGGAATGTTTAAGATAGCGAAAGAGGTGTCGCCCGAACTGGATATTCATATCAGCACGCAGGCGAACATAGTTAATAAAAGAACAGCGCAGGCGTGGTACGATTTGGGCGCGAAGCGCGTTATAACGGCGCGGGAAATGTCTTTGTCGGAAATCGGAGAGATGCGCCGATATGTGTCCGACGAGCTTGAAATAGAGGCGTTTGTCCACGGCGCGATGTGCATTTCGTATTCGGGCAGATGTCTTTTGAGCAACTATATGGCAAACCGCGAGAGCAATCTCGGCGCGTGCGCCCATCCGTGCAGATGGAAATACTATCTTATGGAAGAGCAGCGACCGGGCGAATATATGCCTGTGTTTGAAAACGAGCGCGGAACATTTATATACAACTCAAAGGATTTGTGTATGATTGAGCATATAGACAAGCTGATACGCGCGGGTGTGGACAGCTTTAAGATAGAGGGCAGAGTAAAGTCGGAATACTATGTCGCGGCGGTCGTTAAGGCGTACCGCGAGGCTATTGACAGATGTATGGAAAATCCGGATGCGTTCCGAGCCGACCCCGAATGGCTTGAAGAACTGGAAAAGGTCAGCCACAGAGGTTACACCACCGGCTTTTATCTCGACCGTCCTTCCGAAACCGAGCAGAATTACAAGAGCAGCTCGTATATTCGGGAGTATGACCTTGTGGGAATTGTAAAGGCATACGACGAAAAGAGCGGAATTGCGGATGTTTTGCAGAAAAACAGGTTTTTCAGAGGCGAAGCGATAGAGTTTGTGCGCCCCGTGGGTAAATTTTTCGAGCAGAAGATAGATTATCTGACCGACAGCAACGGAATTGACATAGATGTTGCGAACAAGCCGCAGAGTATTGTTAAAATAAAAACCCGCGAGCCGCTCGAAGAAGGAAGTATGCTCCGCCGCCGCGTCTCGAAATAAGATGTATATATAAATATGTAATAATGCAAATTTTTCCAAAAACGGCAAAGCGTCCACCGCTTCGCCGTTTTTTACCCTTTCGGGTCAGAATGAAACAGACATTGAATGTTTATATATTGACTTTTTTGGAAAATGGTGATAGAATAATAATGTATTGTATCGGGGCGGCAGGACAAACCCCGAATCAGCTTTGTTAAATTCAGGAAAATATTAAAATTTTAAATTTACGGAGGTACAGAAAATGAAAGGCATTAAAAAAGTTTTGAGCGTTGTTCTCGCAGTCGCTCTGCTTATGACAAGCCTTGTTGTAACCGCTTCGGCAAGCGCGTTCCCCGACGTTGACGACAACGCGAGTTACGCAAACGCGGTTTCGGTCCTCAGCAAGCTCGGAATCATAAAGGGCTACGCGGAGGACGGCACGTTTAAGCCCGAGAACGACGTTACTCGTGCTGAATTTACTGCGATGCTTATGAGAGTACTCAATGTTGCGCAGGACGACACAACCGTTTGGGCGGATTCACCGTTCTATGATTTGTCGGACGCGACATGGGCTATCGGAAATATCCGCACGGCTTACGGTATGGGTATTATCAACGGCTACGGAGACGGTACATTCAGACCGAACGACAATGTTAAGTATGAGGAAGCATTAAAGATGATTGTCTGCGCCCTCGGTTACGGTCAGTATGTCAGCAACGACGGCGCTTCATGGTACACCGGATATTATACTCAGGCAATGACGCTCGGAATTACGAACAACGTGAACGGTACGCTGGAAACCAACGCAACGCGTTCCTGCATAGCTCAGCTCATATTCAACTCTCTTGAGGTTGATATAATAGAGAACAACACCGTTTCGGGCAAGACGCTTTTGGACTATCTCGGTCTTATAAAGAACACGGGCAGAATTTCGGCGAACAACGACACAAGCATTAATTCGCCCGATGTTAACCTTGCGGCAAATCAAGTTGAGATTTACGCCAAGGATGAGGGTTCCTCGGAGTATACCACAAACGTATATACGACAGACGATACCAGCATAAAGAATTTGCTCGGATATCAGGTAACTTTCTACTACAGGTTAAACCGCGGAACAAACGAGAGAGAGCTTATTCTCGCCGAGACGAGGTCGCCCAAGGAACTCACCATAGATGCTAATCTTCTTGAGATTAACGACTCGACCAATACCTCGATTAGATATTATCAGGATTTGAACGCCGAAAGGACGTCGTCCGTTTCGCTTTCAAACGACAATATAGTAATTTACAACGGTAAGCTCTACGGTGCGAACGCCGAGGCAAGCCGATTTACAAAGGATATGCTTCCCAAAATCGGAAGTGTAAGGCTTGTTGACTCCGGTTCGAGCGGTTCATACAATATGGTATTCATAGAGAGCTATATTCCCTATTATGTATCCTCCATATCGGCTTCGACCAAATCGATTACCGATACCCTCACAAGACCCGCTACTTTTAAAGAAAAGACGGTGGAGCTTGACGAGGATTCGTCGGATTACACACTCTCTATCGTTGACGCGGACGGAAAAGCAATGAGCTTCAGCTCTATCTCAAGGGGCGATGTTGTAAACGTCAAGGAAAGCAGAAACGATAACGGCGGCACGGTTCTCAAGACCGCGGTCGTTACCGACGAAAAAGCGTCGGGCTCGGTTACTTCGATAAGCAAGGACGTTATTGTTGTGGGAGGAAAGGCTTATGATTGCTCGCCGTACGCTCCTTGGGAGATGTACGATTCGGCAACGGCTACTCTTGCGGCTCCGTCGGTCGGCGACAACGCCACTTATTCGCTTGATATAAACGGAAACATTTTTGCATATGAAAAGACCGCGACAAGCAGCAACGTATCTTACGGATACATTATGGCGGTCGGCACGGGAATGGTTGACAATGTGGACACGCTCCGCATTTATATGCTCACCATGTCGAGCAAAAAAGAGGAGATGGACGTTTACACGACTTTGAAGCTCAACGGCAAGTCGTATAAGCCGGCGTCTCAGATGAACGAAATCCTCGACGCGCTTGCGCTTTCGGCAGCCGACCAGAATCAGGATGTCGGCGCTTCGGGTGCGCAGTACACCCAGCTCGTTAAATATGAAACGCGTTCCGACGGCAAGATAAGCAGTATTGTTACCGCGAATTTGGTATCTCAGCCCACGAATATAACTACCGATTCGCTTTCGCTCTATGATGGAATCGGCGGCGTTTCGATGTCCTGCAACTCGAATAAGCAGCTTTCGGGCAACGGCATCACGATAAGCACGAGTAGCGCGGCGGTATTCGTTGTTCCGACGAACAGACAGGATTTTGATTCTTATAAAAAGTCGTCCTCGACAGAGTTCAAAAGCGGTAACTCTTATGCAATTGATGCGTATGACCTTTCTTCGAGCAGAAGCGCGGCGGCAATCGTTCTTTACGGCAAGGATGCTTCAGAGGCGGTTGATACCGAAACGCCCGTATATCAGATTTCCGAGGTTTACTCGACGTCTGTTGACGGCGAGACCAGAATGAAAGTAAGAGGAACGATGTTCAGGTCAGGTTACTCATCCGGCACGACAGACTTTGATGAGATTGTTTCAACAAGGTCTGAAAGTTTGGTAGAAGACCTTTCGGAAGGCGACCTTGTGAGATTCGGCAGCGATACCGAAGGTTATCTCTCGCTTGAAAGTGAGGATATACTTTGGACAAACGGTCAGGACGGATATATTACGGTGGAGGACTCCAATCCGGCAGTAGACCCGTATTCGTCCGAGTTTGTCGCGATATACGGCAGCGTTCTCTATGCCGACAGCGGAGACGATATAGTTCTTACCAAAGAGCTTATTAACGGAAGCTACTCCGGCGACAAGGAATACACGATTGCAAGAAACGATTTCTCCTCTGCAAAAGCGTTTATCTACAGATTGGATAATAACGGCAGAGTTTCGGAAATAATTGAAGAAGGCAGTGACTTCCTTGACCTGCTTTCGCCTTACGGCAACGCGGAGAACTTCGACCCGAGCAAGGTCTTTGTATATATGTCGAAGGGCAGAGTTAAGGCAGTCGTGATATTTGAATATGAATATTGATTTCCTATAAGTAAGATAAGTAAGGAAATTAACGATTGATAACGGTTATAATTCGGCAACGGCATAGCTTCGGCTATGCCGTTGCCTTGTTTGTACGGCTGCCGAATGTGCGGTTTTAATAATTTTTGAAATTTACTATTGCAAAGGAGAAAAATTTGTGGTAAAATAACCAAGTATTTGAAATATGCCGCTGTGATGGAATTGGCAGACGTAGCGGACTCAAAATCCGCCGGTAGCGATACCGTGCCGGTTCGACTCCGGCCAGCGGCACCAGCGAAACGGCAAGCCTTTTGTGCTTGCCGTTTTTTCTTTTGAAAAAACGGGCGCGCTTGCAGGCTGCCGTTTCGCTTTCCCGAAAAGCGCAAGTCGCTTTTCGGGAGATTGCGCGGCTTCGCCGCGGTTATTTCTATTTTTGCAAAGTTCGCTTTGCTCCGACGAATTTTTTTGCAAAAAATCCGTCTTTCGCCCGCTTCCTTGCTCCTTCGAATGAACACTTAATGAGCAAGTTTTATATGCTTGCGAATTTAGTGTGAATTGTGCCCCGTTGGGTACTTTTTCCCAAAAAGTCTTTAGGACTTTTTGGGAGCCCTATGGGAGCGGCTTTTAACGCCGTTTTCGGCGCGCTTGCAGGCTGCCGTTTCGCTTTCTTTTCTTGCTATCAAGAAAAGAATATATCCCCGCTCATGCGGAGCGTGGGCATTGCGGGCGAACAAGGTTCGCTCCCTACATCGTCGCGACACGCCCTTTTTGCTTGCTTTGCCCTATTCGGGCAAAGTCGCGCTTTTGAGCGGTCGCTCCTCTCCGACAAAAATCTGTGGATTTTTGTCGGTTAAAATAAATAAATTGTCCCCATTTGGTTGTACGGGACGGCGCCCTCGACGTCCCGTGCCCGCGCGGAGCGCGGGCATTGCGGGCGAACAAGGTTCGCACCCTACATCGTCGCGACACGCCCTTTTTGCTTGCTTTGCCCTATTCGGGCAAAGTCGCGCTTTTGGGCGGTCGCTCCTCTCCGACAAAAATCTGTGGATTTTTGTCGGTTAAAATAAATAAATTGTCCCCATTTGGTTGTACGGGACGGCGCCCTCGACGTCCCGTGCCCGCGCGGAGCGTGGGCATTGCGGGCGAACAAGGTTCGCCCCTACATTGTCGCAACTCACGCTTTTCGAGAGTTATTATACGACTTTTGGCGGTGCGCTTGCGGATTTGCTTTGCGGATTTCGGCGGCATATCAAGCCCCGACGCGGGGACTGATTTTTTAAAAAATATTTTTTCTGTACAGCTTGCACAAAAATTATTCCTAAATTTATAAAAACTTCAAAATTTTTGTATAGAATCACTAAAAATCGCTCAAATTGAAAAATATTTTTTTAAGGCTTTTTTTACTTATTGACAAATGGATATTTTAATTATATAATTGTATATGTATGAAAATAGGTGTTGTATGTATTCGACTATATACAACGTCTGTATTTGTTTTGTAAAATTATATAAATTTATAATAGGAGGTTACATAATGAAAGGGAAAATGAGCAGAAGTTTATTTTCACTGATACTCGCTGTTTGCTTTATGCTTCAGGGCGTTTATGTTACGGCGTTTGCCGATGACGCGCTCTCTGCCGAGGAACAGCAGGATGAGCAGGAAGTCTCATTCGCTGTCGATTCAAACGGTGAGTATGTTGAACTTGGCGACGATTTCGACTATGATGCCGAAACGCAGGGAGGTTTTGAAGAGGTCGACAGCGAGGCGTTCTTTGATTACAGCGGCGATGTAAGTCTCTTCGACGCCGATACCACCAAGGGTACGCTGGTAGCGTCCGCCAACTTTCAAAATTCGGCGGTAGGAGATACGGCGGTTGACGGTTGGCTTTTTAACTGCGTTCCGGAAGAAGGAGGAAACGCGAGTACCATTCAGGTAATCAGCGACACCGAAAACGGTGGCAACGTACTTGAACTGTCAAAGAAAGCCAACGGGGTTAAAAACGGTGATTATGCTGCCGGAGACGAGCGTGTATCGGCGGAATTTCCGATTGAGGGCGTTTCGGGTAAGATTGTCATTGTTGCGGAAGTGAAGATGACCCAGACCGGTCGTCTCGGTATGTACACGTTCTCGTCTATTGACGAAACGACCGGAGTGCCGGCATATGGCGGACGTTTTTATTCGTGGGATACAGCTGCCGAAAAAGCTGACCCCACTAAAACAGAGCCGCTCAGATATACCGCTTATGATAGCAAAAGCACCCCAAATAAGGTTGAGAGTACCACCAGCCCCAAGAGTAAGGACTCTTCGGCGAAAATGACCAAGAACAAGTGGTACACTTGGCTGTTTGATATGGATTATGACAACGGCACTTATGATGTTTATATAGACGGAGAATGTTTGTTTGAGGGACTTGGAATTACCGGCTCTCAAAACGGCTTCGGCGGTGTGGGCTTTGAAATTCAGAACGATATAAAGTCACTCGGAACCATGCTTGTAGGCTCTTTTGCCGTTTACGATATGAACGAGGCGGCTCAGAACGATGAGAATGCAAACGCGGATGCTGCGGCTTTGCAGCTCGGTATTGACGCAAACATGGTTACCGAAAGCTTTACTGTTCCCACAAGCGGACAGTACAACAACTCGACGATTACATGGGAGTCGTCTAACACGGCGGTTGCTTCTATAGTTCCGCGAGATGATAAAACGGCTCTTGTTACGATTACCAGACCCGAATACAGCGGCGCCGGAAAAGTCAATGTAACGCTTACGGCAAACGTTGCGAGCGGCAAATCGGTCGTTCAAAAACATTTTACCATTACGGTTTACGAAAAGGAACCCGAAAATGATGGAGATAGGGTTCAGGTTGACGTGGACAGTCTTTCGCTTCCTCCTTCGGTGCAGGGTAATATTACCGAAGGCTTTACGGTTGACACGAAAGGCGCTGTTTGCGGCTCCGAGATTACCTGGGAATCGTCAAATCCGTCTGTCGTTTCGGTAGACAACGCTACCGGCAATGTTACGGTTACACGTCCGCCGTTTGACGGCAACGGCACGACTGTGGTCACTCTTACCGCTACCGTAAAGAGCGGCAGTGCAAGAGTTACCAAGACGTTTACGGTTACGGTTGTTCAGCTTGACCCCGCCAACGACACCGAAAAGGCACAGTATGCGGCGAGAATGTTGTTTATCGGCGGTATCGATGAGGACAACATCAAACTTGAGAGCTTCTATCTTGCGGACACCGGACTTTATGATTCGTCAATTTCATGGGTATCCTCAAATGAGAAATACATTGAAATAGATAACAATTATGAGGAAGACCCGGAAACCGGAAATCAAACTCAGGTTGATGGCTACAGAGCGAAGGTTACCCGTCCTGCGGTAGGACAGGCGCCTGTTTCGGTTACTCTTACGGCTACAGTAAATGTAAACGGGGAGATTTCAACAAAGGATTTTGTACTTATGGTACAGCCGGAAGACCAGCTTAAAGCATTCCCCGGTGTTGAGGGTTACGGTGCATACTCAACAGGCGGCAGAGGCGGCAGAGTTTACCATGTTACCAACCTTAACGCAACGGGCGAAGGAAGTCTTACTTATGGTATTGAGGAGCTTAAAGGTCCCAGAACGATAGTATTTGATGTTGCGGGCGTTATAGATATGACGAAGCGCGGCGCAGGAATCAAGTTCAAGGGTGAGCAGGGCTCCAATGTAACGGTTGCGGGTCAGACCGCTCCGTTCCCCGGAATAGAGCTTAAAGGCTACGGCGTTACTTTCTCGAACGTACATGATGTAGTATTCAGAAATATAAGAATTCGTATAGGCGACACCAAGCCGGATAATGACGTTTATCAGGAAGACCCGATGAGCATAGGAAACTGCCGTGACTTGGTAGTTGACCATTGCACGATGCAGTGGGCGATAGATATGTGCTTCCGTGCAACGGGTTCGGACGTTACTTTGTCGAACATAATATTCGGCAAGTCGCTTCTTGAAAACTCGCCTCACGAAAAAGGCGGTCACGCTTACGTCGGAATGATAAACGAGGGCGCGAGCAAGATTTCGTTCATTAAGAACTTCGTCGGAGACAGTACACAGCGTTCGCCGCGTATTACCGACGCCGACTGGATTGACGCATACAACAACGTCCTCTTTAACTCCGGTAACGGCTTCGATATTTACAACTACGAGTGGCAGGACAAGAACTCGAAGATGAACGTATATAATAACTACGCGAGAAAGGGTCCGAACGTATTGAACGGTACACCGTACCGTGCGGGCCGCGGACGAAACTACTCCGGCGGCGCGATGGTTTACTTCGTTGAAAACTATGGTCAGGGCTCGAATGACACTCTCCAGCAGACCGCTACAAACGAGAACACTTCTTTTGCTAAGGTACTGTATTTCGGTCAGGAAAATACGAGCGCGGGTGCAGCGTATGACCTTTCAAACGTAACGCTTGATGAGTGGAACAACAACCCGCTCTCATATGACAACAACAACAAGAGTCAAAGCGCGGCAACTCTTACTTATATGAATTATCCGTTCCCCGCGCCGCGCGGCTATGTTCTGCCCGGCGACAAGGACAGCCTTATGAGCTACGTTAAGAACGACCGCGGCGACGGTCGTACGATGGGCGCGACCAAGCCTACGCGTGACTTATACGACCAGATGATAATTCAGGAAGCTCGCTCGGCAAGCTCCAAGGCAAGCTTGGACGAGTCGGTTACAAGCGCATACTTCCAAAAGTTAGAGGACAGAACGGGTCTGGATTACAGTAATTTCAAGACCGCAAGAAACTGGACGGTAAGACAGGGCGAAGGTCCCGTTAAGACCGGAGCGACGTCGAAGTATACAGAACCGGTTTACTGGGATAATTATCTCGACGTTAATACAAAGACCAACTCTGCGGCCAAGAGCACATACACATATACAACCGATTTTGAAATAGGCACAAGCTGGTGGGGTGAGTTTACCGGCTATCCCGGAATGGATACGGTTTACTCGTTCAGCGACGGAACCCGTCTTGTGGAATATTCGGAGAGTCAGCTTGCGGCGATGGCTGAAGCAGCGTATGAAGCGGCTGTTCCCGAGGCTGAGAGAAACGACGAAGTGAGAGCGGCGTACATTGCCGAGTATTGGCAGAACTTCAACAAAACATTCGGTACGCACATCAGTGATGACGGCGCTATCTCGACGACCGACAGCGGACTTAAGGGAATAGACACATCATATGTTACGGTTTACAGAACCATTACCGACCTCTATCCCGAAAGCTACTACGATAAATTCAGAGAAGATTATCCCGCTGAAGCGGCTGCTATGGATAACTACCGTATCCGCAACTACCCGAAGGCTCCGAGAACGCTGGAAGAAGGTCGCTTGGAAAATAGCAGTAAACTGCCTCTGAACTATCAGATAGTTTGGGATTCAATGGGCGACGGTATTCCGGACTGGTACAAGGAGTTCAAGGGCTGGCCGACAAATCAGGCTCTTAATAGGATGATAGACCCCGAAACGGGTTACACCTATCTTGAGATTTACCTCGCATTTGCGGCAGGCGACAAAGAGCTTGAAACAGACGATACTCCGGCTTCTATTGAGAACTTTAAGTACAATAAGCTCGGTTATTCGACGGTACAGCTCTTCTGGAACACCGATTACAGAACATCGTGCGTTATAGAGTACGGTACCGAGCCGGGTAACTACACCCATTCGATACCGCTCGAATATACCGATGCGACAGACTATTATCATACCTATCACGCAATTACTCTCAGCGAGCTTGAACCGGACACCACCTATTATTATAAGGTAACTGCGGTTGACGAGCTGAGTAACGTGACTGTTGCGGAGTATGACCCAAGTGATGATACGGAAAAGGCGATGACCTTTAAGACCACGATAGCTCCCGAAGGCGCGGAGGGCATGGTTCCTTCAAAACCTGCCATTACAAGTACGGTTCCTTACCTCAACCAGGTAAGACTTAACTGGGAGGGCGACGTTGCGACCGATACGGGTTATGAAATATACTATGATACAAAGAGCCATAACGGTATTATCGGAGATTATGCAAACTCGATAACCGGTCTTTCGGCTCAGACCTATAAACAGATTGTAACCGGTCTTGAAAACTACACGCCGTACTACTTTGTGGTAGTTGCAACGAATGCAAACGGCAAGACGGCTTCGGATGAAGTTGAGGTTACGCCTACCGGAACACTCTTCAGCTACGATTTCGATAAGATGACCCCCGAAGAGAGGGCTGCGTTTGAAAAGAGCCAGTATATGTATGTACTCGGCGGCTCGATGTCGATAAAACCCGATCCCGATACCGGCAAGTATGTTCTTGAAATGCTGGACGATACGAACAGCCACGGCGTTAACACCAAGTGGAGCTTCCCGGTTACTCAGACCGATAAGTTTACAACGACGGTTAAGTTCAAGATTATGTGGCAGAAGCAGACCGATAACCTCAACTATCAGAATGGTATTGACGAGGTTGCAACTAACTTGAAGAATACGTTCCAGTTCAACTTCTATATGGATTCGAACGTGAATGAGGACCTTGATTCGTCGGATGCAGGTCTTTGGGACAGTGCTTTCAACGTATACTTTGAGGGAACTTCCACTCCGTTGAGCATTGATTCCGCCGGACGAAGAAACGGTACTACCGACACCGGAAGAATAACATTCTCCAACCACGAAATCGGAACATACACGCCGGGCAGAACCATCAAGGGTACCGAAGGCGGAATTCTGCCGACCGGAAAGAGCTATCCGAGAACTACGGCTTACGGCGACGGTGTTTACAGCGCCAAGCCGGACAATAGCGACAAGACGTTGCAGGGCGTTTGGTACTATGAACCGAACTCTTCACAATATATGACCCTCAAGGTCGTAACCGACATCGAACAGAACAACGTAAGAGTTTTCCTCGACGATAAGCTGCTCTATGCACAGGGCGAGTTCAACGAAGACCTTGAAGAGCCTTACAATATCGGACGTTTTGAGATTAAATCGCGTAACGACGGATATTCGTGGGTAGATGTTGCAAGCGTTTCAATTGTCGGCGGCGAAGACAGCGATTCCGATAACACGGGTGGCAATAAGATTCCGCCTGTTATTGTTCCTGCTGATAAGGGCGGCGGCACCGGCGGCGGCAGTGCTGTCGGCAGCGGAACGGTTGCTACTCCGAGTCAGTCAAGCGAACCGAGTCAGTCAAGCGAACCAAGCACATCGGCTGACCCGAACGCATCTAATGCTCCGACCACAGCTCCCGATGTAAATTCGGCTGACGACTTCACCGACCTCGACGGTTCCGAATGGGCAAAAGAGGCTATTGACGCACTTGTTAAGGACGGAATAGTACAGGGAACCGGCGACGGCAAGTTTGAGCCGAACCGCGAGGTTACCCGCGCCGAGTATATCTCGATGCTTATGCGTACAGTTCCCGACATGGAAGTAGATACATCAAGCGTAAGCGGCTTCAGCGATGTAGGTGACGGCGACTGGTATCACGACACAATTTACCGCGCATCTGCGCTCGGTATTGTAAACGGTGTGGGCGACGGCAGCTTCGGCGTTAATGAGCCTATATCCCGTGAGGATATGATGGTTATGGCGTCCAGATTTATGGATGCTACCGGCGTGCAGGTAGAGGCTGTACGCGAGATGGATGCATTTACCGACAGCGCTGAGGTAAGCGATTACGCAACTCAGGCTATTGAGAAAATGTACTGTGCAGGTATTATTAACGGTATGGGCGACGGAAAGCTTGAGCCTAAGGGTGTTGCGAACCGCGCGCAAGCCGCGAAAATAATTTATGAAATTATGGGAGGTAACAATGATGAGAAGTAATGTCAAAAAGATATTCGCGTTTTTAATCGCGTTATCTATGGTATTCACTATGTCAGCCGTGTTTGTATACGCGGCTGACGAGGAAGTGCCTGCAGCCGACGCCGCACCCGCGGCTTCGGCAGAGGCAACGGCTGTACCCGATACGGAAGCGGCACCCGAAGCATCGGAAGCGACCGATGAGACTGCGGACGCTGCCGTTACGGACGAAGAGGCGGAAGCTATTTCAGAGGTTCTCGGTACGACCGAACAGGTTACAAATCTTCCGAGCCTTGATTTGGAATATGCTTCTGAGTACAGATTTGTAAACGCACTCGGTATATTTGAATTTCTTGATGAGAATTTCTGGCAGACCGAGCAGGTAACTCGTGCGCAGTTTGCGACTATCGTTGCTAAGATGATTAAGGCGCAGACCGAAGGCTATCCGCTTTACGACGCTTCGCCGTTTATCGATATCGACAGCAGCAACTTTGCTTATCCGGCAGTATGCTTCCTGACCGATATAGGAATTATCAACGGCGACGGAAACTCAACGTTCAGACCGAACGACGCTATCACGGTTGCAGAGGCTACCAAGATGATTATGTGCGCTCTCGGATACAAAGAGGCGGCTGAAAACTATGCGGGCGGTTATCCCATGGGATACATCTCATACGCACAGATTTACAACGTATATGACGGACTTAACATTGCGGCAGGCGCTACCATTGACGCGCTTACAACCGGTAAGCTCGTTAAGAACGCTTTGAGAGCGGAGCTTCTTGAAGGTGTTGTTTATACTCAGAGCGGTGTTGAGTACACATTTACCGGCAAATCGCTGCTGTCACAGACCTACAAGGTTGAGCAGGAGCACGGTATTGTAAACGGAACATATTATGCATATATTAACGACAACGAGATTGCCGAGAAAGACGAAGTTGATATTGCAGGTTCGATTTATCAGGTTGCGGAAGGAATCGACCCCGAACAGTACCTCGGTTATATAGTTGATTATTACTATATGACGGACGTCACCGGCGCAAAGCGTTATATAATTATTTATATGGAGCCCAGAGAAGGACAAAACTCCATCGTAACAATTAACGCTCAGGATATATACAAGTTTGACAATAACCAAATAACCTATGCCGATGCAAAAACCAACAGAGAAAAGAAGATAACCGTTACAGAGAACACGGTTGTTGCTCTCAACGGTCAGCCTTATTACACCTATGCACAGGAAGACCTTAAACTAAAAGAAGGAAATATGACCATTATTTCTCATCACTCTCATGTCGGCGATGCTGATGTAGTACTTATTAACGAATTCTACGACGGCATTGTTGAGAGAGTTGCAAGCTCAAGCAAGCAGGTTATCTTTAAGAATAATTCGGGTGCATCGTCGACGCTCAAGCTTCCTACCCTTGTTCTCGACGACGAAGACGATTCTTACAGAGCAAGACTTACCATGAACAATCAGGACGTTAAAGCGGACGACCTTGTAAAGGGCGATGTTATCACATACACCGTAAGCAAGGACGGAAGATATATCCGCGGATATGTTTCCAAGGACGAAGTTTATGATGTGGTAAAAGAAATAAAAACCGAAAAGACCGCGGCAGGCGAAGTTCAGAAGATTAAGGTTGGAGACGGTGAGTATTATGTATCGAAATATTGTGTTGCAAATATCACCGCGGGAGCAACGCTTGACTTTGTAATCAGCTTTGACGGCAGAATTGTCGGCACAAAATCGACCGCGGCAAACGGCGGAAACTATGCGTTCCTTATTGCGGCAAGTATGGATTCCGACGAGTTTGACGACGCTCAAATTAAACTGAAGCTGTTCACAAAAGACGGCGAAGTTAAGATTTTTGACGGCGCTGACAAGATTAAGTCGAACATCGGCAACGAAATCAGAAATTACAAGGCTTCGGAGATTGTGGAACGTGCTAACGCATTTGCAAATCCGACACTGATTGTTTATGAGACAAACAGTGCGGGTCTTATCAAGACTCTCTATGTACCTGCCGACTACACTACGTCTTATAATCCGTACGACGAGCTTGGCTTCGGTAAGTATTATGAGAACAAGAGCGCAAGACTCAGCAACAGAATTATAGGAACCTGCGCTATCGACGACAGCACGGTTATCTTCAAGGTTCCGCTTATTGACAGAAATCGCGAGAGCGACTATCAGGTAACCGATATGGAAAGCCTTGAGAATGGCTCGTACAACGTTCAAATCTATGACATCGACAGAGGTATTGCCGGTGCTATGGTAATAACATACAGCGATGCAAGTTCATTGAGCGATACGGCAAATGTTCTTGTTGTTGATGAACTTATTACATCATATAATCCCGATACCGAAGAAACTCTTACTCAGATTAAGGGCTTCTCGGGCGGCAAAGAAGTAACATACACGATTGATGAGGATGTTACTATGTCCAGTACGGGCGGCGGTATAAATATACCTACGCTGATTACTGATGTTGAGAGGGGCGATGTAGTTCAGTATACTCTCGGCTCAAACGACTACATCAGTATTTACAGAGTGCTGTATGATTACGGCAACGATGATTACAACTACTATTTCGAGTTTGATGAAGACTCTCAAGTGCGTGAGGTGCTTCCCAACAGCGATTTCTACGAAATATACGGCGAAATATTTGATGTATATGACTTCTATATACTTGTAAGCTCAAGAGTTGTCGGTAAGGATTACTGTGAGGTTGCTACTGACGGTGCTAAAAAAGATGATCCGGTAGTATTTACTGATGAGCTTAAATACAAGAAGGCTATTCCGACGACTAACGCAAACATCTATCAGTATGATGTTGAGAAGGATGAGCTCACGCTCTGCGACCAGTATGAGATTGAGCCGGAAAGCAAAGTATTTATCCATACCAAGAATATTGATGAGGTTGTGGACATACTCGTTATCAAAGAGTAATAAAACGGTTTGATTTTGCCAAAGCCGAACGTTATGTGTTCGGCTTTTGGCAGAATTAAATAAGGTTTTAAAAGCGAACGGAGGTTTGGAAATGATAAAAAAATGCAGGTTTTTAGCCGGCTGTTTGACGCTTTCAATGATTTTTGCAAGCGCGGTACCCGCCGTTTTCGCGGAGGATGCGGCTGTGTCTGAGGACGAAACGACGGTTGTGGAAGCGGTAGATGAAATCTCTGACGAAGCTGTCGTTGATGAAGCGGTCGTTGACGAGAGCGAGGAAGTTGACGTCCTTTCGGAGGACGATGCGGATGTTTCGGTAGCGGCTGTTGATTACAGCGCGTGGGTTAAGGGCGATGCAAATGCTAATGACAACAGTCCCGGCGCTATCACGCCGAACGTTGAGTATAACGGCAAAGACGCGCTCTACATTGAAAACAGAAACGCATACACCGTTTTCCCTGAGCCTGTTACGGAGGGCAAAGTCACCTTTTCGCTGGATTTGTATCTCGAAAAGGGCGCAAGAAACTTCAGAGTTTATTTTGAAAATGCAGAGTCAACCTATACTAATAAAGACAATGTTTTTGCCGAGGTTATAAACAACGACAAAGAGGGCGCTGTTTACTTCGGACCCACGACTGAAGCTCATACTGACAACGCGCACAAGCTGTTTGACATTACGTCGGACGGCTGGTATCACTTTGATTTGGCTCTCGATTACGGTGAGCTTCAGGACGGCAGCGTTAGTGATAAATTTATCACAATAAATGCGACCGACGCAAACGGCAATCCGATGTGCGAAGAAATGACCATCGGTGCAATCAGCGGCAAAGATGTTTCTTTGAAGTCAATTCGTATAGTAAAGACCGTGAGCGGACTTTATGCCGCTAATATGACAATAGAGCAGGGCGGCGATATGATTTTTGCCGAGAGCAGCAACTTTGCGGATGCGGAGCTTGGCGATAGCAATATCCCCTCTAACTGGACTATATCGGCGGGCGGCAACAATAAGGGCGAAATAGTTAATGATGACGAAAAGGGTCACGTCCTTATGCTTCAAAAGAATTATGACGACGATGAGCAGACAACTTCGAAAAGCGCTGTGTTTGCAAGATATAAGCTGAACAAGACTTACAGCGGCAATACCGAGATTGAGGCTGATATTAAGCTTACTTACGGCGGCAGAATCGGTATGTTCGCGGCAAGTCAGTCAAGCGAGACAAGCACATCTACTCTTTCCCCGAGACTTTTTGCTTGGAGTGATAATGATTTCCCGAGTATTTGCAATCACTATGAGGCGTATAACCCGACGAGCGCATCTTCGTCTAACAGAAATAAGAATAACGCGGTTCCTCCGATGAATACGTGGACGACATGGAAATTTGTCATAAACGGAAACGCGCTTACCTATGATGTATATATCGACGGTAATTTGATGTTCGAGGGGTTGAACGCGCAAAGTGATATGTTCAACGGAAATGTAGGTCAGGTAGGCTTCCAGATTCAGAGTGCGGAGGGTACTCTCGGAACCATTCTTGTTTCGGAAGTAAGAGTTTATAACGACTCTATTGTTGACCCCGAAAAGGAAAAGGCAAAAATCAACGCTGCGCTTGACGGGATAACTCTTCCGACCGAGACAGCGGGTGAAGACATCATACTTCCCACTCAGGCGGCAGGACACGATATAGTATGGACGTCAAGCAATCCCGATGTTATAGCTAATATCGGTGGTATCGGACGCGTTGTTCGCAAGGACTCCGTTATAGGAGACGTAGAAGTAGTTCTCACGGCTACCGTAACATATGAGGATATGATTATCACGCGCGAATTTACGGTTAAGTCGATAGACAACCGTGACACGGATTCGCTTGTTAAGTCGCAGATTTTGACCGACCTTATGGACCTTGGTCTTACCAACGGCGAAACTCTTTACTCTGATATAGAGCTTCCCACCGTCGGCAGAACTTACGGCACGAAGATTTCCTGGATAACCAGCAACGCGTCGGTTATCTCGGCAAAAGGTAATGTTAAACGTCCTAACGTAATCGGCGCAAAGACGGTTACGCTGACCGCTGTCGGTGAGCTTGAAGGCACTAACGGACCCGTTAAGGAAACATATGCTTATACATTTAAGGTTGTCGGCAGAGGTTCGAGCAGCGTATCGAGCGGAGGCGGCGGAGGCGGATTTGTTGCCTATTCGCCGGGAACACCAACGAGCAACACCACTTCCACGGCTGCGCCGTCGGGCAACACGACGGACGAAAACGGAAACGGTACACAAGGCACGAGCAGCGTCGGATTTACAGACCTTGACAATGTCGGCTGGGCTCAGGAGGCAATAGACTATATGTTCTCTAAGGGCTATGTTAACGGCGTTGGCGACGGAAAGTTTGCTCCGAACGATGCGGTAACGCGTGAGCAGTTCGTTAAGATGCTCGTTAACGTATTCGGTCTTGAGGCGGCTTCCGACAGTGCGGCATCGTTCTCGGACGTACAGCCCGGAGCTTGGTATGCAGAGTATGTAAATATTGCGGCAAGCCTCGGAATTGTTTCGGGTATGGGCGACGGCAGTTTTGGCGTAGGCACTCCGATTTCAAGACAGGATATGGCGGTTATGATTGCCCGCTGCACCAATGTTGAGGGCGGCGACGCGGCAGAGTTCGCGGATGATTCGGCTATTTCCGACTATGCGGCGGACGCGGTACACGCTATGAAATCGGCAGGTTATATTTCGGGCGACGAGAAAGGCAACTTCAACCCGAAGAACACCGCTACCCGTGCAGAAACCGCAACTGTTCTTTACAGAATTTCGGCAGGCAAATAAATTTTAAACCGATATTTTGTGATTTTTGCAAATCATAATTAAATTAAAGAGAAGCGTCACTTTGACGCTTCTCTTTTGCTTTTTTGTGGGTGTACTCACGCAAAAACTCAAACAGAAACGGTAAAATTGGGTTTCAACCTTACCGTTTTTGGGAGTTTGTACGGGACGGCGCCCTCGACGTCCCGTCCGCGTATAAGGCAAAAAATATTTAAAAAACAAAAATGCCCGCGTGGAACGCGGGCAAAACAAACAAAGCAAAAAACTATTATTTTAATTCTTCAATAAACTCACCTATTCTGTCAAGTGCAACCTGTATATCCTTTACCGAATACGCGTAGGAACATCGTATGAAGCCCTCGCCGCTATCTCCGAAGGCATTTCCCGGCACAACCGCTACTTTTTTTGAATAGAGTAGTTTTTCGCAGAAATCGTCGCTGTTTAATCCGGTTGAGCTTATGTTGGGGAAGCAGTAGAACGCGCCGAGCGGCTCGAAGCAGTGAAGCCCCATTTTATTAAAGCCGTCCACTATCATACGTCTGCGTCCGTCGTACTCCTCGCGCATCATCAAAATGTCGTCGTCGCCGTTTCGGAGCGCCTCTATCGCCGCGTACTGCGCGGTGGTGGGCGCGGACATTATCGCAAACTGATGCACCTTGGTCATAGCCTTAATAATATCGGGACAGCCGCAGGCGTAACCGAGCCTCCAGCCGGTCATCGCGTACGCCTTTGAAAATCCGCTCACTATTATGGTTTGGTCGTACATACCGTCGATTTCGGCTATCGAAATATGGCGGCTTTCGCCGTATGTAAGCTCGGCGTAAATCTCGTCCGAAAGCACAAAAATATCCTTGTCGCGTATTACCTCCGCGATTTCCTCAAGGTCTGACTTCTCCATAATCGCGCCGGTCGGGTTGTTCGGAAACGGCAGAACCAAAACCTTTGTATTCGGCGTTATCGCGGCGCGAAGCTCGTCCGCTTTCAGCCTGAAATTATTTTCCTCTTTAAGCACTATCGGCACCGGCGTACCGCCCGCCAAACTCGTGAGCGGGGCATAGCACACAAAGCTCGGCTCCGGTATCAGCACCTCGTCGCCCTTTTCCAAAACGGTGCGCAAAAAGAGGTCTATCGCTTCGCTGCCGCCGACCGTAACAAGCACCTGGCTTAGTCCGTCGTACTCAAGATTGAAGCGGCGGCGCATATAGTTTGCAATCTCAATGCGAAGCTCTTTGAGTCCCGCGTTGGCGGTATAGTGCGTGTATCCCTTTTCGAGCGTGTATATACCTTCGTCGCGGATATGCCACGGGGTCACAAAGTCAGGCTCTCCCACGCCGAGCGAAACCGCGTCTTTCATTTCGGACGCAATTCCGAAGTATCGGCGTATGCCCGAAGGCTTTATGCCCGAAACCACGTCGTTTATATATTCCTTAGGAGGTTTCGTCATATTGTGATTACCTCCCTGTCGTCCTTATTTTCGGATTTAAACATAACTCCGCGCTCCTTGTACTTTTTAAGCACAAAATGCGTAGCCGTGCTTATGACCGCCTCCATTGACGCAAGGTGGTCTGCCACAAAGAAAGCGATTTCTTTCATAGTCTTTCCCTCAACCACAAGCGCGAGGTCGTAACCGCCGCTCATCAGGTACAGCGACTTGACCTGCGGATACTGATAGATGCGCTCGGCAATTCTGTCAAAGCCCAAATTGCGGTGCGGGGTAACTTTAAGCTCGATGATTGCGTTCACGTTCTCCCACTGAGTGCGCTCCCAGTTTATAATCGCGCTCTTTCCGACTATAATCTGCTGCTTTTTAAGCTCGTCAATGGTTTCGGCAACTTCGGCGGCTGTGGCGCCCAGCATTGCCGCGGCGGTTTCAAGTGAGATTTCGCCGTCCTTTTCAAGGAGTTCAAGCAATTTTTCGGAATTTTCAATCATAAGATAACCTCCAATTTACGCTGTTAAATCTCCAGCGTTTTAAATTTAAAATATCCAATCATAAAGAACATAATGTCGTATGCCGCCGTAATTATACCCGTTTGAACCAGCTTTATGACCGGCGACTGCTCCGCCCAGAGTATATGCCACACCAGATATTTTGTAAAGACAAAATTTTCGGCAATCGGCACGAATACCTGAAGCGCGTATATGCCCAAAAATATCACGGCGCACAGAAAAATCGACATTCCCGCGCTGCTCGAAAACTGGTTCACAAACGACGCGAACATCACAACGGTGATAAGCGGTATAAAATTCAGCGCATAATACAGGGCGACGCTTAAACTGTTTTCAACGGTATGAATAACCGCGAATTCCATAATAATCGACGAGACGAACATTCCCGCGAGAAATACCGCCGTTATTACCAAAAGCGCCATTATCTTTGAAACATAAATTTTCATTCTGCTTATGGGGCGGACGAACAAAACCTGAAGCGAATAGTCGTACAGCTCGCCCGAAAACAAATCTCCCGCCGCGATAAACACCACCGCGGGAACAAACATAAGCGAAGCGGTGTAGAGCATATTTACCGGAATACCCGCGGCGGCCTCCGCCGCATCGCCGTATGTAATCTTGATGACGGCGATATTTACAAGCATACTCAATAAGCAGATGAGCAGTTCGAGAAATAAGAAGAGCAGATACTTTGGGTGCATAAACAATTTTTGAAGCTCGTTTTTAAAATTACCCATTAAAACCTTCATTCGTCCGCCTCGTCCTCCTCTGTACCGCCCGACATCCTGATACCTATTGACTCCTCGAAAAGACGCTCGCCTTCCCGCAGTTCCATTTCGGTGATATTTTCGGGGATGTCGAACGCGGTAATGCGCCCTTTCTCCATAACTCCCACCTTGTCGCACAAACCGTCAAAATCGGTCAGCTCGCGTGAAGTTATGAGAAACGTTGTGCCAAATTCCTCGTTCATTTCCAGCACTGTATGTTTAAGAATTTCGCGGTCGGTGTCCGAAAGCGCCTTAAAAGGTTCGTCGAGCAGGACTATTCGGGGGTTTGTAAGAAACGCAAGCCCTATTGCGAGCTTCATACGCATAGCGGGCGAAAAGTCGCAGACTTTATCATCCGCGCAAAGGCTCAGTCCCATATTTTCCAAAACCTCGTCAATTCTGTACTCGTCCACATCGCGGCAAATTCTTGCTATCACGTTCATATTTTGCCGAGCCGTCATATATTCGTAAAAAGTCGGTTCCTCGATGACCGTTCCGAGTTTTGAAACGGCAGCGACATGCTCGCGCCGAGCGTCATATCCCATAACGCTCGCCTGCCCGCTGTCCGCTTCGCACAGACCGGCGATTATACGCAAAAGGGTGGTTTTGCCCGACAGACTTTCTCCGAAAATGCCGACTATTTCGCCGCATTCAACGTCAAACGTCACGTCAAATATACCTGAGTTTCTGCGGTATTTGCGCGTCAGCCCGATAACTCTCAACGCATTTTCAGACATTTTTTCATACACCCTCCCATTTTGTATAAGCATATAATCTTCACTATACATTTTAATGCGTAACCGCAACACTTGTCAATAAAAATAAGTCGTTGTTACATAAATTTAATAAAGCGATATTGATATTTTGCGCGACTATTGGTATAATTAAATATATTCTACTTAAAAATATTAAGTATACAAAATTTAAATTTTGGTAAATTTGTCGGGCGGTGTGTTGAATTGAGCAAAACAAGAGATATTATTTCGGTAGCGGCGGGACGCGAGCAGGCGGACATTGTCTTTAAAGACGCAAATATAGTTGATGTGTTCGGCAGACGCATAATCCGCGGAGACGTTGCCGTGTTCGGCGACAGGATAGCGGGTATCGGCGAGTACAACGGTAAGTGTGAGATAGACGTAGGCGGCGGATATATTATGCCCGGTTTCATTGACGCGCACATACATATAGAGTCGTCAATGATAACTCCGTCGGAGTACGCGCGTGCTGCTGTGCCTCTCGGCGTGACGGGAATTGTATGTGACCCGCACGAGATTGCCAACGTATGCGGTATTGACGGAATTAAATTTATGATGGACTGCGCGCGTAATCTGCCTATGGATATTAGGTTTATGCTTCCGTCCTGCGTACCCGCGGCGGATTTTGAAGACGCCGGAGCTGTCTTTACCGCCGCCGACACCGAAAAGTTTATGAGGGAATATCCGTTTCACGGACTTGCCGAAATGATGAATTATCCCGCCGTGATTGCGGGCGACAAAGAGGTTTTGAGAAAGGTTGCGTCGGCGGAGCTTACGGACGGACACGCTCCGTCGGTCAGCGGGCGGGAGCTTTGCGCATATGTCGCGAGCGGGATACGCACAGACCACGAGTGTACGAGCGCGGAAGAAATGATTGAGAAGATTTCAAACGGAATGTATGTGCTGATGCGGGAGGGAACTCTCGCGCGGGATATTGAAAAGCTGATAAGCGGCGTAACGCCCGCTAATCTGCGCCGCGTGGCGTTCTGTACCGACGACGGCGACGTTCTGCGCGGTATAAGCGCCGCGAACTGCGTTATTCGTGCGACAGAGCTGGGACTTGACCCGATAGACGCGATAACCGCCGCGACGCTCAACGCCGCCGAGTGTCAGAAGCTCGGCAGGGTGGGCGCGATTGCTCCGGGATATTTTGCCAATCTCGTTATATCAAACGATATTGTGCCGAGAGAGGTAAAAGCGGTTTACTACCACGGCGCTCTTGCAGCGAAGGACGGCGTGGCGCTGTTTGACTCGTCCGCGCCGAGGCATATGAAGTCTGTTCTCAAAACAGTTCATACGGGCAAAATAACTCCCGAAATGCTCGGCAGGGATTTTGACGCGAATACTCCGGTGATTGAAGTTTCGGCGGGGTCTATCGTTACGAAAAAGACGTTTAAAAACTCGGCGGACGGCCTTAGCCGTCTGGCTGTGATAGAGAGGCATAAAAATACCGGCAGAATAGGACGGGCATTTGTCAGCGGATATGGGATAAAGGGAGGCGCGATTGCGTCTACCATAGGTCACGATTCGCACAATATAACCGTTATAGGAGATAACACCGAGGATATGGCGGCGGCTGTTTCGGCGCTCGGACGTATCGGAGGAATTGCGGTATGTGCCGGCGGAGAGATAACCTATTTGCCGCTTCCCATAGCGGGACTTATGTCGGACAAGCCCGCGGCGGAGGTCAAGGAGAAGCACGGCGAACTGCGTCTTGCGGCGGACAAGCTCGGCATAGCCGACGGAGTTGACCCGTTTATGTGCCTTGCGTTTTTGTCTCTGCCCGTGATTCCTGAGCTAAGGCTAACCGACAGAGGGCTTTTTGACGTTAATGAATTTAAATTTGTCGAATAATTTAATTTAAATACAGGAGGTATTTACTATGGAAAATTACAGTTACAAAACACAGGGCGTATGTTCAATGAAGATAAACTTTGCCATTGACGGAGATACCCTGCACGACGTTGAGTTTGTGGGCGGCTGTGCGGGCAACACGCAGGGAATAGCAAGGCTGGTAGAGGGTATGAAGGTTGATGATGTGATAAAAAGACTTAAAAACACCGATTGCCGCGGACGCGGTACATCCTGCCCCGACCAGCTTGCGAGAGCGCTTGAGCAGGCTCGCAAATCGTAAGTAATGTGCGCTGAAGGATTTTTGCCGATTTCAAGGCGGGATATGGAGCAGATGAATATTGACGCGCTCGACTTTGTGGTAGTAACCGGCGACGCGTACGTCGACCACTCCGGCTTCGCCCACGCAGTCATTTCGCGGGTGCTGGAGAGCCTCGGCTTTACAGTCGGAATTATCGCACAGCCGGATTGGTACTCCTGCGAGGATTTTAAGCGGCTCGGCAGACCGAAGCTCGCGTTTTTCGTCTCGGCGGGCAATATCGACTCGATGGTGAACAACTACACGGTAAGCCGCAAGAAGCGCAACGACGATATGTATTCTCCGGACGGAAAGGCGGGACACAGGCCCGACCGCGCCACGATAGTATACTGCAACCGAATACGCGAGGCATACGGCGATATTTCGATAATAATAGGCGGAATAGAGGCAAGCCTGCGGCGGTTCGCACACTATGATTACTGGAGCGACAAGGTGCGGCGCGGCATTTTGATTGACAGCGGAGCAGACCTGCTCACCTTCGGTATGGGAGAGATTCAAACCGCCGAAATAGCCGAGCGCTTGAAATTGGGCGTTCACGCCTCGGATATAACCGACGTGGACGGAACCGCGTATTTGAGCAACGATGCTCCCGACGGATGCGTTGTCCTGCCGTCTTATGAAGAGGTTTCGGCAAGCCGCGAGAAATATGCGCTCGCGTCGAAAATTCAATATGAGGAACAGGACTATGTGCGGGGCAAACCGCTGGCACAGCTTGACCGCGACAAGTACATAATTCAGAATAAGCCTATGCGCCCGCTCACTACCGCGGAGATGGACGCGGTTTACGAACTGCCGTATATGCGGACGTATCACCCGATTTACGAGCCTCTCGGCGGCATACCCGCGATACGAGAGGTCGAGTTTAGCGTGACCTCCTGCCGCGGCTGTTTCGGAGCGTGTACCTTTTGCGCGATAACCTTTCACCAGGGGCGTACCGTAACGGCAAGGAGCCACGAATCTCTTGAGCGCGAAGTGAAATTGCTCACCGAACGCCCTGATTTTAAGGGATATATTCACGACGTCGGAGGACCTACCGCGAATTTCAGGCAGCCATCCTGCAAGGGTCAGCTAAAGCACGGCGTATGCAAAAATCGTCAGTGCCTTTTTCCCACTCCGTGCAAAAATCTGGAGATAGACCACAGCGACTATTTGACGCTTTTGCGCCGACTGAGAAAAGTAAAGGGCGTTAAAAAGGTGTTTGTGCGTTCGGGCATCAGATACGACTATCTCATATATGACAAAAACGACGAGTTTTTCAGGGAGCTTTGTATGCACCACATAAGCGGACAGCTCAAGGTCGCGCCCGAACACGTTTCGGGAAATGTGCTTAAATATATGGGTAAGCCCGAAAAGAAAGTTTACGATAAATTTGTAAAAAAGTACGCCGAGATAAATAAAAAGCTCGGCAAAGACCAGTATATAGTGCCTTATCTTATGTCGTCGCACCCCGGAAGCACCCTCAAAGACGCGGTGTATCTTGCCGAGTATCTGCGCGACATAAACCACTACCCCGAACAGGTGCAGGATTTTTACCCCACGCCGGGCAGTCTTGCGACCTGTATGTACTACACGGGCATAGACCCGCGCACCATGAAAAAGGTGTATGTGCCGCGCGGTTATCACGAAAAACAGATGCAGCGCGCGCTTTTGCAATATAAAGACCCAAAAAATTATGACCTCGTAACCGAGGCTTTAAAAAGAGTCGGACGCGAGGATTTAATAGGCTTTGACAGGCATTGCCTTGTCAGACCGAGAAAGAATACGCAAAATTTAAAAGGAGGCATAAAAAATGGCAAAAATTCTAAGCGGAAAGGAAGTATCCGCAAGAGTAAGGGCACAGCTCAAGCCGGAGGTCGACGCTCTAAAGGCGGCGGGAAAAACTCCGGGACTGGCGGTAGTTCTCGTGGGCGACGACCCCGCTTCTAAAATATATGTCGGACGAAAGGAAAAGGCTTGCGAGGAGCTTGGTATGTACTCAAAAAAGTATACTCTCCCCGCCGACACCGATATGGATACTCTGCTCGCGCTTGTTGACGAGCTTAATGCCGACGATAAAATCCACGGAATACTGGTTCAGCTTCCTCTGCCGAAGCACCTTGACGAAAAACAGGTCATAAACCGCATAAACCCGAATAAAGACGTGGACGCGTTCCACCCCGTGAGCGTCGGAAAAATTATGATAGGCGACTACGACTTCGTGCCCTGCACCCCCGCGGGAATTATGGAACTGATACACGAGAGCGGTATTGAGATTGCCGGCAAAAACTGCGTTGTGGTCGGCAGGAGCAATATAGTCGGCAAGCCTATGGCTATGCTTCTTTTGCACAGCAACGGCACGCCCACGATATGCCACTCCAAGACCCAAAACCTCGCCGAGATAACAAAAAAGGCGGATATTTTGGTCGCGGCGGTCGGCGTTCCGCACTTTATAAAGCGCGATATGGTGAAAGAAGGCGCGGTCGTTATAGACGTCGGTATGAACCGTCTGGAAGACGGCAAGCTGGTCGGCGACGTGGACTTTGACGAGGTTTCAAAGGTGGCGGGAGCCATAACTCCGGTGCCGGGCGGAGTAGGTCCGATGACTATTTCAATGCTTATGAAAAATACCGTGACGGCGGCAAAAAGGAGTTAACCGTACAATGGGAAAAATCAAAAAAATGTTTGAAAAGTACCGCGAGCTGATAATGTATGTTTTCTTCGGCGTGCTGACTTTCGTGGTTTCGGTAATCTCGTTTGAGATTTTTAACCGTCTGCTCGGCAGCGGGGCGTATATGATAAGCAAAACGCTGTCGTGGATTATAGCGGTGCTGTTCGCGTATGTGGTAAATAAGCTGTGGGTGTTTCAAAGCAAATCCTGGAAGCCCACGCTTGTGATAAGAGAAGCCGCTTCGTTCTTCGCGGCTCGAATTTTCTCGCTTGTGATTGCGCTCGGCGCTATGTGGGTGCTGGTTAAAATTTTGAACGCGGTAATGTCCGGACCGCTTTTCGGCTTTTTGTCGGTCGAGAGCATAGCGAATATCTGTTCCACCGCGCTCGAAGTGATTATAAATTACATATTCAGCAAACTTTGGGTTTTTAAGAAAAAATAGGTTTGGAAGATTGTTTTTAAAATTTTAATTTGAATTTCAGTTATATATTGTCACTATAAAATTTTTTAATCGGCAGAAAATAAATAAGGACTTAAATTAAAACACGCAAAAAATTTAAAAATCAACACGCAAAGGTTGAACGTTGGTTCAACCTTTGTGCGTTGATACGAAACGGAGGGATTTTGTGAAGCTCGGTTTTTTGAAAAAAACCGCGTTGGCGGCGGCTTTGCTCGTCCTTTTGTGTGCGCAGCAGGCGGCGGCTAAGGCGGTTATTCCCTGCGGAAACGCGATAGGCGTTACGCTTGATTTGAGCGGCTGCCTTGTCGTCGGAACGGGCGCGGTTTCTTCCGAAGGAAAAAGCTGTTTTCCGGCAGCCCGCGCGGGTGTAAAGGCGGGCGACGTTATAAAAAACCTCAACGGGCGCGAGGTGTCCTCGGTCGGCGACATAAGCCGTATTGTGAATGAGAACGGCGGCGCGGAGATGTCTGTGACAGCCGTGCGTGACGGCGAGGAGAAAACTTTTGAAATTTCTCCGGTGCTTGACGACGGCGGAGAGTATAAAATGGGAGTATGGGTCAAGGATGCGCTTTCGGGAATAGGTACGCTTACCTATATAGACCCCGAAACCTCCGCCTTCGGCGCGCTCGGTCACGGAATAATCGACGCCGACTGCAACTCGTTTGCGGAGATTGACGACGGGAATATCTATAAGTCCACCGTTGTGTCGGTAGTGCGCGGCGAAAAAGGTAAACCCGGCGAGCTTAAAGGCGTTTTCACCGAAAGCGGCGGCTCGGCGGGCACGGTGCGCGAAAACGGTTTGCTCGGCATTTACGGAACCGTCGGCGAGATTCCGGAAACAGAGGTTATGGAAACGGCTGACATCGACGAGGTGACAGAGGGCGAAGCGTATATCCTCTCCAATGTGGAGGGCGACAGCGTGGAAAAATTCAAAATAGAAATAACCGACAAAAACCCGTCTGCACGAGATTCAAAGGCGATGACGATTAAAGTGACCGACCCCGCGCTTATTCAAAAAACGGGCGGTATCGTTCAGGGAATGAGCGGCAGTCCGATAATTCAAAATAATAAGCTGGTCGGCGCGGTAACTCATGTATTTGTGAACGACCCCTCAAAGGGCTACGGTATATTTGCCGAAACAATGCTCGGCGAAACAAATTAAAAAGGCGGCGCGTAATTTTACGCGCCGTTATTTTTTCGGATTTCTCGGATTTGTCCGAAAGGATAAATTTTTGATAAAATTCGACATAATTTTGCAATATATCGGATTGGTTGAGGCTATGCTCATAATTTTTTATAAAAAAATTATGAAACTCGGTTTTTTCGATAACAGCGGCTTTTTTAAGAGTTTAATTAACATTTTGTTTTATAAAATGGTAAAAAATGGGTTGACAAAAATATCCAGTATGATGTATAATTTGAGTTGTCAATTTAAAATAATTGAAAATTGACGATAAAAACATATAATTTGTAAACAAAGGAGCGTAAATTTATGGAGAAAATCAAGGTTTTGTTGGCGGATATGGACAGGGAGTATCAAAACAATATGAGGAACGCACTGTCGCGGGATGAGGACATTTATGTTGTGGGCTCGGCTTACGACGGCAAGGAGGTGCTTACCAAAATCGACACGTTAAAGCCCGACGTGCTTATTGCGGATGTGGTGCTTCCGAAGCTGGACGGAATAGGCGTTTTGGAGAGCTTAAATCGGCGCAGTGAAAGACCGATGGTAATTATGACCTCGCCCGTGGTCGGCGAAAAGATGGCTAAAAGCTGTATGGAACAGGGCGCGATTTATTATATGGTAAAGCCGATAGACCCGCAGTCTTTGATTTCGAGAATCAAAATGCTCATGGACGACGACGCGGAGCAGGGCAAAATAATTTCAAGGAAAATGCTTATCGACGCAATGAAGCCCGATATGGAAACCATGGTGACCGACGTTATACACGAGATAGGAATACCCGCGCACATAAAGGGCTATCAGTATTTAAGGCGGGCGATAATGATGGTCATAGACGACCTTGACGTTATCAACTCCATAACGAAAGAGCTTTATCCGAACGTTGCAAAGGAGTTCAAAACTACTCCGAGCCGAGTGGAGCGCGCCATACGCCACGCGATAGAGGTGGCTTGGGACAGAGGAGATACCGAGGTGCTGAACTCGTTTTTCGGTTACACCATAGCCAACAGCAAGGGCAAGCCAACCAACAGCGAGTTTATAGCTATGATTGCCGACAGGCTCCGCCTTCAGTCCAAAAAAGGCGCGTAAAATATATGCGGCGCTCATATTTTATTGACAATGCCTCCGCGCTGTGGTAAAATTCAAGTGTCTAAATACGACAAATTATTTTAAACGGAGTTGGTAGCATTGGGTATTCAGCAAAAGAACATAGCGGTCTGCATAATTTTGTCAATCGTGACCTGCGGAATTTATACGCTTTACTGGTTTGTTGTTCTCAGCGACGAACTGGGCGCGCTTTCGGGCGACCAAAATACGTCCGGCGGTATGGCGCTTCTGTTTACGATTATCACCTGCGGAATTTACGGCTGGTACTGGGCGTATAAGCTCGGCGAGAGAGTTGATACCATAAAGATGAACCGCGGCGAGCCGTCAGGCAGTACCGGCATTGTATACATTGTACTTGCTCTGTTCGGACTTTCGATAGTTTACTATGCTCTCGCTCAGGACGTTATCAACAAGTCGGTCGCATAAAGATTATCGGTGCGGAAAATCGGAAAATGAAAAAAAGAGCGGCGTCGCTTGCCGCAAAAGCCGCTGTGCTTTTTGCGGCAGGCGCTTTATATTTTTTGTTTGTTTCAATAACGGGATACGGAATACCCTGCGTTTTTCACAGTCTGACGGGGCTTTACTGCCCCGGCTGCGGCATAACCCGTATGGTTATGTCGCTTATGAATACGGACATTCGCGGCGCGGTACGATACAACGCGGCGGCGTTTTTTACGCTGCCGTTTTTCGTTGCGTATTTTATCCGCCATTCCGTGCTTTATATAAAAAACGGCGAGCCGTTTTTGCCGAATTTGGCGGAGCGGGTCGCTTTGTATATTATAATAGCGGTGTTTTTGGTTTTCGGCGCGGCAAGAAACATAGCCTTGTTTATCGGGTAACGTCCGCGCGGTTACGGCGCGCGGAGTACAGATTTACCGTGAGGACGGCGGCTATGGGTCCTATTAGAACGCCCAAAACGCCGAAAATTTTCATTCCGACATATACGCTGAATATGGTAAGGAGCGGGTGTACGCCGATTTGCGCGCTTAAAATTTTCGGCTCCAGGATTTGGCGGGTCAGAAAGCACACGAGCCAAAGTACGACGAGCGAAACCGCAAGAGGATAGCTTCCGAGCGCAAACTCGGTTACCGCCCACGGCAGCAGAGCCGTACCCGCGCCGAAAAACGGCAGAGCGTCCACTATTCCCACGGCGGCGCCTATCAGAATAGGGTATGAAACTCCCAATATCCAAAGATACACCGATACCATCGCAAATGTAACGCACATAAGTATGCACTGCGCCTTTATATAGCTGAAAAATGTGTCAAAAACCGTGGCTTTGAGGTAGGACAGCTTTTCTACCGCCGCGTCGGGCAAGGTTTCTTTCAAAAAATTTATTATCAGTCGGTAGTCCTTTGTCATAAAGAAGGCGGAAATTAAAAATACCGCGATAAACAGTATTACGCTCGGCAGAGAAAACGCAAGGCTCTTTGCCGCGTTCAGCGCGCCGTCGGTCACGGGCGCGACGGTCTGCTGGATATAGTTCCATATCCGCGCCGAGAATCCGTTTGAATAATCCGACAGTTCGGGGAAAACGCGCGCAAGCAGCTCGCCGTATTTTGCGGCGAGAGAGTCGAGCGTGCCTCTGAGCGTATCTATCAGCGAAGGAAGCGACAAAACGAGGCTCTTTATCTGTTTGAACGCCTCAAGTACGAATAAGGCTATGCCGCCTCCAAAGATAATGATGACAAAACCAATCAGTACCGCAGCCCACACGCCGCGGTTTATTTTTAATTTGCGTTCCAGCCGGCGAACGAGATGCTGGCTTGCCGCCGCAAATAAAAAAGCGAGCAGAAACGGCGCGGTGAGGCTCAGCAGCTTGGGTAAAAAAATAAAAAATGCCAAAATACCCGCCGCAATAAATATTGTCTTAAGGTATTTTGGCATAATTTCCTCCGATTGGATCAAGCGTCCGCCGCTTCAAATTCAAAGCGGAGAAGGCTCAATTCGGTTATAAAATCTTTTCTATTATTGTATAACCGTTCGGAATAAATATACCTGTTTTTTTCGCGTTAGCTTCGGTATAGCTCGTCTGCTTTGGCTCCGCTGCCGCGTTCGCGCTGTCGAACACGAGATACGGGATAGGTTCCCGCGAGTGCGTCCTTGTCGCCAGCGGAGTGGGGTGGTCGGGCATTATGAGTATTTTGTAAGCTTCTCCGTCCTCGTCCATAGCTTTTATTATCGGAGCGACAATTTTCTCGTCGATAAGCTCTATCGAACGAACCTTATTGTCAATCTCGTGGCGGTGTCCCGCTTCGTCGGGAGCTTCGAGGTGGACGTATATAAAGTCCGCGCCTCCGCGCAGAGCCTTAACCGCCGCTTCGCCCTTGCCTCCGAAGTTGGTGTTTATGTTGCCCGTCGCGCCCTCGACGTTGATAATGTCAAGACCCGCGCACTTTCCTATTCCCTTTATGAGGTCTACCGCCGATATTACCGCGCCTTTTAAATTGAACTTTGAAGCGTAGCTGTCGAGCATCGGACGCTTTCCGTCGCCCCAAATCCAGATAGAGTTTGCGGGACGGAGTCCGCGCTTTACGCGGTCGAGGTTGAGCGGGTGGTCCTTCAAAACGTCATAGCTTCGCTCCATAAGAGAGAGCAGCGTCTTGTTGTCGGGCAGGTAGTCGGTTATTTTTTTGTCGGATATGTCGTGCGGCGGAGTAAACTTGAATTTTCCGTCTTTGTTGTGCCATACGAGCAAATGACGGTAGCTTGTGCCTCCGAAAAATTCGTATTCATCTGTTTTGAGCGCCTTGTTTACCGCGTCTATAAGTATATGCGCCTCATCGGTCGGAATTTCGTCAGCGCCGTAATCTATCATGGTTTTGTCCGCGTAATTCGGCTCGTCCGAAAGGGTCACGAGGTTGGTGCGGAACGCGGTGTCGGTCGGCAAAAGCTCCACGCCCATTGAAACGGCTTCAAGCGGTGAGCGTCCGGTGTAGTATTTCTGCGGGTCATAGCCGAACACGGCAAGGTTGGCAACGTCGCTCGCGGGCTGAAGATTGTCGGGAACGGTTTTGACCATACCCATTTCGCCGAGCGAAGCGAGACGGTCTATATTCGGTTTATTTGCGGCTTCGAGCGGAGTTTTGCCGCCCAGCTCGCTGACCGGCGTGTCCGCCGCGCCGTCCATTAAAACAACTATATGCTTCATATTATCAACTCCTCAAAAATTTGTTTTTATTATACGTCTGAACCGCATTATTTGTCAAGCGGTAAACTGCTTTTTTCGCGCTCCGCGCGGGCGGGGATTATGCGGGGATTGTGTTGTACGGGACGGCGCCCTCGACGTCGTCGCAAGTTTCCCTTTATGCTTCGCCGCCCGCAAGCGGGCGTCTGCGCTTTTACGGGAAACTTGCTTCGAATGAACACTTAATGAGCAAGCTGTATGCTTGCGAATTTAGTGTGAATTGTGCCCCGTTGGGTACTCTCCGACAAAAATCTTCGGATTTTTGTCGGTTAAAATAAAGCGCGCTAATTTGGTTGTAGGGGACGGCGCCCTCGACGTCCCGATTGTAACGCCCGCGTTGCACGCGGGCAGGATATGTACTTTTCTTAATGTTAAGAAAAGTACCAAAAGAAACATTCAAGGGGACACCTCTTGAAAAACAAAAGATGTTTTGGTATAATAAAAATATAAACAGAGATAAATCGGAATTTGTATAAGTAATGGAGACTGTGCATTTATGTTGAATTTTTTGAATAACATACGATGTGTAGAAAAGAAAATTTCCCTAAAAAGACAAATAATAAATACAGCAGCCATAGCGCTTCTGGGAATTACATTGGGAGCGCTTTCAAAGTTTTTGGATACTGTCCCTGTCAATCATTTACCTACTTTGCTTCAATATTTGGATGTGACAAATTTTTTGGGACGGTTTGCCATATGGATATTCATTGCTGTATGTATTTCGATTTACAGTTTATCATCAATAAGAGCGGCAATCAATGTACTCCTGTTCTTTGCAGGGATGATTCTTAGCTATTATTTATACTCAACATTCATAGCTGGTTTTTTCCCAAAAAGTTATGCGATGGTTTGGGTTGGTTTTACCGTTGTTTCTCCGTTGCTTGCCTTTATTTGTTGGTATGCGAAAGGTCAAAGCAGAATATCGCTGTTTCTTTCCGCAGGAATAATAGCTGTCCTTTTTAATATGTCATTTGTGTATGGAATCGGATATTTTAACAGCCTCTCTCTTTTGGAAGCATTGACATTTTTATGCGGGTGTGTCGTTATGAAACGTCAATCTGTGATAAGCACTGTGATTATGATAGTGATAGGCGTTGCATTGGCTTTTGTGCTTAACATTGCTGTACCGTTTACTTTCTGATAAAGCAATTTCCCGTTTATCACGGAGTTTTATAAAATAAAATATTATATATTCAAACAAATATCCCGATAAGGACTCATTCTTTGTCGGGCATTTTTATGCTCAAAATTCAAGTGAGGTAATGTTTTTCACTTTACACGCGGGTGGGATTATGTTGTACGGGACGGCGCTCTACAACCTTGTCGCAAGTTCCCCTTTATGCTTCGCCGCCCTCAAGCGGGCGTCTACGCTTTTACGGGAAACTTGCGACGATATTAAAAATATTGCAAAAATGTTAATTTATTGTTAACGTTTTGCTCATATTGCACAAAATGGTTGCAATTTTGCGGGAAAAATGCTATAATAAACGCAGTATAGGTTAAAATTGAATTTTTTTGGAGGTGTGTTATGCCAAACCGACTGTTTCAAAATGCTATAAATTCGCTCAAAGGCGATCTAGACAGAAATATCTGCGTTGTGGATGACGGAGGCGTTGTTGTCTCCTGCTCCGACGAAAAATATATCGGAACCGGCGTACCCGACCGAAGCGTTGTTTCGGATGCGACGGGTGAGGTGCGCACGAGACACGGCTACTCATATAAAAGAGCGGCGGAACAGGGACGCGGCGGATATGTGGTATTTTGCGAAGGCGAGGACGAGCAGGCGCGAAGCTACTGCTCATTCTTTTGTATGCATTTCGCTACCGTAAAGCAGTATTATGATGAGAAATACGACCGCAACAGCTTTGTTAAAAACATTATGCTCGACAACATTCTTTCGGGCGACATAACCTATCGCGGAAGAGAGCTGCGCCTTGACGCGGCTCCGCGTGTGGTATTCATTGTGCGCACCGAGGGCGAAACCGAAAACGTGGTTGCCGAGATACTCGGAGGCATTTTCCCCGACAGTGAGCGCGATTTTGTGGTTGTGATAGGCGACAGCGACGTGGCTGTGGTAAAATCGTTTGACAGCGACCCCGACGAAGAGGAAACCACCAAGCTGGCGCGTCTTATGATGGACACTCTTACGAGTGAGAGCCTGCTGAAATTCTCGATAGGAATCTCAACCGTGAAGTCGGACATCACCGAGCTTTCAACCGCTTACCGCGAGGCGAGGACCGCTCTTGAGGTGGGCAAGGTGTTTGACACCGAAAACGATATTGTAAGTTACAGCAACCTCGGAATAGGCAGAATTATATATCAGCTTCCGACCACGCTGTGCGAACTGTTCTTAAAAGAGGTGTTTAAGAAAGAGTCGATAAACATACTCGACAGCGAGACTATCTATACGATACAGAAATTCTTTGAGAACAGTCTTAACCTGTCCGAAACCGCGCGAAAGCTGTTTGTTCACAGAAACACGCTGGTTTACAGGCTTGATAAGATAAAGAAGCTTACCGGTCTTGATTTGCGCGAGTTTGACGACGCGGTTACATTCAAGGTGGCGATGATGGTCAACAAATATCTGACCAACAATACCGAGAGGCTGTGACGGTCGGGCTTATTTCTCTGCAATAACCGTTGCCGAAGAAAGAAAGGAAGCATAATATGATAGATTTTAAAAACGTCAGCAAAATTTATGAGGATAACGGCGTCCGCGCTCTTAACGACGTGACATTTCATATAGACAAGGGCGAGTTCGTGTTCCTTGTGGGTCAGTCGGGAGCGGGAAAATCCACCCTCACCAAGCTGATTATCCACGAGGAGGTTCAGACCTCCGGCGAAATTCACGTTGACAAATTCGATATGAAAACGCTTAAAAACAAGGATGTGCCGTATCTGCGCCGGTCGATAGGAATGGTGTTCCAGGATTATCGTCTGCTGCCCAAAAAGACAGTGTATGAGAACGTTGCGTTCGCCATGCAGATAGTCGGCGCGTCAAAGCGCGAGATAAGGCGGCAGGTTCCGAATATGCTGAGCCTTGTCGGATTGTCGCATAAGGCGAAAAGCTATCCGGGTCAGCTGTCGGGCGGCGAGCAGCAGCGAGTGTCGCTTGCCCGCGCTATGGTGAACAATCCGCCGATTATAGTCGCGGATGAGCCTACCGGCAATCTTGACCCCGAAACCGCCGCCGAAATTATGCAGCTTTTGGTCGATATAAACCACCGCGGCGCGACAATGCTCGTCGCAACTCACGCGAAGGAGTTCGTCGACAGTATGAAAAAGCGCGTTCTCGCCATCGAGGACGGACGGCTTGTGCGCGACGAGGAAGAGGGGGCGTACGGCTATGAAAATTAGAAACGGCAGATATTACATAGCGCAGGGCTTCGCGGGACTGAAAGCAAACAGCCTTATGAGCGTTATTTCGGTGTTTACGGTTACCGCGACGCTCGTGGTTTTCGGAATTTTTATCGCGGGAATTATGAATATAAACTCACTCGCGCTTCAGATTGAGGACCAGTGCCGCATCAACGTATATGTAAATCAGGAATTGGACCGCGACAACGTGCGTATAATCGGCAAACAGCTTGAAGGTATCGAACACGTTACCGAGGTGCGTCTGTTCTCCAAGGAAGAGCGTTTCGAAAAGGCGCGTGTTGACTATAAGGACGAATCCGAGGTAATAGAGGCGCTGGAGGAGGACAATCCGCTCAGCGATTCCTACATACTCTCCATAGACAGCCTCGACCAAAACACGGTTGACCAAATCGTAAGCGAAGCCGCTAAAATAGTGGGAGTTGAAAAGGTCGTTGAGCAGGAGGAACTGTTTAAAAAGGTACTCGACCTCACGGATATAGTGCGAAACGTGAGCTTCTGGCTTGTGGCACTGTTCGTTATAATTTCGGTTATGATTATTTCAAACACAATAAGGCTTGGACTTTACGCAAGACGTAAGGAAATAAACATTATGAAGTTTGTCGGCGCGACCGACTGGTTCATACGCTGGCCGTTCATAGTTGAGGGCGTGCTGATAGGAATTATCGGCGCGATAGTCGCGTCCGCGCTTGTCCTCTGGAGTTACAGCGCGGCGGCTCCCGGAATAAACGACTTCTTGGGCGAGCTTTCGATGCTGCCCATAGGCAAAGTCTCGGCGTCGGTGGCGATAAGCCTTGCGGCGCTCGGAGCGGGTATCGGTGCGATAGGAAGCTTTATTTCAATACACCGTTACCTGAACGAAAAGAATACAAGACAGCACAAAGACTGATAAGTATATTTTGAAAATCGGAAAGAAGATGGATTTTATGAGCAGAAGAACCGTTAAAGCGGTATCCATAGCTATCGCGATAATATTTCTTTTCTCTATCGCCGGTACACTGATTTATTATCTTGTCGCTCCGAAGTATGTGTCGGCGGCGACGATTCAGGAGCAGCTTGATGCGGCGAAGGAGGAAAAAAAGGAGATACAAAATCAGATAGACGATGCGAACGCTAAAAAAGAAAAGACGCTCAGTCAAAAGCGCGAGCTTGACAACGAGATTTCCGGCTTAGAGACCAAAATAGACGAGCTTGGAAATAAGATAAACGAAAACACTCAAAAGCTCGCTGAAGAGGAGGTAAAGCTCGATGAGGCGACAACGCGCGCCGAGCAGCAGTACAGCGATTTTAAATCACGTTTTCGCACTATGTGCGAGAGCGGAACCGTCAACTATTTGATGATATTGCTGTCCTCCGAGAGCCTGACGGACTTTGTGGATAGGCTTGAAATTGCCAAAGAAATTTCGGCATATGATAAAAAGCTGTTTGACAAGATGACAGACGAGAAAAATAAAATCGAGGAAAGTAAAAATCATATAGAAACCCTCAAAAATGAGCAGGAGCAGGCACAGGCCGACCTTAAAGAACAAAATGCCGCGCTTGAGCAAAAGAGGCAGGAAAGCGAGAATTACATAAGCGAGCTTGAGCAGGATATAGAGGCGTACAAAAAGGCATACGCCGAAAAAGAGGCGGCGGAGAACGCGCTTAAAAGTCAGCTTCAAGGCACGCTTTCAAGGAGTACGGGAGCGAATGTCGTAATAGGCAACGGCGAGTTTACCTGGCCGCTTCCGGGATACTCGGCTACCAGCTCGTCCTACGGCTGGAGAGTACACCCGATTTTGGGAACGCGCAAGTTCCACTCGGGCTCGGATATTCCCGCGCCGACCGGAACGACCATTTACGCGGCCGCCGGCGGAAGAGTTGTTATCGCGGGCTGGAACGGCGGTTACGGCAACTGCGTGAGCATTGACCACGGCAACGGAAAAGCAACGCTTTACGGACATATGAGCTCTATCGCGGTGTCCAACGGTCAGACCGTGAGCAAGGGACAGGTTATCGGCAGAGTCGGAAGCACCGGTATGTCGACCGGCGCGCACCTGCACTTTGAGGTGCTTATAAACGGCTCGCCCACAAACCCGCTTCAATATTTTTAAAGAATTATTAAGGCAAATTCAGAATACAATAGTAGAACGGAATAAAGCTATTCCGTTCTCGATTTTTTAAAAGCATTTTTAAACGGTGATATTATGAAAATAAAAAAGTCTACATTTGTAATTGTAATAATTATCGCGGTCGTTGCGTCGTCGGTACTTACCGCCTCGTTTGTAAATCCTTTCGGGGCGGGCGGCCTGCAGGACGTTATTATCGCCCGTATGAACGGAAGCGGAGAGGAACTGTCGAGATTCAACAAGGCGCTCTACTTTATAAGCGGGAGCTTTTACGAGGACGTTGACAAAGACGCGCTGACCGACGAGGCGATAAAGGGTATGACAGACAGCCTGCACGACGATTATTCCGAGTATATGACCGACCTTGAAGCTGATGAATTTATGGACGACGTCAGCGGAAATTATACCGGAGTCGGGCTTTACATCACGCGCGGCGACGACGGACTTGTTACCGTAATAGCTCCGCTGGCGGGAAGTCCGGCATATGAGGCTCATATTACGACCGGCGACAAGCTCCTCACGGTGGACGGCGAGCCGCTCAGCGGCGACGATTTGACGGACGCGGCGAACAGGATGAAGGGCGAAGCGGGCACTTCGGTCAGGATAAGCGTGCTTAAGGCGGACAGCGGAGCCACCGAGGAAATCGAGCTGACTCGCGCCGATATAACCATAGAGGTTGCGGAAGGAAAAATGCTTGAAGATGGCATCGGATATATTGTGGTTTCGCAGTTTACTCAGGATATGCTGAATCAGTTTACAAGCGAGCTTGAAAGACTGCGTGAACAGGGGGCGAAATCTCTCATAATAGATTTGCGCGGTAATCCGGGCGGATATATGGATGTTGCCATCGAAATGGCGGATATGTTTATGAACGACGGCGTGATAACCTATACCGAGGATAAAAACGGCAGACAAAGATTTTATCGCGCTGACGGGGACTGCATAGATATTCCGACGGTAATTTTGATAAACGGCGGTTCGGCGAGCGCGAGTGAAATTTTCACGAGCGCGCTTCACGACTCAAACCGCGCGTATGTTATCGGCGAAAAGAGCTACGGCAAGGGCGTGGTTCAGGAGGTTTTAATGCTGGACGACGGGCTTTTGAAGCTGACCACCGCGCGTTACTTTACGCCGAGCGGCGTATGTCTGAACGGAATAGGCATAGAGCCGGATTTGGCGGTTGAAATGTCCGACGACGATTACTACCGCTATGCGGGCGGCGACGGAGACGTTCAGCTAAACGCGGCGGTTGAATATTTAAAAACGAGATAGCGGAAGCTGTCTCGACGGAGGCAATCTTTTGAAAATAGGCATTATTTGCGGGTGCCAAAGAAAAAGACGTTTTTTTGCGAGAATGAGAGTTAAAAGGCTGACCCATCCGTGCGGTTTTGAAGTGACGGCGGTTGAGCTGGGCGTGTCGGCGGAAAGGCTCGGAAGGCTAAAGCGCAGACGACCAAAAAAGTTTGTCAAAATATTGCAGCGCGCCGAGCGCGTGTTCATATCCGAGCATATTAAAAACGTGGTGGTGGAAAATCCGCTGAAGCCGGCGCTCGACGGCTTTTCGTTCAACTGTGTTTCGCCGTCGCGCGGCGAGAGTGAATTTTACAGATTTCTGCCCCGCATTATCGAGCATTACAAGCGGGAATATTCGCTCGGCACAGGCTCCGCGCTCGGCATACGCGGCTTTGACGCGGACAGGCGTGTGGAATTTTTGATTGATTCGCTCTATCGGGAATTTAAAAGAATAGATATTTATATCGAAAACGCCGAAAGCGCCGCGGCGGAGGAGTTGTCGGAGCGCGTGTTTGACGAAACGGGCTTGCTGCTCGGAATATTCGGCGGGCGCGGCGAGTACGACACCTCGATATATGATGTGTTTGCGGATTTGCAAAGCAACCGTCTGCGGCTTGGGCGGGACACGCTTGTTAATAAAATCAAGCTTGACATAGACCTGCTCGGCTTTGATATAAGCTCTGCGGATTTGTTCGCCGCATCCGAACTGAAAAATTGCGGTCTTAAATCTTGCGGATTGTAGGTTTGTCAATGATGTGTTACAAAATCTCCTAAAAAAGTTCGCCATCAATGATGAAGGCATTAACATAATC